>NZ_CP091508.1:0-737280 GCF_022870865.1 Uruburuella testudinis
TAAATGCAGGTTGGATGCTTGTGTCCGACCTTTTCACCATAACCGCAATCATTGAGCATGGCAGAAACATTAAGCATTTTGTCGGATACAAGTATCCGACCTAGGCACTGAGACGAATATAGGCAGGCAATCAATGCGCCTCTTCCCAATTCTCTCCCACGCCCACTTCGGCCAGCAGCGGCACGTCCATCACGGCGGCTTTCTGCATAATTTCGGGCAGTTTGGCTTGCACCAAACCCAGCTCCGCCTCCGGCACTTCCAGCACCAATTCATCGTGCACCTGCATAATCAGTTTGCTCTTGAGGCCGTCTGAAACGAGCCAGGCCAACACGTCGACCATGGCGCGTTTGATAAGGTCGGATGCGGTACCCTGCATGGGGGCGTTGATGGCGGCGCGTTCTGCACCTGCGCGTTCATTGCCGTTTTTGCTGTGGATGCCGGGCAGGTAGAGGCGGCGGCCGGACACGGTTTCGACATAGCCTTGGGCGGCGGCGAGCTCTTTAGTGCGCTGCATGTAGTCGGCTACGCCGGGGTAGCGGGCGAAGTAGCGGTCGATAAAGCTTTTGGCCGACAAATTATCGATGCCGAGCGATTTGGCCAGGCCGTATTGGCCCATGCCGTAAATCAGGCCGAAGTTGATGGTTTTGGCGTAGCGGCGCTGCTCGCTGCTGACGTTTTCGGGGGCGATGCCGAACACTTCGGCGGCGGTGCGGCGGTGCACGTCTTCGCCGTTTTTAAAGGCTTGGAGCAGGGTTTTGTCGCCGCTCAAGTGTGCCATGATGCGCAATTCGATTTGGGAATAGTCGGCGGATACGATTTTGCTGCCCTCGGGGGCGATAAAGGCGCGGCGCACTTTGCGGCCGGCTTCGGTGCGGATGGGGATGTTTTGCAGATTGGGGTTGTTGCTGGCGAGCCGGCCGGTGATGGCGACGGCTTGGGCATAGGTGGTGTGCACGCGGCCGCTGTGCGGGTTAATCATTTCGGGCAGCTTGTCGGTGTAGGTGGATTTGAGTTTGGCGAGGCTGCGGTTTTGCAGAATCACGCTGGGCAGGGGGTAGTCGGGCGCGAGGGTTTCGAGCACGGCTTCGTTGGTCGACACGCCGCCGGATGCGGTTTTTTTCAGGCCTTTGGTGGGGATGCCCATTTTGCCGAACAGGATTTCCTGCAATTGCTTGGGCGAATTGAGGTTGAAGGGCTGGCCGGCGATTTCGTAGGCCTGCTGTTCCAGTTGCACAAGCTCGCTGCCCAGCGTGTGGCTTTGGCGTGCCAGCTCGTCTTTATCAATCAATACGCCGTTGCGCTCCATCACAAACAATACTTCGGCCACAGGCAGCTCGAGGTTTTGATACATTTCAAGCTGTTTGGCGTCCATTGCTGTTTTCAGACGGCCTTCGATGCGCAGGGCGAAATCGGCATCTTGGGCGGCGTATTCGGTGGCTTGCTCGATGGCGACATCGGCAAATGAAATCTGCTTGGCGCCTTTGCCGCACAACGATTCATAAGTGATGGTGGGCAGGCCGAGCCAGCGTTCGGCCAATTCATCGAGCCCGTGCCCTAAATGGCTTTCAATGATATACGAGGCCAGCATGGCATCGCCGGCAATGCCGTTTAATTTGATGCCGTAGTTGTAAAAAACGTGTTCGTCGTATTTGAGGTTTTGGCCGATTTTTTTCAGACGGCCTGACTCCAGATAGGGTTTCAGACGGCCTAATACCTCGTGCAAATCGAGTTGTTCGGGCGCGGCGGTGGGGGTGTGGCCGAGCGGGATATACACGGCTTCGCCGGGCGCAAAGGCGATGCTGATACCCACCAGCGCGGCGTTGATGGCATCGAGGCTGGTGGTTTCGGTGTCGAGCCCGACGGCGGTAGCGGCATCGAGTTTGGCCAACAATTCTGCAAACGCGGTTTCGGTGGTGATGGCGCGGTAATCGAGCTTGTCGGGTGCGGGCGCGATTTCGGGCACGGGCGGCGGTGCGGCAACCGCAGCAGCAGGCGGCGGTGCGGTTTCGGCGGCAAACAAATCGCCGCCGCGGCCGTTGCCGTTGCCGATTTGGGCTTCGGCTTCTTTCAACCAGCTCTTAAAGCCGAGTGTTTGGAAATGCTCGGCCAGCGCCTCCCATTTCGGGGTGCGCCGGTGCAGGCTCTGCATGCCCTCGGGCAGCTCTTGCTGCAAATCGACATCGGTTTTGATGGTAATCAGTTGGTAAGACAGCGGCAGGTGCGGCAAGGCGGCTTGCAGATTTTCGCCTACTTTGCCTTTGATATCGGCCGCGTGCGCCATCACGTTTTGCAGGCTGCCGTATTCGGCCAGCCATTTGACAGCGGTTTTGGGGCCGCATTTTTCCACGCCGGGCACATTGTCGACTTTGTCGCCGATTAAGGCCAGATAATCGATAATCTGCTCGGGGCGCACGCCGAATTTGTTGACCACGCCCTCGATATCCAGCGTTTCGTTGCTCATGGTATTCACCAGCGTGATGCGCTCGTTAACCAATTGCGCCATGTCTTTATCGCCGGTAGACACAATCACCTTCATTCCTGCTTCATCAGCCTGATGTGCCAATGTGCCGATAACGTCATCCGCTTCTACTCCGGCCACTTTCAACACCGGCCAGCCCATCAGCGCCACCAATTCGGGCAGCATATCGGCCTGCGGGCGCAAATCGTCGGGCATGGGCGGGCGGGTGGCTTTGTAGTCGGCAAACAGCTCGTGGCGGAAATTGCTGCCTTTGGCGTCAAACACGCAGGCGCAATAATCGTGCGGCACGTCGGTGCGCAGGCGGCGCAGCATATTGAGCACGCCGTATACGGCATTGGTGGGCGTGCCGTCGGGCGCGGAAAGGTGGGTCATGGCGTAAAACGCGCGATAGAGATAAGAAGAGCCGTCGACCAGCAACAGGGTATTCATGGGCGGTGCACCGTAAAATTAAGCAGTGCCGCCATTATATAATAGAAAATCTTGATATCCGCTGCGCCTTATGCCGAATCATCCTGCCAAGCAGCAAAGCAGGCTGATTCGGTTTAACGGCAACAAAAGGCCGTCTGAACCCTGATGATTCAGGCGGCCTTTGGCATTATCTTCATTCTGCGCCCGATGCGCCGCGCTTCAGGTGTTATTCCCGATCCAGCGCATCCAAACCCAAACGCATCCAATTTAATGCCATGTCGTGCCGGCTTTGCAGCGCTTCCCACAAAGTGTCTTCGTCCAGAATTGAAAAGTGGCTGCCGGTATCGAGCTGCAATTGGTCGTTTTCGCGGTCTTCATACCATTGCTCGCTACCGTAATATTCGTTTAACTCGGCCAAAATCTCATCGGCCTGCTGCCATTGCTGCTGGGCGGTTTCCAAGGCCTCGCGCAAGGCTTCCCAGCGGGCGTATTGATTTTGCAGGTGTTGGGGATCGTGTTTCATTGCATGCTTTCTCAGAAAATAGAAAGCCTGATGATAATCGAAAAATGTGACAGCTGTCTGTTTTTCTGCAAGCCGCGGCGCCGCCGGGCAGCAGTTTGCTGTTAATCAGATGCCGGCAGCAAAGCTTACAGGCCGTCTGAAACCGGTTTTCAGACGGCCTGCAAGCTTCTCAAACTCAATGCACCCAGCGCGCATGCAGCTTGCGGGTGGCGGCATCGAGCAGCCAGCCGAGCGCGCCAATCAGCACAATGGCGGCCATCAGCTCAGAATAAGCCAGGCGGTCGCGGGTGTCGAGAATAAAATAGCCCAAGCCTTCGTTCACGCCCAGCATTTCACAGGGCACCAATACAATCCACACCACGCCGATGGCCAGCCGCAAGCCGGTGAGAATGTGGCCGAACACGGCGGGCAGCATGATTTTAAACAGCATTTCGCGGCGGGTGGCGGCGAGCGAGTGGCCCAGTTGCAGCCATTGGCGGTCGATGGATTTCACCCCGGTGGCGGTGTTGAGCAGAATCGGCCACACGGCGGCAAAGGCGAGCAGAAAATAAATCGGCGCATCGCCGATACCGAGCAGCATCACCACCACCGGCATCCATGACAGCGGTGAAATCATGCGCAGAAACTGAAATGAGGTGCCGGTGAGCTTTTCCACCAGCGTCGACTGGCCGATCAGCAAGCCCAGCGGCACCCCGAAAGCCAGCGCCCACAGCAGCCCCACTGCCACGCGCTTGAGGCTGGCAATCATGTGGCCGGTCAGTTGGTTGCTGATAAGCAAATCCCACAGGCTTTGAAAGGTGGGCAGCGGGGCGAGCATATTGGCCAACGGCATTTTTTGCGCCAGCAGCAGAGTGCCGGCCTGCCAGGCAATCAGCAGAATAATGAGACCGGCGGCGCTGAGGGCGGAGTTTTTCAGAGATGCGGACATGGGGTTCCTTAAAATGGTGTGCTGAAAATAGTGTGTTGTTTTTTATAAAGGCCGTCTGAAAGGGCTAGCTTTCAGACGGCTTGGCGGGACACGCCTTAGGGTTTGTTACCTCTCCCTAACCCCCTCCCATAGGAGCGGGAAGCAAGGTGCAGGCCGTCTGAAACTTTTTGGGCTTTTCTCTGCCATCCTTCACACCGCAATTATTTCCTCGCGCGTCCAGCCGTTCAGCCCAAACACTTGCTGAAACTGCCCCGCTTCAACCGCCTGCTTCACAAAGCGGTCGTCTACCAAATCCTGCGCGGCAAAGGCGGGGCTGAGCGTATCGAGGAAGCGGTTAACGCCCGCAATATGGGTTTCTTTGAGCATTTCCACCAGCTTTTCGGTATAGGAAGGATAGGGGTAGGGCTGGAAATCGATGCGGTTTTGATGCCATTCGGGGTGGCGGATAATGCCCGTTTCGGTGTAGCGCGCCCAGGCATCGGGGGCGGGGGCGAGCACGTTTTGCAACACCGCATCTTCGTGCGGGGTGTATTTGTTCGGCCCTTGTTTCGACAGCATCCGCGCGGTGTCGGTGCGATGGCCGGCGGCGTAGGCTTGGCCTTCTACCAATGCATTCACCACGTTTTGCACCCATTCGGGGCGGCGGTTGATGTCGTGTTCCTGCATCAGCGTTACGCAGCAGGCATGGTCGCGCCACACGTCGCCGGAAAAGCGCAACACCTTGCCCACACCCTTGCTTTCGGCCACGGCGTTAAACGGTTCGGCCACGATAAAGCCGGCAATGGCGCGGTTGGCCAGCGCCGCCACCATGTCGGAAGGCGCCATCACGCTGAGCTTCACTTCGCCGGCCTGCGGGTTTTTCTCCACCACTTTGAGGCCGTTTTCGCGCAAGATTTTCTGCAACACCACATTGTGAATCGAATACCAAAACGGTATCGCCACGGTTTGCCCGCCCAAGCCGGCAATCGTGTCGATATCGGGCGCCACCGTCAGCGCCGAGCCGGCCATGTGGTTCCACATCACCACTTTAATCGGCGAGGCGCTGCCGTAACGCGCCCAGATGCTCATTGGCGACAATAAATGAATCAGGTTGACCTGGCCGCTGAGAAAAGCTTCCACCAGCGAGGCCCAGCTGCGGAACAACACCGGTTTTTCAACATTGGCCACGCCGTGTTTTTCAAACAAGCCCTGCGCGTGTGCCACCAGCAGCGGCGTGGCGTCGGTAATCGGCAGATAGCCGATTTTCAGCGGCGCATCAGGGTTTTGCGCTGCCTGC
The DNA here is from genome assembly GCF_022870865.1 of Uruburuella testudinis. Classification (NCBI taxonomy): domain Bacteria; kingdom Pseudomonadati; phylum Pseudomonadota; class Betaproteobacteria; order Neisseriales; family Neisseriaceae; genus Uruburuella; species Uruburuella testudinis. Next base: position 5,615 of record NZ_CP091508.1, read on the forward strand.
CGCCCGCAGGCCTGCAACAGCGGCAGGCTGCCGGCGGCGGTAAACAGGGCGGCGAGTTTGAGGAAATCGCGGCGGCTGGTCATGATGGATTCCTTGTATGTGTGTTTTATTGTGATGGATTTTATCGGCGGCCGTCTGAAAGCGGATTTAATTCAACGGCAGTGTGCGGCGACAGGCTGCCGGATACCCTTTCATCGCCATTCACAAAAGCAAGCGAACAAGGCGGGCCAACGCTGCTGAGTTGTGTTTGTGAATGGGTTTCAGACGGCCTAAATCACAAATTCCACCGTTTCCACCTGGTGTTTGTGGCCGTGGGCATCGCGCAGAGCCTGTAAAATCTGCACCCGTTCCGGGTTCATTTCCAGCAGCGAATCGTGGCGCGGGTAAGGCAGGTTCAACACCCATTCGCCGATTTGGCGGCCGGGCTTGTTGCCGATGAGAATGGCGCGGTCGGCCAGAATCAGCGCCTCATCGATGTCGTGCGTCACCATCACCGCGCTGGCGTTGTGGCGGCTGATCAGCGCGCGCAGCAGGTCTTGCATTTCAGTGCGGGTTACGGCATCCAGCGCGGAAAACGGCTCGTCGAGCAGCCAGATTTCGGGGTTGCGCGCCAGCACCCGCGCCAACGATACGCGCTGCGCCATGCCGCCTGAAAGCTCGCCCGGAAACATCTCGGCCGCGTGCGCCAAGCCCACTTCTTCGATGGCCTCGTCTACCCGCGTTTTGCGCTCGGCGCGGCTTAACAGCGGCTGGCTTTTGAAATCCAGCCCAAATGCCACATTGTCGCGCACGTTCAGCCAAGGCAGTAAAGCCGCCTGCTGAAACACAAACCCCAACCGCGGGTGCGGCCGGGTAACGGCTTCGCCAAACAGGCGCACTTCGCCGCTCAAAGGCTTGGCCAGCCCCGCCAATACCCGCAGCAGCGAGGATTTGCCCACACCGCTGGGGCCCATCAGGCCGATAAGTTCGCCCTCTTTTACCTCCAGCGAAAAATCACGCAACACGGTGTTGATGCCGCCGTTTTGCGGGTAGCCGAGCGTGATGTGGCGGGCGGAAAGCAGGGTCATAAAGCATCCTCAAAGGGGTAATTTGGCGAGCTTGTGACTATAAATACGCGGTGGCAAAAAGGGAAAGAATATTCCAAGCTATCTAAAGAATTTTTAGCTATAAGCAAGGGCGTGTCGGTTGCTGCGGCTGTAACAGTGCTTTAAAGGCCGCCAAGCGCAGACGGTATAAACCGTGCCCGTTTGAAAACGCAAGCCGGCCAAAGTGGCAAGGCGGTTTCAGACGGCCATTTGCCGAATCGGCGGATTTCGGTAGAATAAACACACCCACCCAACCCGGAATACGCCCCATGAGCCTGTATCAAAAACTGCCCGACCCGATTTTGCGGGAAGAAACCCGCCGCGAAATCAAAGCGCGCGAGTCTTACCATGTGTTGAAAATCATTTCCGAATTTGTCGAAGCGGGCGAGGAGCTGCATGCCATCCAGCCGGCGGTGAGCATTTACGGCAGCGCGCGCACCCGGCCCGACCACGCCGATTATCTGTTTACCGAGCGGCTGTCGCGCAAGCTTTCCGATGCCGGTTTTTCGGTGATTTCCGGCGGCGGCCCCGGCATCATGGAAGCCGCCAACAAGGGGGCGTTTGCCGGTAAAAGCCCGGCGGTGGGGCTGAACATTGTGTTGCCGCACGAACAACACGGCAATCCGTATCAGGATTTGTCGATTAAATTTCAGCACTTTTTCCCGCGCAAAGTGATGTTTGTGAAGCATGCCGTGGCTTATGTGGTGATGCCCGGCGGCTTCGGCACACTGGACGAGCTGTTTGAAAGCCTCACACTGGTGCAAACCGGCAAAACGCCGAGCCGGCCGATTATTTTAGTCGGGCGCAGCTTCTGGCAAGGCCTGGTGGGCTGGATTCAGGAGCAGCTGTTGGGCCGGGGGCTGATTTCGGCCGCGGATTTGGATCTGTTTCACATCATCGATGATGAAGACGAAATCATCGAATATATTTTCCGGCATTATGATAAGATTAACGAAGAGTTGTGCTCGCCGACGGATAACAGTTGGACGCTGGGCTTGTAAAAGCTTGCTCAAACACATCAACAGAGGCCGTCTGAAACCTTTCAGACGGCCTCTGTCGGGTATAAACGGCTTAGGGTATCCTAACCGCAGTATCAATACGATTTATACGGCAGGAATTTGCCCGACATCACGATATTCACACGGTCGCCTTTCGGGTCGGCTTCACGCTGGATATCCATTGAGAAATCAATCGCGCTCATGATGCCGTCGCCGAATTCTTCGTGAATCAGCGCTTTCATGGTGGTGCCGTATACGCTGATGACTTCATACAGACGGTAAATCAGCGGGTCGGTGGGCACGGCGGTGGGCAGACAGCCTTTATAAGGCACTTCTTGCAGCCATTTGGCGGCTTCTTCATCCAAGCCGAAAATTTCGGCCACGGTGGCGGCCTGCTCTGCACTCAAGGCCATTTGGCCGAGACAGGCGGCGGTCACCCATTCTTTGCTCAAGCCGACTTTGGCGGCAACATCTTCCCACTTCAAGCCTTTGCTGACTTTGGCGGCGATAATCATTTCAGTAACATCGTTGCGGCTGGTAATCATGGTATTGCTCCTCATGTGTGGTCATCAAAAAAAAGGGGGGGTAAGGGGGTTAAAGAAGGGGCATCAAGCAAGAATCTAAGGCCGGCTGATGCGGATTTCGGCACTGACTTGCCGTTGCTGCATTTGCTGCAAACACAATTCTTCGGCGCTGTTTTTCTGCACTGCCCAAGCGGCGTCGCGGTCGGGGCTGCCCGATACCACCACCGACAGGCTTTTGGTTTTCAGACGCACCACCGGCTCGCTGTGGGCATAGGGCGCATGTGTCTGCCCCATGATTTCGGCGGCGATGATGTCGGCCTGCGCTTGCAGCGGCGCAATAAAGCGGCAGGCTTTGCCGTTTAAATCGATGCAGTCGCCCAAGGCATAAATATCAGCCACGCTGGTTTGCAAGGTGTCGGGGTGCACGCGGACGCCGCTGGCGGGGTGGAAATCCAATCCGGCGCGTTCGGGCAGGCGGGGGTCGGTTTTCAGCCCGGCGGCCACCACAATCTGGTCGGCCACATCCAGATAGGCGATGCCGGCCGTGCCGATGCTGCTGAGCCGGTAGCTGCCGTCTTCTGCCCGCGCCGCGCCGCTCACATGGCGGCCGCCGCAATAGCGTATGCCCTGACTGTGCAGCGCTTCGGCCAAGCGCCGCCCCGCCTGCTCCGGCAACAGGCCGCAGAGCGGGTATTCGGCGCGGTCGATAATGGTCACGCGGTGGCCGGCGCGGCTGATGTCTTCGGCCAGCTCGGTGCCGATCATGCCGCCGCCGACTATCACCACCCGCTGCGGGCCTTTGGCCAACGCTTTTTGCAGGCCGTCGAAGCCGGTAAGGTGGTTGATGCGCCAGCAATATTGCGGCGGCAACACGTCGGGCATAAACGGGGTGGCGCCGGTGGCGAATACCAGTTTGTCGTAGGTAAAGGCGCCGCGGGTGGTGCGGATTTGTTTCAGACGGCTGTCGATATTGAGCACAAAGGTTTTCGGCAGCAGGCTCAAGTTGAGTTCGGCGGCGGCACTGCTGCCGGTTTTTTTCACGATTTTGGCCGCATCAACGCCTTTGCTGATGGCCACCGACAACTCGGGCTTGTGGTAACGGTCGCCGTTGCAGGCGGTAACCATCAGCATGGGGCTGGCTTCATCCAGACTGCGCACGGCTTCGGCCACTGCCCAGCCGGCCATGCCGCCGCCGAGAATAATCACGCCGTAGTGGTCTGCAGGCGCGGTGGTGGTTTGCTGCGGCACGATATTGAGTACGCGCGGAATAAATAATTCGAAATCGCCTTTGCCCACGCCGCACAAGGGGCAGACCCAATCATCGGGAATCTCTTCAAATTTGGTGCCGGGGGCGATGCCGCTGTCGGGGTCGCCTTCCACTTCGTCGTAAATCAGACCGCAGGCCCGGCAGATGTATTTTTTCCAACTGTCGTCGGCGGGGTTGAGGGCGTTTTGCACGCTTTGGGCAAGGGGGGTGGCGGGGGTGTTCATGCGGGCATCTCCTCAGTGAGCAGTTGCTGTGCCAAAAAGCGCAGGTGCTTGATGGCGGGGGTTACGATGGCGACAAACTGCGCCTCGCGCACGCGCCGCTGGGCGGATGCGGCGGCCAGATAGCCGCGGGCGCCGGTGTGCATCAGCGCCGCTTCGCTGGCCCGCAGGCAGTATTTCGCTCCTTGTGCGCGCAAATCGATCACATCGAGCAGAAAATCTTTGCCGGTATCAAACGGTGTTTGTGCCATTTCGCGGGTTTGTTTGGCGGCGGCATCGAGCAGAGTTTGCAGGCCGCCGGCTTGGTCTTCGAGAAACTGGTTGACATGGCCGAGCTGGTCTTCCACGCTTTTGATGTCGTCGATGCAGCCTTCGATAATGCCCAGCCCCAAGCCCATTTGCAGCAAGATGAAGGCGGCGCGGATTTTCAAGATAAACGGTTTGGCCGGGTCGGCAATGATGTCGTCGTGCGGCACGAAATAGTCTTTCAGGCCGATGCCGTAGGTGCCGCTGCCTTCCATGCCGCTGAATTTGGGGCATTGGCGCAATTCGGCACGCTCATCCAGCCGCAGCAGAAACAGAATATCGTAGGGGGCGCCGGCGCTTTCCACCTGCGCCACGGCGCCGCAATACTGGCCGCGGCCGATGTGGCTCACCCACGGCAGGCTGCCGGAAACGCTGTAGCCGCCGTTCACTTTTTTCGCCCGCAAGGCCATCGGCTCAATGTCGGTCCAGGCTTTCATGGGGTTGGAAAGGGCGGTGCCGCCGAAGGTTTGGCCGTGCATATGGCTTTGAATCACGCTGCCGCTGTGAATGGCGGGGTTTTCCGATTGGTCGAGATAGAGCCCGCAGGCATGGTGCGCCCAGGTCATAAAACCGGTGGTGCCGCACACCCGGCTCACGGCGCGCATGGCATCAATGGCCAAATCAAAACGCAGCCCCTGCGCGCTCATGTGCGGGGCGAGCGCACCTGCGGCGCCGAGTTGGGCCATGATGTCGAGCGGGTAATAGCCAAGATCGATATCATAGGTTTTCGGGGCAAGCGCTTCGCGGGCAATGCGGTTTGTGTCGGCCAGCACTTTGGCGCCGTCGGCCCATTCGGGTACAAACAAAGCGGGCGGGTGTTGCAGGAATTCGGAGCTGAGCGGGGTCATGGTGGCTGCCTTTCTGTGCGTGTGTTTCAAAGCGTTTTTGAATAAAATCCGATTGATTGCATTCAAAAAAGTTTTGGAAAAAGTTTGGGGTTTTCAGACGGCCTCTATTAAGCAGGCCGTCTGAAGCATCTGCTTTACAAGGTGCTGATTTCAAAGGCCACCGGGTTGCGCATGGTGTTGGCTACCGGTGAGAAATAATTGGCGTGCTGCACGATTTCGGCCAGCGTTTCTTTATCGGCATCGCCGTCGATGTCGATTTTGACGCGGATGGCCTGAAAGCCCATTTGCGCAGGTTCGCGCTCGGCGCCGCCGGCACCCCAAGCGGCGGTGTTGCCGATGTCGGCTTCGAGAAACACTTCGAGCTTGCTCAGTTTCACTTGGCGGTGGGTGGCCACGGCCACGATGCCGACGGTGAGGCAGCCGCCCAGTGCGCTCAGCACCACTTCGCCCGGTGCCGGCGCGGTGTTTTCGCCGAAGAGGTGGTAAGGCTCGTCGACCACCACGCCCGGGTGGCAGGGGTCGCCGTTGGTGAGGTAGCTGATGGTGCGGAATTTGCCCACTGATACGGTGTGCACTTTGTTGGTGCCTTTGCGGTCGGGGTTTTCACGGCCGGCGGCGGCGAATTTTTCCAGGCCTTCGGCATCGATGGGGCGCAGGTAAGTGGTTTCGGTCATGCGGATTCTCCTCAGGGAACAATAATCGGGTGTGTGTTACAGGCGTGGGTTGCAGCCTGCCTGAAAAGAGTACAGCATTTTGCGTGCCAATTCTTGTTTTTATTGTTTTTCAAGGATTTAAGATATTTCTTATGACCATACAAAGTTGACAATGTCGACATTGTTGCGGCGCTGTCCGACAAAAAGGCCGTCTGAAACATGCATTCAGACGGCCTCGAAACCGATACGGCTGCTTAAAGGTTTCTCAATTTGTCGAGCCGGTAATTAAACTGCCGCGCGGTCAGCCCCAACATTTGTGCGGCCTGGGTTTTGTTGCCGCGGCATTGCGCCAGCACCTGTTCCAATTCGGCCAGGGTGTGCGATTCGGCCTGCATATAAGGGCGTACGGCAAAAGGCTGCATCATCGGGTTGGGCTGCGCGGGGGCGCCGTATGCGCTGTGGACGGCCGTCTGAAACAGGGGCTCTGCTTCCACCTGCTGCAACAGCGGCAGCACCGCATTTTCATCGGCAATGGCGCCGGGCGAGAGCAACACCAGCCGTTCCAACACATTTTCAAGCTGGCGGATATTGCCGGGCCAGTGATACTGCTGCAAGGCTTTCACGCCGGCGGGCGTCAGGTTGACGCTGCGTTCGTTTTCCTGATTGATGCGGTTGAGAAAATAAGCGGTCAGCTCGGGAATGTCTTCGCGCCGCTCGCGCAGGGGCGGCAGCTGGATGGGGATGACATACAGGCGGTAATACAAATCTTCGCGAAAGCGCCCCATGCGCACTTCTTCGGCCAAATGGCGGTGGGTGGCGGTCACCACGCGCACGTTGATTTTGGTTTCGCGGCGGCTGCCCAGGCGGGTAACCGTGCCCTCCTGCAGCGTGCGCAACAGCTTGCTTTGCACCGCCAGCGGCAATTCGCCGATTTCATCTAAAAAAATGGTGCCGCCGTCGGCCTGTTCAAACAAACCGGCGCGTTCGTGGCGGGCATCGGTAAAAGCGCCTTTTTCGTGGCCGAATAATTCTGATTCAAACAAACTTTCGGGAATGGCCGCGCAATTGACTTTGATAAACGGCTTGTCGGCGCGCGGGCTGGCGGTGTGCAGCGCGCGGGCAAACATTTCTTTGCCGGTGCCCGATTCGCCCAGCAGCAACACATTGGCATTGCTGGCCGACACCTGCTCCAAATCGTTGATGGCTTTGAGCAGCGGCCGGGAAGAGCCGATGATGCCGTAGCGGCGCGAGCTGGCCATCAAGGCCTTTTGCAGCATGGCGTTTTGGTCGAGCAAGGTTTCGGCACGCGCTTCGGTGGCGGCGTGCCAGTGCAGCAGCTGCGCGGCCAGAGTGGCGAGAATCTGCAACATGGCCATATCGTCGTGCATGGCGCGCTCGCTCAAGCGCAAACGGTGGCAGGCCAGCACGCCGATGCAGCGGTGCTCCGCCATCAGCGGCAGGGCGATGAACGACACTTTTTCGGGCGGCAGATCGCTTTTATCGACCGCGCGGCCGAGAAACAGGCGGTCTTGGCGGATATCCTGCACGATAATCGGATGCCGGTCGGCAAACACGGTGCCGGTAATGCCTTCGCCATGGTGGTAACGCCCGCGCGCTTTTTGTGCTGCCGTCAGCCCGTAGGCATAACGGATGCTGAGCGTGGTGCCGTTGGTTTCGGGCAGAATGATGCGCCCCCGGTTCAAACCCAACAGCTCCGACATCAGGTGCAGCATGGTTTTCAGCGCCGCATCGGGCGTGCCGCCTTTGCCGACATTCTGCATCACCTGCTGCAACAGCAGAATTTCCAAAGCCCGCCCGTGGCTGTCTTTTTTTTCTTTTTCCATCCGCCGCTCTCTTTACTGTGTGGTTGTTCAGGCCGTCTGAAACGGTTTTGCTCTGGCTCATTATGATTTGAACATTATCAACGGATTGTTTGAATTGTCAACAATGTAGAAAAATAAATTTATTTAACCATATGATTTGCAATAAAAACATAATTGGCACGCCAAATGCTTTATGTTTTTTTAAACACACCATCACAAGGAGCACCACATGCAGAACAACCGTTTCCGCCCCTACGATGCCGAGAGCACATTGGGCTTGTGCCGCTGCGGCCTGCACCATCCGCCCGGCGTCTGCCGCGACCCGCAGGCCGATGCCGGGCAAAACGGCGGAGAAGAAGCCTTGTCGCAAGATTTTGTCGAAGCCGCCGCCGTGCATGCGCTGTTTCCGCACGAGCCGACCCGGCGCGCGTTTTTAAAAGCGGTGGGTGCGGGCACGGCGATGGCGGCCATCAGCAGCGTGCTGCCGCTCGACAGCCTCAAGGCGATGGCGGCCGAAACCAAAACGCAGGGCAATCTGGAAAAGAAAAACCTCAATATCGGCTTTATCCCCATCACCTGCGCCACACCGCTGATTATGGCCGACCCAATGGGTTTTTATGCCAAACAGGGGCTCAACGTTACCCTCAACAAAATCGCCGGCTGGGCGCTGGTGCGCGACCGCATGATGAACCGCGAGCTCGATGCCAGCCATTTTCTGGCGCCGATGCCGTTGGCCATCAGCATGGGTTTGGGCTCTGCGCCGCAAAATATGCAGGTGGCCTCGATTCAGAACATCAACGGCCAGGCGCTCACCATATCGCTCAAGCATGTTAACAACCGCAATCCGAAAAACTGGAAAGGCATGGTGTTTGCCATTCCTTTCGAGCATTCGATGCACAATTACCTGCTGCGCTATTTTCTGGCCGAACACGGCCTCGACCCCGACCGCGATGTGCAGCTGCGGCTCACTTCGCCGGCCGACATGATTGCCAATCTGCGCGCCGGCAATATCGACGGCTTTTTCGGCCCCGAGCCGTTTAACCAACGCGCCGTGTTTGACAAAGTGGGCTATATCCACACGCTCTCGCGCAATATCTGGAACGGCCACCCCTGCTGCGCATTCGGCACGTCGCAAGCGTTTATCGAACAAAACCCCAACACCTTTTTGGCGCTCTACCGCGCCATTCTCAGCGCCACCGCCGCCGCCAATCAACGTGAAAACCGCCGTGAAATCGCCCGTGCCATTTCGGGGCCGAATTATCTCAACCAGCCCGAAATCGTGGTGCGCCAAGTGCTTACCGGCCGCTTTGCCGACGGTGTGGGCAAGGTGCAGGATTACCCCGACCGCACCGGCTTTGATGCGCTGCCGTGGTATTCGTTTGCCGTGTGGATGCTCACGCAGATGAAGCGCTGGGGCTATGTGAAAGGTCAGGCAGATTACCGCGCGCTGGCCGAAAAAGTGTTTATGCTCACCGATGCGCAAAAGCAGATGCGCGCCTTGGGGCAGAGCGTGCCCGAACGCAACGCCTACGCCGGCTTCAACGTGATGGGCAAAGCCTTCGACCCCAACCGCCCCGATGCTTATACCGCGAGTTTCCAAATCAAACGCTGAGGTTGTTTCATACCAATCCACAAAAATAACCTAACGGCGCTGAAGCGCCAAGTCAAACAGCCCCGCACGCGTTACTGTCTTCGGCCCGCTGCCTTGTCAGCTTACTTTTGTGAATGGGTTTCAGACGGCCTGCACAGGATAGAGGCCGTCTGAAAACAGATTTCAAGATTGATGATTTATAAGGAACCACCATGAAAAAAACCGTTTCCCCTTACGCCGCGCCGCTGGTGTCGCTGATGCTGCTCTTGGGCATGATTTTGATTTGGTATGCCGCCACCCTGCCGCCGCCGGCCGCCAGCTACACCCCGGAGCAGCGCGAATACGCAATCTTGATGGGCGATCTGCCTGAAGACGGCAGCGATGTGCCGGTGGGCAATCCTTCTGATTTTCCCACCCCCGCAGGTTTTGCCAAGCTGGGCTGGGATCATCTGTCGCAGCCGTTTTACGACAACGGCCCCAACGACAAAGGCATCGGCATCCAGCTCGGCTATTCGCTGCTGCGGGTGTTGGCCGGCTATCTGCTGGCGGTGGCAGTGGCGATACCGCTGGGCTACATTATCGGCATGTCGCCGCTGATTTCCAAAGCGCTCAGCCCTTATATTCAGCTGCTGAAGCCGATTTCACCGCTGGCCTGGATGCCGATTGCGCTCTACACCATTAAAGATTCGAATATGTCGGCCATTTTCGTGATTTTCATCTGCTCGCTGTGGCCGATGCTGATGAACACCGCTTTCGGCGTGGCCAATGTGCGCAAAGACTGGCTCAATGTGGCCGCCACGCTGGAAGTCAAACCTTTCAGAAAGGCGTTCAAAATCATTCTGCCCGCCGCCGCCCCGGCCATTCTCACCGGCATGCGTATCTCGATGGGCATTGCCTGGCTGGTGATTGTGGCCGCCGAAATGCTGGTGGGCGGCACCGGTATCGGCTATTTTGTGTGGAACCAGTGGAACAACCTTTCGCTGGGCAACGTGGTGTTTGCGGTGCTGCTGATCGGCATTGTCGGCATGTTGCTCGACATGAGCTTCGGCTGGTTGCAGAAAAAAGTTACCTATATTGAATAAGGCCGTCTGAAAAGGAGCATGAGCATGACTACCCAACCCCTGAATACCAAACCGCTGATGGAAGTCGACGGCCTCGCCAAACGCTACCGCGCCGGCCAGCCCAATGTGTTTCAAGACATCCGCTTCGACATTGGGCGCAACGAATTTATCTGCGTGATCGGCCATTCCGGCTGCGGCAAGTCCACGATTCTGAATATTTTGGCCGGGCTGGAAACCGCCAGCGAAGGCGCCGTGGTGATGAACGGCAAAGAAGTGGCCGGCCCCGGCCTCGACCGCGGCGTGGTGTTTCAAAGCCATGCGCTGCTGCCGTGGCTGACGGTGCGCGACAACATCGCCTTTGCCGTCCGCTCGCGCCACCCCAGTATGAGCAAGGCCGATGTCGCCCAGCGCGTGCAGCACTATATCGGCCTGGTCGGCCTCAGCCACGCGCTGGATAAAAAACCGAGCGAACTCTCCGGCGGCATGAAGCAGCGGGTGGGCATTGCCCGCGCGTTTTCAGTAGAACCGAAAATGCTGTTTATGGACGAGCCCTTCGGTGCACTCGATGCGCTTACCCGCGGCGTGATTCAAGACGAATTGCTGAAAATCGTGCAGGAAACCCGCCAAACCGTGTATATGATTACCCACGATATCGACGAAGCGATTTTGCTGGCCGACCGCATTTTCCTGATGAGCAACGGCCCCGAAGCCTGCATCGCCGAAATCGTGGTCAACACCATTCCCAAGCCGCGCAACCGCGAAAACATGCACCACGACCCGCGCTTTTACGCCATGCGCAACCACCTGCTCGATTTTCTGGTGCACCGCTCCAAAGCCATGCAGGCCGAAGGCATACGCCCGAAAGAGCCGCTGATTGTGTATCCGGGTGCAGAAGCAAACGAAACCTTACAGGCCGTCTGAAACCCATTCTAACCAGGCCGTCTGAAAGCATTTTCTTCAGACGGCCTCTGCACGTGCAGCGTTTTCGTAGGCACAATCCACACCATATCCCTTATAGGCCGGATGCTTGAATCCGACATTTTTCAGACGGCCAAAATCATTTAGCACCACAAGCATATCGAACAATTTAAACGATTTGTCGGATACCGGCATCCGACTGCGTTTGCCGTGCCCGGCATGGCGATGATGTTGCTTTACCACAGTATTCTTTTTGTGCGTACTTACCTTTCAGACGGCATATTGATATAATCAATTCATATTAAAAAAATGATAGAAGAAAGGAGTGCGATATGCGTATCCCTGAATTAGACCGTATCAACGAGTTGGCCGGTTTGGCCAAAATCCGCACGCTTACTGTGGCAGAAACTGCCGAGCGCGAGGTGTTGCGGCGGGCTTATCTTGAGGCGGTGAAAGGGCAGATGACCAATATGCTGGCCACAGTAACCGTGATAGATCCTGAAGGCAACGATGTAACTCCTGCCGCTTTGCGTGATGCACAAGCCCGCGGTATGGCGGCGGGCGCAACACGGCATGAACACCGGGCAGCCTGCACAATCTGTTAAATGAGGAAAGAAGTGATGCAAGACACCGCAACACCATAGCACTTTTTATACATTTCACGATATCGGCTTGCCCGGCTTTTTCAAATGGGCAACAGGCCGTCTGAAACGTTCAGACGGCCACAGGAAAGGACCTACAACATGCGCAACATCCGTTATATTTACAACGCCCCGGGCACACATTGGGTGGGCAACGGCTTTAAAGTGGCACCGCTGTTTTCCCATATGGGTGAAGACAAACACACCAGCCCGTTTCTGATGCTTGATTATGCCGCACCGATGACATTTGCCCCCAATGAAACGCAACCGCGCGGCGTGGGCGCGCATCCGCACAAAGGCTTTGAAACCGTGACCATCGCCTATCACGGCGAAGTGGCACACCGCGACAGCAGCGGCGGCGGCGGTGTGATCGGCGAGGGCGATGTGCAATGGATGACTGCCGGTGCAGGCATTGTGCATGAAGAGTTTCATTCCGAAGCCTTCAGCAAACGCGGCGGCTTGTTTGAAATGGCGCAATTGTGGGTGAATTTGCCGAAAAAAGACAAAAACACCCCCGCCCGCTACCAACACTTGCCGGCGGCAGCCATTCCGGAGGTGGCTTTGGCAGACAACCGCGGCCATATCCGTGTGATTGCCGGTGAATATCAAGATGTAAAAGGCCCGGCAGAAACGTTTACTGAAATGAACGTGTGGGATGTGCGGCTTGAAGCCGGCAGCGAAATCGTGCTGAGGCTGCCCGCCGATCACAACCTGACCATCGCAATGCGCCGCGGTGAGGCCGAATTCAACGGCACACACCAAGCCGGCGCCACCCAATTGGTAACATTTGCAACCGAAGCCGGCGAAATCCGCATCAAAGCGCTGGATAACGATGTGGCGCTGCTGTTGCTCAGCGGCAAACCGATCAACGAGCCGGTGGCGGCTTACGGCCCCTTTGTGATGAACAGCCGCGAAGAGCTGGTGCAGGCGGTGGAGGATTTCAACAACGGCAAATTCGGGGCGCTGAATTAAGGCTTGCCGATATCGTTTGTGCAGGGGTTTTGTTGCAGGGAATCTGCACAAGCGGTTTATTGTGTGGCCATTTTTGCCTTGAATAACGCACGTTAAATAAAAACAGGCCGTCTGAAAGAAATACGTTCAGACGGCCTGTTTTTATTTAAATGTGAAGCCGATACAGGGCTTCGGCAGATTCCGCTGCCGACAGGTATTTAAATCCATTGATAAACACAAACCGGCTGAATTGCCGTGTTTGCCGGCTTATTTTTGCAAATGACTGGCGGCATTTATTCCGGCAGCCGTTCGATAATGCCCACACCGATGGCGTCGGTGCCGATGTAGGCACCCATAACCGGAGTAATCGGAATGCCTTGCAGATGCAGGCCGGTTTTTTGGTGCAGCTTGTGTGCGAATTGGCGGTAAAGATCAAGATTGCCGCCATACATGCCGCCCACCACCAAACCGCTCCGGTCGCGGCCTTCGATGCGCCCGGCCACAGCCGCTACGGTGGCATCCAGCAGCGCATTGTTGTCATAAGTGTCGTTGAGCATGGTCAGCTGGTTGTTGCTGAAGCGGAATACCGGTTTGACGGCCAGGTTGCTCACGGCAATGCCTGCGCGCTTAAAGCCGCCGCTGATGGCTGCCTGCCGCAGCGAAGAGAGGCCGATTAACAGCTCGCCGCGCGGTTTGAGCTGCTCCAGATAATCCGCCACTTCGGCGGCGGTTTTGCCCGCTTGCAGCAATCTGAGCGCTTCCAATGCGAAAAAACCTTCCGGCATGCAGGCCAGGCCGGTGTCGACAACATAGATGGCCATCATATCGGCCATTTCGGCGGCCACGCGGCGGATGATGGCGGCGCTGGTGCTCAGCCGGCTGCTGAGGGTGGTAATCACGGCTTCGCGATAGCCTTGCTCATGCAGATAATGAAACATATTGCGCAGCGACTGCGCCGAGGGCGGCTCGGTGGTGGGCGGTGTGTCGGGGTGCTGCGCCATCCATTGGTAAAACCGCTCCGGCTCCAGGTCGAGGCCGTCTGCATAAGAATGGCTGCCGGTGTGTACGGTCAGGCGCAGAATCTGAATCGGGCTGTTGCGGTCGAGTATGCTGTCGAGCGAGCCGGTGGAGGTGGACAATATTGCGCAGCGGTAAAGTGCATATGAGCCGATGGCCATTCCATCCTCCTGTTATCAAATAATCGGTTGAATAACATGATAAACGGTATGGTCATGCTTGTCTATTTTGCCGGCAGCAGCAAACCGGCATCCCGACAGCATCTTCCAAACCGCTGAAATGTTGTGAAATTTGATGAAATTTCATTACTTTGCGCTTCATCAGAAAATGTTGCTGCACAACATGCTAGATTATGCGGATAACTGACGCCCGAGGAGCAAGCGCATGATATCCACCCGTACCCACATCGCCGGTTTTAATTTTGACAACTGCATCATGAATGCCGCCGGCGTGTATGATTACAGCGCCGAAGAGCTCGACGCCGTGCAGCAGTCGGCGGCGGCCACGTTTGTCACCAAATCGGCCACCCTTGTGCCGCGCGAAGGCAACCCCGAGCCGCGCTATTGCAACACGCCTTACGGCAGCATCAATTCGATGGGGCTGCCCAATTTCGGGCTGGCCTATTATTTGGATTATGTTTCTGCCGCGCAGCGCCAAGTGCCCGGCAAAACCTATTTCGTGTCGCTCACCGGCTTTAATGTCGAGGAAGACATCGCCCTGCTCAGGCAGGTGCAGGCCTCTGATTTTGAAGGCATTGTCGAGCTCAATCTTTCCTGCCCCAATGTGCCGGGCAAGCCGCAAACCGGTTATGATTTTGAAGCCGTGACGCGCATTTTGGAAGCCGTGTTCGATTTATACCGCGCGCCGTTGGGCATCAAGCTGCCGCCATATTTCGACCTGGTGCATTTCGATCAAATCGCCGCCATTCTCAACCGCTTTCCGCTGGCCTATGTGAATTCGGTCAACAGCATCGGCAACGGCCTGTGTGTCGATGCGGCTGCCGAAAGCGTGCTGATCAAACCCAAACAAGGCTTCGGCGGCATCGGCGGCGCCTATCTCAAACCCACCGCCCTGGCCAATGTGTTTGCCTTCCGTCAGCGCCTCAACAGCAGCATTCAGATTATCGGCACCGGCGGGGTGCAAAACGGCACCGATGTGTTTGAACATATTCTCTGCGGCGCCGATATGGTGCAGGTGGGCACGGTGCTGCATCAGGAAGGCGTGGCGGTGTTTGAGCGGCTGACCCGCGAATTGAAAGCCGTGATGGCGCAAAAAGGATATGGCGGCATTGATGAATTCAAAGGCCGTCTGAAAACTTTATAAACTTATCAGGCATTATCATTAAAGAGAGGCCGTCTGAACAATACGTTGATACGTTTTCAGACGGCCTCTATTGTGACTGGTCAAAGCACTCTGGGGTATTCTGAACATTCGATTGACGGGTGTATTTTGCCCCTGAAAGCGCATCTGCTGCATTTTTTGCCTGGCATCTGCATTTCCAGAAACAAAAACCCCCTCATAAACGAATTATCATGGCACCCTAGCGGCGTTTCAGCGCAATACCGTGCGTGTCCAGCGGCTCACCCATTGGCGCTGTTTCATCGTAATCTGGCTGTTGCCGGGGCTGTAGTGCTGCTTGGGCGCTTCGGCAAATTGAAACACTTCGGGCAGCGGTGTATTGCGCACGGCAGGATACACCCACATTTCGGCCGGCAGCGCTTTTTGCACCTCAGCACTTTGCAGATAGCGCACCAGCTTCAGCGCCAGCTCAGGCTCTTTTGCCCCTTGCAGCACCGCCGCGCCTTCTACCTGGCGGAATACGCCGCCTTTCAAAAACAGGTTGCCGGTGGGCGGCACGGTGTATTTGCCCTTGCCGAAATGCACTTCGGCCGCGGGGCTGGTGGCATAGCTGACCACCAGCGGATACGCGCCGCCGTTTTGGGTGAAATCGGTGTAATACGCATCGCTCCAGCTTTTCGCCACTTTCACCCCGTTTTGACGCATTTGCCCCCACCAGCGGAATGCCGCGCTTTCACCCATGCCGCCGATGTTGGCCAGCAAAAAGCCCAGCCCCGGGCTGGATGTGGCCGGATTGGGCACCACCAGCAGGTTTTTATAAGCCGGTTTGGTTAAATCTTCCAGCGTTTTCGGCAGCGGCAAGCCTTTGTCTGCAAACCATTTTTTATCGTAATTAAGCGCCACATAAGCATAATCCACCGCCAGCGTGCCGGGCAGGCTGGCGCTTGTCGGCACCGTGCGCGGTTGGCGTACCGCCAAAATACCGCTTTGGGCGGCCCGGCCGATATTGGCGTTGTCGAGGCCGTATACCGCATCGGCAATCGGGCGGGCGCGGCTTAAAATCAGCTTGTTGAGCATTTCATTGGCGCTGCCCGCTTCGATAACCGACACTTTGGCATCATGTTCGCGCTCGAATTGCGCCATCACGGCTTTGGGCAGGCTGAACGATTTGTGCACCGCCAGCCGCACTTCGGTTTGCGCCGCGGCAGACAGGCTCAGCAGGCAGGCGGCAAGGCCGGATAAAATTTTGATATTCATTGGCAAAGATTCCCCTCTTGGAAACACGGTTACGTTATCATACCAAGCCGACCCAGTAAAAGAAACCGATACCCTGATGAGCGCCCCCGTTTGGCTTTTCGACCTCGACAACACCCTGCATCACGCCGATGCCGGCATTTTTTATCTGATCAACCGCCACATGACCGCCTTTCTCGCCCGCGAATTGGGGCTCGGCCATGAAGCCGCTTCCACATTGCGGCAGGATTACTGGCACCGCTACGGCGCCACGCTGGCCGGTTTGCAAAAGCACCATCCTGAAATCAGCGTGCAGGATTTTTTACAGCAAAGCCATCCGCTGCCCGAAATTTTAAACGCGCTGGTGCCGATGGCGCACACGGCGGAAACTTTAGGCCGCCTGAAAGGTCGAAAAGCCGTATTTTCCAACGGCCCGTCGTTTTACGTGCGCGCATTGGTCGGCGCCTTAGCGCTGGCCGGCTGTTTTGATGCCCAATTCGGCACCGATGATTTCGGCCTCTACTACAAACCCGCCGAAAAAGCCTATTTAACCGTTTGTCGGCAGCTGGATGCGCGCCCCGAAGATTGCATTATGATAGACGACAGCGCCGATAATCTGCACACCGCCAAAGCCTTGGGCATGCGCACCGTGTGGTATGGTCAGGCCGCGCACAACCTGCCGTTTGTCGATTTTGCCGCTGCCGATATGGTAGCGCTGGCCGAATGGGGCGCCGGCCAAACCGCCTAAATACCCATTCGCAAAGGTAAGCCAACAAGGCGGCGGGGCAACGCCGTGAGGTTATTTTTGCGAATGGGTGTGAAACCG
The DNA here is from genome assembly GCF_022870865.1 of Uruburuella testudinis. NCBI lineage: Bacteria > Pseudomonadati > Pseudomonadota > Betaproteobacteria > Neisseriales > Neisseriaceae > Uruburuella > Uruburuella testudinis. Next base: position 22,877 of record NZ_CP091508.1, read on the forward strand.
CCGACAGCATAATGATAAATGAGAATGGCCGCCGCCACTATGAATCAGCAAACGATTTGATTACAATCACCGGTATCGTGCTGAAAACCGACTTAAAATTTAAGGAACTGCCATGCGCTACATTACCTTGCTGATTGCCGCCTTTGTGGTGGCCGGCTGCTCTTGGGAAACCTACCAAAACGCCGAAGGCCGCACGTCGCTGCGCCAGAAATACGAACCGGGCACCCGCGTGTATTATGAAGACGGCACCTATTCACACAATATGCGCAACAACCAATTCCGCCCCGAACAACATGCTGTCAAACCCGGTGTGGGCGAGCCTGCCGATGTGCGCGGCACCAACTGGCAAACGCCCGGCAGCGGCGAATAAACAGAGCCGCTAAGGCCGTCTGAAAAGCGTTATGCCTTTCAGACGGCCTTCAAGCACATAACCTAAGGTATTCTGACAATTCGTTTATAAACAAATTGTCCGGACACCCTAGCCGACAGATTCCCGAATTGATTTGAAGATGACATCATGAGCCAAAATCCCCTGCATATCGTTATTCTCGCGGCCGGCAAAGGCACGCGCATGTATTCCAAGCTGCCCAAAGTGCTGCACGAAATCGGCGGCGAAACCATGGTGGCGCGCGTGATCGATACCGCACAAAGCCTCAACCCGCAACACACCATCGTGGTCATCGGTCACGGCAAAGACCAAGTGCTGGAGCGCGTGCAGCGCGATGTGGTGTGGGTAGAGCAAACCGAGCAGCTCGGCACCGGCCACGCCGTCAAAACCGCACTGCCGCAACTGCCGTCTGAAGGCCGCACGCTGGTGCTCTACGGCGATGTACCGCTGATCGACACCGCCACCCTGCAAGCCCTGCTCGAAGCCGCCGGCGATGAAGTCGGCCTGCTTACCGATGTGCTCGACAACCCCGCCGGCTACGGCCGCATTATCCGCGAAAACGGCAACGTGGTAGCGATTGTGGAAGAAAAAGACGCCGATGCCGCCCAAAAAGCCGTGCAAGAAACCAACACCGGCATTTTGGTGCTGCCCAACGCCAAACTCGCCGGCTGGCTCAACGCCCTGCAAAGCAACAACGCCCAAGGCGAATACTACCTCACCGACCTCATCGCATTGGCCAATTCAGACGGCATCAAAGTTCATCCCGTGCAGGTGCGCGCCTCTCATCTGGCCGCCGGCGTCAACAATAAAGTGCAACTGGCCGAGCTGGAGCGTATTTTCCAAAGCGAACAGGCCGATGCGCTGCTCAAAGCCGGCGTAACCCTGCGCGACCCCGCCCGTTTTGATTTGAGAGGCCGTCTGAAACACGGCCAAGATGTGGTGATTGATGTCAACGTGGTGATAGAGGGCGATGTCGAGCTGGGCGATGATGTCGAAATCGGCGCCCACTGCGTCATCCGTAACGCCAAAATCGGCGCCGGCACCCGCATCGAAGCCTTTTCGCATTTGGAAGACTGCGAAATCGGTGCCCGCGCCCATATCGGCCCCTACGCCCGCCTGCGCCCGAATGCCAAACTGGCGGATGACGTGCACATCGGCAACTTTGTCGAAGTAAAAAACACCACCATCGGCCAAGGCAGCAAAGCCAACCATCTCACCTATCTGGGCGATGCCCAAATCGGCAGCAAAACCAACATCGGTGCCGGCACCATCACCGCCAACTACGATGGCGTGAATAAATACCAAACCATTATCGGCGACGAAGTGCGCATCGGCTCCAACACCGTATTGGTCGCTCCCGTTACCGTCGGCAACCGCGCCACCACCGGCGCCGGCAGCGCCATTACCAAAACCTGCCCCGAAAACAAACTTGCCCTCGCCCGCGCCCGCCAAACCATTATCGAAGACTGGGTGCGCCCTGAAAAGCCGGCGAAAAAATAATCGGCTTTTCAGACGGCCTCTATATATATATCCTGAGGCCGTCTGAAACCTTTCCCGCCTGTTTGACCGAGAGTCGGCAAACAAGCATTTTGATAAAACTTTGATACTAAGGAACTTTTATGTGCGGTATCGTCGGCGCCATCCGCGCCAACCACAATGTTGTGGATTTTTTAACAGACGGCCTCAAACGCTTGGAATACCGGGGCTATGATTCATCAGGTATTGCCGTACAAACCGGCAGCAAAATCACCCGCGTGCGCCGTGTCGGCCGCGTGCAGCTGATGGAAAACGCCGCCCGCGAAAAAGGCGTACACGGCCACATCGGCATCGGCCACACCCGCTGGGCCACCCACGGCGGCGTTACCGAGCCCAATGCACACCCGCATATTTCAGGCGGCCTGATTGCCGTGGTGCACAACGGCATCATCGAAAACTTCGAAGCAGAGCGCGCGCGCCTGCAAGATTTGGGCTATGTGTTTGAATCGCAAACCGACACCGAAGTCATCGCCCACAGCGTCAAACACGAATACATGCACAACGGCCATAACCTCTTTGCCGCCGTACAAGCCGCCTGCGCCCGTTTTCACGGCGCCTACGCCATCGGCGTGATGGCCGACGACAACCATCAGGAAATGGTAGTGGCGCGCATGGGCTGCCCGCTGCTGGTGGCATTCGGCGAGCAGGAAACCTTTATCGCTTCCGACGTCTCCGCCGTGATTGCCTTTACCCGCAAAATCTCTTATCTGGAAGACGGCGACATCGCCCTGCTCACCGCCGGCGGCATTCAAAAGCTGATCGGCAAAGACGGCCTGCCCGCCGAACGCAAAGTCAAAGTATCCGAGTTATCACTGGCTTCGCTTGAGCTCGGCCCCTACAGCCACTTTATGCAAAAAGAAATCCACGAGCAGCCCAAAGCCATTGCCGACACTGCCGAAGTGTTTCTCGACGGCGGCTTCAATCCCGAAAACTTCGGCAAAAATGCCCGCGAAGTATTCGGAAGCATCGACAGCATCAAAATCCTTGCCTGCGGCACCTCGTATTATTCTGCCCTCACCAGCAAATACTGGCTTGAAAGTATTGCCAAAATCCCCGCCGATGTGGAAATCGCCAGCGAATACCGCTACCGCGATGTGATTGCCGACCCCAAGCAGCTGGTGATTACCATTTCCCAATCCGGCGAAACGCTCGACACCATGGAAGCGCTGAAATACGCCCAATCGCTCGGTCAAACCCACAGCCTTTCCATCTGCAACGTGATGGAATCGGCGCTGCCGCGCGAGAGCGAATTGGTGCTCTACACCCGCGCCGGTGCCGAAATCGGCGTGGCTTCCACCAAAGCCTTTACCACCCAACTGGTGGTGCTGTTCGGCTTGGCGGTCACTTTGGGCAAACTGCGCGGCCACGTCAGCGATGAGCAGGCACAAGCCTACACCGAAGAGCTGCGCCAGCTGCCGGGCAGCATCCAGCACGTGTTGAACCTGGAGCCGCAAATCGCCGCTTGGGCGCAAAAGTTCGCCAAAAAAACCAGCGCCCTGTTTCTCGGCCGCGGCATCCATTACCCCATCGCCCTCGAAGGTGCGCTGAAGCTGAAAGAAATCACCTACATTCATGCCGAAGCCTACCCCGCCGGCGAGCTGAAACACGGCCCCTTGGCGCTGGTGGATGAAAACATGCCGGTGGTGGTGATTGCGCCTAATGATGTGCTGCTCGATAAAGTGAAAGCCAATATGCAGGAAGTGGGCGCACGCGGCGGCGAGCTGTTTGTGTTTACCGATCTGGACAGCAACTTCAACGAAAGCGAAGGCGTACACGTTATCCGCACCCCGCGCCACGCCGGCGTATTGTCGCCCATCGTGCACACCATTCCCGTGCAGCTGTTGTCTTACCATGCTGCGCTGGCACGCGGCACCGATGTCGACAAACCGCGCAATCTGGCCAAATCGGTCACGGTAGAGTAAACCGCATTACCAGGCAACAATCAAAGGCCGTCTGAAACTGTTTTGGGTTTCAGACGGCCTTTTTTAAGCTTGCTGTATAAGCAAATGCTGTGATGGCAAATACTGCTTTTAGGGTATTTTTTAAAGCTGTTTATTCAAAAGCAATGCCCGTTCATAAAAGTAAGCGAACCAGGCGGCGAGGCGAAGACAGCACCCCCAGGACACCCTAGGTTGCTGATTTGAAATGGGCGTTGTTCACGCTCAGTCTTTTTTCTTCAACACCCACGCCCACACCATTTCCACCATCACGGGCGGTTCGCCGCTCTCGTCGCCCACTTCGCAAGGCACGGTGAAGTTGCCGCGCTCTTCGGTTTGCAGCAGGGCGGCCATTTCATCGCTGACGTGCGCCACGGCATACATATTGCCTTCGCTGCGTTTCACATATTGGATATTCATCGATTTGAGCAGAATCAGCTTGTCGTCGGGGGTGTTCATCTGCACGGCAAAGCCGGTGGCGGTTTCGGCCAGCAAGGCCATGGCGCAGGCGTGTATGCCTTTGATGTGGTTTTGCACCGGGCGGCGGTTGCGCAGGCTCACGCGCACGGTTTCGCGGCGGATGGTGTCGAAATGCAGGCCGGCGGTGCCCAAAAACGGCACAAAACGCCCCATCAGGCGGGTTTGCACGACACCGCGCCATGAGGCGGGCAGTTTGTTTAAACGGTTGAGGCTGCGGTACATCCGGTTTTCTATGCGCATGGCGGCTCCTTTGCAGTGGCGCGGCCGGTTTTGCCGGCATCTTTTTATCAACAGCGGCCGTGAGATGCGGCGGCCTTGGGGAATGTAGGTAAGGCGGATTCGGAACAGCTGCCCGGCGGTGTTGCCCGGCCGGCTCCGAACGGGCTATTAAATCAGGGTTCGGCCAAATATTCAAATACGGCGTACAGCATTTCTGTTTGCGCCGCGCGGTGGCCGTGTTCGGCTTCAACGTTGATGTAGCCGATGCCGTGGCGGGCGGCGTATACCGATAATGAGCCGTCGTCGTGCACGGTCAGGCTGTTTTGGCGCACGATGTTGAAGCCGCGGGCTTTGAAAAAGCTAAAGGCGCGGCGGTCGGTGGTGAAAAAATAGTCGTCGGGGTCGCGCGCGGGGTTGATGTAGACTTCGGCGCTGCCGTGGCCGAGCATGCCGCTTAAGTAGCTGCGGATATCGGTGCCGCCGTTGCTGTTGTTGTGCACGGCGATGATGATGCGCTGCGGATTGAGATGGTGTGTGAGCAGGTATCGGGCAAAGGCGGCAGTGGTGTTTTCGGCATCTGTGCCGGCACGGCTGCGGGCTAGGGTGGCGCGGCGGCCGGCTTCGGTGTAGATGCGGTTGGGGTCGAAATCGGCGCGGCTGTTGGCGCTTTCGATAACGATGCGGCGGCTGGCGCGGTGTTCCAGCGCCAGCAGGCAGCCTTTGCCGCGTTCGGCCAGCGCGGCGGCGGTAGTTTTTTTAGCAGTGGTTTCGTTTTCGTGGGGGTGGTAAAACAAGATGCCGGGTTCGGGCGTATCGGTGCAATAGCGGACGATGTGTACGCTGCTGCGGCCTAGGGTGTCCGGACAATTCGATTTACGGGTGCTTTTTGCCCCTGAAAACGCACCTGCTGCGTTAAAAAGCCTCGCAAGATGTCCAATCTTGCTGCGTTTTTTGCCCGGCATCTGCATTTTCAGGGGCAAAAATCTCCTCATAAACAAATTGTCCGGACACCCTAGCGGATAGTGTTCGCGCTCGGCGTGCAGGCCGGCGGGCAGGGCGCTGCAAGCGGGTAAGGCGGCCAGCATCAGGGCGGCACTGAGAAGGCGGAAGAATCGTTTCATGGGGTAATCATAGCATTGCCGGTGCAGGCCGGTGTGGTTTTCAGACGGCCTGCGGGGGTGACAGGCCGTCTGAAAACAGTTTTGTCATACTCATTTATCAAAGTAAGCTTGGCAAGGCAGTGGGGCGAAAACTGTATCCATACCGTGTGCTCGGGATAAGATAATCTATGAGGTATTTGATGTTTCAGACGGCCTCATCTGTCTGCTTGATACGTATCCTTGATGTGTGTCTTTGATGCGCCCACGCTAATTGTTTCATGCAAACAAAAGCCGCTTTCAGACGGCCTGTGTGTTTTGTCAGGCCGTCTGAAAGCCGGTTAGTGTTGCTGCATTTGTTTGGCGTTGCAGCATTCTGTTCCCCCGTTAGGGGGAATCGTGAAGGATTGATATCTCATGAATTTTCTTATTCCGAACTCACGTTAAATATAGCGGGGCAATTAAATCATCTTATAGTGAAATGTGAAATGAATAAAAAAGTGCTGCGGCATGGCTGCACCTTGTTGTTCCGGCTGTACTGCCTGCGTTTTTTATCACTTCTTTCTTCATTCCCCTATTTTGTTGTTTTGCCGCTTTGTATGGTGATTCGGTTGCGCGGCTATTGCACGGCGGGGCGGGGCGCGATGGGGTGGTTTTTATGAAAGGGATTTGTTTGATTTGCTTCTTTACAGTCAGGCGGCTATCTGTCACGCTTGGGTTTTGTGGCAGGCACGGCGGCGCTTGAGGATGCTGCGGGCGTTGCGTTTTCTTGGTTTTTCCGATGGTGGTGGGTGATGAAAACTTTGTCGAATAAGTTTTATGCGCTTTTTTGCTCGGTGTTTTTTCTGTTTGCCGGATTCGGCCTGTTTTTGAATTCGGCCGGGGTCAAGCTGGCGCAAATGGGGGTGAACAGCACCGCCATCGGGGCGCTGAATGCGGCGTTTTTTGTGGGCGCGGCTTTGAGCGCGGTGGCGGCGCACCGGGTGGTGTCGGGCGTGGGGCATATCCGTGCTTTCAGCGTGTTCGGCGCGGTGTTTGCGATGGCGGCGCTGGGGCACATGATGACGGATAAGCTGTGGGCTTGGGGCGTGTTGCGGGTGGGGTTGGGTTTTTGCTATTACAGCCTGTTGATGATTGTGGAAAGCTGGTTTGCCGAGCGCAGTGCGGCGGGCGAGCGGGCGCGGGTGTTGGCGTTTTACAACGTGGTTTACTATGTGGCTTTTACCGTCGGCATCGCGTTGCTGAGCCTGAAGCCTTCGAGCAATGATATTTTTACCCTGGCGGCGATTTTGGTGATGGCGGCGATGCTGCCGGTGGCGCTCACGCGCATGAGTGCGCCGCAATTGCCGCCGCGCCAACGCATCAGTATTCCGCGCCTGATGGCGATTGCACCGCTGGCGCTGGTGGGCAGCTTTGTGGGCGGTTTGCTGATGAACGGTTTTTTTACCATGGCATCGGTGTTTTTGCTGCAACAGGGTTTCGGTGTGCGCCAGATTTCGTTTTATTTGATGGTGGCCATGATCACCGGCTTTGCGGTGCAGCTGCCGGTGGCGCGTTTTTCCGACCGCTATGGGCGGCGTAATGCGATTTTGGCTTGTGCTGTGATTGCGGCGGTGGGCGCGGTGGCCGGTTTGGTGCTGATGCTGCTGGATGTGGGCGGGGTGTGGGCGCAATATGGGGTGTCGGGCTTTTTCGGGGTCGGGCTGTTTACGCTTTATGCGCTCAGCGTGGCGCGCGCCAACGACCAGCTGCCCAATGAAATGAACACGGTAGAAGTGAGCCGCAGCCTGTTGTTCAGCTATGGCATGGGTTCGCTGCTGGCGCCGCTGTTGTTGGGGGCGGTGATGCAGCAGGCGCAGCGGTATGGGTTTTATACTTTTTTCGCCGTGGGTGCGGCTTTGCTGGCCTGGGTGGCGTGGCGCCAGCAAGTGGTGCCTGAAGCCAAACGCAGCGTGCATGTGGCGATGTCGGGCGACACCGGGCCGCTGATGGCTGATCTCGACCCGCGCAACAATGAGGGGGTGATGCGGCCGTTTGACGAAGTGGCGGCGCAGCAGTATGCAGATGAATTGGCGCAGGAAGAAGCCGACAAACCGGCCTGAATACGCATGAAGCGATTGGGAAAGCCACCCGATACTGCCTTTCAGGCTTCAGACGGCCTCGGAGAGGGCACGGCACAGCCTGCATCACCCGCCATGCCCATTCACAAAAGAGCGGAGGCTGTCCTGACCATTTGATTTATAGGCGCTTTTCACGCCAGAAAATGCAGCAGATGTGCTTTTCGCGCAAAAAATCTGACTAATTCTGGATTGTCAGGACACCTTAGGCGGGGCAAGGCTGTTTGGGTGAATGGGTCTGATTCAGCTGTCGGCCAGGCGCTGTTGCAAAATGGCGGCGATTTTGGCCATCAAAATATCCACCGCCACGCTGTTTTGCTCATCGCTGGGGATGATGATGTGGGCATGGCGTTTGGTGGGCTCCACAAACTGGTTGTGCATGGGGCGCACTTGGGCGGTGTATTGCGCCACCACCGATTCGATAGAGCGGCCGCGCTCATGATAGTCGCGCTGCATGCGGCGGATAAAGCGCAGGTCGGCATCGGTGTCGACAAAGATTTTGATGTCCATCAGGCTGCGGATTTTTTCATCGTACAGCGCAAGTATGCCTTCGAGAATAATCACATCCACCGGCTCTTGATGCTTGGTGTGATCGGCGCGGGTATCGCGGGTGTAGTCGTATTGCGGCAGTGCCACGGCGCGGCGTTGCAGCAAGTGGGTCAGGTGCTGGTAGAGCAGTTCGTTGTCAAACGCGCAAGGGTGGTCGTAATTCTGGCGGCGGCGCACTTCGGGTGCCAGCTCGGCCTGGTCTTTATAATAATAGTCTTGCTCGATGATGGTGATGGGGTGGCCGCTGAATTGCTCGTAAAGGGCGCGTGAAATGGTGGTTTTGCCGGAGCCGGAGCCGCCGGCCACGCCGATGATGATGGGTTTTTGAGGCATGTGTGTCTCTGGGGATTGCCGGTTTGCTGAAAAGCATAATTATATCGTGAAAGCCGCCGATTATCCTATCGGCTTGTATCGGTTGCGGTGTGGAAAGGATCAAGATACCTTGATATCGGGAGCAAATATGAAAATGATTCAGTTGCTGTTGTGGCCGTTGCTGCTGGCCGGTTGCGGTGCGGCGGGCTCTGCTGTGCCGCCGCTTGAAACCGCGCCGCTTGCCGCCGAGAATCATTGCGGCCGGCGCATCTGCACCATGGAATATGACCCGGTGTGTGCCGTTATTGAAACCGGCGGCCTGGTTCGCGAACACACTTTTGGCAACCGTTGCTCGGTGTGCGGTGGCGGCGGGCGCGTTCTTTCGGTTCGCAAAGGGGCGTGCGGCAGCACAATGCTGCGTTGAATGGTCAGAACACCCTGGGGTATCCTGACCATTCATATATCATGATCTTTATTGCGCTAAAAGCACATCTTCTGCGTTAAAAAGCCTCGCAAGATGCCCAATCTTGCTGCGTTTTCTACCTGGCATCTGTACTTTTATCACAAAAAATCTGAGTCATTCTGAATGGTCAGGATGCCCTAGCTGTAGTGTCTGCGGCTTGCGGCCTGGCCTCACTTCTTTTCTCATTCCACTATAAAAGATTGCCTGCAAAGCCGGTTTTGGCTGTGGGCGGTGCTGGGCAAAATGTAAAGGCTTGCCGGCAGACAAGAGGTGCAAAACCCGTATCCTGAGGGTGTGCGGTCTGCTGGAGGATAGCCGCCGTGCCGCGCCGGGTGCGGCATTTTTTTATGCGTGCAATCAAAATATTGCCGGCGGAAGGCAACGCGGCAGAGCGGCCGTCTGAAGCAAAACCGCCCTGCACCAACGCGCTTGCCGACACCGGGCTGACAAAAGTTAAGCCTGAGCCAAATCGTGTAATCGCGGCAACCTCCTGCTTGAACTTCAGTCTGAGTGGCACGATACTTTGGCGGGCAATGATTACATCCGGCAGTATTTCCCGGCACGCAATCTTGCGCCGATTATCGTGATAGGCGGCGCAATTGTGCGGCTTGACCTTTTATTTCCGATAGGAGCAAACAACATGAAAAAAGCTTTGTTAACCGTTTTGGTTTTGGGCGCAGGCGCCACCGCCGCGGCTGCCCCGCTGCCTGCCACGTTTACCGGCCCGGCCGTGGAAATCGGTGCCGGCGTGAGCAAAACCGATGTGAAAAACAGCCGTTGGCATGAAAAAAACAAAGCCGATATCGCCCTGCGCGGCAATTACAATGTTGAATACGGCAACAACTGGATCGGCGGCGGCGAAGTGGCCTACAAACCGCTCAGCCGCACGGTAGGTACCAACGGCAATCATGAGCTGAAACAAAAATACGACCTGTCCGCATCGTATATCCAAGGCTACCGCGTGGCGCCCGATGCCATGCTGTACGGCAAAGTGGGCTACCACTACGGCCGCTTCGACAATTCGGCAACCAACACAGAATTCGGTGCCAACGGTTTGGGCTACGGCTTGGGCGCCAAATATGCGGTCACACCGAATGTGGAATTGGGCGCGGAATGGGAGCAGGTGCGCTATAAAAAAGATGGTGATAAAGCCACCAACAACAGCTATATGGCTACGGTAGGCTATCGCTTCTAAAGCGTGCCGCTGCTGTAAAAATAGGCCGTCTGAAACCATTCAGACGGCCTATTTTTACCATGAAATCAATCTTTATTCACAAAAGTAAGCGATAGTGGAATAAAGAAAGAAGTGATACAAGGCGCAGCAACGCCCTCGGTGCGCCATGCTGCTATTGCAGGCTGCACCGGCATCATGTTTACCGGTTTCAGACGGCCTATTCGTTTGGTGCAAGCGGGGCCGGTTTCGCCAATTTCGGATTGGCATTGCCCCAAACGGTATAGAGGTCGGCGAGTAAGGCGCCGTTGATCTCCTCAATTTCGCTTTGGGTGATTTCCGAGTTGTCTTGTCTGCCGAACAACACTACTTCGTCGCCCGCCGCAATATCCGGGTAATCGGTAACGTCAACCATGGTGGTGTTCATCGAGGTTTTGCCGACCACCGGCACTTTGTGGCCGCGGATCAGCACATGGCCTTTATTGGTAAACACGCGGCGGTAGCCGTCTGAATAACCGATCGGCAGATTGGCCAAATGCGAATCACGGGTCAGCGTGTAGGTGCGGTCGTAGCCCACCGTGGTGCCTTTGGGATAAGCATTGATGGCGGCTACCCTGCTTTTGAGCGCAAACGTTTTTTTGTATTCGGTGTGCTCAGGGATGGTGTCGCCGTATAAAAGGCCGCCCGGGCGCACCATATCCAGCCGCGCTTCGGGCACCGCCAGCGTGGTAAACGAATTGGCCGCATGCAGGGTAAGCTTGCTGCGGTCGAGCTTGGCGGCTTGAATCAGCCAGGCACTTTCTTGGTTGAATGCGGCCAGCCCTTTGCGCACATCTGCGGCCTCTTCGACCGGAAAATGGGTCATGATGCCGACCAATGCCAAATGGGGCAGCCAGGTCATGCGCACGGCGGCACGCCGGTTGGCGCGGGCGCTGAGGTCGATGCCGTTGCGGTTCATGCCGGCGGAATTGAGCGCCAGATGAAAGCGCACGGTTTTGCCCGCCGCACCGGCGATGGCGCTGATTCTTTGCGCTTGCAGCGGATTGCCCAGCAGCTCTTCCATATCGTATTGCAGGCCGTCGCGGATTTCATCATCGGTGGCCATGCGCACCCGCACAATCTTGCCCGGGTAGCCGTGGGCGCGGATGACGCGGGCTTCTTCATTGCTGGCAATGCCGATGCAGGGCACGCCCATTTTTATCACACTGGGCATCAATAAATCGATACCGTTGCCGTAAGCATCGGCTTTCATAATGGCGCAGATTTGTGATTTGCCGGCCAGCTCGTTTTGCAGCGTGCGGATATTGTCTTCAAATGCCTGCACATCGATTTCCATCCACGCATTGGTATTGCGGGTGTTGACTGCCGCCGGTGCATCGGTGCTCAATACCGGTGCGGCAACGGCAGGCGCGCCCATCAGCAGGCTGCTGAGGCATAGGGCTAAAACAGTTTTTTGGCTGAACATATATCTCTCCTTAAACGGCGGTAAAAATATGATCAAGCATATATTGTTAACAATCGATAAACAAGCGGTGGTTGCATATATATGATCAGAAAATATAAAAAAGGCCGTCTGAAACACATATGGCGTTCAGACGGCCTCACACATCATGCTAAATATGTATCAAGCGCGGATGCGGCTGAGCACTTCTTCTTTGCCCAACAAGGCCAATACGGCGTCGATGCTGGGGGTTTTGGCGGTGCCGGCCACGGCCAGGCGCAGCGGCATGCCGAGTTTGCCCATTTTGATGCCTTCGGCTTCGCAAAAAGGCTTGAACAAATCGTGAATGGCTTCGGCATTCCAGTCGGCCAGCCCTTCGAGCTGTTCGGCAAAACGCAGCATGCGCGCGGCGGCTTCATCGTCCCAATGTTTGGCGGTGTCGGCTTCGGCGGGCGTGCCTTTTTTGTAGAAATACATGCATTCGTCGGCCAATTGATTGAGGTCTTGCGCACGCTCTTTCACCAGCGCCAACACATCTTCCAATGCGGGCTTGGCGGTTTCACGGATGTCGCGCACGTGCAGGCGCGGCAGCACCAGCGCGGCCAGCTTGTCGTCAGGCGTGGCCTTGATGTGTTCGGCATTGATCCACAGCAGCTTTTTCATATCCATGCGGCTGGGTGAGGGCGATACGTCTTTCAGATCAAACCATTCCACAAATTGCGGCATGGTAAAAAATTCGTCGTCGCCGTGCGCCCAACCCAGGCGCGCCAGATAATTGAGCATGGCTTCGGGCAGAATGCCCATGGCGTCGAAATCGGTAATCGCTACGGTGTCGCCGCTGCGCTTGGAGATTTTTTTGCCCTGTTCGTTGAGAATCATCGGCAGATGCGCGTATTGTGGCGGCGTGGTGCCGAGTGCTTTCAAGATGTTGATTTGCTTGGGGGTGTTGTTAACATGGTCATCGCCGCGGATAACGTGGGTGATGCCCATGTCGTGATCGTCGACCACCACGCAGAAATTATAAGTCGGCGTGCCGTCGGCGCGGGCGATAATCAAATCATCGAGCGCTTCGTTGGGAATGGCGATTTCGCCTTTGACCAAATCGTGCCAAACGGTATTGCCCTCAAGCGGTGATTTGAAGCGCACCACCGGCTCCACCCCTTCCGGCACCGGCGGCAGGGTTTTGCCCGGCTCGGGGCGCCAGCGGCGGTCGTAAGTGGCCGTGCCTTCTTTTTCGGCTTTTTCGCGCATGGCTTCCAGCTCTTCTTTGCTGCAATAGCAATGATAAGCATGGCCTTGCTCGAGCAGTTGGGCAATCACTTCTTTATAGCGGTCAAACTGGCGGGTTTGGTAAACCACGTTATCGGCATTGTCGTAATGCAGGCCGACCCAATGCATGCCGTCGAGAATGATGTTGACCGATTCGGCGGTGGAGCGGGCCTGATCGGTGTCTTCGATGCGCAGCAGAAACGCGCCTTTGTGCTTGCGGGCAAACGCCCAAGAAAACAGCGCGGTGCGCACGCCGCCGATGTGCAGATAGCCGGTGGGGCTGGGGGCGAAGCGGGTACGGATAGTCATGGTTTTTCGCTCTTTTTGTTGGAATTCGTGAAAGTGCCATTGTACGCCAAGTATGGTGGCATGCCAATTTCAGACGGCCTCGGCCTGCCGAATGATGGTACAATTATGCCTTTGTTTAGCCGGTTTGCCGACATGAAAAAATCCGCCCCCAAATCATTTGAAGAAGCGCTCAAGCGCCTTGAAACCCTCACCCAGGCCATGCAAAGCAGCGAAATGCCGCTGGAAGACGCCTTGGCCGCTTATCAGGAAGGCAACGAGCTGGTGAAATACTGCCAACAGAAGCTGGCCGAAGTGGAGCAGAAACTGCAAGTGCTCGATGCGGGCGAACTGAAGGAGCTGAATCTTGACCCGAGCGAATGATGTGAACGCCTGGCAGCAAAAAGCGCAGGCGCAGGCCGAGCTGGCCTTGGCGCGCGTGTTGCCGCCCGAAAACGAAACGCCGGCCGGGCTGCATCAGGCCATGCGCTATGCCGTGCTGGGCGGCGGCAAACGCCTGCGGCCGCTGCTGGTGTCGGCGGCGGCCGAATTGGGCGAAGCCGATGCGGATGCCGTTGCGCAGGCGATGGCGGCCGTAGAATGCATACACGTGTATTCACTGGTGCACGACGACATGCCCGCGATGGACAACGACAGCCTGCGCCGCGGCAAACCCACCTGCCACGTGCAATACGGCGAAGCCGCCGCACTGTTGGCCGGCGATGCACTGCAAACCTTGGCGTTTGATGTACTCAGCCGCCCCACCGGCCTGCCGGCTGCACGCCAGCTGCGCATGTTGCAAACCTTGGCGCAGGCTTCAGGCAGCCTGGGTATGGCCGGCGGTCAAGCCATCGATTTGGCCCATGTCGGCCTGCCGATGAGCCGGCATGAGCTGGAGCAGATGCACAGCCTCAAAACCGGCGCCCTGATCCGCGCCGCGGTAGCCTTGGGGGCGCTGGCCTGCCCCGATATCAGCGATGACAGGCTGGCCGGCCTCGACGGTTACGCCCGCAAACTCGGTTTGGCGTTTCAAGTGATTGACGATGTGCTCGACTGCGAAGCCGACACCGCCACACTGGGCAAAACCGCCGGCAAAGATGCCGACAACGACAAGCCCACCTATGTGAAGCTGATGGGCTTGGCGCCGGCGCGTGCCTATGCCGAAACCCTGGTGGCCGATGCAGTGGCGCTGTTGGCGCCGTTTGGCAGCAAAGCCGGGCATTTGCGCGGCTTGGCAGAGTTTGTTACGACACGAAAAAATTAAGTGTTTGATTCAAAAGGCCGTCTGAAAGCATCAAGGTGTTTTCAGACGGCCTTTGATTTAAGCGATATCCATTCACAAAAATAAGCGAACAAAGGCGGCGGGGCGGAGACGGGACACGCGCACGGAGCCGGTGGGTTTGACTTAGCGAACCAGCCCTCTTCAATCACAGGCAAGCCAATACGCTTAGGTTGTTTTTATGAATGGATATTCAGACGGCCTTAAAAGGCTCAAGCCCCTGCGCGGCTGTACCGGCATGCTGCCAAACACTGTCGGCCACTTGCTGCACCGGTGTGCGGCAGCCGCCGGCCAGCCATTGGGCAACGGCGGGTGCGGGGTCGGGAAAGAGCGTTTGGGTTGCGGCAGCCTGCGCCAGCCATTGCGTTAACACCTCATCGTCAAAATCAGTCATCACTGTCGCGCGCCCCATTTGTTGTAAAACCGTTGCATTGGATTGCTGTTCAATTTGGTTTTGCAGCGGACGGGTGAGGATTTTTTTGCCCGCCGCCATCGCCTCGCTGCACAAACCGAAGCCGGTGTTGCAGATAATGCCGCTGCAATGCGCCAAATCAAGCGGAAAGGCTTGGCGCGACAAAGGCCGCACTTCAATATGGGCGGCTTCGTCAAATGCATACGGGGTGGCCGCGTAAATGCGGAAGCGGTGGCGGGTAAAAGGTTTGAGCCAGCGGCAGACAAACGTGAGGCTTTCAAACGGCAGATACACCAAAATAAAGCCGTCGTCGGAAAGGGTCGTGTTGCCGGCCTGAATCAGCGGCGGCAGCACCGGTGCATCAAACGGCTGCCAATGCACACCCAAATAATATTGTGCCGGCGCGAACGCCGAAATGCTCCAGCGCAGCAACGGCAGCGCCGGTGTGCCGGGCAGCGGGTAGCGCAGCGCATATTGGTGCGCCAGCCCCACCGAGGGCACGCCTTGCAGTTTTGCCGCCCACGCACTCACCGGCTCGAAATCGGTCAACACCCAATCATAACGGCGCAAATCCAGACGGCATACATCGCCGATAAACGCCCCCGGCCGGGCATCGGCCAGCGTTTGCGGCCAGCGCACGCGCCCTTTGTGCATATTGTAGGTAAAACCCTGAAAGCAGCGGTAGCGGCCGAATGCTTCCATATCGAAATAATGGTGGCGTTCGCGGCCGCTGAACACAAAATCCACGTGAATGCCTTGTGCCCGTAAAGCCGGCAGCATGGCGCGGGCGCGGGTGATGTGGCCGTTGCCGGTGGCCTGCACGCCGTAAAGAATGCGCATGGCTTCAAGCGCCAGCCAACAATACCGCCGCCAAGCCGCACAGCGTGCCCAACAAAGCGCCCGCTGCAATGTCAGACGGATAATGCACGCCTAAAATCACGCGCGAAAGGCCGATAAGCACCGCCATGGTATAGGCAAACGGTGCGAACAGCGGGTAAAAGGCCGCCACCAATGCCGCAAACACAAAGGCCGCGGCGGTGTGGCCGGAAGGAAAGCTGAATTTGTCGGAAGGCTCGATGAGCGCGTCAATATCGCAGATGCCGTGACAGGGGCGGCTGCGGCGGATGCTGTTTTTCAGCAGCCGGTAAAGCGGCAGCTCCAGCGCATAAGCCAGCAGGCCGGTATAAAAAAACGCTGCCCCCTGCGCATTGCCCCACAGCCACAAGGCCAGCCCGGCCGCCGCATAAAGATGGCCGTCGCCGCAGCGCGAAATCCGCAGCCCCGCGCGGCCGACAAAACGCTTGCGGCTGTGGCGGTTAAACCAGAAAAACAAACGGGTATCGGTGCCGGCCAGCACCGCAGGCAGATGGTATTTCATGATGCGCACTCCCCCTCAATATCAGGATACTTCAAACAGACAACCCTCACGGGTATCAGAGATGCTGCAAGAGATTATCTGCACCCCCGGTTACAGCAACATGACCGTGGCGGGCGGATGTGGAAATAAACCGGGGCAGGTGTGGTATCGGATTGATAATGTGGTATTTTTGTGAATGGGTGCAACTCAAGCAGGAAGTTCGCGGGCAGAGCCTACGCTACGCTTACCCTGCTCCCTCACCGTTCCAACGGGAGAGGGTGAGGGTGGGGGTAAAGTCGTGAAGGATGTTATATCTCATGGATTATCTGATTCCGAACTCACGCTAACCTGCTTTTGTGAATGGGTATGATGCTGCAAGTAATTAAGGCCGTCTGAAAGCGTTTTCTTTCAGACGGCCTTTGCTCGCATAGGGCTTTCGTGAGCAACACCCATGCGATACACCCTGTAGATAGAATTCTTGAATCCGACATTTTTCAGACGGCCAAAATCATTTGGATACACAGCATATCGAACCATTTGTCGAATACCCGTATCCGACTTTGTATATCGAACATCCCGTATCATAGCAAGCCCCCCGCTGTGCTTGCTTCACGGTTTTATCCCACGCTAGGGTGTCCTGACCATTCGATTTACGGGTGAATTTTGCCCCTGAAAACGCATCTGCGGCGTTAAAAAGCCTCGCAAGATATTCAATCTTGCTGCGTTTTTTGCCTGGCATCTGTGCTTTTATCACAAAAAATCCGAGTCATTCTGAATTGTCATGACACCCTGACCCTCCCGTTGGGACTAGGCAGAGTGTGGCAACGCCAAACAAATGCGGCGACACCGATCAGATGCTGCCGAATAAAATTTGATGTCCGGCAACCTGCCAGCCCGATGATTATCCGACCTGTGTAAAAGTGCTGCGCCGTCATGCTTGGCCGTGCGCATGCATTAACTTTGTTCAGCTTTCTGTCGTCAATTGATTGGAATTGAACAATGGCCTTCTTAAAGTGGCTGTTTTTTTGGCATTTTATTATCCCAAACTTAAGTGATATTAAGTCAGACAATAAATTGTTGGGGTGAATGGGCTGTTGTATTGGGAAGCTGTTCATCAGGAAGGCACTCATTCACAAAAATAGCCTAACGGCGGTGGCTCGCTTAAGCTCGAAGAGGACTGCTTTCGCTAAGGCGCTGAAGCGCCAAGTCAACCAGCCCCGTACGTGTGTACTGTTTTCGGCTCGGCCTGGTTAGCTTATTTTTGCGAGTGGGTATCAGTCGGGCGGCGCTATTTTCAATGCCAGTTTTGTGCCAGTTTGTCGGCTTCGGCCAGGCGTTCGGCGGTGCCGACATCCAGCCACAAGCCGCAGTGGTGTTCGCCTGAAACGCGGCCGGCATCCATGGCCGAACGCAGCAGCGGCGCCAGTTTGGCCGGTATGTGCGCCGGTGTGCCGGCAAACAGCGCCGGGCTGTAGACGCCCATGCCGCTGAAGGTCAGCGCGGTGCCGCTGTGGCTGTGCGACTGCACCGCGCCGTTGTTTTGCAGGGCAAAATCGCCGTCGGGGTTGTGGGCGGGGTTGTCTACCAGCCACAAATGCGCCAGTGCCTGATGTTGCTGCAAGGCTTCGGCAGCGGCAAAGGCCGTCTGAAAGTCGATATCGGTCAGCACATCACCGTTTACCACTAAAAACGGCGTATCCCCCAGCAGCGGCAGCGCGGTGGCAATGCCGCCGGCGGTTTCCAGCCCTTTTTCGCCTTCGGGCGAATAGGCGATGTTGACACCGTAGGCGGCGCCGTTGCCTAGGGCGGCTTCGATTTGTGCGCCCAGCCAGGCGTGGTTAATCACAATTTCATCGAAACCGGCGGCTTTGAGGCGGCGCAGGTGCCAGCCGATGAGGGGCTCGCCGCCTGCTTTCAATAAGGGTTTCGGACAGGTGTCGGTCAGCGGGCGCATCCGTTCGCCGCGGCCTGCGGCCAGAATCATGGCTTTCATGGGGAATCCGTTGGTGGGAAAATCGGCAAGAGTGGGCTTCGTTAGATAATCTTGATAGGGCAAAACCATCTGTTGAAGTCGGGAAGCGGGCTCAGAAGATGGATTTCAAGATAACGAAGGCATTTTATCAAGGCTGGGAGGGTATAACCAAGGCCGTCTGAACGCATCTAACCTGTTCAGACGGCCTTGATGCTGCGGTTTATTCCTGCAACAGGCTTTCGTCCAGCGTCAAATCTTCATTTTTGTTGACGCGGATATCGGCGGCCAACACTTTTTCGGCGATGCTTTGCGCTTCCAAAAGCGAGTGCATTTGGTAGGTGCCGCATTGGTATTCGTTGAGCTCGGGAATTTTATTTTGATCCTGCACGGCCAGCACATCCTGCATGGAGGCGCGCCAGGCTTCGGCCACGCGGGCTTCTTCGGGGGTACCGATGAGGCTCATGTAAAAGCCGGTGCGGCAGCCCATCGGCGAAATATCGATGATTTCTACATGATCGCTGTTGAGATGGTCGCGCATAAAGCCGGCAAACAAATGCTCCAGCGTGTGAATGCCTTTTTCAGACAAGATTTCCTGATTGGGCACGCAGAAACGCAAATCGTAAACGGTGATGTCGTCGCCCTTGGGGGTTTGCATGGTTTTGGCGATACGCACGGCCGGCGCGTGCATGCGGGTGTGGTCGACTTTGAAGCTGTCTAGTAAAGGCATGGCGGTTTCCTGTGTGTGGTATGGGTGTTCAGACGGCCTTTATGATAACATTTTTTGCCGCTTGAGGCCGTCTGAACGGTATGAAAACACTGCTTGAAGCCGCCTTTCAGACGGCCTGGTTTGCAGAAAGCGGTATGTTTCACGGCACTTGCCAATAAGGCGGGTAACCGGCTTCTGCCTGCGCTTGGCGGTAAATCTTGCTGCGGATTTCACGCTCTTTGGCAATCATGTCTGACTGCGTAGCGCCGGTAATCCACAGTTGCAGCAGCATCACACCGGCAGCGGTCATGTCGCTGTCGGTCAGGATGTCGTTGCGGCCGCGGTTGTGGCGGATCAGGATGCCTTCGCGGTTTTCTAAGGCATCGACATAGTCGTAATCGAGAATATCGGCCACTTTGCCGGTGGTTTTTCCGGTAATCAATACAATCAGGGTGTATTGGAAATCGTCGCCGTCGCGCCATTTCTGCCACGGGGTTTTGCCGGGCAGTTTGCGCCCGCCGGCGGCCAGCGCCAGATTGTCTTCATATAGCGAATTGCCAAACGAATACAGATAGTTGTAGTGATAGCTGTGGGCGGCGCGGGGGTTGATTTCCGTTAAGGCGATGCTGCCGTTTGGCATCATCCAGAATTCGAGATTGAAAAACTGGCCGACATAGCCCAGCGCAGCCATGCGCCCCATATAGTTGTTGACCCAGGCTTCGATTTTGCTGGCGGCGGCAGCATCGATGCTCATCGGCGGCGTGAGATAGCCCAAAGCCTGATGGTTGGAAAAATAAATTTCTTCGGTGAGCGCATAGTGAACAATTTCGCCTTCTGTGGTGATGTAGCCTTCGTAGCAGTATTCGATGGCGCTGTTCATGTCGACCATGTGTTCGGCGATAAACGGCGGCACCACAGGCGGCAGCGCTTCGGCAGCTATGCCCTGCATAAAGGTTTGGTTTTGATGGGCAATCAATGCCTGCAAGCCGGTGTCGGCGCGGTAATCGGCCAATACGGCTTTGAGTTCGCGTTCATTCTTGATTTTGAAAATGCCGCGCCCGAGTGACAATGAAGTGTTTTTCAGCATAAACGGCCATTCTTTGATTTTGGCGATAATTTCTTCATCGCTTTCATGCAGCGGGTCGACGGCATCAAACCAAAACGGGTCGGCTTCCAGCGTGCGCATCAGGTATTTGTTCATGCAGTAGAGAAAGGCCAGCCGCAAGGGGGCGGTGTTGCCCAGCCGCTCGTTAATCAGAATGTGGTGGAAGGCGTCTTTTTGGGCAAACCCGGCCACCACGCCGATGCCCAGCCGGCGGCATTCGGCGGCAACCGCATCCATTTCGTCTTCATCCCAGCTTTGCGGATAGAGTTTGTGCACGGTCATGCGGGTGCTCATGTCGGCAATGGCCTTAGCCATATAGGCTTGCGGGCCGAGAAAACCAATGTGGGGTAAGGTGTTCATGACGGGCTCCTGACAAAGTCGGCGCCGCCTGCCCGGCGGCAATTGTGGGTGGGGATGAGAGGGTATGGCGGGAAATGCCATCAAGATTCAATATGATGTCGGCGTTAATGAAAGTATGGCAGTTTTTGGTTTGTCTGGCTATTCAATTTTCAACACAGGCAAAACACGCCGGCGGGCATACAAAATGCCGTCTGAAAAATTCAGACGGCATCAGTTAAAGGGTGCGCGCTCAACCGCCGGTGAGGGCCATCACGCGGATGATTTTGTGCGGGTTTTCCACAAATTCGTGTTTTTCCGGCTTCATCATCATGGCGTTGCGGATGGCTTGCTCCAGCTCGGCATCGCTGCAACCGTCGCGCAGCAAATCACGCAGCGGCACTTTGTCTTCCTGCCCCAAACACAAATGGATATTGCCGGTGGCCGACAGCCGCACGCGGTTGCAGGTGGCGCAGAAATGCTGGCTCATCGGCGTAATCAGGCCGAGGGTGAAATCGCCGCTGCCGCTTTGCCAATAGCGCGCAGGGCCGCCGCCGATTTTGCCTTCATAAGGTGTGAGGCCGAATTTCTGCTGCAAATCGGTGAGCACGGGTTGCAGGCTGACTTTGGCGTGTGCCTGGCCGGTGCTGCCCATCGGCATAGCTTCGATCAGGTTGAGGATAAAACCATTTTCGATACAAAACGCTACCATGTCGTCCAAATCGATATCGTTGATGCCTTTGAGCGGCACCATATTGATTTTGATGCGCTCAAAACCTGCTTGTTTGGCGGTTTTGATGCCGTCGAGCACTTGCGGCAGGCAGTCGCTGCCGGTGATGTCTTTCACGCAGTCGCCGCGCAGCGAATCGAGGCTGATGTTGAGGCGGCGTATACCTGCGGCGCGTAAATCGTAAGCTTGTTTGCCTAATTGGGTGCCGTTGGTGGTGAGCGAAATGTCTTCCACACCGGGTTGGCGGTTGATTTCGGCGGCCAGATCGGCCAAGCCTTTGCGCAGCAGCGGTTCGCCGCCGGTGAGGCGGAAGCGCTTGGTGCCCAGCCGCGCAAACGCAGCCGCCACCCGCCCGAGCTCTTCAATGCTCAGCCATTCTTTGGGAACGGAAAAGCCTTTGAAGCCTTTGGGCAGGCAGTAGGTGCAGCGCAAATCGCAACGGTCGGTCACGGAAATGCGCAGATAGTCTACGGTGCGGCCGAATGCATCGGTTAACATGGCGGTGCTCGCTTTGGTGTGGTGTAGTATATTCTTTTACAACGGTTTTTATTGTATGCCACCGCTTGCGGTTTGTAGATGCGGCATTGTGCTTAGCGGCTAGTTATTTCGACGGACAGGCAGGCCGTCTGAATGGGTATTATAAACGATAATACCCATTCGAAAAAATAACAACAGGCCGTCTGAAAATCTGTTTTCAGACGGCCTGTTGTCTGCCGCACCGGTTATATTTCCGAGCGCTTAAAATGGCGCGGCCTGAAGCCCAGAGCCAGCAGCGAGCCGAAATACAGCGCCACGCCCAAAGCCACCAATCCGCCCAATTGCAACACTTTCTGCAAACCGTGCACCCCCACCCATTGCAGCGGCAGATAGGTTTGCGCCGCCCACAGGCCGCCGCCCATCACCAGCAGCGCCAACACGAGCTTGGCAATAAACGTTTTCCAGCCCGCGCCCGGCTGATACAGCCCTTTCACCCGCAGCAACACATACAGCAAGCCCGCATTCAAACACGCGCCCAAGCCGATGGCCAGCGCCAGGCCGACGTGTTGCAGCGGCCCGATAAACACCAAGTTCATCAATTGGGTGACCACCAGCGTAAACACCGCCACTTTTACCGGCGTTTTGATGTTTTGGCGTGCATAAAAACCGGGTGCGAGCACCTTAATCACAATCAGGCCGATTAAGCCGAACGAATAGGCAATCAGCGCATTTTGCGTCATCAGCGCATCATTGAGCGTAAATTCTTGATACATAAACAAGGTCGCCACCAAGGGGAACGCCAACACCGCCAGCGCTACTGCCGACGGCATCGCCAGCAGCATACACAGGCGCAAGCCCCAATCGAGCAGGGCAGAAAATTCCTGTGTGTTGTTGCTGGCCACATGTTTCGACAAAGTCGGCAGCAGAATCGTGCCCAAGGCCACGCCGAGCACGCCGGTGGGCAGCTCCATCAGGCGGTCGGCATAATACATCCACGACACGCTACCCGATTGCAGAAACGAAGCGAAAATAGTGTTGATCACCAACGAAATCTGCGCCACGCTCACGCCCAAAATCGCCGGCGCCATCTGTTTCATCACCCGATTGACCGCCGCATCTTTAATGTCCAGCCGGGGCATTTTCAAAAAACCGAGTTTAAACAACCACGGCAGTTGGAAGCCCAGTTGCAGCAAACCGCCCGCAAACACCGCCCACGCCAGCGCCATCACCGGCGGCTCGAAATAAGGCGCCAACCACAGCGCAAACACGATAAACGAAATATTCAAAAACGTGGGCGTAAACGCGGGGATGCTGAATTTGTGGTAAGTGTTGAGAATCGAGCCGACAAACGACGAGAGCGAAATCAGCAAAATATACGGAAACGTCACCCGCAGTAAATCCACCGACAGCGCGAATTTATCCGGGTTTTTGGCAAAGCCGGGTGCCGACACATAAATCACCCACGGCGCCGCCACAATGCCGATGGCGGTCACGATAACCAGTATAAACGACAGCATGCCCGCCACATGGCGCACAAATTCGCGCGTGGCCTCTTCCGAGCGCGTTTGCCGGTATTCTGCCAAAATCGGCACAAACGCCTGCGCAAACGCCCCTTCGGCAAAAATCCGCCGCAATAAATTCGGCAGCTTGAACGCCACAAAAAACGCATCCGTCGCCATACCCGCGCCAAACGCCCGCGCAATAATCGTGTCGCGCACAAAACCGAGTATGCGCGACACCATGGTCAAGCTGCCGACTTTCGCCAGCGCACCGAGTAGATTCATAAGCTTGTTTCTAAATGATTAAGGGGTTGGCAGGCCGTCTGAAAAAGGCCGTCTGAAGCTTTTCAGACGGCCTGATACCCATTCACAAAAGTAACCTAACGGCGTTGGCTCGCCTTGCCGTACGTGTGTACTGTCTTCGGCTCGCCGCCTTGTTCGCTTACTTTTGTGAATGGGTATGAGGCAGGCCGGATGCAACTTACCGCGCTCAAAAGACCGGATTCTCACATCCGACACCGCTTTGCCAAACAAGTTTATCCGCCCCTGCATTTTTCAGACGGCCATCAAACCGCCATTATATCTCTGCCGCCCGAGCTTTGCTTTTCTTTCGCACCCAAGTGCGCACCCACACAAAAAACAGCGGCACAAACAGCAAACCCAAAACGGTTGAAATCACCGTGCCGCCCAATACCGCGGTGCCGATGGCGATGCGGCCGGCAGCACCGGCGCCGCTGCCGAGCGCCAGCGGC
This sequence comes from Uruburuella testudinis, assembly GCF_022870865.1. Classification (NCBI taxonomy): domain Bacteria; kingdom Pseudomonadati; phylum Pseudomonadota; class Betaproteobacteria; order Neisseriales; family Neisseriaceae; genus Uruburuella; species Uruburuella testudinis. The sequence continues at coordinate 46,766 of NZ_CP091508.1, forward strand.
AATACGCCGAAACCGAAGGCGAGCGAGGTCATCACAATCGGGCGCAGGCGCAGTTTGGCCGCTTCTATTGCCGCCTGGGCGATGCTGCGGCCTTGTTGTTGCAGCTGCACGGCGAATTCGACAATCAAAATGGCGTTTTTAGCGGCCAGCCCGACGGTGGTGAGCAGGCCGACTTGAAAGAATATGTCATTATTCAAGCCGCGCAGCGAAGTGGCGGCGAGTGCGCCGAGTAAGCCCAGTGCGGCAGCCAGAATCACCGCCAAGGGCACGCTCCAACTTTCATACAGGGCGGCCAAACACAGAAACACAAATAAAACCGACAACACATACAGCATCGGCGCTTGTGCACCGGCACGCTGCTCCTGCAAAGAAGCGCCCGTCCATTCATAATCAAAACCGTGCGGCAGCTGCGCCATGATGTTGGCCACTTCGCGCATGGCATCGCCCGAGCTCACCCCCGCCACGGCGGCGGCTTGCATTTCCATGGCTGGGCTGCCGTTGAAACGCAGCAGCTGCGGCGGCGCAACATCCCAGCGCACGTTGCTGAATGCGGCAAGCGGAATCATCGCCCCGGCATCATTGCGCACTTTCCAGGCGCCGATGTCGTGCGGCTGCATGCGAAACGGCGCATCGCCTTGAATATACACGCGTTTGACACGGCCGTTGTGGATAAAATCGTTGACATAGGTGCCGCCGAGCGCATCGCTGAGCAGCTGGTTGACCGCTTCCGGAGCGATTTGGTGGGCCGCTGCTTTTTCATTGTCGATGTCTACCGCCAACTGGCTGCGGGCATCCTGATTGTTGGTGCGCACGCTGCGCAGATAGGCGTTGTTGCGCGAAAGCTCGATAAAGCGGTCTTTGGCGGCCACCAGCGCATCATAACCGGCGCCGTTGCTGTCTTGAATCACAAAGCTCAACCCGCCCGCCGAGCCGAGGCCGCGCACCACCGGCGGCAGGCTCACGAAAATGCGCGCATCAGTGCGGCCGCGAAACAGGCGGGCGGCGCGCTGCTCCAATGCGGCGGCGCTTTGATTGGCCGCCGGCCGCTCGCGCCAAGGCTTCAGCCGCACCGTCATCCGCCCGAAGCCTTGGTTGCCGCCGATGCCGGTAATCGCCGACACCGTGCGCACTTCGGGTTGCTGTTGGAAATATGCGCCCAATTCGCTCATCGTCCGCTGCAAAGGCTCATCGGTGGTGCCCGGCGGCATGGTGACACTCACGGTTAAAAAGCCCTGATCCTCTTCGGGCAGAAACGAAGTCGGCAGCCAGGCAAACAAACCCGCGCACAAGGCCAACACCGCCGCAAACGCCGCCAACATGATTTTAGAACGCGGCAGCAATCCGGCCACCGTGCGGCCATAGCCTTCCGCCAAGCGCGCAAAGCCGCGGTTAAACCATTGAAAAGGCCGTCTGAACAAGCCGCCGGTTGCCGTATCGTGCGCTTTCGCCTGTAAAAACTGTGCGCACATCGCCGGCGACAACGTTAGCGCCACCAGCACCGAAAAGCCCATTGCCGCAATCAGCGTTACCGCAAACTGGCGGTAAATCACACCGGTAGAGCCGGGAAAAAACGCCATCGGCACAAACACCGCCGCCAACACCATGCCGATGCCCACCAATGCCGAAGAAATTTCGCGCATCGATTTTTCGGTGGCGGTTTTCGCATCCAACCCTTCTTCGTGCATCACCCGCTCTACGTTTTCGACCACCACAATCGCATCGTCTACCAGCAAACCGATGGCCAGCACCAGCGCAAACATGGTGAGCATATTGACGGAATAGCCCAACAGCGCCAACACGCCGAACGTGCCCATCAGCACCACCGGCACCGCCACCGCCGGAATCAGCGTGGCGCGCCAGCTTTGCAGAAACACATACATCACCACCACCACCAGCACGATGGCTTCCAGCAAGGTGTAAATCACTTCCTGCACCGAAGCTTTCACAAACGGCACGCTGTCTTGGCTGGTTTGCGCCTGCATGCCAAACGGAAAATCCGGCTCCATTTTGCGGATTTCCGCCTCGACCGCCGCCGCCACCGCCAGCGCATTCGCACCGTCGGTCATGATGACAGCCAGCGCCCCCGCATTGCGGCCGTTGAGCTTGTTTTGCACATCCGCATTTTCTGCCGCCAGCTCCACCCGCGCCACATCTTTAATCTTCACCAGCGCACCGGCGTGATTGCTTTTCAAAATAATATTTTCAAACTGCGCCACCGTTTGCAGCTTGCCGCGCGCCTGAATCGGCACATTCAACACCTGCCCGGCAACCGAAGGCAGCTGGCCGAGCTGGCCGGCAGAAACCTGCACATTCTGCCGCTCCACCGCCACCCGCACATCAGCAGGCATCAGCTGGTATTGCTCCAGCTTGTTGGGGTCGAGCCAAATCCGCATCGCATAAGGGCTGCCGTACAGCACCACCTCGGCCACCCCGTCGATGCGCCCGAGCACGTCCACCAGATTGGTAGACAGATAATCGGTAATCGCCACCCTCGGCACCGCAGCATCTGCCGGCACAAACATCCACGTCACCAAGCTGTCCTGCCCGCCCCGGGTCACGCTCACTCCTCTGGCCTGCACCGAATCGGGCAAACGGCTCACCGCCTGCTGCAAGGCATTTTGCACCTGCACTTGCGCCACATCGATATCCGTGCCCGGCTCAAACGTGAGGGTGGTGCGCGACTGCCCCGACGAATCAGCGGTGGAGCTCATATACATCAACCCGTCCAAGCCCTTGAGCTGCTGCTCGATAACCTGCGTGACCGAATCATTTACCGTTTCGGCCGAAGCCCCGCCATAGCGCGCCTGCACCGACACCTGCGGCGGCGCGATATTGGGATATTGCTCCAGCGGCAGCGTCAAAAGCGACAGCGCCCCGGCAAAGGTGATGAAAATCGCCAACACCCAGGCGAATACGGGGCGGTGGATAAAAAAGTGAGCCATAGTGTGGAATATCAGTGCGTTATTGAATATTGTGGCGCAGATTGTAGCGGATATTGAGAATCGCTTGCTGAAGCGGCATGGTAAAAAGAGATAAAAGGCCGTCTGAAACGGTTCGGCAGACTCAGCGCAGGCATTAATTTTTAGGGCGGCACTGAAAATGGTTGCAGAGGCTTTCAGACGGCCTCAGTGATAAAAACGATAATTTTAAATCCATCTCATTGTTTTAACAGAGAAATTAATAAGAGAAATTAATAAAAGACTTTTAGAATTAAAATTGCCAAAGTTACAGCTTGCTTTTGCGAATGGGTGTCAAACATTTCAGACGGCCTTTGCATCAATAATAAAAGGCCGTCTGAAACATTATATGAATATGATTCAAACGGCCTCAAAACCACTTTAAAACGTAAACCCCGTTTCCAATTCATCATCGCCCACCAAATCGACCAGCAGCGCATACAGCGGCGCCAAATCGTTGTAGCGGCGGGATGCGCGGCGCAGGTAGTTGAGAAAGCGCGGAATTTCGCTGCGGTATTTTTCTTTGCCGTCGCGGTGGTAAAGCCGTGCGAAAATGCCGGCCACTTTCAGATGGCGCTGTACCCCCATCCATTCAAACCAACGGTAGAATTCATCAAAATCGGCGCTCACGGGCAGGCCGGCAGCACGGGCTTTTTCCCAATAGCGGATAACCAGATCGAGCACGAATTCTTCTTCCCACTCGATAAACGCATCACGCAACAGCGACACCAAATCATACGAGATCGGGCCGTAGAGCGCATCTTGAAAATCAAGCACGCCGGGGCGGCCGGGGGTGAGCATCAGATTGCGCACGATAAAGTCGCGGTGCACATACACCTGCGGTTGCGCCAGCAAGGGCGGCAACAGCGTATCCACGGTTTGCTGCCACCATTGGCGCTGTTTGAAATTGAGCGTTTTGCCCAATTCTTTGGCCACAAACCAATCGGGAAAGAGGTTGATCTCGCGCAGCATCACTTCGCGGTCATATTCGGGCAAGTCGCCCGCGCGGCCGGCTTTTTGCAGCACCACCAATTCGTCAATCGCCTCAAGCAGCAGCGCTTTGTGGGCAATTTCGCGCCCGTCGTGCTGCATCGCCGCCAGAAACGTGGTGTTGCCCAAATCATTGAGCACCATAAAGCCTTGCGCCTCATCCACCGCGAGAACTTGCGGCACGTTGAGCATGTCAAACAGCTTCTGCACCTTCAGATAAGGCGCCACGCTCATTTTTTCGGGCGGCGCATCCATGCAGATAACGGTGCGGCCGCCGGCTTCGGACACCGGCGTTTCAGCGAACGTGGCGCGGAAGTAGCGGCGGAAGTCGGCATCGGCTGCGGCAAAAGCCAGCTCGAACGGCCGGCCGGGAAAAACACTTTCCAGCCATTTTTTTAATTCGGTTTGTCGTTGCATGATGGTTTTCAGGTTAAAATAAGCGCTATTCTAACTGGCAAAACCGATTTAAGGTGATACTTTGGCTCGTTTATTTTCATTAAAACCGCTGGTGCTGGCATTAAGCATGGGCTTTGGCGCGCTGGCCACAGCGCAGGCCGCCGATGATTTGACGCTCGGCAGCACCTGCCTGAAATGTTCGCCCGAAAAGCTGAAAAGCGAAGCGGCGGCACAGGCCGTGCCTGAAATCCGCCGCAGCGGCGAAGAGCCTTTGGCGGCCGATTACACCCGCATTACCGCCGATGAGGTGCAGGGGCAGACACAGGTGCGCGTGCGGGCCGAAGGCGATGTGATTATCGAGCGCAACAATCAGGTGTTAAACGCCGAATGGGTGGATTATGACCAAGGCCGCGACATCGTGACCGCCGGCAATACCTTCACCCTGTATCAAAACGGCACCACCGTCAGCGGCGAGCATATCGAATACAGCCTGGCCGAAGGCACCGGCACCGCTACCGGCGCCCGTATGGAATCGGAGCACGAAGGCCGCCGTCTGCAAAGCGTGAGCGAAAGCGCCCAAATGCAGGGCAGCGGCCGCTATAAATTGATCAACACCAAATTCAACACCTGCGAGCCGGGCGATGCGAGCTGGTATATCAAAGCCGAAAGCATCGAGGCCGATCAAAACACCGGCATCGGCGTGGCCAAAAATGCCTCGCTGGTGTTTGGCGGCGTGCCAGTGCTTTATACGCCGTGGGCCGATTTTCCGCTCAACGGCAACCGCAAAAGCGGCCTGCTGGTGCCCATCATCAGTTTCGGTTCAGACGGCCTCGAATTGAAAACGCCGTATTATCTCAATCTTGCCCCCAATTACGATGCCACCATCACCCCCGGCATCATCAGCAGCCGCGGCGTGCAATTGGGCGGGCAGTTCCGCTATCTGCAACCCACCTATGCCGGCCAGATGGAAGGCGAATGGATGCCCGACGACCGCCGCAGCGAACACAACAACCGCTATCATGCCAAATGGCAGCACCAACAGCAGTTTACCACCTCGCTTTCAGGCGGCATCGATTACAATCAAGTGTCGGACGATGATTATTACCGCGATTTTTACGGCCGCAACGATATTGCCAGAAGCGTCAACCTCAACCGCCAGGCATGGCTGAACCACCACACCCGTATCGGCGGCGGCACGCTCGACAGCTACGCCACCGTGCAAAAATACCAAACGCTGGCCAACAGCAGCGGCTATAAAGACGAGCCTTATGCCATCATGCCGCGTTTGTCTTCACGCTGGCAGAAAAACATCGGCAATGCCCAAATCAACGCATTCGGCCAATTTACCCGCTTTGAGCACGACGACAAACAATCGGGCAACCGCGTGGTGGTTTACCCGAGCGTGAAATGGGATTTCCACAACCAATGGGCCTATGTGCGCCCGAAAATCGGTGTGCACGCCACCTATTACGACCTCGACCGTTTCGATGGCTCGACCACCCGCCACAACAGCCGTGTTTTGCCGATTTTCAATATCGATTCAGGCATGACTTTCGAGCGCCGCGCCCAAGCTTTTGGCAACGACTACATCCAAACCCTCGAACCGCGCCTGTTTTACAACTATATTCCGACCAAATCGCAAAACAACCTGCCCAATTTCGACAGCTCAGAAAACAGCTTTACCTATGAGCAGCTGTTTCGCGAAAACCTCTATTCGGGCAACGACCGCATCAATTCGGCCAACAGCATTTCCACCGCCGTACAAACGCGCATTCTCCGCCCCGACACCGGCGCCGAGCTGTTCCGCGCCGGCATCGGTCAGAAGTTTTACATCAAAAACGACAACGTCTTGCTCGACGGCAGCGTGAGCCGCTACCAACGCAACCGCTCCGATTGGATTGCCTTTGCCCACGGCAATGTGAGCAACAGCGTGCGCATCGATACCGACATCCACTATAATCAAAACCAAACCCGGGTGGAAAACTTCGCCGCCGGCATCCGCTACAACCCCGAAGCCGGCAAAGTGTTGAGCGCGCGCTATAAATACGGCCGCAATGAAAGAATCTATCTGCAAGACGACGGCGAATATTTTTACGACAAGCTCAGCCAAATCGATTTGGCCGCCCAATGGCCGATTAAGCAGAATATTTATGCGGTGGCGCGTTATAATTACGCACTCAACGTCAAGCGCCCGCTCGAGCTGCTGGCCGGTGTCGAATACAAAAGCGGCTGCGGCTGCTGGAGCGCCAGCGTGGTGGCCCAGCGCTATGTAACCGGCTTGAACGACAGCAAAAACGCCGTATTCTTCAATCTGCAATTGAAAGACTTGAGCAATATCGGCAACAACCCCTTCGAACAACTGCGCCTGGCCATTCCGGGCTACAGCAAAACCAACGAGGTCATCAACCCATGAAATTCAAACCCCTGATGCTGGCCGCCATAACCGGCCTGGCCTTTTCTGCCGCCCAAGCCGCCGATATCAAGCTGGTCGACGGCATCGCCGCCGTGGTAGACAGCGAAGTGATTACCTACCGCGACCTCAACCAAGGAGTGGCCACCGCCCGCCGCAACCTGCCCAAAGGCACGCAGATCAGCGATGAAGAATTGCGCCGGCAGGTGTTGCAGCAACTGGTTAACCAATCATTGGTGGTGCAGGCCGGCAAACGCCGCAACCTCGGCGCCAGCGATGCCGAAATCGATGAAGCGCTGGCGCATACCGCACAAGCACGCAAAACCACAGTAGCCGCCCTGTATGCGCAGTCTGCCCGTGACGGCATCAGCCGCGCCGCCGTGCGCCGCAATATTGCCGACAGCATCATCACCCAAAAAGTGCAGCAACAGGCCGTGATGCAGAACAGCCGTGTGAGCGAGCCGGAAATCGATGCCTTTATCAGCCGCGCCCGCGAGCAGGGCGTGGCCGTGCCTGAAGGCGAGCCGGTGCGCCAATACCGCGCCCAACACATCCTGATTAAGGCCGACAGCAGCAATGCCGCCGCCGCCGCAGAGGCCGAAGTGCGCAAACTCTACGACCAAGCCCGTTCGGGTGTGGATTTTGCGGCGCTGGCACGACAATATTCGCAAGACGGCAGCGCTGCCAACGGCGGCGACTTAGGCTGGTTTAGCGACGGTGTGATGGTGCCGCAGTTTGAAGATGCCGTGCACCAGCTCCAGCCCGGCCAAGTGAGCCGCCCGGTACGCAGCCAGTTTGGCTGGCACATCATCAAGCTGAACGATGTCCGCGATTCGGGCACCCCCGAAGAGCGCCAGCGCAACGCCGTGCGCCAGTATATCGCCCAGCAGAAAGCCGAACAGGCCACCACCGGCTTGCTGCAAGAGCTGCATCAAAACGGCTATATCGAAATCCGCCAACCGTAAACCGCAGCATTTCACCACATGCAAAGGCCGTCTGAAAACATTTTCTTTCAGACGGCCTTTGCATGCTTGGGGTTTTTGTGAGCAGCACTTACGCTATACGCCATGTATGTCGGATTTTAGAATCCGACGTTTTTCAGACGGCTGAAATTATTTGGCGTCACAAGAATATCAAACCATTGATCGGATACAAGCATCTGAATCTACGCCTAATTTTGTGAGTGGGTATTATTTTTGGGCGTAAGAAACAAAAAAGGTGCTGAAAATAGCTGAAAGCCGTATCCTGTAAGGATTTCAAGGATTCAAAGGTTTTGAATACAAAAAATGCCCTTTTTGCCGCTCAAACAAGGCCAAAAAAGACGGCAAACAAACTGCCAAACAGCCCGCAGAGCATTTTCATTGCAGCAGAAAAACCATCACCCGGCATTTAAACAAGGTCAAAACCAAAGCTGATTTTGCGGCACCGTCAGCCATCAACCTGATTATGGATACCACCTATTTCGGCAGATGTTTTGGTGTGATGATTTTGTTTGACAGCATCAGCCAACAGGTTTTATCGGTTAATGAAGTAAAATATGAAACCAATGCGCTTTATGTTGATGCAGTCTGCAAAATCAAAGAAAAAGGCATGGCAATACAGAGCATTACCTGCGACGGCAGGAAAGGGTTAATGCAGATGTTTCCTGAAATTCCGGTGCAGTTGTGCCAATGCCATCAGGTTAAAACGGTTAACTGCTACCTGCCCCGTAAGCCTAAAACCATAGCGGCACAAGAATTACGGGAAGTGGTATTGGCATTGAAAAGCAGCAACCGTCTTCATTTTGAAGACGCTTTAACCTGCCGGTTTGAGAAATATAAAAGCTTCTTAAACGAACGCACTGTTCATGCAGAAACAGGCAAGTCCCATTATACGCACAAAAAGCTCAGAAGCGCGTATAACAGCTTAAAACGAAATATGGGCTATCTGTTTACCTTTGAACAATTTCCTGAATTGGGCATCCCTAAAACAAGCAATATGTTGGAAGGCTGCTTTGGGGATATGAAGCAAAAATTACGTTGCCATCAAGGCATGAAAAGGATAATAAGATTAGGTTTATTAAAGATTATTTCTCTAAAAAACGGTCTTAACAGCACCTAAAATGTCCCTTAGAGCAATATCTCTTAAAAATAGCACCTTTTTTGTCCCTTACGCCCAAATGTCCAATAGGCCTGTTTTTTATTTGCCGATGCAGAAACGTGAAAAAATCACGCCGAGCAAATCATCGGCGCTGAATTCGCCGGTGATTTCGCTGCATGCCGATTGTGCCAGTCGCAGGTGTTCGGCCAGCAATTCGATTTGGTTGTGGCTGCACAAGGCGGCGTTTTCCAGCTCGGCGGCGGCCTGATTGAGGGCGTGCAGATGGCGGCTGCGGGCGAGAAACAGGCTCTCGCTTTCGCCCTGCCAGCCGATTTGCTGCAACAGCGCCTGTTTGAGCCGCTCGAGGCCGGTTTTGTGTTTGGCCGAAAGTTTGATCAGCGTGTCGGCGCCGCTTTGGGTGTGGATGCCGTCTGAAAGCATTTCGGCGGTTTCGCCGGTAAGGTCGATTTTGTTGTGGATTTCGATTTTTTTCATCGCCGGCGGCAGGCTCTCGAGAATGGTGCGGGTGGCGGCGTTGATGCCTTCGCGCGGGTCGACCAGAATCAATGCCACATCGGCTTGCTGCACGGCTTTGCGGCTGCGCTCGATGCCGATTTTTTCTACTACGTCATCGGTTTCGCGCAAGCCGGCGGTGTCGATGATGTGCACCGGCACGCCGTCGAGGGTAATTTGTTCGCGCACGGTATCGCGGGTGGTGCCGGCGATGTCGGTTACAATCGCCACATCGTCGCCGGCCAGCGCATTGAGCAGGCTGGATTTGCCCACGTTGGGCGCGCCCACCAGCACCACGTTCATGCCTTCGCGCAAAATCGCGCCCTGCTCGGCGCCGGCCAGCACTTGGGCAAGCTGCGATTGCAGTGCGGCCAGCTTGCCTTTGGCATCGGCGGCTTCGAGAAAATCGATGTCTTCTTCGGGGAAATCGAGCGTGGCTTCTACCAGCATGCGCAGGGTAATCAAATCGTCTACCAGCTGATGAATGTGCTCGGAAAACGCGCCCTTGAGCGAACGTAAGGCCATGCGGGCGGCGGTTTGGCTGCCGGCATCAATCAAATCGGCCACGCTTTCGGCCTGCGCCAAGTCGAGCTTGTTGTTGAGAAAGGCGCGTTTGGTAAATTCGCCCGGCTCGGCCAAACGCGCGCCCAGCTCTAAGCAGCGCTGCAACAGCATCTGCATCACCACCGGCCCGCCGTGCCCCTGCAATTCGACCACGTCTTCGCCGGTAAAGCTGGCGGGGGCGGCAAAATAAAGCAGCAGGCCGTTGTCGATTGCTTGGCCTTCCGAATCAAGAAAATCGGTATACAGCGCCACGCGCGGTTTGGGGGTTTTGCCACCGCTGAGGGTTCGCGCCAAAGGCAGCAAATCTTTGCCTGACAGGCGGATAACGCCCACGCCGCCGCGGCCGGGGGCGGTGGCGATGGCGGCAATGGTAGGTTGGGGTGCAGACATCGGATATTCCGTAAACCAATAATGTGCGGTTATTATATATCAAGGCCGTCTGAAAACGTTTGTTCAGACGGCCTTTTCTCCAACCGGCGCTTATCGGGTGAAATTTCCTTATCAACGAATGGTTAGAAAGCTAGGGTGTCCTGACCATTCAGAATGATTCAGATTTTTTGTGATAAAAATGCAGACGCAAGGCAAAAAACACAGCAAGATTAGAGCATCTTGCGAGGCTTTTTAACGCAGCAGATGCGTTTTCAGGGGCAAAATACACCCGTAAATCGAATTGTCCGGGCACCCTAGGCCTTTTTCACAAATTCCGATTTCAAATTCATGCTGCTGCCGTCGATTTTGCAGGCAATGTCGTGATCGCCTTCTTGCAGGCGGATGCCTTTGACTTTGGTGCCTTGTTTGATAACTTGTGAAGAACCTTTGACTTTCAAATCTTTAATCAGCACCACGGTATCGCCGTCTGCCAATGCGGTGCCGTTGGCGTCTTTAATCACAAGGCTTTCTTCGGCGGTGCTGTCGCCTTCCTGCCACTCGTGGGCGCATTCGGGGCACACCAGTTGCACACCGTCGTGGTATGTGTATTCGGATTGGCATTGCGGGCAGGCGGGCAGGTTCATGGTGGTTATCCTTTTTTTGCATGGGTATTATTAGGTAGGAAGGCGGCGGATAAAGGTGTGCTAATGTATCGTTATATGAGGGGATTTTTGCTCCTGGAAATGCAGATGCCGGGCAAAAAACACAGCAAGAGGCATCTTGCGAGGCTTGTTAACGCAGCAGGTGTGCTTTTAGCGCAAAAAAGATGATGATATATGATACATCAGAAAACCCTAGGGTAATTTATCCGAAAGGGCTTATTATAACGGATAAACATGCAAATAGAGAGGCCGTCTGAAAACGCTTTCAGACGGCCTCTCTATCTCATATCATTAATCATGATTAATAGCGGGTAATCACGGCCATTCCGCGCATGGGGTTGATGGTTTTCAGGCTGCCGTTATCAACAAATTTCACTTGGCCGCCGGTGGCCAGGGTTTTTTCGATGATTTCGTCAACGATGTCTTGATAGCCGTTGCCGCCTGCCGATTCGGCCAGCAGCTCGGTAATTTCCCGGCCGTCGGTGCTCACTTCGGCGGGAATATGCAAATCTTCTTCCACCACCAACACTTCGGCACGGCCGTCGGTAACGGCTTGCCAGATTTCGTTGAGTCCGCCGACAAACAGATTATTGCTTTTGGCGTTTTCCAGCTCGGCAATCACTTTTTGACGCGCCTGAGCCAGTGCATCTTTGATTTGCGGCCAAATGCGTTGTGCCAGCTCGCGGGTGCCGTCGCTGTTGTGGCCGCTGTTGATATACAGCATCACTTGGCTGCTGTTGCGCGCGCCTTCTTTAAAATGGCCGATGTTGCGGTCGACGCCGACCACCACAATGGGGGCGGGAATCTGTTTTTGCGCTTCGGTCAGCGCTTCGCCGACTTCGCGCATCTGATCGGTAATCATTTGGTCGCGCACGTGGCTGATGTCTTGGTTAACAGCGGCTTCGGGTATTTCTTCTTCAAGGGTAAAGGGAAAACCGTAGGCTTCCACTTCATCAAGCGCGTCTTTATGGCCGACAAACAGGCGGGTGCCGTTTTCGCTCAACACGGTAAGCAGATAAAGCGGGCTGCGGTTGAGGGCATAAACCAAATCGCGGGTGAGAAAATGATCGGCAATGGTTACACGCTCGGGCAGGCAGAAAGGCAGATGGAAAAGCTCGGTATAATCGGCGCTGGCAAAAATGACCAAGCCGTCAAGATTATAGCGGTGGCTCACGCTGTCGGCCAGGCGGTTGATGCCGGCAGCAACGGCGGCGGCTTCGCGTTTGCCGTAATCCTGCTCCAAGCGGTTTACAGCTTCATTCACCAAATTTTTCAGGCGGATGGCATCTTTTTCATTGTCGGGATACGTGCGGTTGGTGGGTAGCGTGATGGTGACGCTGGGGGTGGCGTGCATGCTTTGAATATTTTTAATGATGGCTAAATTCATGTTTCTCCCTCTATGTGTATTTTAATCGGGTGCAACTGCCCAAAGCTGTCAAGCATTAACGTAAGGGCTTGTTGTTATTTAGATTTACATGCACAGCCGGCTTTCTTCAAGCCCTTTTAATCTTTTTAACAATAAAACAGGCCGTCTGAAAGCGGGGGCAAAGCCGGTTAACCGGTGCTTTGCCTGCTTTCAGACGGCCTGTGGACAACTATAGGGAAAAGTGTTTGAAAAGCTTGTGTATTAACCATTTAAACTTATGTTTTATCATAAGTTTTTACACACCTGCCCATAAGTGGATAATTATTCGTATACTTTCAGCAGCTCCACTTCGAAAATCAGTGTGGCATTGGGCGGAATCACGCCGCCGGCGCCGTGCGCGCCATAGCCCATTTCCGGCGGAATGGTCAGCTTGCGCTTGCCACCTTCTTTCATGCCGCCGAAGCCTTCGTCCCAGCCTTGAATCACTTGGCCGGCGCCCAATACGATGGTGAGCGGTTGGCGGCGGTCGAGGCTGGAATCGAATTTGCTGCCGTCTTGCAGCCAGCCGGTGTAGTGCACGGTGATTTCTTTGCCTTTCACAGCTTCTTTGCCGTGGCCGGTTTCGATATCTTCAATAATCAGGTTCATATTTTTACTCAAGCGTCGGGGTTTTTGCGGGCACCTGCTGCCGGGTATGTTTGCCGGCAGCAGGCAGATGGGGCGGCGCGCAGCCGCTAGGGTATCTTGACCATTCGGAATTATTTTGAATGGTTAGGACACCCTAGCGACATTTTATGTGCAAATTCAAATCAAGTGCAACGGTTTTGCTGCAATCCATTTACCTATTACCCGGTAAAACCAACGCAACCGGGTTATTTTGATGAATGGGTATTATCCGACTTGCACACAAGTCATATCCAATGAGCCGCCGACAAAGCCGGTATTGAAGATATCGAGCGCATCATCGTTTTCCTGCAAGGCCAAAATATACAGCAGCGGCAGATAATGCTCTGCGGTCGGGATGGCTTTTTGCACGTCGCCGCCCAACGCCCGATAGTTTGCCAGCGCATCTAAATCGCCCGACTTGACCAGCGCCAGCAAAATTTCCTGCGCCCGCACCGCCCAATCGTAAGCAAATGGTTCATCGGCGCGCTGCCTGTCCATCAAACGCAGATTGTGGATTAAATTGCCGCTGCCTAAAATCAAAATGCCTTGTTTGCGCAACGGTTTGAGCTGTTTGGCCAGCTCGATGTGCTGCTGCATGCTCAAATTTGCATCAAGGCTCAGCTGCACCACCGGGATATCGGCTTGCGGATACATATGCTTCAACACCGCCCAGGTGCCGTGATCCAAACCCCGTTTGTTGTCTGCCGCAACAGCCGGCTGGCTGATTTGTTGCTGCACTTGCTCTGCCAACTGCCTGCTGCCCTTGGCCGGGTAGCGTACTTGGTAAAGGGCTTTCGGAAAGCCGTAAAAATCATAAATCAGCTCATGTGCGTCTGCCGTTGTTTCTGTCACGCCGTCTGAAACCCAATGTGCGGAAACCACCAAAACTGCTTCCGGCTTCGGCATCTGCTGCGCCGCGCGCCGCCATTGCGGGGTAAACGGGTTGTCTTCAAGCGCCAGCATCGGCGAACCGTGCCCGATAAAAATCGCCGGCATTTTGTTGCTCATCATCATTCCTTATTGATTGCAATAATGTAGATGTCGGGCAGTATATAAATAAACCAATGAGAAATAAATAATGATTTTATTGATAGATACTTTCCTAAAAAGAAAACCTAACCGTGTGTACGATAAAGTTTTTCTTTTCACAGAGCTGGCGATTAGTGTTGCTGTAGCAGATTTTGCCTCGAAAGCATATTGGTAATCACAGCCGGAGCACGGCTGTTTTTGAAAACAGCCGTGCCGGTTTGCGCATCCGCCCTTTCCAAGCTGCTGAAAATGGGGCAAGATGGCTGCAATAGGCAGGTTAATCAGATTCAGTTGCCCACGCATTGATGCAGCGGAAATTTGCCTTTTTTACGGCGCGCCATAATGCCTTTTTTGCGCTCGTAGCGGTTCCAGGCTTTTTCATGAAAATAAAACACCACCGTGTTGGCCATCGGCTCAATCAATGCCACTGCACTGGAAATACCGATGCTGCCGGTTAACAGATAAGCCACGCTGAAGGCCACGCTGAAATGCAAAATGGCGAAAGTGATGGTTTTTAACATAATGTGCTTCCTTTTTGGTTTGGAGGCCGTCTGAAACCCTTCATTCAAAAAGTAACCTTACCGCACCGGCTCGCTGCCTTGTTTGCTTACTTTTTTGAATGGGTATGAAACGGCAAGACAAACTGCTGTTGTTTCGATAAGCAAATAATAATGATTATCATATGAAAAGTACAGTTGATTATTTTTATTTACATTTAAAATTTTTCTATCAGATATTTTATTTCAATAAGAAAGGATGATGATGAGCCTGAATATTGCTGTATTAGAGCGTGAAACCTTGGCAGATCGGCCGTTTGGCTTTGATTTTGAACATAAATTGCGCGAATTCAGCAGCACTGAATCGGCTAATACCGCTGCCTGTATTGCCGGTGCCGATGTGCTGATCAGCAACAAAGTTCCGATTACCGCCGAGCACATCGCCGCTAATCCTCAGCTCAAACTGATTGCCGTTGCCGCTACCGGAGTCAACAATATCGACCTTGAAGCCGCCCGCAGCGCCGGGGTAACCGTATGTAATATCCGCGCTTACGGCAACGAATCGGTAGCCGAACATGCTTTTATGCTGATGATTGCACTGATGCGCAACCTGCCCGCTTATCAGCGCGATGTTGCCGCCGGTTTGTGGGAGCAATCGCCGTTTTTCTGCCATTTCGGCGCGCCGATGCGTGATTTGAACCGCAAAACGCTGGCCATCTTCGGCCGCGGCGGCATCGGCAATACGCTGGCGGGTTACGCTCGGGCCTTTGGTATGAATGTGATTTTCGGCGAACACAAACATGCCGACCGCGTGCGCGAAGGTTATGTTGCTTTTGATGAAGCCATCCGCAACGCCGATGTGGTGTCGCTGCATTGCCCACTCAACGAACAAACCGCCGATATGATTGATGAAGCCGAATTGCAGCAGATGAAGCCCGGCGCCATTCTGATTAACTGCGGCCGCGGCGGCCTGGTCAATGAAACCGCGCTGGTGGCGGCTTTGAAATATGGCGGGCTCGGCGGCGCCGGCTTTGATGTGCTCACCGAAGAGCCGCCGCGCAACGGCAATCCGCTGCTCAAAGCGCGGTTGCCCAATCTGATTGTTACCCCGCACATGGCTTGGGGCAGCCAGGAAGCGCAAAACCGGCTGTTTGATATTTTGGTGGATAACATCAATTGCTTTGTTGCGGGTAAGCCGCAAAACGTAGTGGCATAATGCAGATAAAGGTAATCATCCGCTCAATCCGGCAAGCTCGGATTTGTGGATAATATTGTGGATAAGATAAGGCCGTCTGAAACAAAATATTTCAGACGGCCTTATCTTTAAAACCAAACCGATTAATCGATGCGGTTTGCCGACATTAATCAAACATCATAAGTGGTGGATGCGGTATCGCCGCCTTTGCCGGTCCAGTTGGTGTGGAAAAACTCGCCGCGCGGTTTGTCGGTGCGCTCATAAGTGTGGGCGCCGAAATAATCGCGCTGGGCTTGCAGCAGGTTGGCAGGCAGGCGTTCGGTGGTATAACCGTCGAGGAAGGTTAATGCCGAAGCCATGCAGGGCATGGGGATGCCGGCTTCGATGGATTTGGCCACCACTTTGCGCCAGGCGCTCATGCAGTTTTCTAAAATATTGCGGAAATAGTTGTCGGCACCGAGGAACACCAAATCGGGATCGGCTTCATAAGCATCGCGGATATTGCCTAAGAAAGCGCTGCGGATGATGCAGCCTTCGCGCCACAGCAAGGCGGTGTTGCCGTAATTGAGCGCCCAATCGTTCACTTCGCTGGCTTCGCGGATCAGCATAAAGCCTTGTGCGTAAGAAATGATTTTTGAGGCCAACAAGGCTTCGCGCAGGGCTTCCACCCATTCGGTTTTGCTGCCTTCAACCGGTGTGACGCGGCTTTCAAACAATTTGGCGGCGGCAACGCGCTGATCTTTAAATGCGGATACGCAACGGGCAAACACGGCTTCGGAAATCAGTGTCAGCGGAATGCCGAGGTCGAGCGCGTTGATGCCGGTCCATTTGCCGGTGCCTTTCTGACCGGCGGTATCGAGAATTTTTTCAACCAGCGGTGCGCCGTTTTCATCTTTAAAGCCCAGGATATCGGCGGTAATCTGAATCAGGTAACTGTCGAGCTCGGTGGTGTTCCAGAGTTTGAAAATTTCGTGCATTTCGTCATGGTTCAAGCCCAGGCCGTCTTTCATAAACTGGTAGGCTTCGCAAATCAGCTGCATATCGCCGTATTCGATGCCGTTGTGCACCATTTTCACAAAATGGCCGGCACCTTCGCGGCCGACCCAGTCGCAACACGGCTCGCCTTGCGGTGTTTTGGCGGCGATGGCCTGCAAAATCGGTTTCACATGCGGCCAGGCTTCTTCGTTGCCGCCGGGCATAATTGAGGGGCCGTGGCGGGCGCCTTCTTCACCGCCGGATACGCCTGCGCCGACAAAACGAATGCCTTTTTCGGCCAGCTCGCGGGTGCGGCGGGTGGAATCGGGATAATTGGCATTGCCGCCGTCGATGATGATGTCGCCTTTATCTAAAAGCGGCACCAGTTTTTCAATGAATTCGTCAACCACCGCACCGGCACGCACCATCAGCATGATTTTGCGCGGGCTTTCAAGTTTGCTGACCAATTCTTCTAAAGAATGGGCGCCGATAACATTGCTGCCTTTGGCCGGGCCGTTGAGAAAATCATCCACTTTTGAAGTGGTGCGGTTGAAAGCGACGACTTTGAAACCTTTGTCGTTCATGTTGAGAATCAGGTTCTGACCCATTACGGCCAAACCGATAACGCCGATGTCGCCTTTCATCAGGGTTCCTTCTGTTTGTGATGTTTATAGCCTTTTACTTTAACCGATTGATGGGCAATAAACAATGTTGGCTTTTCTTGTGTGTTGTTATTTAAAGAAAAATCTTTAGTGCCCAGATTTTGCTTTTCAAACCCGCGAAAATTTGGCCGTGTATGATTATTATGATTAATTTATTTAATTTAAAGATATAGATAATGAAAGCCGGTTTTTATTGTGGATAAATCAGATTCACTTTATTTTTCAAAAGAATAGGCCGTCTGAAAGTGTGGGGGAAACCATTGCTCCGATAGGTGGATAATTGTGGATAAACTTTCTGCTTTAGGAAAATCTGTGGATAAAGCTATGCCTATACACAGCTTTCAGACGGCCTTATGCCCATTCGGCAAAATTATCCGCCTGTTGCATTTTTAAACGGTATCGATGATGCTTGAAGCCGTCTGAAAAAATCACGTATAGTGTGGCATTGTTTAAAGGAGCATCATCATGCAGATCAAACCGGCTTTATATGCGGTGTTGGGCGCGTTGGCTTTGGCGGCTTGCGCATCAGCACCCCAGCAACCAACCACCGGCGGCGCGGGCGATTTGGCGCCTGAGCAAGGCAGCGGCCGTGTCGAGCAAAATCTGGTACACGCCAAAAACTTTATGGCCGCATCGGCCAACCCGCTGGCCACCGAAGCGGGCTATCAGATACTCAAACGCGGCGGCAGCGCCATTGATGCGATGATTGCGATGCAGACCACGTTGAGCCTGGTTGAGCCGCAGTCTTCCGGTTTGGGCGGCGGTGCATTTTTGGTGTATTGGGACAACTCAGCCAAAAAACTGACTACTTTTGATGCCCGCGAAACCGCGCCGCAAGGGGCAACGCCGCAGTTGTTTATGGGTACCGACGGTCAGCCCTTGAAATTTATGACGGCCGTGGTGGGCGGCCGCTCGGTGGGCACGCCGGGTGTGCCCAAACTGATGGAAGATGTGCACAAACGTTACGGTAAACTGGCGTGGAACAGTTTGTTTGATTACCCGGTCAAGCTGGCGGAAGACGGCTTTGAAGTGTCGCCGCGCATGGCTGCATCGATTGAACAAAACCGGCAATATTTAAGCCGCTATACTGCCACGGCGGCATATTTTCTGCCCGGCGGCGAGCCGTTGGCGGCAGGCACTTTGTTGAAAAATCCGGCATTTGCCCAAAGCGTGCGCCTGCTGGCCAAAGAAGGCAGCGCACCGTTTTACAGCGGCACACCGGCACGCAATATGGTAAGCGCTGTGGCGGCGGCGGCCGATAATCCGGGCAGCCTGAGCCTGGCCGATTTTCAAAAATACCGCGTGGTGGAGCGCGCCCCGGTGTGCAAACCTTACCGTGAATACGAAATCTGCGGCATGGGTGCGCCTTCTTCGGGCGGCATTGCGCTGGGGCAGATTTTCGGTATTCTGCAAAACCACGATATGAAAGCTTCCGGCGCCGATAAGCTGCAAAGCTGGCGCTGGCTGGGTGATGCTTCGCGGGTGGCTTTTGCCGACCGTGATTATTATGTCGGCGACCCCGATTTTGTAGACGTGCCCGTGCGCCCGATGCTGGATCCGGCTTATCTGAAACAACGTGCCGATGAAATCAATGCTGCCGATAAAGCGCTGGAAACTGTTAACCGCGGCGATTTCAACCGCCGCTACAGCCGTGGCACCCCCATCGAGCTGCCGTCGACCAGTCATTTGGTGATTGTGGATAAAGAGGGCAATGTGGTGTCGATGACCACATCTATCGAAAATGCTTTCGGTTCCACCCTGATGGCCAACGGCTACCTGCTCAACAACGAGCTTACCGATTTTGCTTTCAACCCGGCCGACAGCACCGGCAAAGTGGTGGCAAACAGCGTTGCACCCGGCAAACGCCCGCGCTCTTCTATGGCGCCGACCATTGTGTTGAAAGACGGTAAACCTTATCTGGCCGTGGGCTCGCCCGGCGGCAGCCGCATCATCGGCTATGTGGCTAAAACGCTGGTGGCGCATATCGATTGGGGCATGGATATTCAAGAGGCCATCGATTTGCCCAATATGCTCAACCGCGGCAGCGCTTATGAAGTGGAAGAACACACCGCCGCTGCCGATATGGCGCCGGGCTTGGGGCAGCTGGGCTATAAAGTGCAAATCCGCGATTTGAATTCGGGTGTGCAGGGGATTGTGATTCAGCAAAACGGTTTGCAGGGCGGCGCCGACCCGCGGCGGGAAGGGAAAGTGATGGGGGATTGAATTAAATCCTTCACTGCAATACAGATTAAGGCCGTCTGAAGAAAATTTTTCAGACGGCTTTTTTTATGCTTATCTGTATGCTTTTTTAGCCCATTCACAAAAGTAAGCCAACAAGGCGGCGAGCCGAAGACAGTACAGTGAGTATGGGGCTGGTTGACTTGGTGCTTCAGCACCTTAGCGAAAGCAGTCCTCTTCGAGCTCAGGCGAGCCACCGCCGTTAGGTTATTTTTGTGAATGGATTACATTGTTTCCGGGGTTTTCTGCCGGCTGTTGTGCTTCAACAATTGCTCAAATCTGCTTAAAAATATCATTTTTTGACGTTTATTTACCTACAGAGTATTATAATTTACAATTTGTTTGTATATTGATTGTTTTAAAGGTGATGCTGATGGCAAGCTATATTGAAAATAATTTGGGCAGAGATGAAGAGATTGTGTATAGAGCGCAGGTTTCATAGCTGTCGCAATATCGGAATTTTATTTTAGGTGTTTTTGCCTGATTTATTTTATCGGAATTATTTTCTTTATTGCGGCTGTTTTGAATGTAATGACCACGGAGCTTGCGCTGACCAATAAAAAAGTGATTGCCAAATTCGGCTTTATCCGCCGTTCTACGATAGAGCTGAATCTGGATAAAGTCGAGAGTATTTCTGTGGAACAGGGCTTTATCGGACGGATATTCAATTTCGGCTCAATTGTGGTTCGCGGCACCGGCGGCAGCCAGGCACCGATTCCTTATATTGCACAGCCTTTGGAATTTCGCCGGCAGGTTAACGCACTTTTGGATAAAAAAGCAGATTTTAAAAAAATAACAGCTTGATTTTCAATATAAAAGGCCGTCTGAAACGAATCGGTTTCAGACGGCCTTTTATTATGGGAGTATCAGCGCGATTCGCTGCGGCGCAACGGACGATAGCTGTTGTCTGCTTGAGCTTGATTGTTGACGGCGGCAAATTTCACGCTGTCGTCGCTTTTGGCATTGTGGCGGTGCGGTTGCGGCACTTCGCGCACGACATTGCTCAAATCGCCGTGGGGATGATAGCCGTAGGGATAATTTTCAGTTGGCGCACCGGCTAAAGCGGCGGTGGCGGTCAGGCTTAATACGGCAGTCAGAATAATGTTTTTCATGATGATTTCCTTTAAATTGATGGTTTCTTGTGGGATGACGTTGCTTTGTCAATCAATGAGCGTATTGTATTTATTTTATATTGGTTGATAAATATCAGTTTTATTGAAACACTATTTACTATTTGGAAATATTAAAATCCATAAATAAAGGCCGTCTGAAACCGATTTGTTTCAGACGGCCTTTTGCCAATCTTTGTTTTATTCACGCCGCATCAGGCAGGCCGTGAAATGCAGCGGGCAAGTCTTCATCATTCGGAAACTCCACCCATTCGTAAGCACTTGGGTCAGCCAACACCGCGCGCAATAAAGCATTGTTGACGGCGTGGCCGGATTTGTAGCCCTCAAATGCACCGATAATCGGATGGCCGACAATATACAAATCACCGATGGCATCGAGGATTTTATGGCGCACAAATTCATCGGGATAACGCAACCCTTCGGGATTGAGTACGTCGGTGTCGTCAATCACAATCGCATTGGAGAGGTTGCCGCCGAGACCGAGGTTGTGGGCGCGCATCAGCTCCACTTCCTGCATAAAGCCGAAAGTGCGGGCGCGGGCGATTTCGTCTACATAAGATTTACCGGCAAAGTCGATTTCAAATGTGGGGTTGCTGCGGTTGAATACGGGGTGGTCGAATTCGATGGTGAGGGTAACTTTGAAGCCGTTATAGGGGGTGAAACGCACCCATTTGCCGGTTTCTTGAATTTCCACCGGTTTCAAAATTTTCAGAAAACGTTTTTGCACTTTTTGATCGACAATGCCGGCATCTTGCAGCAGATAGATAAACGGCAGGCTGGAGCCGTCCATAATCGGGATTTCAGGCGCATTGAGCTCGATTAAGGCATTATCGATGCCGTAAGCCGCCAATGCCGACATAATATGCTCAATGGTGCCCACGCGCACACCGTGTTCGGTTACCACAGTAGACGAAAGGCGGGTGTCGTTGATCAGATACGGCGTGAGCGCAATCATTTCGCCTTGTTCGCCGGCTAAATCAGTGCGGCGGAATGAAATGCCGCTGTTTTCGGGGGCAGGATGTAGGGTAAGCGCCACCCGTTCGCCGGAGTGCAGGCCGACACCGGTCACGCTCACCGATTTGGCTAAGGTTCTTTGCAGCATGGGTTTATCCTTATTCGGTATTTTGCTTGATAATACGATAAAACTGAATGACCAACATAATATTTTTAATAGTATTTACTTATGCAAAGCATTGGTGCCTGCATTTTATCGGGTTTTCGCTGATGTATAACTTCAGGCTGCGCCGGTGGATAAGTTGAGATTATCCACAACACAGATGCGGATTTTGCTTTTTATACATTTTATCCTGGTTTGGAACGGGGTTTATCCCTAAACTTTCATCTAAAGTAGCTTTTTGTTTTTTCATGTAAAAACAGCTTTATCCACAAGACACTGCCGCCTTCATCTAATATCATCTTTTTAATATTTAAATCTATATTTATAAAAGCGCACTAAATCATACCGTTCAGACGGCCTGTAAAACAGTACTTCATTCATTTGAAAAAATCAGTCGGTAAAAGAAAATGACACGCTTCAAATCATTGTTTGAAAACCGGGACAGCTTAATTTAAATCAGATTTTGTATCATTACATTCAAGTAGTTCTAGGTAGTAATTTTATTTCATGGTAAAACGCATTTATAAATTTACCACCTTATTCAGATTTCTTTAGGAGCAAAATATGAGCATTAAAGTTGCGATTAACGGTTTCGGCCGCATCGGCCGCTTGGCATTGCGCCAAATCGTGAAAACAGAAGGCATCGAAGTGGTGGCGGTAAACGACCTCACACCGGCCGATATGCTGCTGCACCTGTTTAAATACGACACCACCCAAGGCCGTTTTCAAGGCACTGCCGAGCTGAAAGACGATGCGATTGTGGTTAACGGCAAAGAAATCAAAGTGTTTGCCAATGCCAACCCGGAAGAGCTGCCTTGGGGCGAGTTGGGCGTTGATGTGGTGTTGGAATGCACCGGCTTCTTTACGACGCAAGAAAAAGCTGAGAAACACATCAAAGCCGGTGCACGCAAAGTGGTGATTTCAGCACCGGGCGGCGATGTGAAAACCGTGGTATTCAACGTGAACCAAGATATTCTCGACGGCAGCGAAACCGTGATTTCCGCCGCATCCTGCACCACCAACTGCCTGGCGCCGATGGCTGCCGTATTGCAAAAAGAATTCGGTGTGGTAGAAGGCCTGATGACCACCATCCACGCCTACACCGGCGACCAAAACACGCTTGATGCGCCGCACCGCAAAGGCGATTTCCGCCGCGCTCGTGCCGCTGCGCAAAATATCGTGCCCAACAGCACCGGCGCCGCCAAAGCCATCGGCTTGGTGATTCCTGAATTGAACGGCAAACTCGACGGCTCTGCCCAACGCGTGCCCGTGGCGACCGGTTCTTTAACCGAATTGGTAACCGTGTTGGAAAAAACCGTCAGCAAAGAAGAAATCAATGCAGCCATGAAAGCCGCAGCCAACGAATCTTACGGCTATACCGAAGAGCCGCTGGTTTCTTCCGACATTATCGGCATGGAATTCGGCTCATTATTTGACGCCACCCAAACCCGCGTGATGACCGTTGGCGACAAACAGCTGGTGAAAACTGTGGCTTGGTACGACAATGAAATGTCTTATACCTGCCAATTGGTGCGCACCTTGCAATACTTCGCCACTTTAATTAAATAAATCAAAGATTTACGATTTACAAAACGCTTCATAAACACATAATATAATAAATAAGGCCGTCTGAAAGATTCTTTCAGACGGCCTTTTATTGCAAGCAGCTTAAACCGGTTGCACCAAGCTTTCATCATAAAAACCGGGTATTGTTATTGATGCTGTTCAAACTGGCAAGGCTGCCGTAGAAAGGCAGAAGTGTCAGCAAGATACTGTTTTTAGTATACTTTTTTTGAAGTTGAGAAAAAACCTTTGATGCCGTCTGAAAAAGTTCAGACGGCATCAAAGGTTTGCACTTATATCACTTCTTTCTTTATTTCACTATAGTGATGATTTTTATGAACAGATTCGAGTTTGCGGATAAACCGCCACCACTGTAGCGGTGTGGCCTGCAATCTGAAATTTGACTTCATAACCGGCCACACTCATCACATACACGCGTTCGGGAATGTCTTGATAAGCCGGGCGCGGGTCTTGGGCGATGGATTGGCCGATTAGCGCGCGGATGTCTGTGGATAATTGTTCTGCACCGCAATCGGCCTGCCATGCCACGTTTAATTCATCGGGTTTGCCGCTGACAAAACCGCTGGCGGCTTCGGGCTTGGCTTCGACAAATGGGATATACGGTTTGATGTCGACCACCGGTGTACCGTCGAGTAAATCAGCGCCGCTGCAAATCAGGCAGATGGTTTTGCCGGTTTCGATGCGTTCCAGTTTCAACAGCGATAAGCCCAAATGGTTGGGGCGATGCGGACTGCGGGTGGCGAACACGCCCATTTTTTGTTTGCCGCCCAAGCGCGGCGGGCGCACCAGCGGCGACCAGCCCTCATCGAGCACGCCGTGAAAGATAAAGCTGATCCACACGTAATCAAAAGCATCCAAGCCGCGCACGCTGTCGGCTGTGAATTCGTGGTTGAGCTCAATGCGCACTTCGGCTGCCGGCACCAGACCCGGTTGGCGGGCCACGCCGAATTTTTGCGGATAAGGGGAATGCACGGTGGCAATGGTTTCGATAAGGTGTTGCATAAGGCCGTCTGAAAGAAATAATCGGAATGAAAAACAAGGGTGAAATTGTAGCATTGAATGCCCCTGTTTCAGACGGCCTTTGTTATAATCAAAGGTTAGAAATATAGGAAACCCACGCATGATTGTGTCGATTGATGTAGATGCTCAAAAAACTTTTTCGCCGCTGTGTCCTGATGAATTGCCTGTTGAAGAAGGCGATACGATTGCCGCTGAATTAAATGCGCAGGCCGCATTGGCCGATTTGCGTGTGATGAGCAAAGATGCGCACAGCCCGGCGGCCAAGTGGTTGGTAGACAGCCCCGATAAGATGTTGCAGCCCACCGGGCTGGCGAATGCCGATGTGACATGGGTATCGCATGCGATGGTGGGCACTAAAGGCTTTGAGCTGCTTGATGGCCTGCCCGCTGCGTGGGAATATGATTATTGTATCTGGAAAGGTGTGGATCCTGAATTTCACCCGTATGGCGCATGTTTTCATGATATTGAAGAAAAATTGAGCACGGGTTTGCTGGAATGGTTGCACAGTAAAGATGCCAAAACCATTATTGTAGGCGGCTTGGCAACGGATTATTGTGTGAAAACCACGGTGTTGCAGCTTCTAAAAGGCGGCCGTTGGCAGGTGATTGTCAATGCCGCCGCTTGCCGCGGTATTGCGCCCGATACGGTAGAAACGGCCTGGAATGAAATGATGGATGGTGGTGCCGTGGTGCTGGAAAATGCAGAATCTATTGCTAATTATATTAAAATCAATAAGTTATGAATGTTTCACGTGAAACATCAGGCGCTTGTTTATCATTATCGGCAAACGGAAGCATGTGATGAAAATTTTGCTTGTACGCCTTTCTAGTATGGGTGATTTGATCCACACCTTGCCGGCAGTAGATGATTTGTCGCGCATGCGCCCGGACATCGAGCTGCATTGGCTTTGTGAGGCAGGGTTTGCCGATATTGCCCGTTTGCACCCGTTTGTGAAACGAGTGCATCTTATGCATGGCCGAAAATGGCGGAAGCAATTGACGCAAACGGCCACATGGCGTGAAATAGGCCGTCTGAAAAGCGATTTGCAACAACAGAATTTTGATAATGTGCTCGACAGCCAGGGGCTGATAAAAAGTGCATTGTTTGCCAAAGCAGCCAATGCACCGGTGCAGGGTTTGGATTTTTACAGCGCCCGCGAACGGTGGGCGGCGCTGCTGTATAACAAAGTTTACCCCGTGCCTAAAGGCAGAAATGCGGTTTGGCGTAACCGCGCATTGTTTGCACAGGCATTCACTTATCGGATGCCGTCTGAACAGCGCTTTGGTTTGTCGGTGCCGCCGGCCGGCCGGTTGGAAAATTTGCCGCCGCACTATTATGTTGCCTTGCATGCAACCAGCCGCGACAGCAAATTGTGGCCATTGGATTATTGGCTGGATTTGCTGCAAAAGTTGCATCAGCGCGAGCATGCGCCGGTGTATTTGCCATGGGGCAGTTTGCAGGAAAGAGAACGTGCTGAAAGCATAGCGGCCAAACTGCCGTTTGCACGGGTGTGTGAAAAAATGAATCTGCTCCAAGCGGCTTATTTGCTGGCTCATGCAACCGGTGTGGCCGGTGTCGATACCGGTTTGCTGCATTTGGCCAATGCGCTTGATGTGCCGGTGGTGGGTATTTATACCGATACCGATCCGGCCAAAACAGGCGTGCAGATTTCGGCATGGTCGCAAAATTTGGGCAATGCAGGTCAGATTCCGCTGCCTGAAAGGGTTTATGAAGCTTTATCGGATTGTATTGCTGCCAAAGATGAGGCCGTCTGAATAATTTCCACAAAAATCAGCTGACGGTGCCGGCTTGCCCGCCGTGAATGGTTTTTTTGCTTGCTGCTTTTTTGCTTGCTTTGATAAATAAGTATGAATCAAAATCCGTAAAGGTTTGAATAAGCTTTATTTTTATCGGGTATAATTTAAAGCTGATAGGGCTGGTGAATGTGATTTTATAAAACAGCTTGTGTTTTATATATGTTTTATTTATGCAGCAACAGCCGTCTTGTCAGATATTGAGTTAACAGGTCATTAATTGCCGGCATGGTTTCCGGCTCAAGGAGAACGCATGAAAGCACTGGTCGCCGTAAAACGCGTGGTGGATTACAATGTTAAAGTCCGGGTTAAAGCCGATGGTTCGGATGTGGATATCGGCAATGTTAAAATGTCGATGAATCCGTTTGACGAAATTGCTGTGGAAGAAGCCGTGCGCTTGAAAGAAGCGGGCAAAATCAGCGAGATTGTGGCGGTATCACTGGGCGAGAAAAAATGCGAGGAAACTTTGCGCACAGCACTCGCTATGGGTGCCGACCGGGCTATTCATGTAGAAACCGATGCCAAGCTGGAGCCGTTGGCGGTGGCCAAATTGCTGAAGGCAGTGGCCGATAAAGAACAGCCGCAGCTGCTTTTGTTGGGCAAACAGGCGATTGATGACGATGCCAATCAAACCGCACAAATGCTGGCTGCTTTGCTGAATGCAGCGCAAGGCACGTTTGCCGCCAAAGTGGTGTTGGCAGATAATGAAGTGTTGGTAACCCGTGAGATTGACGGCGGTTCGGAAACCGTGGCATTAACACTGCCTGCTGTGATCAGCGCCGATTTGCGCTTGAATGAGCCGCGGTTTGTCAAACTGCCCAATATTATGGCGGCCAAGAAAAAACCGTTGGAAAAAGTATCACCAACAGATTTGGGCGTGGATATTACGCCACGTGTCAAAGTATTGAAAATGGCCGAACCTAAAACGCGTCAGGCCGGTGTGAAAGTAGCCGGTGTGGCCGAATTGGTTGAGAAATTAAATCAGGCTCGAGTGATTTGAGGAATATGATATGAGCGTATTGATTATTGCAGAACATAACAATCAGCAATTGAATCCGGCTACATTACATGCGGTTGAAGCAGCATCCAAGCTGGGTGAAGTGCATCTGCTGGTGGCAGGTAGCGGTATTTCGGCGGTTGTGGAAGCCGCCGGGCAAGTGAGTGGCGTAGCGAAAGTATGGTCGGCCGATGCGGCTTATTATGGCGAAGGTTTGGCAGAAGAAATCGCACCGCTGGTGGTTAAGCTTGCCGAGCATTACACCCATATCGGGGCCACTGCTACCGCATTCGGCAAAAACCTGCTGCCGCGCGTGGCTGCATTGTTGGATGTGCCGCAAATCTCTGATTTAACAGAAATTATAGATGCACAAACTTTTGTGCGCCCGATTTATGCGGGCAATGCATTTGAAACTGTGCAAAGCGATTCGGCCAAATTGGTGCTAACATTCCGCTCAACTGCATTTACAGCCGCTGCTGCCGAAGGTGGCCATGCCACAGTAGAAAATGTTGAGGCTGCGCCGGCACAAAATTTAAGCCGTTTTGTCGGCCGAGAGCTGACCCAATCAGACCGGCCGGAGCTTACACAAGCCAAGGTTGTGGTAACAGGCGGGCGTGCTTTGGGCAGCGCCGAGCAATTTGATGCGCTGCTGACACCGCTGGCGGATGTATTGGGCGCAGCTATTGGCGCTTCTCGTGCTGCGGTAGATGCCGAATATGCGCCGAATGATATTCAGGTCGGGCAAACCGGTAAAGTGGTGGCGCCCGAGCTGTATATCGCCGTGGGCGTTTCCGGCGCCATCCAGCATATCGCCGGCATGCAAGACAGCAAAGTGATTGTTGCCATCAATAAAGATGCAGATGCACCTATTTTCAATATTGCCGATTATGGTTTGGTGGGCGATTTATTTGAAATCGTGCCGCAGTTGACCGCTGCATTGAAACAGTAAACAGGTTTCACGTGAAACATTAAATTGTGCTTCATTATTATTGAATAAA
The DNA here is from genome assembly GCF_022870865.1 of Uruburuella testudinis. Classification (NCBI taxonomy): domain Bacteria; kingdom Pseudomonadati; phylum Pseudomonadota; class Betaproteobacteria; order Neisseriales; family Neisseriaceae; genus Uruburuella; species Uruburuella testudinis. The sequence goes on from NZ_CP091508.1 coordinate 74,994, forward strand.
AACTTTATACGCAAGCATTACGTATAAAGTTTTTATTATTTTTATTTCAGACGGCCTGAACATGATAAAGGCCGTCTGAAAACAGGAGCAAACCATGAACTCTTTACATAACCCTGAAATCATCTCATTTGCTTCAGATAATTATGCCGGCGCCCATCCTGAAATATTGGCGGCATTAACCGCAGCCAACGGCGGGCATGTGGCTGCTTACGGATATGACCCATATACCGAGCGATTACAGCAAGTGATGCGTCATCACTTCGGCGATCAAGCTGAATGCTGGCCGGTGTTTAACGGCACCGGCGCGAATGTTTTGGGCCTTCAGGCAATGTTGCCGCGGTGGGGCGCAGTGATTTGTGCAAACAGTGCTCATCTGAACACCGATGAAAACGGTGCGCCACAAATAACCGGTGGTTTGAAACTGTGGCTGGTAGACACGCCCGATGGCAAACTCACGCCTGATTTGATTGCAGAACAGGCTTGGGGATTCGGCAGCGAGCACCGCGCCCAACCATTGGTGGTTAGCATCAGCCAAACCACCGAATACGGCACATGTTACAGTGTAGATGAAATCCGCGCGATTGCCGATTATGCGCACAGCCTGGGCATGAAACTGCATATGGATGGTGCACGGATTGCCAATGCCGCTGCTTATTTGAACCTGCCGTTGCGGAGCATGACCACCGATGCCGGGGTAGATTTGCTTTCGTTCGGCGGCACCAAAAACGGTTTGCTGTTTGGCGAATGTTTGGTTGCTTTATCTGCTGATGCCGTAACAGGCATGGCGCATTTAAGGAAAATCAACTTGCAACTGGCCTCTAAAATGCGTTTTATTTCCGCCCAATTTATTGCATTGCTGGAAAACGATTTATGGTTGCACAGCGCCTGCCACAGTAACCGGATGGCGCTCAGGCTGAAAGAAGGTCTTGAAGGTATTGATGGCGTATCGGTGTGTTATCCGGTGCAATCCAATGCCGTATTTGCCTGCTTACCGCCGCATATATTGGAGCAGGCACGCCGGCATTTTGCTTTTTATGATTGGGATAATCACGGCATGGTGCGTTTGATGTGCAGTTTTGATACCCGTGCCGAAGATGTGGATAAGTTGACGGGCATCATGCGGAATGCAATTTTATGAGTGCGGCCACATACCTGACGTTGGCTGTTGAATCAGCGGCTGAATTTAAAGATAAAGGCAGTCGCTTTATCGCTTTTGCTTATCCGATAAAGTGTGCTGAAGAAGTCAAAGCATTGGTGGAAGCATTACGCCAAAACCATCATAAAGCCCGGCATTGGTGTTATGCCTACCGTTTGGGCACAGACGGCCTGCAATTTCGTGCCAATGATGACGGCGAACCCTCCGGCAGTGCCGGACGGCCGATTTTAGGACAGATTGATTCGGCAGGGCTGACAGATGTATTGGTGGTGGTGGTGCGTTATTTCGGCGGCACTTTGTTGGGCGTGCCCGGATTGATTCATGCTTATAAAACGGCCACTGCTGCGGCTCTGCAACAGGCCGAAATAATTGAAAAAAATATTGAAAAAAGCGTGTGGCTGCGCTGTGAATACCCACATCTCAACGATGCCATCCGTATTGCCAAACAGCATCAGGCCATCATTATCCGGCAAGAATTGCAGCTTGATTGCCGCTTGCACATCCGAATTCCCTTGGCTTCATATGAGGCAGCAGTCAACGCTTGGCAACAGACACGTGTTATTGAGTTGTTAGCGGATGAAGCAATTATTGAGATGCAATAGCTTGATTTGTTGCTGTTAAAGGTTGTTTATATTTCCCGTGTTCAGTTTAAAGATAAGCCGGCAATGCCCATTTCTAAAAAATAATCTGACTGTTGGGATTTGCTTGGGCTCAAAGAAGATAGGCTTCATTGAGAAGCTGAAACGCTAAGCCAACCGGTTCTTGTATTATAGTGTTCAATTAAATCACCCTACTTTGTGTTTTGTTTTGCCTTTCGTGTGTACTGTCTTCGTCCCGTTGCCTCGTCAGATTATTTTTGTGAATGGATAGCACAACAGTCGCTCAATTTTAAACAGACATGTCAAAAGGCCGTCTGAAAATTTTTCAGACGGCCTTGATCATTATTTATTGCAGCTGTTGTTTTACATATGCTATCAGTTTTCGCTGCCCTTTCCTGCAACAAATACTGATTTGCTTCAATATTTTAAAAATCTACATTAATCCCGAAGCTGAAATTGCGCCCGATTTGCGGCACATAAGGCAGGAAAGAATTATGGATATAAACTTTTTGGTTGAGCAGGTTATTGGCATTCAGCGATAGTTGGTAGCCGCTTTTTCCCAGTTTGTTACGGTAGTTCAACCCCATGTCCAGCAAGTGATAACCTTTAGAAGCGCTTTCCAATTTGCCGGTTTTATTTTGCTTGAATATCCGGGTATAGGCCAGTGAGCCGTTCCATTTTTGATTAAAGGTGCTGTTGAAGCGTATGCCTAATCTTGCCGGCGGCATACGCGGGGCATTGCGGCCGGGTTGGGCGAGCATTTCTTTGCCGAGATAAGGGCGGACATCTTCTTGATAGTCTTCATCCCATACCGCTTCGCCATATAAATCTTTGCCAGGCAGTTTGGGCAGATCAAACAGTTTGCCGCGCACATAATCACCAAACAGGGTAGCCTGATGGTTGGGGGTGAAGCGATAGCTCAGCTGGCCTTCGATACCGTAAATTTTTGCCTGCGACTGTGTTTGGCGGCGCATAAACAAATTATTTTCGCGATACAGGTTTTCATTGTGGATATAGTTTTTGAAACGGCTGTAATAGGCGCTGATACCGTAATCCCAAGATTCGCTGCTGTGGCGCAAACCCAGCTCGATATTGTTTGATTGCTCTTTTTTCAGGTTTTTATTGCCGTATTCAAATGAATTGGTGGCCAAATGCTGACCGTGATAATACAACTCTGCCGGTGTGGGCAGGCGTTCGTTATGTGATGCGGTGAGCGACAAGCGGTAATCCGGATGAAAATCCCAATGCAATGCGCCTGAATAAGAAAACGCTTTTTGTTTGTTGGGCGCCAGATCAGGCAGCTCTTGCGAGGCAGATAAATCAGCATAGGTTTCGCGGTAGCTTTTTAAAAGCTCGGCATCGTAATCCATATAAACGCCTTGCTTTTCAGCGCGTGCGCCCGCTTCGAATAAGAAATTTTTCCAACGGTATTGCTCAAGGGCAAACAGGCTGAACTGTTTATTGGTGTTTTCCGCCAAAGGCCAGCGTACTTCGCGGTTGTCCGGGCTGTTGGCACTGCTTTTTTGCGTTTGATACTGCACGCCCCACACGCCCGACAAGCCGCCCAGCGGTTGATGATAAAGCTCCAATCTTGAATTGAAACCGCGGTTTTTAAAAATATTAACGGCTCTGCCGTAATTTTTGCGCGCTTTTTCCTGTTCGCGTTCGGGATTAATGGTATCAAAAGATTTGCCGGCATCTTTTTCATCATGATAATAATCGGCACGCGCCAAGCTGATGCGTATTTTCTCGATGCCGGGTAGGGGCTGTTTGATTTCGCTGCGCAAATCGAAGCGCTTCGATACCAAATCTACCCAAGGCCCCGGGTGGGAATGATCATGGTTGTGGCCGTAAGGGTGCTCGTGGCTGTGGCCGGGGTCGAAACCGTGATCGCTGCCGCAATGGAAGTGGGGGTTTTCGCTGATGTGATGCGCTTCCATCAAATGCGGATAGGGATAAGTGTAGCTGTAGTCAAACTGATTGCCATAAATATGTGCGGTGCAAGAATCAAATTTGTGGTTGTGGCCGGTGAGGCCGTATTTGTCTTTACGGTAGCTGTAAGATGCGCCCACATAGCCGCGTTCGCCAATCAAAGAAGCGCCGATGGTGCCCACTTTGGATTTATGATGCGTATCAGGCACAAATTTGACGGTTTCACCAAGATTGATGCCGGGCACCCGGTAATTATCAGCATGGCGTGAAAGCCCTTCCGCCCGAATGGCAATGTGTTCGCCAACACCCAAAGTGATGCCTGCCGTAGCCAGCTTTTCTTTGCTGTTGCTGTTATAGCGGGCGCCGAATTCGCCTTCATAGCCTTTTTCAGGCATCGCCGCTGGTATGCGCTTATCGGCTACGTTCAATACCCCGGCGGGTGAGGCCGATGCATACAACAGCGTGGCCGCGCCGCGTACCAGCTCGACCTGGCTGGCCAGCAATGTATCCGTTGCTACGGCATGATCGGGCGACAGTGCCGACATATCCACCACATCGGAGCCGTTTTGCAAAATTTTTACCCGCACGCCTTCCTGCCCGCGAATCACCGGCGCACTCGCACCGCCGCCGAAAGGGTTGCTGTGTATGCCCGGCTCACCGGCCAGCGCATTACCGAGGGTGGCGGAACGCTGTTTGAGGGTTTCGCCGCTGATTATTTTGTCGCTGGCTTTTCGTGCCTGCGTGAACGGCAGCGATTCAAAAGCCTGCGGGCGTTTACCGGTTACCGTAACCGCCTGCAATGTCTGACTGCCCGACACTTCATGATCGGCCGCCCAGGTATTGGCAACGGCAAGCGCCAGCACCGATACCATCATTTGTTTGGAAGAAAGCATCAATTAATCCGCCTGCCCGTTAGTCTCAAATAATATGTTATAGTATAACAATTGTAATAAAAAGTTAAGCAGGATTTACTCGTAATTATCAAAAATTAATGTGCAGTATGGTATTTCAATTAAAGTAACCGGATACAAAATGGGCTGTATGGAGATGAGCCAAACAGCGTGATGCCCATTTAAAAACTGCTTGATGGTATTATTTTGCCTGAGCGCAAAGCAGCCGGTTTCAGCAGGCATTAACGCAGCCCAGTATCTGCTATAGCCTTCAACCTGCCGCGGGATGAGTTTGCTTTTCAAATGGTTGGAATTGATTTTTCATATATTCTTGGCCGTCTGAAAAGTTTTCAGACGGCCAAGAATATATTCAGAAACAAAATCCCCTCATAAACGACACATCAGGACACCCTAAACCCGGTTGCGCTACACCCATAAGATTTGGCCAGATCAAAATCCAGATGTATCACAGGCTGCCCTGCCCGCTGAAATCCGCTATAATTCTAAGCCCTATCCTATCCGCACCCATAAGGAATTCCGTTATGAAATTACTCGTTATCGGCAGTGGCGGCCGCGAGCATGCGCTGGCCTGGAAGCTGGCACAGTCGCCCCGGGTGGCCACCGTATATGTTGCCCCCGGCAATGCGGGCACTGCAACCGAGCCCAAGTTGGAAAACGTGGCGCTTGACGGCCATAGCGAATTGATTGATTTCTGCCGCCGGAAAAATATCGCGTTTACCGTGGTCGGCCCGGAAGCGCCGCTGGCGGCCGGGGTGGTTGATGATTTCCGTGCTGCCGGTTTGCCGATTTTCGGCCCCGACCGTTATGCCGCACAGCTGGAAAGCTCGAAAGATTTTGCCAAAGCCTTTATGGCGAAATACCGGATTCCCACCGCACAATACCAAACCTTTGCTGATGCAGCGGCGGCGCATGCGTATATCGACCTTAAAGGCGCCCCGATTGTGATCAAGGCCGATGGTTTGGCAGCGGGCAAAGGCGTGATTGTGGCGGAAACCCCCGATGAAGCCCATGCCGCCGTTGATGACATGCTGTTGGGCAATAAAATGGGCGATGCCGGCGCGCGGGTGGTGATTGAAGATTTTCTGCAAGGCGAAGAGGCCAGCTTTATTGTGATGGTGGATGGTGAAAATGTGTTGCCGATGGCCACCAGCCAAGACCACAAACGCCTGCGCAACCAAGATCAAGGCCCCAACACCGGCGGTATGGGCGCATACAGCCCCGCACCGGTGGTCACGCCGGCCGTATATGAGCGCGCCATGAATGAAATCATCTTGCCCACCGTACGCGGCATGCAGGCCGAAGGCCACCCTTTTACCGGTTTTTTATATGCGGGTTTGATGATTGATGCCACAGGCGCGCCCTATACCATCGAATTCAACTGCCGCTTCGGCGACCCCGAAACCCAGCCGATTATGAGCCGCCTCAACAGCGATCTGGTTGAGTTGGTCGGCGCGGCTATTGAGGGCAAACTCGATAACGTGCATGCCGAATGGAATCCGCAAACCGCGGTCGGCGTGGTGTTGGCAGCCGAAAATTATCCCGACACCCCCCGCAAAGGCGATGTTATCAGCGGCTTGAATGAGGCAGACCGTATCGGCAAAGTGTTCCATGCCGGTACTTGCGCCGATCAAGAAAGCCGCATCACCACCGACGGCGGCCGCGTGTTATGCGTTGTGGGTTTGGGTGACGATGTGGCCGCAGCCAAAGCCAAGGCTTACGAGGCATTGGAAAAAATACATTTCGACGGCATGCAATACCGCACCGATATTGCCGACAAAGCCATACGGACATGACGGCACACAATGGAGGGAATACCCGCTCTTACCAATAGTCGGCCCGCCGCCTTGTCATATTTTGTGAATGGGTATAAAAGCATTTGCGCACTGGTCGGAACAGCGGCAACCGCGTATAATGGCAGACTTGCGTTTCAGGCCGTCTGAATACCCATTTACACAAACAACCTAACCGCGTTGTTTCGCCTCGGCTCGAAGAAAATCGGTTTTGCTAAGGGGCTGAAGCACCAAGCAACCGGCTCCATACGGGTTTACTGTTTCAGTTTGCCGCTTTGCCGGCCTGCCTACTTTTTTGAATTTTTGAATGGGTAATAAACGCCTTGCGGGTGTGATGTAGTGGTAGCATAACTGCTTCCCAAGCAGTTCGGACGGGTTCGAATCCCGCCACCCGCTCCAATTTTCGCTTGCTCCCTTCCCGTCTTTTATTGCCCGCCATCATGATCCGCCTGCCTGCCCACACAGCCGTTTACCGTTTGCGCGCCCATCTGCGCCGTGGCGGCGTGGTGGCTTATCCCACCGAATCCAGCTATGGTTTGGGCTGTCTGCCCGGCCATTCACGCGGCCTGCGCCGGCTTATCCGTTTGAAAAAAAGACCGCAAAGCAAAGGCCTGATCAGCATCGGCGGCGATTGGGCGCAGCTCTCGCCTTTATTGCGGCCACAAAATGCCGCAACCAAACAAATCCTGCTGCAACACTGGCCTGCTCCCAAAACCTATCTGCTTTGCGCCCGTGCCGGTATTCCGGCCGCCTTGCGCGGCAAAGGCCGCAGCAAACTGGCTGTGCGTATTCCCGATCATGCCGGTGCCCGCGCATTGTGCAAACGCATCGGCACTGCGCTGGTTTCCACCTCGTGCAACCGTGCCGGCAAACGGGCTTGTCGCAGCGAGCGTGAAGCCCGCCGTCAGTTTGGTCGCGATGTCTGGGTGATCGGCGGCCGCACCGGCTGCCGGCGCGCGCCGAGTACCATTATCGATTGGGAAAGCGGCCGGGTGTTGCGGTAGCATTAATGAAGTATTAAAGCCTTATATTGCAACAGGAAAATAGGATACCCTAGGGTGTCCGGACAATTTGATTTACGGGTGTATTTTGCCCCCGAAAACGCATCTGCTGCGTTAAAAAGCCTCGCAAGATGCCCAATCTTGCTGCGTTTTTTGCCTGGCATCTGCATTTTTAGGAACAAAAATCCCCTCATAAACAAATTGTCCGGACACCCTAGGCCGTCTGAAACTGATGTGGCGCAATAATGCCTTTTTCAGTTTATGTTTTAATCTGCCGCAGCACCATTAATACCCATTCACAAAAGTAAGCTGATAAGGCGGCGAACCGAAGACAATACACACATACGGAGCCGGTTAACTTGGTAGGGTATCCTGAGCATTCGATTGACGGGTGTATTTTGCCCCTGAAAACGCATCTGCTGCGTTAAAAAGCCTCGCAAGATATCCAATCTTGCTGTGTTTTTTGCCTGGCATCTGTACTTTTATCACAAAAAATCTGAATCATCCTGAATGGTCAGGACACCCTAGCAAAACCGGCTCTCTTCGGGCTCAGGCGAGCCAACACGGTTAGAATATTTTTGTGACCGGATAATCTGCATACAAAGGAATCTTTATGCCCCGCATAGCCATACTCGGAGGCGGTTTGTCCGGCCGGCTGACTGCTTTACAACTGGCCGGTCAAGGCTTTCAGACGGCCTTGTTCGACAGCGCTTCACGAGCGGGCGAGCAATCGGCCGCTTATGTGGCTGCCGCCATGCTGGCGCCCTTGGCCGAATCGGTGGAGGCTACGCCCGAAGTGATTGCGCTGGGCAGACAGAGCCTGCCTTTGTGGCGCACATTGTTAGGCCGTCTGAACACCCCTGTGTTTATGCAGCAACAAGGCAGCCTGATTGTTTGGCACGGACAAGACAAACCGTTGGCCGTGCAGTTTGAGCAACACCTGCACCGTGCCGCCGCGGCACCGGCTGCCGAGCATTGGCAGGCCGCCCAAATCGCCGCTGGCGAGCCGCAGCTGGCGGGGCGGTTTCAGGCCGCTTTATACCTGCCCGGCGAAGGCCAGCTCGACAACCGCCAAGTGCTCGATGCCTTAGCCGATGCGCTTGACCGGGCCGGTGTTGACTGCCATTGGCACAGCCCGGTAGAAACGGCCGATGTGCAGGCATCATTCGATTGGGTGGTCGATTGCCGCGGTTTTGGTGCAAAAGCTGCTTGGAACAGGCCGTCTGAAACGCCCGATGCGGCAAAATTGCGCGGCGTGCGCGGCGAGGTGGCCAGAGTATACGCCCCGGAAATCACGCTCAACCGCCCCGTCCGCCTGCTGCATCCACGCTACCCGCTCTATATCGCACCGAAACAAAACCATGTGTTTGTCATCGGCGCCACCCAAATCGAGAGCGAAAGCCAAGCCCCCGCCGGCGTGCGTTCGGGGCTGGAATTGCTGTCGGCGCTTTATGCCGTGCACCCTGCATTCGGTGAAGCGCAGATTCTGGAGCTGGCCGCCAATCTGCGCCCCACGCTCAACCACCACAACCCCGAAATCCGCTATTGCCGCACTCGCCGTTTGGTAGAAATCAACGGCCTGTTCCGCCACGGCTTTATGATTGCACCAGCTGTAACCGCCGCCGCCGTCAGGCTGGTGGCCGCCTTGTCGGATAACCGCGAACCGCCGCCCGCCGATCAGCAAAGCGGTCTGCCTTATTTAACGGCACCATAGCCGCCGGCCGTATTCGGCGCTATACTTTCAGACGGCCTTATTGAGATTCAGGAAGCTACCATGCAGATCAGCGTCAACGGCGAAACCATTGAGTTCGGCGGCCGGACTTTGGCCGAACTGATTGAGCGGCAAGCCCCGCAAACCCCGTTTGCAGCCGCCGTCAACACCCGTTTTATTCCCAAAGCCGATTACCACAGCCACATGCTGCAAAACGGCGATCAAATCGATATCGTCCGCCCTGTGGTAGGCGGTTGAACCGCAACAGCAAAGGAGCCACTATGCACCCGTCCGACAGCGATACGGCCGGCAGCCGCCCGCAAGGCGGCATGCTGCTGCGCACACTGGCCATGCCGGCCGACACCAACGCCAGCGGCGATATTTTCGGCGGCTGGATTATGTCGCAAATGGATATCGGCGGCGCCATTCTGGCACAAGAAATCGCCCACGGCCGCGTGGTCACTGTGGCGGTGGCGCAAATCACCTTTTTCCGCCCCGTCAGCGTGGGCGATGTGGTGTGCTGCTACGGGCGTTGTGTCAAAGTGGGCAACACTTCCGTGCAAATCAAAGTGGAAGTGTGGGTGAAAAAAGTGCTGCACGAGCCCGAAAGCGACCGCCAACGCGTTACCGAAGCCGTGTTTACTTTTGTGGCCGTTGATGCGCAAGGCCGCCCGCGCCCGATTCCAAAAAACAACAATCCCGAGCTGGATAAAGCCCTAGGATGTCCTGACCATTCAGAATGACTCAGATTTTTTGTGATAAAAGTACAGATGCCAGGCAAAAAACGCAGCAAGATTGAGCATTTTGCGAGGCTTTTTAACGCAGCAGATGTGCTTTTAGCGCAAAAAAGATAATGATATATGAATGGTCAGGACACCCTAGGGTATCCCGATGTGCCGATTTAAGGGTATATTTTGCCCCTGAAAGCGCATCTGCTGTGCTAAAAATCCCGGCATCTGCATTGGCAGAGACACAAAACCCCTCATAAACGATGCCGAGCGCTGTTTTACCCGAAAAGCCGTTTTGCGTATTGCATGAGGGCAGACTTCGAAAACATCAACATTTTTCCGCCGCACCAACCCATAAGGCAGAGCCCATGAATACACTCACGCTTTACCATCAAGATTTTTCCGGCCGCCTGCTGCTGGGTACGGCTGCCTACCCCACCGCCGATATTCTGCGCCAAAGTGTGGCCGCTGCCGAACCCGCCATGATTACCGTATCACTGCGCCGCGCCGGTGCCGGCGGTGAAGCGCACGGGCAAGGGTTTTGGGAATTGCTGCAAAACCTCAATATCCCCATCCTGCCCAATACCGCCGGCTGCCAAAGCGTGCAGGAAGCCGTGACCACCGCGCAGATGGCGCGCGAAGTGTTTGGCACCGACTGGATCAAGCTCGAATTGATCGGTGATGACGATACCCTGCAACCCGATGTGTTCCAACTGGTTGAAGCCGCCAAAATATTGATTGACGAGGGCTTCAAGGTGCTGCCGTATTGCACTGAAGACCTGATTGCCTGCCGCCGCCTGCTTGATGCCGGCTGTCGGGCGCTGATGCCTTGGGCGGCACCCATCGGCACCGGCCTAGGCGTGGTGCACGAATACGCCTTGCGCGTGTTGCGCGAACGCCTGCCCGACACGCCGCTGATTATCGATGCCGGATTGGGCGTGCCCTCACAAGCCGCACAAGTGATGGAATGGGGCTTTGATGCTGTATTGCTCAACACCGCCGTTTCCCGCAGCGGCGACCCCGTTAATATGGCGCGCGCCTTTGCCCTGGCTGCCCAAGCCGGACGGCTGGCTTATGAGGCCTGCCCGGTGCAGCCGCGCGAACAGGCGCAAGCCAGCACGCCTACCGTGGGGCAGCCGTTTTGGCACAGTGCCGAATATTAAATTTTATCTTGCGATCAGGACACCTTAGCTATTCTGAATAGTCAGGACAATCCGGCGGTGGTGCATTAAAACAGCGTTTTCACTGCCGCTTCGATATCGTCGGCACGCATAAAGGTTTCGCCGATCAGGAAGGTGTGCACGCCGTTTGCCTGCATAAAGTCGACATCTTCTTTATCGCGGATGCCGCTTTCGGTCACCACGGTTTTGCCTTTGAGGGCCGGCAGCAAATCAAGGGTTTGTTGCAGCGACACGTCGAATGTGCGCAGGTTGCGGTTGTTGACGCCGACCAGCGGGGTAGTCAGGGTGCGGCATTTTTCCAACTCGGCTTCATTGTGCAGCTCTAGTAAAACCGTCATGCCGAGCGAGTGGGCGGTGGCTTCGAATTGCGCCAGTTCGTCTGCTTCCAGCGCGGCGGCAATCAGCAATACGGCATCGGCACCCCAAGCGCGTGCCTGATAAATCTGATAATCGTCAATCATAAAATCTTTGCGCAACACCGGCAGATTAACCGCTGCTTTAACTTGTTTGAGGTATTCCGGCGAGCCTTGGAAGTAAGGCTTGTCGGTGAGCACTGATAAACAGGCGGCGCCTGCGCGCTCATAGGCCTGTGCAATGGCGGCAGGGTTGAAGTCGGCACGAATCAGCCCTTTGCTGGGGCTGGCTTTTTTCACTTCGGCGATAATGGCAGGCTTGCCGGCGGCATGTTTGGCGTGTATGGCTTGCAAAAACGGCCGTGCCGGTGCGGCGGCTGCGGCTTGGCGTTTGATTTCGTCGAGCGGTATGGCGGCTTTTTCGGCGGCTACTTCCTGTGCTTTGGTGGCAAGGATTTTATTCAGAATATCGGTCATGGTTGTTCTATCGTAAGGGGGATTTCAGACGGCCTGAATCATCATTCAGGCCGTCTGAAATCCATTCACAAAATAGCTTAACGGCGTTGGGCTTGCCTTATCGGCTGACTTTTGTGAATGGGTATGAAAATAAAATCGGGCAGGCTTTATGCTACCTGAAATCGGCGCGATGCGGTAGCGTTCAGACGGCCTGTTTAAAAGCGGGGTAATGCCCAGGCCACGCGGTGCGCCCACAATCTGAGCGCGTAGCCGCCCCAGAGCAGGATATTTAAGGTCAGCGCGTTGACCCAGCCGAAGCGGTCGATGCCGTAGAGCGCCAGGCCGATAATCACCGATACTGTGCCATAAAAATCTTTGCGCAAAATCATCGGAATATCATTCACCAGCGTATCGCGCACAATGCCGCCGCCCACTGCGGTTACAAAACCCAGCATCACCACGCCGAACAGGTTTAATTCATACATCAGCCCCACTTGTGCGCCGGTGATGGTAAAGGCGGCCAGCCCGAGCGAATCGGCGAGCAGAAACAAGGCGGCCAGCACTTTCTTTTGGCGGTGTTGCAGTTTGAACAGCCATGCCAGTATCAGGGTGATGCCGATGGTGATGATGGCGCTGTTTTGGGTAAACACCAAAGGCACGCGCCCCATCAATACATCGCGCATCATGCCGCCGCCGATAGCGGTGAGCAGCGCCACAATCAAGACGCCCAACATATCCAGCCGCTTGCGCACACCGACCAGATAGCCGGAAACGGCAAAAGCGGCGGTGCCGATGATGTGGATGATTTCTGTGGTGTGGTTCATGGCAAAACAGGCCGCGGTAAAAAGCCGATTATAACGCAGAGGCCGTCTGAAGGTGGGGGGTGTTGCCGGCGGGGTTGAAGTGTGGATAAGTGCCGATGTGTTTGAGAAACCGGCGATAGCCGTTCAACTTAATGCCCATTCATAAAAGTAAGCTGAATAAGGCGGGCTAACGCGTTAAATCATTGTTGTAAATAGGCATTAATCATCCGATTGCCTTGCCTGATTTTACTGCCCGTTATGTTTTTTTGTCTGCCGCTGCATATGATTATTCCATTAGATGGGGATATAATATCCGTTCATAAAAAGCATCCGGCTGTGTCGGCCGGCCGCCGCGTCGGCTTGCTTTTTATAAATCAGTATCATGCTCAAACCGCCGTTTTTTTTGCCGGAATGTTGACCGGTGGCGGAATCCCACCCTTGATTGAGAAAAGGAAGCAGCGATGGCACATTCTAAAATTCATCACGGTCATTATCCCGCCGGCGGCTGGTTGGCGGCTAAAGCCCTGGGCGATGCTTTTCACGAGCAGATGAATATGCGTGAAGAGATCAAAATCATGTTTGAAATGAATAAGCCCGGCGGTTTCGACTGCCCGGGATGCGCCTGGCCGGATGCCAATCCGCCGCACCCGGTGGAAATGTGTGAAAACGGCGGCAAAGCCATGTCGTGGGAAGCCACTTCCAAGCGCACCACGCCTGAATTTTTTGCCAAGCATACGGTGGGCGAGCTGTTGGGCTGGTGCGATTATGATTTGGAAAACGAAGGCCGTCTGACGCACCCGATGAAATACGATGCGGTCAGCGATACCTATCAGGCCGTGGAATGGGATACCGCTTTTGCCGAAGTGGGCGCGCTGCTGCAAAGTTATGCGCCTGAAACGGTGGAATTTTACACTTCGGGACGCACTTCCAACGAAGCAGCCTTTCTATACCAGCTGTTCGGCCGCGAATACGGCCACAATAATTTTCCCGACTGTTCCAATATGTGCCACGAGCCGACCAGTGTCGGCCTGCCGCCGGCCATCGGTGTGGGCAAGGCCACCATCACGCTGGATGATTTGGCCGAATGCGACTTGTTGATCAGCATCGGCCATAATCCCGGCACCAACCACCCGCGCATGCTCACTTATTTGCGGGAAATTTCCCGTCGCGGCGCCAAAATCGTAGCCATCAATCCCTTGAAAGAGCGGGGGCTGATTGATTTTATTCCGCCGCAAAGCCCGATGCAGATGGTGGATTTCCAACCGACCAAACTGGCCTCCGATTATTACACCGTGCGTGTCGGCGGTGATGCGGCGCTGCTCAAAGGCGTGATGCGCTGCGTGATTGAAGCGCATGAGGCAGCGTTGGCCGCCGGGCAGCCGGCAGTGCTGGACGAAGCCTTTATCGCCGAACATACCAGCGGCTATGAAGCATTGCGCGCCGACGTGTTGGCTGTGCCGTGGGACAAAATCGAGCAAGTGTCCGGCTTGGCGCGCAGTCAGATTGAAGCCATCGCCCGCCTTTATATAGAGGCGGAACGCACCATCATCTGCTACGGCATGGGCGCTACCCAGCACGAAAGCGGCACGCAAAACATCCAGCAAATGGTCAATCTGCTGCTGCTCAAAGGCAATATCGGCCGCCCCGGCACCGGCATTTCACCGGTACGCGGCCATTCCAATGTGCAGGGCGACCGCACCGTGGGCATTACCGAAAAACCCAATGCGGCCTTAATCGGCAACCTCGAAAAACGTTACGGTTTTGACGTGCCCAAAACATGGGGGCATGCCGCCGTGGCCAGTATGCAGGCGATTGCCGAAGGCCGCGCCAAAGCCTTAATTTGCATGGGCGGCAATCTGGTGATGGCCATGCCCGACCAGTCGCGCTGCATTCCCGGCGTAAAATCACTGGATTTGGCGGTGCATATCGGCACCAAACTCAACCGCTCGCATCTGACCATTTCAAAAAACACCTATCTGTTCCCCGTGCTCGGCCGCACCGAAATCGACCGCCAGGCCGGCGGCGAGCAGGCGGTTACCGTAGAAGATTCGATGTCGATGGTGCATGCCTCGTGGGGCAAGCTCGAGCCGGCCAGCCCACATCTGAAATCGGAATGCGCGGTAGTGGCCGGCATGGCCAAAGCCACGCTGCCCGACAGTAAAGTGGATTGGGATAAACTGATAGGCAACTATGATTTGATTCGCGACGATATCGAATTTGTGTTTCCCGAATTTGCCGGGTTTAATGAAAAAATCCGCCGGCCGGGCGGCTTCCATCTGCGTAACGCCGCTGCGGAGCGCGAGTGGAATACCCCCAACGGCAAAGCCAATTTTCTGGTGATGGACGGTATAAACGAAGATCCGCGCGCCGGTGACAGCAGCCGCTTCTCACTCACCACCCTGCGCAGTCACGACCAATACAACACCACGGTATACGGCCTCGACGACCGCTACCGCGGGGTATACGGCATGCGCAATGTCTTGTTTATCAATGCCGCTGAAGCCGCAGGTTTGGGCGTGGCTGAAGGAGATAAAGTGAATATTGAGGCGCTGGACAAAGCCGGCCGCCCGACCGGCCGCCGTTTGGACGGTTTGGTGGTGGTAGTGATCGAAATGGCCGACCGCGCCGCCGCCACTTATTTCCCTGAAGCCAATGATTTGGTGGATTTGGAAAATTTTGATAAGGCCAGCGGCATTCCGGCTTATAAAAATGTGCCCATCCGTATTGAAAAAGCTCCGGCATAACGGTGGTGTATCAACAACGATGAGGCCGTCTGAAATATTTCAGACGGCCTCATCGTTGTTTGTTGGCATCTGCTTTGTTTTTATATCTGTTTAAAATGTTTACTCAGAAAAATACCTTGATATCTGTTTGCCAAAGTAAGCTGGGGTGTCCTGATGTGTCGATTTACGGGTGTATTTTGCCCCTAAAAACGCATCGGCTGCGTTAAAAAGCCTCGCAAGATACCTCATCTTGCTGCGTTTTTTGCCTGGCATCTGTACTTTTATCACAAAAAATCTGAATCATTCTGAATGGTCAGGACACCTAGAACTGCTGCCGGCGGGCGTGTTATAATGGCCGCGTACACAGGCAGGCCAGACAGTCGCCGCGTATTGCATCAGGCATACGGGGAGGAAAGTCCGGGCTCCAAAGAGCAGAATGCCGGCTAACGGCCGGGCGCGGCAACGCGACGGAAAGTGGAACAGAAAGCAAAACCGCCGATGGCTGTTTGTGCAAACAAGCGGCACAGGTAAGGGTGAAAAGGTGCGGTAAGAGCGCACCGTGCACTTGGCAACAAGGCGCAGCAGGCTAAACCCCATTCGGAGCAAGACCAAACAGAACACGACGACGCTGCTCGCCGAGTGTTCGGGTAGGTTGCTGGAGCGTATCAGCAATGGTGCGCCTAGAGGAATGACTGTCCGACGACAGAACCCGGCTTACCGGCCCGCCTGTGTACAACTGATTTCGAAAGCTTGAGGCCGTCTGAAAAGTTTCAGACGGCCTCAAGCTTTTCATCATTTCAAAAACAAGCTGAAATCTTGCACAATATCATCAAATTCAAATAAATTGACGACAGGAAACTGATCGCAAATCATTTATGCGCACGGGCGCAGACGCTACAGCGCAGTATTTTGATATGAGCCAGATAATCATCGGGCGGCCGGGTTGACGGGCGTTACACCCGTTCACAAAAATAACCTAACAGCGTTGGCTTGCCTGAGCTCGAAGAGGACTGGTTTCGCTAAGACGCTGAAGTGCCAAGTCAACCAGCCCCGTACGTGTGTACTGTCTTCGGTTCGCCGCCTTGTTAGCTTACTTTTGTGAATGGGTATTAAGTTTTGTCCGACAGCATTCGCTTGGCGCTACAGCACACCGTTCCCTCCCGTCCCAACGGGTTGGGGAGGGGCAAAGCAGTGAAGGGCTTTTGACCCGTTCACAAAATAACCTCGCTGTTTGGCTCGCCGCTTCGTATGCTGACTCAGCTTGACGACGATCATAACAGAATGTTTTGAATCAGAAATTCCATAATTTGACGATGATTTATCATCACGATACCAAGGCCGTCTGAAAGATTGTAATAAGCCAAGCAATCTTTCAGACGGCCTGTATTGTGTGCGCCAGACAACTTAGGTTGGCATGGCGCATGGTATGCCGCAGCGGTAAAAATTTCAGGCGCAACAAGGTGATGTACGATATTCGCCGCCATATCGGCGCTTTGTTTTACAATAAAGCTCTTTTTTGCTACCGCCGCCGCCATGACCTTGCCCCGCCCGTTTGCCACTTTGCTGATTGCGCTGCTGCCGCTCGGTTTTCTTGCCGTGATGGTGGCTGCGCCGTTGTTGGCTCTGGCGGCTTATGATCAAAGCGGGCTGTTGTGGCAGATATTGGGCGACGGCTATATGCAGTGGCGCATGGTCTGGACGGTGATACAGGCGGTGCTGACTTGCGCGTTGGTGCTGCTGCTGGGCGTGCCGGCGGCTTGGGTGTTGGCACGGTTTGAATTTCGCGGCCGGCGGCTGATTTTGCGCTTGCTGATGCTGCCGTTTGTGATGCCCACGCTGGTGGCGGGTATGGGCGTGTTGGCGCTGTTCGGCGCCCGCGGCCTGCTGTGGCCGGGCTGGCAGGATACGCCTTATCTGCTGCTTTACGGCAATGTGTTTTTTAATTTGCCGGTGCTGGTGCGTGCCGCGTATCAAGGGTTTTTGCAGGTGCCGGCGGCGCGGTTGCGGGCGGCGCAGACTTTGGGCGCGGGCGCGTGGCGGCGGTTCTGGCATATCGAGCGGCCGGTATTGCAACCTTGGCTGGCCGGTGGTTTGTGCTTGGTATTTCTTTATTGTTTTTCCGGTTTCGGGTTGGCGCTGTTGCTGGGCGGAAGCCGCTATATCACGGTAGAAGTGGAAATCTACCGGCTGATTGCGTATGAGCTCGATATGGCGCAGGCCTCGGTGCTGGTGTGGCTGGTGTTGGCGGTAACGGCGGCTGCGGGTGGGGTTTATGCGCTGCTCAGCCGCCGCACCGCCGCCGGTAAAAACATCCGCCCGCTGCCGCCCGCCCCGCCGCAGGGTGTGGCGCAGAAAATGCTGCTGGCCGCCGTTTTGGTCGGGCTTTCACTCTGCTGCCTGCTGCCGCTGGTGGCGGTGGCGCTGCAAGCTTTGCAGGCGGGCGCTTCGTGGCAGGTGTTGCAGGAAGCGGCAACCTGGCAGGCAGCGTGGAACACTTTGCGCTTCACAGCCTTGGCAATGCTCGCGGCTGTGTTGCTGGGTGTGATGCATGCCTGGCTGGCGCGGCGGGCGGCGTGGGTGCGCAGCATCACTTTTCTGCCGTTTATGGTGTCGCCGGTGTGTGTGGCGTTTGGCGTGCTGCTGCTCTATCCCGAGTGGACGGCGTCGCTGCCGTTGTTGGTGGCGGCCTATGCGCTGCTGGCTTATCCCTTTATCACCAAAGATGTGCTGACCGCATGGGATTCGCTGCCTGCCAACTACAGCGCCGCCGCCCGCAGCATGGGTGCCACGCCTTTTCAGACGGCCTGTTATGTGACGGCGCCGCTGCTGCTGCCCTCATTGCGGCGCGGGTTGACGCTGGCCGCCGCCACTTGCATCGGCGAATTTGCAGCCACGCTGTTTTTATCGCGCCCCGAATGGCAGACGCTGACTACGCTGGTTTACCGCTATTTGGGCACGGCCGGGGCGGATAACCACGACCGTGCGATGGTGGTGGCACTGCTGTTGATGTTGCTGGCGTTGCTGGTGTTTTTATGGCTGGATGCGGCGGAAAAACACGATAATACGCATTGATAAAAATAAGCCGGTGGTCAGCTTGTTTGGCCGTATTACAGCCATACCCATCGATTTTTGCATGGGCATAGGCCGTCTGAAACAGGAAACGTGATGCTCGAACTCAAACATATCCACAAAACATTCGGCGCCAAAACCGTGGCCGACGATATCAGCCTGACGGTGGCCGACGGCAGTTTGACGGCCATCTTGGGGCCTTCCGGTTGCGGAAAATCTACCTTGCTCAATATTGCCGCCGGCCTGGTGCCGCCCGACAGCGGCGAAGTGTGGATCGGTGGTGAAAACCGCACCGATACGGCTGCTGAAAAACGGCAGGTGGCGCTGATGTTTCAGGATTATGCGCTGCTGCCGCATCTGAATGTGTGGCAAAACGTGGCTTTCGGCCTGAAAATGCGCGGCACGGGCGCTGCCGAAGCCCGCCGTCGTGCCGAAACCGCCTTGGCTGCGGTGGGGCTGGCGGCCGAAAGCGGGCGGCGGGTAGATGCCTTGTCGGGCGGCGAACAGCAGCGGGTGGCGCTGGCGCGCGCGTTGGTGGTGCAGCCGCAGCTGTTGTTGCTCGATGAGCCGTTTTCCAGCCTCGATACCGGCTTGCGCCAACAGTTGCGCGGGCAAACATTGGCGCAGGTGCGCGCCCAAAATATTCCGGCGGTGCTGGTCACGCACGACCCGGAAGAAGCTTTTGCGCTGGCCGATCATCTGATGCTGATGCAGGGTGGGCGCATGGTGCAATACGGTGCGCCCGATGCGCTGTTGCAACGCCCCGCCGATGCTTGGGCGGCCAGGCTGATGGGGGCGATTAATGTTGAAGATGCGCGCTATATTCCGCAACAGGCCTTGCAGTTCGCCCATCCGCAGGGGCAGGCTTCGAGGGTGGTGCAGAGCTTGGCGCTGCCCGATGCCTGCCGTTTGCGGGTGTTGCATCCGCAACACGGTGAAATCACGCTGAATTTGGGTTGGAACGAAGCCGCCGGACGCGATATCGGCGCAGGCAGCATTTGGCCGGTGCGGGTAGATGAAGCGCAGATTGTGTATTTTTGATAAGCGCAACGGGTGCATGGGCTTTCAGACGGCCATCACTTTACATTGTCTGAATCATCAAATAAATTTATAATGGCGTATATTTCCGCTCTTAGGGGAGTAGCCATCCGCGTGTTTCAGGCGCGCGGAGCCGTTGTCAACATAATTGCCCCGCATCAGTCGGCGCATGGCAGCGGCATCTTTGACCAAACAGAGACAGGCAAGACTTAAGGCACGCAAAGCCGCTGTGGGCAGCGCTTTGACGTGCTTTTTTGTTTGCCCACGGTTTGAGTGTCTTGATTTATGGAAGCTTTTCTTTCTTCTACCCTGGCCGTCGCCATTGCCGAAATCGGCGATAAAACCCAATTGCTGGCGCTTTTTCTGGCGGCGCGCTTTCATCAGAAAAGCGCGATTATTGCCGGTATTTTTGTAGCCACATTGTTCAATCATCTGTTTTCCGCCGTGCTCGGCGTGTGGCTGGCGCAATTTATTTCCCCCGAAATGATGAAATGGATTGTCGGCGTGAGCTTTATCGCCGTCGGTCTGTGGCTGCTGGTGCCCGATAAAGACGGCGGCACCGACAAGCGCTGGCTCAAATACGGGGCTTTCGGCGCCACTGCGGTGTTGTTTTTTCTGGCCGAAATCGGCGACAAAACCCAAATCGCCACGGTGTTGCTGGCGGCCAAATACCAGGCCATGTTTTGGGTGGTGGCCGGCAGCACGTTCGGGCTGATGCTGGCCAATGTGCCGGTGGTATTTTTAGGCCGGGCGATGATGAAAAAAATCCCCGCCAAAGCGGTGCGCACGGCTGCTTGTGTGCTGTTTTGCCTGCTCGGCATGGTTACGCTCGCCGGCGGCGGCATTGCGCTGCATTGAGGCCGTCTGAATGAAACTGGAAATCCTACAGCATCACGATGATTTTGTTGCCGTTTATAAGCCCGCCGGATTGGCGGTGCATCAGCAGGCGGAAGCTGCCGGGCTCACGCAGGTGCTGGCGCGGCAGCTCGGTGTGGCGCGGCTGTGGCTGGTGCACCGGCTCGACAAACCCACCAGCGGCGTGTTGCTGCTGGCTTTGAATCAAGCCGCGGCCTCGGCATTGGCGCAGCAGTTTGCCGCCAAAACCATGCGCAAAACTTATCTTGCCCTCAGCGACGGGCGCCCTGCCAAAAAGCAGGGCTGGGTGAAGGGCGATATGCACAAAGCCCGACGCGGGGCGTGGAAGCTGGCGCGCAGCATGGAAAACCCTGCCATTACCCGCTTTTACAGCCAAAGCACCGCCCCCGGCCTGCGCTTGTTTGTGTTGCAGCCGTTCGGCGGCAAAACCCATCAGCTGCGCGTAGCCATGAAAAGCTTGGGCAGCCCGATTTTGGGCGATACGCTCTACTGCGGCACGCCTGCCGCGCGGCTGTTTCTGCATGCCTGGAAGCTCGAATTCAGCCATGGCGGCCGTGATTTCTGCATTTGTGCCGAGCCGGACGGGGATTGGCCGGATAGGATTTCAGACGGCCTTAAATCAATGCCGCCGTTTTGATGCGGTTGTCAAACGCTGTATGGGTGTGAATCGGCATCACAAAAAGTGTGTCAAGGCTTTTAAATAAGGTGCGTTCGGAATAAGATAATTTAAGATCATTCATGAGATATCAATCCTTCGCGATTTTGCCCCCACCCTAACCCTCCCCCGTTGGAACGGGAAAGGGAACAGCGTGCAGCAACGCCAACCGAATGCTGCCGGATAAAATTTAATGTCCGGCAACCCGCTGCCCGGTGATGATTTGGCCTGTATAAAAATCCTGCGCCGTGATGTCTGCCCGTGCTATGAACTGTCTTTGCCCAACTTGCTGTCGTCAGTTGGTTTGAATTTAACGATAGCCTGCTTGTTTTTTTATTTTTATAGAAACAGCAGCTTGCCATCAATCAGCTGCTCTTTTTTGGCATTTTCTTATCTCGAACCCACGTTAAACATGATAATCAACAGATGAGGCCGTCTGAAACTTTTCAAGGTTTCAGACGGCCTTTTGCAGGATTTCAAATGGGTATGGCAGCCGCAGCATAAACGGCGGATAACGCGGGCAAACCGCTCCGGTTTATCTGCCCATTTCGCTTTTGATGGCGCGGATATTGGCTTCACGGTCGCGCACGGCCTGCTCCAGGCGGGTGATTTTGGCTTTGTCGCCTTTTTTGCGCGCCACGTTCAGTTGTGCCTGTGCGCGCACTAAGGCGCTTTGTTCGTTACGCACTTCATTTTGCAGAATCTGCCTGCGGGTGAGCTGGGGCTTGGGCGGCGGGGCAATCACCGGCGCGGCGGTGCGCGGGGCGGCTTTGCTTTTGGCATTGTTTTTGCGCGGCTGGTTGCGCAGGCGCACATTCATGGGCGGTGCGGCGGCTTCGGCGGTGTTGGTGACGCTGTTGTTGCGCACTGTGGGCAGGATTTTGATGTCGTCGTAGCTGCCGAATTGTTCTTTTTCCCAAATCCGGCTGATGTTGTCGTTGCCGGCGGGGGCGGATGCGCTGTCGGTGGGGGCATCGCTGATGCCGTTCATGCTTGAGAGCTGGCAATGGCGGCCTTGTTTTTCGGTGGTAAACACGGCCTTGCCGTCGATTTGGCAGATATAGGTGGCGGCGTGCAGGGGCTGCGCGAAACCGGCCAGCAGGCAGGCGCTCAGGCCGGGAAGGCTCATTCGCAAAAGTAAACCGGGCCGGCGGCGGCTTGGGAGAGGCAATGCCGCCGGCTTATTTTTTCGGATGGGTGTCAAGGTGTTTTTCATGGTTTGGGCGGGGTTCGACATAGGCCGATTATAACGATGGCGCTTGTAAAATTGGGTTTGGATGTTGAGGCCTATTTACAAAAATAACCTAACGGTGTTGAAGCGCTAGGGTGTCCTGACAATTCAGAATTATTCAGATTTTTTGCGATAAAAGTGCAGATGCCAGGCAAAAAACGCAGCAAGATTGGGCATCTTGCGAGGTTTTTTAACGCAGCAGATGTGCTTTTATCGCAAAAAAGATGATGATATATGAATTGTCAGGACACCCTAAGTTAACCGGCCGCGTACGTGTGCACCGTCTTCGGCCCGCCGTCTTGCCCGCTTATTTTGGTGAATGGGTTCAGACGGCCTCGGCGATTTTGGCGGCCATGCGGGCGCTGGCGCCGCGGTGGCGGGCAACAAAAGCTTCGGCGCGGCCGGCATATTGCGCCCGTTGTTCGGGGTGCGCCAGCCATTCGGTTACGGCATGGCGCCATTGTTCGGCGTCGGCTATTTGTTTGGCGGCGCCGGCTTGCAGTGCGCCTTGGCAGGCATCGGCAAAATTATAGGTGGAGGGGCCAAACAGGGTGGGAACGCCGCAGGCAATCGGTTCGATGATGTTTTGACAGCCGGTGTCGACCAGGCTGCCGCCGACAAAGGCGATGTCGGCGGCCAGATAATAGCCGAACAATTCGCCCATGCTGTCGCCTATCCACACTTGCGTATCGGCAGCAACCGGGGCGTTGTCGCTGCGTTTTTGAACTTTGAAGCCGTGTTGTGCGGCTAAATCAAAGGCCGTCTGAAAGCGTTCGGGGTGGCGCGGCACAATCACCAGCAAGGCATCGCTCTGATGCTGCCAGGCTTGCAACAGCAAGGCCGCTTCATCAGTGCCTTCGTGTTCGCGGGTGCTGGCGCAGACCACGACCGGGCGGCTGCCGATGCGTTGTTTGAAGGCGGCGGCGCAATCGTGCATGGCGGCGCTCGGGGTGATGTCGTATTTGCTGTTGCCGCACACGTGCACGTTGGATGCGCCGATAAAGTGCAGCCGTTCGGCATCGGCGGCGGTTTGGGCGTAGCAGCCGCACAGGCCGGCCAGCGCGGGCGCCACCAGCGGGCGTATTTTCAAATAGCCGTTTTGCGATTTTTCCGACAGGCGGGCGTTGGCCAGAAACAGCGGCACGCCGGCTTCGGTGCAGCCGTGCATCAGGTTGGGCCAGATTTCGGTTTCCATCAGAATGCCCAGCCGCGGCCGGTGTTCGTGCAGAAAACGGCGCACGTATTCGGGCTTGTCGTAAGGCAGATAGCGGCATTGTGCATCGGGATACAGCGCTTGGGCGGTGGCGCGGCCGGTTGGTGTCATTTGTGTGAGCAACAGCGGCGCGTCGGGAAAATATTTTTTCAGCTCGGCAATCAGCGGTTGGGCGGCGCGGGTTTCGCCTACCGACACGGCATGTATCCACAGCGGCTGCTGCACCGGGTCGGCCAGCGGTGTGCCGAAGCGCTCGCCCCAATGCTCGAGATAGGCGGGCGCTTTTCGGCCGCGGCGGCGCAGATAGCGGCGGATAAGCGCTGGTGCGATGCGCCATAATTGGGTGTATAGCCAGCGTGCATTCATAAGGTTTGAGGCCGTCTGAAAAGGTTGTTGGGAAAAATAAAGGCGTCGGCCAAATTTGCAACCAAGGCCGACGGATGCTGCCGGGGGTTGAGATATCAGACTGTATTGTAGCCGATTTGTGCCCGCAAATATGAAAAAGGCCGTCTGAAACAAGATTTTCAGACGGCCAAGGCTGCGCTTAAACAGCAGGGAATACAGCTTGATTTAATGTTGCATCAGCGTTGGGCGGGTTTGTCTTGCGGCGTGCGGCCGTTTTTACGGGCATCTTGGCGCTGCTGTTGTTTGGCCAGCCATTGTTGGCGCTGTTCGGGCGTAAGCACCTGCATAACGGCATGGCGGGTTTTCAGCTGTTGCAGCTCGGCTTCGTTGTGGCGCTGTTGGCGTTGGGCTTGGTATTGGTCGCCTTGGGCAATCAGGTTGCGGGCGGCAGCTTCATCGAAAGTGGGGTTGGTCAGCAGGCTGTTTTCAGCGGCGCGGCGGGCTTCCATCCGGCTGCGGAATTGCTCGCGCTCAGCCGCATCAGGCGCGGGGCGCTCGCCGCGTTGCGGGCGGTTTTGCTGCATGATTTGCTCGATTTGGGCTTTTTGCGCATCGGTGAGGTTTAAATCGCGCAAATCACGGGGCAGACCGCCGCGTTTGAAATCTTTGTGCATGCCTTGCTCGTGTTTGGAGCCGCGTTGCGGTTTGTCGGCGGAGCAGGCAGTGAGGGCGAGCCCCATCAATACGGCGGCAGAAATGGCTGCGGTTTTTTTCATTGTGTTTTCCTTACATTGGTGTTGGGAAGAGATGC
Organism: Uruburuella testudinis; assembly: GCF_022870865.1. Taxonomy (NCBI): domain Bacteria; kingdom Pseudomonadati; phylum Pseudomonadota; class Betaproteobacteria; order Neisseriales; family Neisseriaceae; genus Uruburuella; species Uruburuella testudinis. The sequence continues at coordinate 99,576 of NZ_CP091508.1, forward strand.
GGCAATGATAGCCATTTAATATGTTAAGACGGGTATTTATTGCGTAAATCATGTTTTTGCTGGTGTTAAACATACATGCTTGTTTATAAGCAGTTTGTTTCAGACGGCCTGTTTGTGGTAAAACAGCAATATGCCGATTGCCACATTATTTCAAGGACATTTTATGACGCGTTTGCAACGCTGGCTGGTCGTTTGCCTGCTGCTGGTGTGCGCCCCCTTTGCAGCGGCCTGTGTGCCGGAGCGGCCGATAAAACTGGGTGCGCTCGATTGGGAAAGCGGCCAGTTTACCACGGCGGTGTTGCAAACCCTGTTGCAGCAAGGCTACGGCTGCACGGTGGAAACTGTGCCCGGCACCACCACGGCGCTGGAAACGGCGCTGGCGCAAGACGATATTCAAATCATTGCCGAACAATGGGTGGGTCGTTCGCCCGTCATGCAAAAAGCGATTGACGAAGGCCGCGCGGCGGTTATCGGCGACACCCTTCAGGGCGGTGCGCAGCAGGGCTGGTATGTGCCCGATTATGTGAAAAAAGCCCATCCCGATTTGCGTGATGTGTCTGATTTGGTGCGTTTTAAAGATTTGTTTCCCGACCCCGAGCAGCCGCAAAAAGCGCGTTTTCTCAACTGCCCCAGCGGCTGGACGTGTGAAACGTTTAACACCCGCCTGTTGGCCAATACCGGCCTGGATGCGGTGTTCAATAATGTGCACCCGGGCACCGGCGCGGCGCTGGATGCGGAAATTTCTTCTGCCTACGAGCAGCAAAAACCGATTCTTTTCTATTATTGGCAACCCACGGGGCTGATGGCGAAATACCGCTTCGAGCCGGTGGCGTTTCCGCCCTATCACGACGGCTGCTGGCAGACGCTGCTTCAGGCCGACAGCCGCAATAATTGTGTGTCGGGCTTTCCGGTATCCAAGCTGGCGATGTCGGTGTCGGCACCGTTTCAGACGGCCTATCCCGAGTTGGTGCAGCTTATCGGAAACATTCAGTTTGCCCCCGATATGCTCAACCGCGCCATTTTGGAGATGACGGAAAACCAGCGCAGCGGTGCGGCGCAGGCACGTTTGTTTTTGCAGCAGCATCCTGAAGTGTGGCGGCAGTGGGTCAGCGCCGAGGCGGCAGAGCGTTTGAATGCGGCGCTGGAAACCGGCGGGCGCGCCGAAGCCGGTATTTTCGCTTCGTGGTCGGTGGCCGAGGGCTTAAACCGCTCGCTGTCAAACACCGTGCAGCAACACGGTGCGCAATTTCGCCATGTCAGCCAAATCACCCTCGATTCGCTGCTGCTGCCGCTTGAGCGGGCTTTGCAGCGCCTGCCGGCGTGGTTGGTGCTGCTCTTGGTGGGCGGCATCGGCTGGCATGCCACCCGCAAGCTGTGGTTTGCTGCTTTGTGTGCCTTCGGGTTTTACGCCATCGGCTCGCTCGGCTTGTGGGCGGCGCTGATGCAGACTTTGGCGCTGCTGCTGGCTTCGGCGCTGTTTATCATCATCATCGGCATTCCCGCCGGCATTGTGATGGCCCGCAGCCCGCGCCTGCACAAGCTGTTCTCGCCGGTGCTCGATGTGATGCAGACCATGCCGAGTTTTGTGTATCTGATTCCGGTGCTGATGCTGTTCGGCATCGGTAAGGTGCCGGCGCTGTTTGCCACCGTGGTATACGCCATCGCGCCCCTGATCCGCCTCACTGCGCTGGGCATCCGCCAAGTGAACCCACAGATGATTGAAGCGGCCGAATCGTTCGGCAGCACGCGCCGGCAATTGTTGTTGTGGGTGCTGCTGCCGCAGGCCAAGCCCAGCATCATGGCGGGCATCAATCAGGCGGTGATGATGTCGCTGGGCATGGTGGTGCTGGCCAGCATGATCGGCGCCCGCGGCTTGGGCGAATATGTGTTGCAGGCGGTGCAAACGCTCAATATCGGCCAGGGGGTAGAAGCGGGGGCGGCGATTGTGATTCTGGCGATTATTAGCGACCGCATCACCCAAGCCTACGGGCGCGGGCGTAAAAAATAACTAGGTGAGCATGTGATTGATGAGCGCTTTTGCCCGGCATCTGCATGTTCAGGAGCAAAAATCCTTTTATCAACACATAGCCAGAAAGCCTGAACCATGCGGTTGGCGAGCAAAAAAGGCAACCGCGCCGACAGCAAAATCATTGCCATCCACCCATTACCGGAACCGTTATGACCATCCGATTCGACAACATCAGCAAAATCTACGGCCAAGATAAGGCGTGCACGCGTGCGCTGGCGATGCTGCGGCAAAATGCGCCGGGCGATGAAATTTTTCAGGCCACCGGCTGCCAGGTCGGCCTGCGCCATATCACGCTGGAGATTCCCGCCGGCGGCATTTTCTGCATTATGGGTTTGTCGGGCTCGGGCAAATCCACATTGGTGCGCCATATCAACCGCCTGATTGAGCCCAGTTGCGGCGAAATCTGGGTAGACGGCACCAACGTTACCGCGTTGGGCGCCAAAGCGCTGCGCGATTTCCGCCAGCAGCGCGTGAGCATGGTGTTTCAGCATTTCGGCCTGCTGCCGCATCTGACTGTGCTGCAAAACACCGAATACGCCCTGCGCGTGCGCGGTCTGCCGCCCAAAACGCAGCATGAAACTGCCCGCCATTGGTTAAATGAAGTGGGGTTGGCCGGATACGAAGCCAGCTATCCCGAAGCGCTTTCAGGCGGCATGCGGCAGCGTGTCGGCTTGGCACGGGCGCTGGCGTCAGATACGGACATTATTTTGATGGACGAAGCTTTTTCGGCACTTGATCCGCTGATCCGCACCAAGCTGCAAGACCAATTGCTCGATTTGCAGCAGCGGCTGCGCAAAACCATTGTGTTTATTACCCACGATATTGATGAGGCGCTGAAAATGGGGCATTGCATCGCCATTTTGAAAGACGGCGAATTGGTACAGTCGGGCACGCCGCAAACCTTGCTGCACCGGCCTGCCGATGATTATGTGGCCGAATTTATGCGGGCGGCCAAAGTGGCGCCTGTTCACAAGCAATAACCGATAAAGGCCAAAGCTTGAGGCCGTCTGAAAGTTTTCAGACGGCCTCAAGCTTTTTTCAACAAGCGGCCGCTGTGTGGTGTGGGTTTTGCCTGCGAATCATGCTGTGTTACCCACCTTGGGAAACCCTAACCCTCTCCCGCTGGAACAGGGGCGGGAAACCGGGTGCCGTTATGCGCGCAGCAGGCTTTGGCCGAAAAAGCCGCCTTCTTCCACGCCCGGCAGGGTGAAGAAATAGCCGCCGCCAAACGGGCTGATGTATTCTTCCAGCGGCTCGCCGTTGAGCAGGTTTTGCACGAAGATAAAGCCGTCGGCAAGATTGGCCTGATAGCAGATGAAAACCAGCCCGACATCGAGCTGACCCGATTTGGCCAGGCCGCGTGAATAGTCGAAAGGCCGTCTGAACAACAGATGCTTTTTCATAAATTCGGGGTCGCGCGGGTTGGCCAGGCGCATGTGGCTGTCTTTCGGAATCACTTTGCCGTCAGGGTCTTTGCCGTAATCGGGCGTTTCCATTTCGGTTTGGCCGCCGAGCGGGGCGCCGCTGTATTTTTCGCGCCCGAAAATGGTTTGCTGCTCTTGCAGCGGGGTGCGGTCCCAAAATTCGACAAAATGGCGGATGAGGCGCACGGCCTGATAGCTGCCGTTTTTCGCCCATTCGGGCTCATCGAGGCTGTTGGCGGCTATGCCTGTCCACAATACTTCATCGGCGGTTTGCGGGTTTTGCACATCGGGGTTGCCCGAGCCGTCGCGAAAGCCGAACAGGTTGCGTGCGGCGGCGCCCGGCTCGGTTTTGGGCAGAAAACCGTCGATGCTCCAGCGGATGATGGCGTATTGGGCGGTGTTTTTAATCAGGTCGCGCAGGGCGTTTTGGCAGGTTTCGGGGGTGAAGGCGCAGATTTGGATGCTCAAGTCGCCGTCACACCATTCGGCGGCGAGTTTGTCGTTGGGAAAGCGCGTCATTTCCACCAGATGTTTGGGCTTTTTGGCGGCCAGCCCGAAGCGTTGGTCAAACAGGCTGGCGCCCACCGACACGGTGATGGTCAGGCCGTCGGGCTTGATGGTTTTGCCGAGAATGCCGCTGCCGGCGGGCGGCAGTTTGGCGTCGCCGTCTTGCAGCTCGCCGCCGCGGGTCAGAAACTGGATGCGGGCGGTGAGCATGCGCAACAGGTTTTCCAGCTGCGACGGGGTTTGTGCGGAGACGTCAAATGCGGCCATGATGGCAAACGGCTGGTGCGGCGTGACAATGCCTTGCTGGTGGGAGCCGTAGCAGTTGTAGCTTTCGCTGCGGTGTTGCGCTTGTTCGGTTTTTTCTTCGGCGCGGCCTTTTTTTTCGCCATAGGCAAAACCGCCTGCCGCTGCGGCGATGCCGGCGGCGAGTGCGCCTTTGAGCAGGGTGCGTTTTTCGGGTTGGGTGGGGGAATCGGGGTTCATGGTTGTTGTCCTGATTTTATTTGTGGATTGTTGAGGCCGTCTGAAAAAGGCAGCGTGCGCGGTTTCAGACGGCCTGTGGTCAAACCGTGATGCTTCAATGGATAGATTCGGCAGTTTTACCTGAAAATATTTTATTAATTTCTCTTTTAAAACAATTAGATTGATTGAAAAAATGCCGTGATTCAATGGCCGCTTCTATCAGGAAACAGTGAAATATTTCTGCTTTAACAAAGGCCGTCTGAAAAACTGCCGGGTTACGGTTTGTTGATAACTGATCAGCCGGCCGGGCAGCGCCTGCATTTCAATCAATCGTTCAGACGGCCTTATCCATCAAGTTAAGGCCGTCTGAAAGCTGCTGATGCCATCAATTCAAGCCCAAAGTGCCGCGCAGTTGCGCCAAATCTTCGGCCAGCGCGTTAACCGGCGCCTGGAGTGCTTTGCGGTCGGCTTCGCTGAGTTTGTCGTAAGTTTCAAAGCCGCCGGCGGTTTTGTATTTGGCCAGAATGTCGTTTACGGTTTTGAAATTGGCATCGGTTTTATCGAGCAATGCTTGGTTTTTCTCGGCAATCAGCGGGCGGAACAGCGCCACAATTTTCTCGGCGCCTTCCACATTGGCTTGAAAGTCGCTCAAATCGGTGTGGCTGTAGCGGTCTTCTTCGCCGCTGATTTTGCTGCCGGCCACTTCTTCAATCAACACTGCCGCGCCGCCCACTACTTTATTGGGCGGGAACGACAAAACATCGATTTCCTGTTGCAGCGCTTTCACATCGGCCAGCAGTTTGTCGGCAGTTTCATTGACGCCGGCGGTGCTGTTTTCTACCCATAAAGCGTATTCGATGCGGTGGAAGCCGGTGAAGGCCGGGTCGGTCGGGCCTTGTTTGAAATCGTCTTCACGCGCATCGATGGCGGGATCAAGCTCGTTAAACAGCTCGGCAATCGGCTCGATACGCTCATAATGGTAGCGGGCGGATGCAAACTGTGCTTTGGCCGCGTCAATATTGCCGGCTTTGACGGCCGCCACAAAAGCTTCGGTTTTGGCCACCAATTCTTTGGCTTCGCCCTGCACATAAACTTTATAGTCGGCCAGCGGCTGCTCCAGCTTGGCCATATCGGCTTGCGATTCGGTGGGGGTAAAGCCGCTGTCGGTTACCGTGAGCTTGCCGCGCGGGTTGGTGAGCAGGCCGCAAGTCATCTCGTATTCGCCCGGCAGCAGGGTTACCGTCATCTTATCGGCAAGGCCGGGGGCGATGTTTTCGCGCTCGTCGACCACCATCACGCCCTGCAAAATCTCCCATTCGAGCTTGCGGCCGCTGTTGTTTTGAATATTGAACACGGTTTGGCCGCTCGGCACGCTCAGCGCCATCGGCTCGCAGGCGGCATCGTTTACCGCCACATTCACGCTGCCGTCGGTATTGGCCGCACCGGCAGATGCGCCCGAGGCCGCCGGTTTTTCTGCTTCGGGCGGCTGGCAGGCACCCAAGCCCAAAGCCAGCAACACAGATAAGGCGGTGATATTCAATGTTTTCATGTAAAACCCTTTATTTAAGCAAGATTAAAATCAACGGGCAGGCAGCGGTTTGCTGCTGCGTAAAAACCAAAACAGCATCGGTATCAGATACAGGAGCCAAGCGCCGACTTCGCCCCGGCTCGGGTGGTCGCTGTAGCCGAAAAATCCGCCCAGAATCACGCCCAGCGGGCTGTCTTCGTGCAGAATATGCGCCGCATGAAAGGCGGTATCCTGAAAATGGTTCCACACGCCTGCTTCATGCAGCGCCCGCAGCGATCCGGCGAGCAGGCCGGCTGCCACCACAATCAGAAACACCCCGGTCCAGCGGAAAAATTTTGCCAGATTGATGCGGATGCCGCCCTGATAAATCAGCGTGCCGATCAGCACCGCGGCAGCCAAACCCAACACGGCACCGGCGGGCATGCGCCAGGAAGGGCTTTGCTGGAATACCGCAATCAGAAAAAAGACACTCTCCAAGCCTTCGCGCGCCACCGCCAAAAAAGCCATGCCCACCAGCGCCCAGCCGTGGCCGTTGCCGCGGTTGAGCGCCGCCTGCACCGATTGCTGCACGTGTTGTTTCATCGAACGGGCGGCTTTCTGCATCCACAAAATCATGTAGCTGATCATGGCCACCGCCACCAGCCCGATAATGCCCACCACCAGCTCTTGTTGTTTTTGCGGAATTTCACCGGTTTCACGGTGGATGCCGTAGCCCAACGCCAAACACATCAAAGCCGCCAGCACTACGCCCAGCCACACTTTCGGCATCAGCCGGCTGTGGCCGGACTGTTTCAGAAAGCCGGCCACAATGCCCACAATCAGCGCAGCTTCAATGCCCTCGCGCAGCATAATCAGAAAAGCAATAAACATAATCAGTGTATCAATTGAGAAATATTTACTTATCTTTATATGCCTGTTGATATTCAAATGCAAATAGTTTTTATTACTTATATTCACGAGAGAGATTGAAGATATTCATTTATTTTCATTGGAAAATTTGATAGAGGCGTTTAACGGATACCCGTTTGTAAAAGTCAGCTCACCACATCATCAGCTGAAACCCGTTCGCAACAGTAAGCGAACAAGGCGGCGGGCCAGCGCCGTTGGCTTATTTTTATGAATGGTGATGAGTATCAGGCCGTCTGAAAACCATATTTTCAGACGGCCTTATATTTGTTGATAAAAGCAAAGCGGCAAATCAAAGGCAAAAACGCAGCAAGATTAGACATCTTGCGAGGCTTTTTAACGCAGCAGATGCGCTTTCAGGAACAAAAATCCCCTCATAAACAACACATCATGGCACCACGGGGCGCTGAAGTGCCAAGCCAACCTGTTCCGCCTATGCAGCCCGGAATGGGTTTCAGACGGCCTGACGAATATTCCGGCACCAGGCGGCTTTGGCGGTTTCGCTTAAAAACGATGCCTGAAATGAGTTTTCACACAGCTGTTTGATTTCGGCAGTGCTCAAATCGAGGGCTTGCACCAGCGCGTTGAAATTTTGGTTCATATAGCCGCCGAAATAAGCCGGATCGTCTGAATTCACGGTAACGCACACACCGCGTTGCAACAGGCGGCGCAGGTTGTGGGCGGCCAGATTATCAACCACTTTGAGCTTCAGGTTGCTCAAAGGGCAGACGGTGAGCGGCATTTGCTCGGCAATCAGGCGTGCGGTCAGGGTTTCGTCTTCTTCGGCGCGCACGCCGTGGTCGATGCGCGACACTTTGAGCAAATCCAGCGCCTGCCATATATATTCGGGCGGCCCTTCTTCACCGGCATGAGCCACGGTGAGGAAGCCGGCTTCGCGGGCGGCGGCAAACACGCGTTCGAATTTGGCGGGCGGGTGCCCCACTTCGCTCGAATCCAGCCCCACGCCGATAATGTGTTCCCGATGCGGCAATGCGGCTTCGAGTGTGGCGAATGCCGCATCTTCGGAGAGGTGGCGCAAAAAGCACATAATCAGCAGGCTGGTGATGCCCCATTGCTGTTCGGCTTCGAGGCAGGCGCGGCGGATGCCGCCTAACACGGTGGCAAAGGGCACACCGCGTTCAGTATGGGTTTGCGGGTCGAAAAAGATTTCGGTATGCACCACGTTGTCATCGCGGCAGCGCTGGAGATAGGCCAGCGTGAGCTCGTAAAAATCCTGCTCGTGCAGCAGCACTTCGGCACCGGCGTAATAAATATCCAAAAACGATTGCAGATTGTGGAAATCATAGGCGGCCTTGACTTCTTCTACGCTGGCATAGGGAATGCCGACGCCGTTGCGGCGGGCGATGGCAAACATCAGCTCGGGCTCGAAAGTGCCTTCGATGTGTACATGCAGCTCGGCTTTGGGCAGGGTTTGAATCAGGGTTTGGCGGTTCATAAACGGGCTCCGGTAAGGCGCGGGGCAGCGGCGGTGCAATCACTTGATTTTGAATAAGGTGCCGTTGCCGCCGTGCAAGATTGCCGGGATCAGGTGCCGGCCCGGCCATCAGCATGGCGGTTTGGCTGAAATATCCAATATTTCAGACCGCCGGTGGCCAAATTCGCGGGTTTGGCTTCGGCCATTATGGGTTCGGCAATTTTAACGCCAACAATCTTTTATTAATTTATTTTTTAAAACAATGAGATTAATTTAAGAGCATGCAGTGATTTAATTGCTGTTGCGATAAGTGTTTGAGCGATACAGGCCGTCTGAAACTTTTCAGACGGCCTGTTGCGGCGTGCTTATAAAGTGCGCCCGAGCAAATTGAGCATGTTTTGCCAGGCCGACGCGGCGGCTTCTTCGTTGTAGGCCAGATCCACACCGTTTTTCTCGCCGTTGCGGGTGGCTTGCGGGTTGGTGAAGCCGTGTTTGGCACCGGGGAAAATATCCACGCTGTAGCGCACTTTGGCGGCGTTCATTTCCTGCTCGAAGGCGGCGAGATCGTCGAGGGTGACCATGGTGTCTTTCTCGGCGTGTTCGATCAGCAGGCTGCCTTTGATAAAGCCTTCTTGTGCCGGTATGGCGGGGGTGAGGTTGCCGTGGAAGCTGGTAACGGCTTTTAAATCGGCACCGCGGCGGGCCATGTCGAGCACCACTTTGCCGCCGAAGCAAAAACCGATGGCGCCGATGCTGTGGGGATTGATTTGGCTTTGGGCGGTCAGCGCGTGAAAGGCCAAGTCGGTGCGTTCGACCAAAATGGCCGGGTCGGCCAGCACTGCCGTCATCCATTCGTTGGCTTGGGCGGCATCGTCGGTGAGGCATGCGTCGCCATACAAATCCATCGCCAGCGCGGCATAACCGGCTTCGGCCAGCCGCTCTGCCGCACGTTTGGCGTGCTCGCTCAGCCCCCACCACTCCGGTGCCACCAGCACGCCGGACAATTCGTCGGCAGCCTGTTCGGGCAGGCACAAATGGCTTTGCAGGGTTAAACCGTCGGCGGTTGTGTAGCTTAAGGTGCGGGTAATCACAGACATAGCAGGCTCCTGATAAAAAGTTTTGATACCCGTTCATAAAAATAATCTAACGGCATCTGCGCGCCGCCTTGCCGGCTGATTTTTGTGAATGGGTTTCAGACGGCCTAAGCTTAATGCAATCGTGTGCAATAAACAAGGCGCTGCGGTCTAGGGTGCCCTGACCATTAGTTTATGAGGGGATTTTTGTTCCTAGAAATGCAGATGCCAGGCAAAAAATGCAGCAAGATTGGACATCTTGCGAGGCTTTTTAACGCAGCAGATGCGTTTTCAGGGGCAAAATACACCCGTAAATCGAATGGTCAGGACACCCTAGGGCTTTTTGAAGGGCGGCTAAAATCGGGTTTGGATAAATATTTGTTAACAGGCGTGATGAAATCAAACAGGCCGTCTGAAATACGATTGGTTTCAGACGGCCTGTTTGAAGGACAGCGGCGGATTAAGGGGTTGGGACAATGCGTTTTTCAGAGGTAAAAGCACCTATAAATCGACACATCAGGACACCCTAAGCGATGCGCTCGATTTTCGCGCCCACTTTGCCGAGTTTTTCTTCGATATGTTCGTAGCCGCGGTCGAGATGGTAGATGCGCTCGACGATGGTTTCGCCCTCGGCAATCAGGCCGGCAATCACCAGGCTGGCGGAAGCGCGCAGGTCGGTGGCCATCACAGTGGCGCCGGAAAGTTTTGCCACGCCTTTCACGATGGCGGTGTTGCCCTCGGCGGCAATGTCGGCACCCATACGGTTGAGTTCGGGCACGTGCATGAAGCGGTTTTCAAAAATGGTTTCCACCACTTTGCCGCTGCCCTCGGCCACGGCGTTCATGGCCATAAACTGCGCCTGCATGTCGGTGGGGAAGCCGGGGTGCGGCATGGTGCGGATGTCGACTGCTTTGGGGCGTTGCGGCATGTCGATGGCGATCCAGTCGTCGCCGGCTTCGATCACGGCACCGGCTTCCACCAGCTTGTCGAGCACGGCTTCCATGGTTTTCGGGGCGGCGTTGCGCAACACCACTTTGCCGCCGGCCATGGCTACGGCGCAGAGGAAGGTGCCGGCTTCGATGCGGTCGGGCACCACGCTGTGTTCCGCGCCGTGCAGCGCTTCTACGCCTTCTACGGTCATGGTGGCGGTGCCGATGCCGCTGATTTTGGCGCCCATTTTTATCAGGCATTCGGCCAAATCGACCACTTCGGGCTCGATGGCGCAGTTTTCCAATACGGTGGTGCCTTCGGCCAGCGTGGCGGCCATCAGCAGGTTTTCGGTGCCGCCCACGGTAACCATGTCCATCACCACACGTGCGCCTTTCAGACGGCCTTTGGCTTTAACGTAACCATGCTCGATCACGATTTCGGCGCCCATGGCTTCGAGGCCTTTGAGGTGTTGGTCGACCGGGCGCGAGCCGATGGCGCAGCCGCCGGGCAGGCTCACTTGCGCTTCGCCGAAACGTGCCAGCGTGGGGCCGAGCACCAGAATCGAAGCGCGCATGGTTTTTACCAATTCATAAGGGGCAACGGTGTTGTTGACGGTGCCGCCGTTGATTTCAAATTCGGAAATGTTATCGGTCAGCACGCGCGCGCCCATGCCTTGCAGCAGTTTTTGGGTGGTTTTTACGTCGCGCAGCATGGGCACGTTTTTCAGGCGCAGCGTGCCTTCGGTTAAGAGGCCGGCACACATCAGCGGCAGCGCGGCATTTTTGGCGCCGGATACGGTGATTTCGCCGTTTAAAGGGCCGTTGCCGGTGATTTTGAGTTTGTCCATGGGTGGTTCTTTCGTTGCGGCACAGGCGATCGGGCGGCCTGTGGAATCAAGGGGAGGGAATCTGCAAATTGAGTTAAATTATAGTGGATTTTGCGCAGATTGCGTTTGTATGGCAGGTAAAATTTCAGACGGCCCCGATGCGTGTTGTCAAGGCCGTCTGAAAGCGGGAATGAAGGTGTATTTTGCCCTTCAAAAACCAATGGTCGGCATGCCTTAGGATTGTTTGGCCGCCCATTCGGCAGGGGTGGCGGCGGTGCTGATCGACAGGGCGTGCAATTCGTTGCTGGCGAGCTTTTCTTTCAGCCCGTCTTTAATCAGGCGGTGGCGGGCGAGGCGGGCTTTGCCTTCAAATGCAGCGGAAACGATGTGGGCGAAAAAATGGTGGCCGTCGCCTTCCACTTCGATGTGTTCGCAGGACGCAACGGCGGCAATCATTTCTTTAACTTGTTCGGGCGTGAGCATGGGGGTTCCTTTTCGGCAGTTTGTTCAGACCGCTTGGGCGGCTTGGCCTGTGGTTTTTGAGGGGTAGAGTACATCTGTAAACCAAATGGCCGGCGCGCTCCGGTGCGGCCGCGGTTGTCGAGTATTATAAAGGATTCTTGCAACAATATTCTGTATAATCGGTCATAATGTTTTTCAGACGGCCTGATGATTGATCATACCCATTCACACCCATTCACAAAAATAATCTCACGGCGTTGGCTTGCCTTCTCTACTCTTTGCGAGCTTACTTTTGCGAATGGGCATAACAGGCCGTCTGAAAGCCCTTTTTCATTTTGAGCACAATCATGATCCGTTTCGAGCAAGTTTCCAAAACCTATCCCGGCGGTTTTCACGCGCTGAAAAACGTCAGCTTCAATATCGATAAAGGCGAGATGATTTTCGTGGCCGGCCATTCCGGCGCGGGCAAATCCACCATGCTCAAGCTGATTGCCGGTATCACCAAGCCCACCACCGGTAAGGTGTGGATGAACCGGCAAGACATCGGCGGCCTCAACGACAACCAAATCGGCTTTCTGCGCCAGCACATCGGCATCGTGTTTCAAGACCACAAAATCTTGTTTGACCGCAACGTGCTGCAAAACGTGCTGCTGCCGCTGCGCATCATCGGCTACGACCGTGCGCAGGCCGAAAAGCGCGCGCGGGTGGCGATTGAAAAAGTGGGGCTGGGCGGGCGCGAGCATGCCGACCCGGTGACACTCTCGGGCGGCGAACAGCAGCGTTTGTGTATCGCCCGCGCCGTGGTGCACCAGCCCAGCCTGCTGATTGCCGACGAGCCTTCCGCCAACCTCGACCGCGCCTATGCACTCGATATTATGGAATTATTCAAAACCTTTCACGAAGCGGGCACCACCGTGATTGTGGCCGCACACGATGAAACCCTGATGGCCGACTACGGCCACCGTATTTTACGCTTGCAGGAAGGCAGATTCGCCTCATGAAACACTATCTCTCGCTCCACGCCGAATCTGCCCGCAATGCCGCCCGCCACTTTATCCGCCAGCCTTTGGCCACGCTTTTGATTCTGCTGATGCTCTCGATTGCCATGACACTGCCGCTGGCGCTGTATCTGGGCGTGCAAAGCGGGCAGGCGGTGCTCGGCAAACTCAACGAGGCGCCGCAGATTACCCTCTATATGGAATTGGGCGCCGATGAAGTCGACAACGAAGCGGTGAAAAACCTGCTGGCCGAAGATACGCGCATCGAAAACAGCGAATTCGTCGCCAAACAAGCCGGCCTCGAAGAATTGCAGCAAAGCATGGGCGGGCAGGATTTGGTGTCGATGCTCGATGAAAATCCGCTGCCCGATGTGTTTATCGTTACCCCCGATGCCGGCACCGCGCCCTCGGCGATACAGGCTTTGCAGCAGGATTTGGCCGATCTGCCGATGGTGGAAGCCGCCAAACTCGACACCGAATGGATGCAGACCCTCTACCAAATCAATGATTTCGTGCACAAAATTTTCTGGTTTCTCGCCATCACCCTGAGCGTGGCGTTTGTGCTGGTGGCGCACAACACCATCCGCCTGCAAATCTTGAGCCGCAAAGAAGAAATCGAAATCACCAAGCTGTTGGGCGCCCCCGCTTCGTTTATCCGCCGCCCGTTTTTATACCAAGCCGCTTGGCAGAGCGTATTGTCTGCCGCCATCAGCATCGGCCTGTGCGCCTGGCTGATGCGCGCCAGCCAGCCGCTGATCAGCCAGATTTTCCGCCCCTACGGCCTCAATATCGAATGGCGGTTTTTCCATGCCTGGGAAATTCTGACCGTGTTGGCGGTGGTAACCGCCTTAGGCATTGCCGGCGCCTGGCTGGCCACACAGCAGCATTTGCTGAGCTTTAAAGCCAGAAAATAAATAAGTACGCGCCATTCAAAAATACCTGACGGCCTTGCCCGCGTTGCCATACGCTGTCTGCACGATGCGGTTTTCAGACCGCCGCGTTATTGGCTTGTTTTTTTGAACAGACATCATGAGGCCGTCTGAAACCAAATCTGTGGCAGACGGTCTGTTGATGCAGGCAGCCGATTCTTTTTCAGCGGCTGTTTGAATAGCCGTTCACAAAAGCCAGCCGGCAAAGCGGCGGGTGAGCCAACGCAGTTGGTTGTTTTTGTGAATGGGTATGAAAAAACCTTTCGGAACCAACACATCATGAATACCCTGGAAGCCGTAACCACCCGCCTGCTCGAACAAAACCACACCGTAACCTGCGCCGAATCCTGCACCGGCGGCCTGCTGGCGGCCGAGCTTACCCGTTTGCCGGGCAGCTCGAATTGGTTTGACATGGGCTTTATTACCTACAGCAACGCCGCCAAAGAACAGCTGTTGGGCGTCAACACCGCCACGCTTGATTTTTACGGCGCGGTGAGCGAAGAAACCGTGCGCGAAATGGCATTGGGCGCGCTTTTGGCCGCCAAGGCCGATTTTGCCCTGAGCATCTCCGGCATCGCCGGCCCCGGCGGCGGCAGCGATGAAAAACCCGTGGGCACAGTATGGTTCGGCCTGGCCGGCAAACAGCATATCTGGGCAGAGAAAGCCTGTTTCGAAGGCGGCCGCGATGCCGTGCGCGCCCGGGCCGTGCAGTTTGCATTGGCGTTTTTGCTGGAAAAAATAAACCAGGCATAATACCCATTCACCAAAGTAAGCCGACAAGGCAGCGAGCCGACACAGCCAGGTTGCTTTGCGAATGGCATAATCTGCCTGCGCACCTTGTCATTAATATTGAGGCCGTCTGAAATGATTTATTTTCAGACGGCCTCAATATCATTCAAAAGGTATGCGTATTATGGCCGCAACAACCCACAAGGCCGTCTGAAAAAAAGCTATAATCCACAGCATTGGTTTTCTATGAAGAACACATCACATGACACAACGCAAAATCCTCGTTACCTCCGCGCTGCCTTATGCCAACGGCAGCATCCACCTCGGCCACATGGTCGAGCACATTCAAACCGATATTTGGGTGCGCTTTCAAAAGCTGCGCGGCCACGAATGCTATTACTGCTGCGCCGACGATACCCACGGCACCCCCGTGATGCTGGCCGCCCAAAAGCAGGGCATTTCGCCGGAAGACATGATTGCCAAAGTGCGCGAAGAGCATCTGGCCGACTTCAGCGGCTTCGGCATCGGCTACGACAACTACTACAGCACCCATTCGCCTGAAAACAAACAGTTTTCCGAACAGATTTACCGCGCCCTCAAAGCCAACGGCAAAATCGAAGCGCGCACCATCGAGCAGCTGTTCGACCCCGAAAAAAACATGTTTCTGCCCGACCGCTTCGTCAAAGGCGAATGCCCCAAATGCCACGCCCAAGACCAATACGGCGACAACTGCGAAGTGTGCGGCACCACCTATTCGCCCACCGAGCTGATTAAACCTTATTCCGCCATTTCCGGCGCCGCGCCGGTGCTCAAAGAGAGTGAACACTTCTTCTTCAAACTCGGCGAATGCGTCGAATATCTGCAAGCATGGACTTCGGGCAGCACCACCTTGGCCGACGGCCGCGTGCAGCCGCACCTACAGGCCGAAGCACTCAACAAAATGAAAGAATGGCTCGCCCCCGATGAAAACGGCGAAGGCGGCCTGAGCGATTGGGACATCTCCCGCGATGCGCCCTATTTCGGCTTTGAAATCCCCGACGCGCCCGGCAAATATTTCTACGTGTGGCTCGACGCCCCCGTGGGCTACATGGCCTCGTTTAAAAACCTGTGCGAGCGCATCGGCGTTGATTTCGACGAATTTTTCAAAGCCGGCAGCCCCACCGAGATGTATCACTTTATCGGCAAAGACATCCTCTATTTCCACGCCCTGTTTTGGCCGGCCATGCTCAAATACAGCGGTCACCGCGCCCCCACCGGCGTATTCGCCCACGGCTTTCTCACCGTTGACGGCCAAAAAATGTCGAAATCGCGCGGCACCTTCATTACTGCCAAATCCTATCTCGACCAAAAGCTCAACCCCGAGTGGATGCGCTACTACATCGCCGCCAAGCTTAACAGCCGCATCGAAGACATCGACCTCAACCTGCAAGACTTTATCGCCCGCGTCAACAGCGATTTGGTCGGCAAATACGTCAACATCGCCGCACGCGCCGCCGGCTTTATCGCCAAACGCTTTGAAGGCCGTCTGAAAAACGTTTCCGACAGCCCCCTGCTGCAACAGCTCGCCGCGCAAAGCGACACCATCGCCGCCGACTACGAAAACCGCGAATACGCCAAAGCCCTGCGCGACATCATGGCATTGGCCGATACCGTCAACGAATATGTCGATGCCAACAAACCGTGGGAGCTGGCCAAACAAGAAGGCCAAGAAGAACGCCTGCACCAAGTGTGCAGCGAGCTGATAAATGCCTTCAAAACCCTCAGCGTTTACCTGGCGCCCGTATTGCCGAACGTGGCCGCCCAAGCCGCCGGTTTTCTCAACCTGCCGCAACTGAGCTGGGCCGATGCCGTCCGCCACCTTTCAGACGGCCACAGCATCAACAAATACCAACATCTCATGCAACGTGTGGAGCAACAACAAGTGGACAACTTAATCGAAGCCAACAAACAAAGCATTCAAACGGCCGCCGAAACCCCTGCCGGCACCTCAAACTACGCCCCCGTGGCCGAACAGGCAAGTTTCGACGACTTTATGAAAATCGACATGCGCGTAGCCAAAGTATTGAACTGCGAAGCCGTCGAAGGCAGCACCAAGCTGTTGAAATTCTCACTCGATTTCGGCTTTGAGCAGCGCACCATTTTCTCCGGCATCGCCGCCTCCTACCCCAACCCGGCCGAACTCAACGGCCGCATGGTCATCGCCGTCGCCAACTTCGCCCCGCGCAAAATGGCCAAATTCGGCACCAGCGAAGGCATGATTTTGAGCGCCGCCACCGCAGAGGGCAAATTGAAATTGCTGGATGTCGACACAGGCGCACAGCCGGGCGATAAAGTCGGCTGATGCTGTGATGAGTCAAACAGGCCGTCTGAAATTTCAGACGGCCTGTTTATTAAAATTCAATATTGCCTTCGTTTTTGATTTGCTCAATAAATTTATCGATTGTCGATAAATTATATACGCTTGAAATAATACTAATCGCTGCTTCCAGTTTGTTTTTAGCTGAAAGCCAACCTTGACCATCGGTTATCCAAACAAATTCATAATTTGGATATTGGTTGATTTTCGGCGCAACATCCGAATAGGCTCTGGCTACCTCATTTAATTTTGAACCGCCGCTGTTATAGTAATTCGTTTCAATAAAGTAGGTTTTTAGGCGGGTTTTAATCACAAAATCAAAGCGTTTTACATCCACCCCCAGCGTGGTAATCTCGGGAAAAAGCGTGCTGGGTACTTCAGATTTAAACAGTAAATTTTCACTCCCAAACAGTAAGGCAACGGCATTGGCCATGTTATCGCCACCACGGTTTTTGCGGGCATTGGTATCCAGCCCGACTTCGATACCGAAAACATAATCCACCAGATTGGTGATGTCTTTATTTTGAAAAACTTCTGCCAAGCCGGTTTCTTGAATATATTCAAAGATTTTATCAGGTGAATGAAAATAGCTGTCTAAAACAACAATATCGCCTTGGCTGTTAAATGTTTTGGCTTTTTTGTTTTTGCGGATGGCAATTAAAATATCCAGTATTTCAAATACTTTAGGATTTTCCTGATACAAGTCTTCAATGGCTGATTTTAAATCTTCTTTGCCGATTAAATAATTAAGTTGATTGAGCTTGATGGCGATTTTGCCGACATTGGCTCTGATTTTGGGGAAATCAGTAAAATAGCCTAATGTGGCATTGGTTTCTGATAGCTGTGAAATAAATAATTGAAATGATGAAGACATTTTATTTCCATTTTATTATGGTTGGGAATTAACATCGGGCAAGCCCAGCCATTTTAGAGGGATGGCGTTAAATTGATAATGGCAATTCATACATAAAATATAATCTAATGTGTCACGATATTTCGGATGTTTGTACCAATCACTCAATACATAGACGTATTCAACCCGCCAGCCCAAAGCATGAACCAACTTGGTATATTGTTTACGTTTGAAATCGCAGGTTTGCAATTTTTCATCTACTGATCCAGATACATGTTGGAATTTGATTTCAATGATAAATAGCGTATCGCGGACAATTACAAACAGACCATTATCCGGCTCTAAGCGTTTGGATAAATGCTCTCTCCAGTTGACATTGTATCGTGCTAAAAATCGGTAAAACTCTTGCTTTTTAAAACAATGAGCCAGTAATTCCTCATTAAACCAGACTTCATAACCTGCATTGTCGGGTGTTGGCCTTAAATTGTAGCCAGGAATAGATTCAAATATTGTACGAATATCGGCCTTAGATTCAAAATGTAAACCTGTTTGTGTATTGCTGCCCCCTTTTCCATCTTTAATCATTATTTATCCTTTTCTTTGCTAATTCAAAATAGTTTGATTCTAATTCGCAACCGCAAAATTGCCGACTATGTTTTAAAGCCGCTACCGCCGTGGTGCCACTGCCCATAAAGGGGTCAAAAATTAAATCTCCTGGGTTGGATGCTGCCAAGATACATCGCTCCAATAAGGCCAATGGCTTTTGCGTAGGATGTTTGCCGAATGTTTTTTCTAACTTTCCTGGCGGCGTAAATTGCCAAACGCATTTCATCTGCTTGTCGCCGTTTTGCGCTTTCATCACATCATAATGAAATATGTGTTTGGCTTTTTTATCTTTTTTCGCCCATAGTAATGTTTCGGTTGAATGGGTGAAAAAGCGGCAGGATAAATTGGGTGGCGGATTGGGTTTTTCCCAAGTGATATTGTTTAAAATATGATAGCCGATGAGCTGCATCATATAGCCCACCATATAAACATTATGGTAAGTGCCGCATACCCAAATTGTGCCGTTTGGTTTGAGCAATGCGTAACACAGCCGCAACCACTTTTCATAAAATTCCAAATCAGCGGCCATGCCTTTGGATTTATCCCATTCTCCTTTATTCACCGACACCATTTGTCCGTTTTGACAGCTAAAACCGTCATTGGATAAAAAATAAGGCGGGTCGGCAAAAATCATATCAAAACAACCGTTGGGATGCTTATCTAAAATTCGCCGCATGACATTCAACGAATTTTCATTGTAAATAATCAGGCCGTCTGAAACCGATTTTTTCAGACGGCTGTGGTAAATGGCGGCCTCTTCAGCCAACTTATTAAATTCATTCGCCATAAACTGCCAATAGTTCTCCCACTTTTTGACGGCTGCTTCCTTTGGCTGCGATATTTCTTTGCACGTCAATTAATGCTAAGCGGGCATCTTTATAAATTTCACGGGTAAAGGCGGTATCATGATTGGAAATCAACACGCCTTGCGATTGTTCTGCTGCTTCTTTCGCCGCCAGTGCCAAGCGGTTTTGGTCATCCATATTAAAGCCACCCTTGGCATACGCGGTAAAGGAAGCCGTTTCACTCAGGGGAACATAAGGTGGATCACAATACACAACATCATCATCTGTAGCCAAAGCCAAGGCCGTCTGAAAATCACTACACAGTATTTCAATGCGGTTGGATTTTTGAATAAAGCCCTGCATTTCAGCCTCAGGGAAATAAGGTGATCTATAGCGCCCAAACGGCACATTAAACCTGCCTTTGCTGTTGTAACGGCATAAGCCATTAAACGCATGGCGATTGAGATAAACAAACAAGGCTGACCGTTCGGTTAGATCGGCACTCTGATTAAACTGCTCTCGCAGCTCGTAAAAGCGGGCTTCTTGATTATTTTCAGATGTAAAAAACTGGCGTGTAAAATCAATAAAATATTGTTTTTCCTGCTTTAAAATTTGATACAGGCCGATTAGGTCGGGGTTGGTGTCATTCAACAGATAAGCATCAAATTCCAGCGACAACGACAAGGCAGCTGAGCCGGCAAACGGCTCAATCAAGCGTTTGCGCGGTTCAGTGGGTAAGTTAAACTGAATGAAAGGAACAAGCTTGCTTTTGCCGCCTGCCCATTTGAGGAAAGGCTTAGACATTAGTGTTTAGATGCTTCATTAAAACGCTTCATTTCAGCAGCAATGACATCTTCTGTTGTCATGTAATTATAGTGCATTCGATATTCTAGGCCGCCTTCCATTGCTTCTTCATAGGTGTCGCATTCAAAAGTTTCTACAAAAGCGGCTGCATTATCTTCAATGTCAGGGTCAAAAATCGTTAAGATATAGGCTCCCTCATTGTATTCATCCGGAACAATGGCAAATTCCGCACTTTTATCTATACTTATTCCATAAAATTCTTTCATTGTTTGCATTTTTGTCTCTCAATCATTATGGCGGTTTGAATTAGAATTATACGGGAATTTTATCTTTCAGACGGCCTGATTTATTCCAATGCCAATCCTTTCAACCGATACAACGCTTCCAGCGCTTCCCGTGGCGATAATTCATCCGGCTGTATCTCTGCCAAGGCTTCGGCCAGCGGGTTTGGCGTGTTTTCCACAATCTGTTCTTCCTCCGCCATCATTGCGCGGCTTTCAGACGGCCATTCGCTGAAAATATCCATCTGCGGCCGGTTGGCGGCGGCTTGCTGTTCCAATGCATTTAAATGTTTGTGGGCGGCTTTGAGGGCGCGGGCGGGCAGGCCGGCGAGTTTGGCGACGGCGATGCCGTAGCTTTTGCTGGCGGGGCCGGGCTCGATGTGGTGCAGAAAGACGATGTCTTGCCCTTCTTCCAGTGCGGAGAGGTGCATGTTGACGGCGGCGGGGTGGGCTTCGGGCAGGCGGGTGAGCTCGAAGTAGTGGGTGGCAAACAGGCTGAATGATTGGTTTTTTTGCACCAAATGTTCGGCGATGGCTTGGGCGAGGGCGAGGCCGTCGAAGGTGGAGGTGCCGCGGCCGACTTCGTCCATCAGCACCAGAGATTGTTCGGTGGCGTGGTGCAGGATGTAGGCGGTTTCGCTCATTTCGACCATAAAGGTGGAGCGGTTGCCGGCCAGGTCGTCAGAGGCGCCGATGCGGGTGAAAATTTGGTCGATGGGGCCAATCAGGGCGCGTTCGGCGGGCACGGCGCTGCCGGTGTGGGCGAGCAGGGTGATGAGGGCGACTTGGCGCATGTAGGTGGATTTGCCGCCCATATTGGGGCCGGTGAGCAGCATCAGCCGGTGTTTGTGGTCGAGGGCGGTGTGGTTGGGGGTGAAGTGGCGCACTTGCTGCTCGACCACGGGATGGCGGCCGTTGTCGATGTCGAGCACGGGGTAGTCGGCGAATTCGGGCATGTGGTAAGCGCGGGTTTCGGCGTGGCGGGCAAAGGTGGCGAGCACATCGAGTGTGGCGGCGGCTTTGGCGGCTTGTTGCAGTTGCGGCAAGGCCGTCTGAAGGTTTTTCAGCAGGGTGTCGTAAAGCTGTTTTTCTAAGGCCAATGCGGTGTCTTGTGCGGCCAATACTTTTTCTTCAAAGGTTTTGAGCTCGGGGGTGATGAAGCGCTCGGCGTTTTTGAGGGTTTGGCGGCGGGTGTAGTCGGCGGGGGCTTGTTCTGCCTGCACTTTGGAGAGCTCGATATAAAAGCCGTGCACGCGGTTGAATTCGACTTTGAGGGTGGAAAGGCCGGTGCGTTCGCGTTCGCGCGCTTCGAGGGCCAGCAGGAATTCGTCGCCGTGGTTTTGAATGTGGCGCAGTTCGTCCAACTCGGCATGATAGCCGTGGTTGATGACGCCGCCGTCGCGCAGCCACACGGCCGGTTCGGGCAGGATGGCGGCGGCAAGTTGTTCGGCGATGGGTCGGGTGGCGGGGAACACGGCTTGCAGGGTGTGCAGCAGCGCGGAGGGGCTCTCGGGCAGCCCGATGTCGTCGACCAACACCAACAGGCTGTCGCGCAGGGCGGCCAAGTCGCGCGGGCGGGCGTTGCCCACGGCGATGCGGGCGGCGATGCGCTCGATGTCGGCGATGTTTTTCAGGCGGCCTTGGATGTCGGCGTAATGGTTGTGCAATTCGGTAACGGCCTGCTGGCGGGCGCGGATGTGTTCGCGGCGGCGCAGCGGGTGGTGCAGCCATTGGGCGAGCAGGCGGCTGCCCATGTGGGTGGCGCAGTTGTCGAGTGCGGAAAACAGGGTGGGTGCTTTTTTGCCGCTGAGGGTTTGGGTGATTTCGAGGTTGCGGCGGGTGGCGGCGTCCATGCCGATGTATTGGTTTTCGGTTTCGAGGCTGAGGCCGTCGAGGTGTTGCGGCAGTTGGTTTTGTGTAAGGCCGATGTAGTTGAGCAGCGCGCCGGCGGAGCCGATGGCGGCGGCATGCTCTTCGAGGTTGAGGCCGAAGCCGCGCAAATCTTGGCTGCCGAAATAGTCGGTGAGCAGTTTGGCGGCGCTGTCGGCGGCAAATTGCCAGGCATTGAGGCGGGTGATGTTGGCGGCCTGTACCTGCGGGGCGTTGGCGGTATCGGGCAGCAGGATTTCTGCTGCCTGTAGGCGTGCGAGCTCGTCGGTGAGGCGCTCGGGCGTGGTCAGTTTGGTTTTGAATTCGCCGCTTTGCAGTGAAGCCCAGGCCAGGCCGATGTGTTTTTTATCGCTTTTTACCGTGCAGACGGCCACAATGCGGTTAGTTTCTTTGTCTTCGAGAAAAGCCGAATCGGTGAGGGTGCCGGGGGTAACGATGCGCACCACTTTGCGCTCCACCGGCCCTTTTGTTGCGCCCACTTCGCCCACCTGTTCGCAAATGGCCACGCTCTCGCCCATTTTGACCAGCCGCGCCAGATATTGCTCGGCGGCATGAAACGGCACGCCGGCCATTTTAATCGGTTCGCCGTCAAGCTGACCGCGGGTGGTGAGGGTGATGTCGAGCAGCTTGGCCGCTTTGACCGCATCATCGAAAAACAGCTCGTAAAAATCGCCCATGCGGTAAAACACCAGTTTGTCGGCGTGGTCGGCCTTGATGCCGAGGTATTGCTGCATCATCGGGGAAACGGGTTTGCTCATGGGGCGGCCTTGCAGAAAGCTGAAACAAAGCGCTATTGTAGCAAAACCGTTAAAACAGGTGGCGGCGCATTTAATCTTTTGATTCTATGCTAGAATGTGCCGATGCGTTTCAGACGGCATAAAATCAGCGCAAAAGGCCGTCTGAATAAGGAACCAATATTGCGCCAAACAGTCTTCAGGTTTACCGTTTTAACCTATGCCGTGATGTTTTTCAGACGGCCTCAATATACAGCGATTATGAATTCAGCCAATATTTTCCGTTTTGCCCTAATGGGCCTGACCGCCGCCATTTTGGCAGCTTGCGGCACCAAACGCACCCCGACTCCTCCGCCGGGCCAACCCCCCTTGCCCGTTACCCCCGGAGCCCCCTTGCCTGCGGGTACCCCCCTGCCGCCGGGGCATACGCTCAGCCCCGGCGGAGGCGCGGGCTATAAAGTAGTGGCACATAGTGCGCTGCCGCAATGGAATGAGCAGAATTTCGCCAACAGCCTGCGTTCGTTCCGCCTTGGCTGTGAGAAGCTGCAAGCCCGCCCCGGCTGGCAAAACGTGTGTGCGCAAGCGGCGCAGACGCCGGGCAGCAATGCCGCGGCCAAAGCCTTTTTCGAGCAATATTTCACCCCCTGGCAGGTCAGCGGCGACGGCAAACTCGGCGGCACGGTAACGGGCTATTACGAGCCAGTGCTGCATGGTGATGTGAAGCAGACCGCTCAAGCGCGCTTCCCGATTTACGGCATCCCCAATGATTTTGTATCGGTCGAGCTGCCCGCCAACCTGCGCTCAAGCAAAGGCACGGTGCGCATCCAACCCAGCGGGCAGAATAAAGGCATGATCAGCGCATCCGGCCAATACAGCGCCAATCTGGCACAGTTTCCCATCAGCGAACGCACCCGCGCACTCAAAGGCCGTTTTGAAGGCAGTCGTTTCGTGCCTTATTACACCCGCAGCCAGATTAACGGCGGCGCGCTCAACGGCAAAGCGCCGGTGTTGGGCTATGCCGACGACCCGGTAGAATTGTTTTTTCTGCACATTCAAGGTTCAGGCCGTCTGAAAACCCCAAGCGGCCAATATGTGCGCCTGGGTTTTGCCGATAAAAACGAATACCCTTATGTTTCCATCGGCCGCTATATGGCCAATAAAGGCTATCTGCCGCTGGCGCAAACCACTATGCAGGGCATCAAAGCCTATATGCAGCAAAACCCGCAGCGGCTGGCCGAAGTGCTGGGCCAAAACCCCAGCTATATTTTCTTCCGCCAGCTGCCGGGCAATGACGACGGCCCCATCGGCGCATTGGGCACGCCGCTGATGGGTGAATATGCCGGTGCGGTCGACCGCCACTACATTACCTTGGGCGCGCCGATATTTGTCGCCACCACCCACCCCATCAGCAACCATGCCCACAACCGCCTGATTATGGCGCAAGATACCGGCAGCGCGATTAAAGGCGCGGTGCGGGTTGATTATTTCTGGGGCTACGGTGATGAAGCCGGCAATGTTGCCGGCAAACAGAAACACACCGGTTATGTGTGGCAGCTGCTGCCCAACGGCGTGTTGCCGGAATACCGCCCGTAAGCTTGCGAATATCAAAACAAGGCCGTCTGAAACGTTTACAACTTTTCAGACGGCCTAAATTTTAAAGCGCGCATGTTCCTTACGGAACACATCCTACAGAGTATCTCACAGCGTGGATTTTGCTCACGAAAACCCTGTGCATGCAAAGGCCGTCTGAAATTATGTTACCATTCTGCTTTATTTATTTTCATGAAAAGCCCTTACCATGCCGATGCCTGCCGACTTTACCGCCGAACAGCAACAACGTTACCAAGCCTTGTTTGAGCAGATGCGCAAGTTTCCGACTCCGTTTGACCGAAAAACAACGGATTATCATGCCAAGCTGGGGCTGACGACGGCGGATTTGCCTTTGTTGCTGGCGTTAACGCGTGATGAGGATTATTTGGAAGCAGAGGAGCCGGACGATTTTTTTGCCACACTGCATGCGGCTTATGCTTTAGGGGAATATCGTGATGAGGCGGCCAGCCGTGCAATGATTGAATGGGTGTTGCAAGATATTGCTTACGGCTGCGATGAGTCGATATACGAATACTTAGATATGTTTGCACCCGAAGGGGTGTTTCATCTGCCGTTTTTGCTGGAGGCAGCTCAACAGCAGCATGATGACGATGCGCGTGATGTGCTGATAAGTGCAGCCTCTTCCGTGGCGCAGCAGCATAAAGAAGTGCGTGATGAGGTTGTCGGAGTGTTGTTGGATATGCTCAAGCCTTATGCCACGCAAGAGCGTTTTTACAATGCCTTGCTGCTGATGTCGCTGTTGCCTTTGAAACCGGTGGAACACGTTGATTTTATCCGCAAGCTGTATGCGGAAAAGGCGGTGGATATGACGGCCTGCGGCGATATTGAAGATGTAGAAATTTACTTAGGCTTGCGCAATAAGCGAACAACGCCGAAACCGGATTATATGTTGATGGATATGGCACATGAGCATGGCGGCGTGGCGGAGCTGGTTGCGGGTGGCGTGAAAATCGGCCGCAACGACCCTTGCCCGTGCGGCAGTGGTAAAAAATATAAAAAGTGTTGCATGCCGTAAGCACAGCCGAACATTGCGATACCTTATATATTTCACCCCAATAAAAGAGGTCTTGACAGAATCAAATTAAACTTAACGCCCCTTAATAAAAAGGGGCGTTTCTTATGTACTTAAATAATAGGTATCGCAAGAATAGGAATATGATGATTGATGTTTATGATTTTTTTCAAATTGTTTATGATGTGCTTCAAATTATTTTGAGACCGTTTGTTAGCGAAGTACCGGCAGTAACACTCACAGCATGGGCCTTGCTGATTTATTTCTTACGGATATCTGTGTCTGCTGACAATACTGTATTAAAAACCATTCGTTGTATCGCATTATTTTTGTTATCGGTATTTGGTGTTGTAATATCTGCTATATGGACGATACTAGTGGTGCAGATAATCTTTGGTATGGTTATCTTGGGCGTGTGGCCGGAGCTTGGAAACATCATAAAGTTCTTCGGATTACTGCGATTGCTAAGTACTCCTACCGGTATTATATTGGGTTGGGTGGCTGCGGGATTGACTTTGAAAATCCGATTATTGATTAAACATTAACATCATTTCTAAATGTTATCGGCCGTCTGAATATTCAGACGGCCATTTTTTATCAAAACGAAAGGAAACATCATGGCAAAAACAATTGCATTAAACATCGTCTTTGAAGCCCCCATCGACGGCTTACCGATGGTGCGGCATGTGCTTCAGCCGATGCGTTTAAACGGCGGCAGGCAGGCGAGCAATTGTTTGCCGTAGCGTTGGGTTTTAACGCGGTTGTCGAGGATGGTAACACGGCCGTAATCTTGCTCGGTGCGGATCAGCCGCCCCACGGCCTGCACCAGCTTCAGGCTGGCTTCGGGCACGGTGATTTCGATAAAGGGGTTGCCGCCGCGCTGCTCGATCCAACGGTTTTGGGTTTTTTCGATGGGGTTGTCGGGCATGGAAAACGGCAGTTTGGCGATAATCACCTGTACGCAGGCTTCACCCGGCAAATCGAGGCCTTCGGCGAAGCTGTCGAGCCCGAAAATGATGCTGGCACGGCCGTCGGCAATGGCTTCGGCATGTTTTTTCAGCAGCGTGGCTTTGGGGATGTCGCCCTGCACCAGCAACAGCGGCAGGTAGTCGGCACTCAGGCGCAGGGCAACGTTTTGCATTTGTTTGCGCGAGCTGAACAAGACCAGCGTGCCGATGGCTTCTTCGGTGTGAATCAGCTTGGGCAGCCATTCGACGATGGCATCGGTGTGGGCATCGGGGGTTTTGGGGCTGGCCTGAATCGGCGGCAGGTAAAGTTCGCCCTGCTCGGCAAAGTTAAACGGGCTTTGCAGCGCCAATGTGGTGGTGGCAGGCAGCCATTGCAGGCCGGTTTGGCGCAACAGCAAATCAAAGCTGCCCATCGATTGCAGGGTGGCAGAGGTGAGCACGGCACCGGCCGCGCGCCGCCACAGGCCGTTGGCCAGATGGCCGGCGCTGCTGATGGGGCTGGCGTTGAAGATATAGTCGTTTTTATCGCCGATACGGCGCACCACCCATTTGGCCAGCGGTGCTTCGCCTTCGGGCGGCACGGTGGAAAGCAAATCCCACACGGCGCTGATTTGCTCGCAACGGGCCACAAACAGGCCGAATTCGCCGCTTAAGCGGTCAATCAGGGCGCTGTCTTGTTCTTTGTCGCGGCGGGCGGCGGCCAGCGCATCGTTGAGTGTGTAAACATGCTTGAGCAGGCTGCGGGCGGCAACGGCGGTGTTGGACACCAGCAGCTCGAGCGCTTCGGGTATTTTGCCGTCTTGCCACAGCCAAACCGATTCGCTGCTTTCGGAAGGCGCCAGATCTTGTTCGCCGGCCAACTGAAACGACCATTCATTGAAGCTTTCCAGCAGTGAAGCGGCGGCTTCGTCGGCCAGGTTGGCGGCTTCGGCCTTATCGGCAACAGCGGCGATTTTATCGCTGATTTGCGGCAGTTTTTCCAACGTCCATACCGCCAGATTCCATGAATGCTCGGCAGCAAACTGGCTCAGTGCTTTTTTGGGCAGGTGGTGGGCTTCGTCGATGCAGTAAAAGCTGTTTTCGGGGGCGGGCAGAATCACACCGCCGCCCATACTGATATCGGCCAGCAGCAAATCGTGATTGGCCACCACCACATCAACGCTTTCCAGCGTTTCACGCGCCAGGTAAAACGGGCATTCGGCGCGGTTGGGGCAGGCGGCTTTGAGGCAGCCGTGGCGGTCGTTGGTGACTTTAAACCAAACGGCATCATCGATTTTCTGCGGCCAGGTGTCGCGGTCGCCGTTGAAGCGGCGGGCGGAGAATTCGTCGGCCAAGTCGCGCAACAATTGCAGCTCTTCGGGCTTGGGTTTGCTGTCCCACAACACAGTGGGCGCTTCAAAGCCGAGCAGGTTTTGTTGGGCGTTGCTTTGGGTGAGCTGGTAGAGTTTGTAGGGGCAGAGATAGCGGCCGCGGCCTTTGGCAAGCGCAAAGCTCAATTCCAGACCGCTTTGTTCGACCAGAAACGGCAAATCGCGGTTAACCAGCTGCTCTTGCAGGGCAACGGTGGCGCTGCTCACCAGCAGCCGTTTGCCCCGTGTTTGCGCCATGATGCCGCCGGCCAGCAGATAAGCCAGGCTTTTGCCCACGCCGGTCGGGCCTTCGATAACGGCAATGCTTTCGCCCTCGCGTTTGGGCGCTTCTTCGCCCTCGGCACGGCTTTGGCTGCGGGAAAAGGCGTTGGCGATGGCGGCAATCATCTGCCGTTGCGCCGGGCGCGCCCGAAAGCCGGGCAGGTTTCTGCCGATGTTTTGGTAGTGGTCGCGGATGGCGTTTTTTTCGAGATCGGTGAGCATGGGAAAAATATTGGCAGCCGTTGGAAAACGGTGTGAAAAAACAAGCGGCTATTTTAGCATTTTATCCGTCAGGCCGTCTGAAAAATGCAAGCGCTCAAGCAATTGCCGTCTCAGTTGCCTGCAATGCAGAAGCAACTGGCTTCAACAGCTAGGGTGTCCTGACCATTCGATTTACGGGTGTATTCTGCCCCTGAAAACGCATCTGCTGCACTAAAACGCCTCGCAAGATGCGCAGTCTTGCTGCGTTTTTTGCCTGGCATCTGCATTTTCAGGAACAAAAATCCCCTCATCAACGAATGGCCAGAACACCCTAGCCCTCTGTCAGCGTTTCAATGCCAGCGTGAGCACGCCGGCAGCCACCAGGCCGATGCCCAGCCATTCCTGCACGCTCGGGCGCTCGTCGAGAAACACCACCGCCAGCAGCGCCACCAGTACCAGGCTGAATTTGTCTACCGGCGCCACTTGCGAGGCATTGCCCAATTGCAGCGCCTTGAAATAGGCCAGCCACGAAGCGCCCGTTGCCAGCCCGGATAAAATCAGAAATGTCCAATTTTTGCCGCTGAAACTGCCCACGCCCTGCCATTTGCCGGTGTAGCTGAGAAACAGTGCCAAGGCGGCGATAATCACCAATGTGCGGATAAAAGTGGCAAAATCCGAATCAATGCCCTGCAAACCCACTTTGGCGAAAACCGCCGTCAGCGCGGCAAAAAAGGCCGAAGCCAGCGCCCAGTAAAACCATGTTGCAGCCATAATCTATTCCTTGTTTCAGACGGCCTGAAAGCTGAACGCATAAATTGATATAGTCCAAACCGCTGCCGTTTTCGCATGTGTTTGTCACGCGCTTGCCGTTATAATAGCCTTTTTGAGCACAACGGAAAACGGATATTCCCATGAGCCATAAAACCGATGCCGAAATCGCCCACGAATCCCCGATGCGCTCGATTGGCGAAATCGCGGCCAAACTCGGGCTGCCCGAAGGCAAATACGAGCCTTACGGGCGCTATAAAGCCAAAATCAACCCGCTGAATATTTTTTCACAGCCCGGAAAACAGGGCAAATTGATTCTGGTTACCGCCATCAACCCCACCCCCGCGGGCGAGGGCAAAACCACGGTCACCATCGGCTTGGCCGATGCGCTCAACCGCTTGGGCAAAAATGCGGTGATTGCCATGCGCGAGCCGTCGCTCGGCCCGGTGTTCGGCATCAAAGGCGGCGCAGCGGGGGGCGGCTATGCGCAAGTGTTGCCGATGGAAGACATCAATCTGCACTTTACCGGCGATTTTCACGCCATCGGTGCGGCCAACAACCTGCTGGCAGCCATGCTCGACAACCACATTTATCAGGGCAATGCATTAAACATCGACCCCAAGCGCGTATTGTGGCGCCGCGCTGTCGACATGAACGACCGCCAGTTGCGCAACATCATCAGCGGGCTGGGTAAGCCCACAGACGGCGTGATGCGCCCCGACGGCTTCGATATTACCGTGGCTTCGGAAGTGATGGCTGTATTCTGCCTCGCCCGCGATTTGGCTGATTTGAAAACCCGCCTCGGCAACATGCTGGTGGCCTACACTCAAACCGGCACCCCCGTGTACGCCCGCGATTTGAAGGCACACGGCGCCATGGCCGCGCTGTTGAAAGATGCCGTCAAGCCCAATCTGGTGCAAACCATCGAAGGCACCCCCGCATTCGTGCACGGCGGCCCGTTTGCCAACATCGCCCACGGCTGCAACTCGGTGATTGCCACCCGCGCCGCGCTGCATTTGGCTGATTATGCGGTAACCGAAGCCGGCTTCGGTGCCGACTTGGGCGCGGAAAAATTCTGCGACATCAAGTGCCGTTTGGCAGATTTGCAGCCCGATGCCGCCGTGATCGTGGCCACCGTGCGCGCGCTGAAATACAACGGCGGTGTGGCGCGTGCCGATTTGGGCGCGGAAAATCTCGAAGCCCTGCAACGCGGCCTGCCCAATTTGTTGAAACACATCGACAACATGAAAAATGTGTTCGGCCTGCCGGTGGTGGTGGCGCTCAACCGCTTTGTGTCCGACAGCGATGCCGAGCTTGATTTGATTCAGACGGCCTGTGCAGAATACGGTGTCAAAGTAGCGCTCACCGAAGTGTGGGGCAGGGGCGGTGCAGGCGGCGAAGCATTGGCACGCGAAGTGTTGGAGGTCATTGAGCAGCAGCCCAACCGCTTTGGCTTTGCCTACGAAACCGACAGCGGTGTGCGTGACAAAATCCGTGCCGTCGCGCAAAAAGTGTATGGTGCGGCCGATGTGGCGTTCAGCGCCGAAGCCGAAGCCGAAATCGCCGCGTTGGAAAAAAACGGCCTCGACAAACTGCCGGTATGCATGGCCAAAACCCAATATTCGCTCAGCGACGATGCCAAGCTTTTGGGCTGCCCCTCAGGCTTTACCATCACCGTGCGCGGCATCACCGTATCGGCGGGTGCGGGCTTTATCGTGGCATTGTGCGGCAATATGATGAAAATGCCGGGGCTGCCGAAAGTGCCCGCTGCCGAGCATATCGATGTGGATGAAAAAGGCGTGATTCACGGATTGTTTTAGTAAAGCTTACATACCCATTCACAAAAGTAAGCCGGCAAGGCGGCAAGCCGACACCATTAGGTTATTTTGGTAAATGGGTAATCAGCAGCCCATCAGGCCGTCTGAAAACTGATTTTCAGACGGCCTGATATCGTGTATCGCCGTTAAATTCAATAGACTGCTGAAGCGCATACAAACAGCATGGCAACCGCAAAACAATCAACCATGCCATGATAAAAACAGCAATATTTCTAACGATTACAAACAAATACAAGAAACCTTCTCAAATATTTTCCGCTGCTTATCTGTATTTTTCCGCCATTTTCAGCGTAAAAAACAGCCTGATATGCAATTTAATTTTCCTGAAAACAAAGTTTTTATTCAAATCTTTTTTTGTTACCAACTTCGGTAAATAAAATTGTCAACAATTTATTCTTAATATATGATGGTTCCAATAATAAAAACAAATAATAAGGAGCGCTTCATGCCGACAAACATTGAATTTTATAATGAAATGATGCTGCCCGAGGGCACGCCGCGCCCGGGTTATGAGGCTGTGGCAGAATGGCTGGCCCGCAGCAAGCCCGGTGATGTCGAATCACTCAACCAGCAGGCTTTGGCCATGTTTTACCGCAAAGGCGTTACCTTTACGGTATACAGCGAAGCCAGCAATATCGAACGCGTGATTCCGTTCGACATCATTCCGCGCATCATCCCCGCCGGCGAATGGCAAACGCTCGAAGCCGGCTGCACCCAGCGCATCCGCGCGCTGAACATGTTTATCCACGACATCTACCACCATCAGCACATCATCAAGGCCGGCATCGTGCCTGCCGAAGAAGTGCTGGTCAACAGCTGCTACCAGCCCTGGATGAACAACATCAACCTGCCCGAGCCGATTTATGCCCACATCAGCGGCATCGACTTAATCCGCCACAACGACGGCAGCTATTATGTGCTGGAAGACAATCTGCGCACCCCCTCAGGCGTGTCTTATATGCTCGAAGGGCGTAACATCAGCGAAACGCTGCTGCCCGAAGTGTTTGCCCGCCAGAATATTTTGCCGGTGGCGCATTACCCACAGCTTTTACACGAAAACTTAGTGGCGTGCAGCGGCAGAGAGCAGCCCAGCATTGTGGTGCTCACACCCGGCCGTTACAACAGCGCTTATTACGAACATGCGTTTCTGGCGCGGGAAATGGGCGTGCCCTTGGTGCACGGCTATGATTTGTTTGTGGAAGACAATTTTGTCTACATCAAAACCGTGGCCGGCCGCCAGCGAGTGGATGTGATTTACCGCCGCCTCGACGACCCCTTCCTCGATCCGCTGGCGTTTCGCACCGATTCGATTTTGGGCGTGCCCGGCCTGATGGCGGCTTATCGTGCCGGCAATGTGTTGATTTGCAATGCGCCCGGCACCGGTGTGGCCGACGACAAATCGATTTACCCTTACGTGGGCGACATGATCCGCTTTTACCTCAGCGAAGAGCCGATTTTGCACAATGTGCCCACCTGGCAATGCCGCAAGCCGGAAGATTTGCGCTATGTACTGGATCATCTGGGTGAATTGGTGGTCAAAGAAACACAAGGCTCGGGCGGCTACGGCATGCTGGTCGGTCCCAAAGCCACACAGGAAGAAATCGAAGCCTACCGCCTGCGCATTCTGGAACACCCCGCCGGTTTCATCGCCCAGCCCACACTGGCGCTTTCCACCTGCCCCACTTACATAGACGAAGGCATCGCGCCGCGCCACATCGATTTGCGTCCGTTTGTGCTTTCCGGCCCCGACAAAGTACGCATCGTGCCGGGCGGCCTTACCCGCGTGGCCTTGCGTGAAGGATCGCTGGTGGTGAATTCATCACAAGGCGGCGGCGTGAAAGATACCTGGGTGGTCGAAATGGGAGGTGCCTCATGAGCTTACTGCTTTCTACCGCATACAACCTTTATTGGCTCGGCCGCTATATGCGCCGCACGCAAGAATTGGTCGACACGCTCACACTCAGCCCCGAAGCGCGCGCGCCGAAGCTGCGCTATCTGGGCTGGCCGGAAACACTGGCCGGCGACACCGAAGCAGTGCGCCAATACCTGGCACAAACGGCGCTGCCGCAGCATTTCGAACAGCTTAACGACAACGTGCAAGTGGTGCGCGGCGTGATCGACGGTGATGCGGCCGAGCTGTTTAACCAGCTCAAGCGCCTGCAACAGGCCGCCAACATCCGCGCCGCCTGTTTTCAGGTATATGCGTGCAGCGCGGTGATGCTGGATCAAAAAACACCTTATGTGACCCTTTTCTGGCAATTGGGCGATTATGTGGAAATGCTCGACAACCGCATCCGCAGCGGCAAAGCCGAAAGCCGCCATTACCGCTATCTGGCCGATGTGGTCACGCGCCTGCCCGACGGCACCGCCTGGGATCCGATCAAGCAGCCGCTGCAAGCCATGGTTTATACCACCAATCCCAGCCAGTTTTACCGCTGGAACAACACCTTGGCACAATTGTTTGAGGATGGCGTATGAAAATCCAAATCCACCATACCACCAACTACCATTATGAAGAGCCGGTGAAAAAAAGCATTCAGGTGTTGCGCATCACCCCGCAAACGCTGGCACACCAGCGGGTGTTGTCATGGCAGCTCACCCTGCCGCGCATCAGCGCCGAAATGTTTGACGGCTTCGGCAATTACTGCACCGTGCTCAACCTCAACCAGCCGCACCAGTCGCTGCACGTACAGGCGCAAGGCTGGGTAGAAATCGATGACGACAGCGATTACAACACCGATGCCTACATGCCGCCGACCGTATTTCTCAACCGCACCTGGCTGACCCGCAGCGATGAAGCTTTGGCCGATTTTGCCGAAATCCAAACCGGCGGTCGCGCCGACCGGCAAGGGCTGACCAGCCTGAGCCGCGCCATTCTCGACCACATGCCGTATATTCCCGGCACCACCGGCGTCAGCACCACCGCCCGGCAGGCATTTGCATTGGGCAGCGGTGTGTGCCAAGACCATACCCACGTATTTCTGGCCTGCGCCCGCTCGCTCGGCATTCCCGCGCGCTACGTATCAGGCTATCTGGTCAGCGACGACAGCGACCACCTCGCCAGCCATGCCTGGGCCGAAGCCTGGCTCGACGGGCACTGGTATGTATTCGACATTACCAATCAATTGTTCCGCCCCAGCCACCACGTGCAGCTCGCCGTCGGCCGCGATTACAACGACACCGCCCCCATCCGCGGCATGCGCCAGGGCGGCGGAATGGAACGGATGGATTTTCTGGTGCAGGTGCGGGAAGCGCAGCAATAAGATGGGTTGGCACTTGATTCGCCAACAATGCCCGTATCCGAAAAATCATCTGCCGGCGCCGCGCCGACAAGGCTGCGTATGCTTTGCCGGCCAAACGGCGGCACGTGTATGTATTTCAGGCCGGATGCTGTATGATGGTTTAAGGTTTACCGCCCTTTCATCGGCGCCGGCTCCGTCTGCCGCCGCCCGAAACCGCCCAAACCTTGAAATTTCCGTTCGGAGCCCACCATGACTTATTGCGTTGCCCTGTGTTTGCAAGACGGTATCGTATTCGCCGGCGACACCCGCACCAATGCCGGTATCGACCACGTGTCTACCTTCCGCAAAATGTATAAATTCGGCGTTGAAGGCGAGCGCAGCATGGTGTTGCTGACGGCCGGCAATCTGGCCACTTCACAAGCCGTGATTAATATGCTGTTTCGGGGTATACAGCAAGACAGCGAACGCAATCTGCACAATGTCGCCACCCTGTTTGATGCCGCCATGCTGGTGGGCGAACACGTCAGCAGCATCGCCCAAAGCGCGCAAACCCGCGCGCACACGCAGGAAGGCTTCGGCAGCAGCTTTCTGATCGGCGGCCAAATCCGCGGCCAGGTGCCCGAGCTTTATCAGGTTTATCAAGAAGGCAACTGCATCCGCGCCACCCGCGACACGCCGTATTTTCAAATCGGCGAGAGCAAATACGGCAAACCGATTCTCGACCGCGCCATCAACTACCACAGCAGCTTGGATGAAGCAGTACGCGCCGTGCTGGTGTCGTTTGATTCCACCATCCGCTCCAACCTTTCCGTGGGCTTTCCGATTGATTTGCTGGCATACCGCAACAACAGCTTCAACATGCCCGCAGGCATGCGCATCGATGAGAGCGACCCCTATCTGCACAATATCCGCGAGCAATGGTCCGACGGTTTGAAAAGCATCTTGCAATCGTTTGCCGAACCGCCCGAATATTATTTCAAATAAACACCGGTGAGCATATTGAGGCCGTCTGAAAACATTTTTTCAGACGGCCTCAAAGCAATGTGTGCAAGCAGCGGGATAACGTTATAATAGCCATTATTTTTATCTACTAGGCCGTCTGAAAACATGACTCCAAACGCAAACAACCTCTGCTGGCTCGATATGGAAATGACCGGGCTCGATCCCGAGCGCGACCGCATCATCGAAGTGGCGATGATTATCACCGATGCCGATTTAAACGTATTGGCGCAATCCGAAGTGTATGCCATCCACCAAAGCGACGAAATATTAAACGGCATGGACGAATGGAACACCGCCACCCACGGCCGCACCGGACTCACCGAGCGCGTGCGCCAATCGCAGCACAGCGAAGCCGAAGTCGAACAAAAACTGCTCGATTTTATGGCCGCCTGGATTCCCGAAAAAACCAGCCCCATGTGCGGCAACACCATCCATCAAGACCGCCGCTTTATGGTGCGCTACATGCCGCGTTTGGAAGCTTATTTCCACTACCGAAATCTCGATGTTTCCACCCTCAAAGAGCTCGCCCGCCGCTGGCATCCCGCCGTGGCCAAAGGCGTGGTTAAACGCGGTTCGCATCAGGCGCTCGACGATATCATGGAAAGTATCGAAGAAATGCGCTATTACCGCGCACACTTTATCAGACTGCCCTAGGGTATCCTGATGTGTTGTTTATGAGGGGATTTTTGCCCCTGAAAACGCATCTGCTGCGTTAAAAAGCCTCGCAAGATGTCCAATCTTGCTGCGTTTTTTGCCTTGCATCTGTACTTTTATCACAAAAAATCCGAATCATTCTGAATGGCCAGAACACCCTGAACAATTCGGGTACAATGCCTTTTTCAGACGGCCTCTATCCCCGCCATGACCGATACCGCCCAAATCATCACCAGCTACGGCCGCCGCTATATCGTGCGCACGCCCGACGGTCAAACCTTTGACGCCACCACCCGTAAAAAGCGGGTAGACTTTGCCTGCGGCGATCAGGTGCACATCACCCCGATCAACCGCGAACAAGTGGTTATCGAAGATTACCTGCCGCGCCAAAGCCTGCTTTACCGGCAAGACAGCTGGAAAACCAAACTGATTGCCGCCAACGTCAGCCAATTGCTGATTGTGCTGGCTGCCGTGCCCTCGCCCAGCGAAATGCTGCTGCAACGGGCATTGCTGGCGGCCGAAGCCGGTGATATCCGGGCGGTTATCGTATTAAACAAAGCCGATTTGCCCGAAACCGCCTCATGGCGCGGCAAACTGGCCTTTTACGAAGCTTTGGGCTATCCCGTGCTGGAAGTGAGCGCGCTGCAAAATGCCGAGTCGCTCAAGCCCGTTTTGCAGGGGCACACCAATATTTTTCTCGGCCAAAGCGGCATGGGCAAATCCACCCTGACCAACGCCTTGCTCGGCAACCAAACCGCACGGGTCGGTGAAATTTCCGCTGCCCTCGATTCCGGCCGCCACACCACCACCCACGCGCAGCTATACGATTTAAACGAAACCACCCGCCTGATCGATTCCCCCGGCCTGCAAGAATTCGGCCTGCACCACCTCAAAGCCGCCGATTTGCTGAATTATTTTCCCGACCTGCGCCATCTTGCCGGCCAATGCCGTTTTCACAATTGCAGCCACCGCGCCGAGCCCGGCTGCGCCGTCAAAGCCGCTGCCGCAACAGGAGAAGCCGCCGCTTCGCGGGTTGAATTTTTACAGCGCATCACCGATGAGCTGCTGCGCTGACGGATGGCTGCGCATCACCGCTTCCCGCCTGACCAAGCCATTCACAAACAAGCCGAATGCCTTGCTCCCGCCTGCCGGCGTTGCACAATAATGACACCTTATTAAATATACACCTGCCGCCGCTGCACCATTCTTCAAGCATAAAATGCACACTTGTTGACATAATATGCCGGCAAATGTTTTTTATTGCCATTAACGTCCAAATAAATTCCGCATGCTATGTGATTAAGGTGATGATATTGGAAAGCTGATGATATTTTTACGCGGATTAACATTGATATAAACAATTGTTCGGGATACGATACGGCTAATAACAAACAAAGATTGTCCGACTATGCTGAGTGCGATTATTGTTGAAGACGAAGTGTTGGCCGCCGAACGCCTGCGGGTGTTGCTGGAAGAATGCAATGTGGTGTTGCTCAAAACCTTCCACCACGCCCAGCCGGCGCTTGATTGGCTGAGCATGCACGAAACCGATATCGTGTTTGCCGATATCGGCCTGCCCGAAATCACCGGCCTGGAATTGGTAGAACGCATCAAACGGGTTGCCAAAAAACAGCCCGAAGTGATTTTTACCACCGCCTATGAAGAGCACGCGCTGCGCGCTTTCGAGCTGGCCGCTGCCGACTACCTGCTCAAACCAATTAAAATCTCACGCCTGCAAACCGCGCTGGCGCGGGTGAGAGAAAAAACCCGCGAAGATCTCGACGATTTCACCCATTTCAAAGTATTCAACCGCGACCGCATGGTAGAAGTGCCGTGGCAGCAGGCGCGCTATCTGTTGGCCGAACACAAAACCGTGTTTCTGTTTACCGGCGACGGCCAAAGCTACGAGCTGCCCAAAACGCTGGTGCACTGGGAAGAAATTCTGGGCGATAAAATCATCCGCGTCCACCGCAACTCGCTGGTGTTCCGCCACACGCTCGACTGCCTGATCCGCCTCGACAGCGGCGATGAAGACGAGGGCAACGCCACATGGGGTGCACGCGTGCTCGATGTAGACGACCCGCTGCCGGTCAGCCGGCGGCAGCTTTCTACTATCCGCAAAATTTTGCGCGACGGCTGAACGGGTTGCCGGATGATATGTTCCGACTCAAAACCCCTTAATGCCCTCACAAAAATAAGCTGACGGCGTTGCCAGCCTAAGTTCGAAGAGGGCTGATTTTGCTTACTTTTATGAATGGGCATAAGCTGAGGCCGTCTGAAACACCGGTTTCAGACGGCCTGAAATTTTGCAAAACAATCTCCCCAAACACCTCATCCCGCTTGGTGTATTTTTCCGACAACGTATTTGTATGATGCGCCGGCTTTCATAATAATCAGCACCCAATCTTTTGGCTTTGCCTGCCTCATCGAAGGGTGGCCATGAAGGCTTTAATCAATATGTTAACCAACATAATTGTTTCTGCATTTGGCTTCGCCTTTCTTTGTCATGCTGTTCGGTTTTATTCTTTTCTCCGCCTTATAAACAATCATTGCAGCAAGCGCAGCAACTGTATTTTTAACCCCGTCGCCAAAATACCCAAAACTTGTATCCGACAAATGGTTCGATATTCTTGTATGCCAATGATTGTGGCCGTCTGAAAAATGTCGGATTCAAGCATCTGACCGACAGGGTGTATAGTGCTGCCCACAAAAAACCTGTGTATACAAAGGCCGTCTGAAATCGTTGTTTCAGACGGCCTGAGTTGATTCAGCCTGCTCAATCAAACAAAGCATCCACAAACGCACGGGCGTCAAACGGGCGCAGGTCGTCGATTTTTTCGCCCACACCGATATAGCGCACGGGAATCGGGCGGCTGCTGGCCAGCGCGGCCAACACGCCGCCTTTAGCGGTGCCGTCGAGTTTGGTAACAATCAGGCCGGTGAGGCCGAGGGCGTCATCAAAGGCCACCACTTGATTGACGGCGTTTTGGCCGATATTGGCATCCAGCACCACAATAATTTCGTGCGGCGCGGCGCTCATTGATTTTTGCAGCACCCGCTTCACTTTTTTGATTTCTTCCATCAGATGCAGCTGGGTGGGCAGGCGGCCGGCGGTGTCGGCCAGCACGATATCGATACCGCGGGCTTTGGCGGCTTCCACCGCATCAAAACACACGGCGGCAGAATCGCCCGATGCCTGCGAAATCACGGTCACGCCGTTGCGGGCGCCCCATTCCTGCAACTGCTCGCGGGCGGCGGCGCGAAAGGTGTCGCCCGCAGCCAAAAGCACCGACTTGCCTTGCGACTGGAAATATTTGGCCAGCTTGCCGATAGAGGTGGTTTTGCCCGCGCCGTTGATGCCGGCCAGCATAATCACAAACGGCTCGCTGCTGTCGGGAACCACTAATGGCTGTTCCAACGGCTTAATCAGGTCGTAAATGGCATCTTTCAAGGCGCCGCGCAGCTCGTTGCCGTCTTGCAGGCCTTTGAGCGACACGCGTTTGCGCACGTCTTTCATCAGATAATCGGTGGCTTCGATGCCCATATCGCTGGTAATCAGCACGGTTTCGAGCTCTTCATACAAATCTTCATCGATTTTGCCGCCGCCGAATACGCCGGCCAGCGATTTGGCCATTTGATCGCGCGATTTGGTCAGGCCTTGCTTCAGGCGTGCCGCCCAACCCGGTTTGGCCGGCTCTTCGGCAACGGTTTCGGCAGCCGGCACCGGCGCGGCCACAGTGGCGATGCTGTCGGCCTGTTTGAAGCTGTCGGCCAAGGTGCCGGCGTGCAGGCCTTCCGCTTCTGGCACCACCGTGGTTTCCGGCTCAGACAACGGCACATGCACTTTTGCCACCGGTGCTTCGGGGTCGAGTTGTTCGGGCAGCTCGGCCGGCGGGGCCACCACATCAGCCACCAGCCGGC
Organism: Uruburuella testudinis; assembly: GCF_022870865.1. NCBI lineage: Bacteria > Pseudomonadati > Pseudomonadota > Betaproteobacteria > Neisseriales > Neisseriaceae > Uruburuella > Uruburuella testudinis. The sequence goes on from NZ_CP091508.1 coordinate 138,971, forward strand.
TGACCGGATGGGTATCGGCATCGGCGGCCACGGCTTCGCGCTCGGCTTCGTTTAATGCCGGCAGCGGGTTGTCCCCAACCGGTGCAGGGGGTGTTTGCGCGGATGGCGCCGCTTCGGGGGCAGCTTCGGTTTCAGCGGGCTGTTCGTGTCCGGCTTCGGGGGCGGGCTGTTTTTTGCGTTTGAAAAAGCTGAACATGCGGTTCCTTCAATACGGTGATGGGTTGGCTGTATTGTAGCTTATTTTATAAGGCTTGAGGCCGTCTGAAAGGCAGCATGTTTTCAGACGGCCAGGCAGATTGAAAGCTTGTTTATTCTATTGATAAGGCTTATCATTTGATATTTGTTTCATTTGCAAGGATCCGCCATGCTGCGCCGTTGTGCCCTGATGTTGTGTTTTGCCGCCCTGCCTGCGTGGGCGCAAACGCTTTCGCAAACCCTGCCCAACGGCATGAAGGTGATTATTCAAGAAGACCGCCGCGCGCCGGTGGCGGTGTCGCAGCTTTGGTATCAAGTGGGCAGCGTAGACGAGCAGCCGGGTAAAACCGGGCTGAGCCATGCGCTCGAACACATGATGTTCAAAGGCACGCCTGCGGTGCCGGCGGGCGAATTCAGCCGCCGTGTGGCCGCGCTGGGCGGGCAGTTTAATGCCTATACCAACCGCAATGAAACGGTGTATTTTGAAAACGTGGCGGCGGCCAACTTGCCCGAAGTGCTGAAAATGGAAGCCGACCGCATGGTCAACCTCAATTTCAGTGACCGCGATTTCAATAATGAGATGAGTGTGATTCGCGAAGAGCGCCGCCAGCGCACCGACGACAGCGCCGGCGGCAAACTTTGGGAACATGTGTTTCTCAACAGCTATCAAACCCCGTCGTTGCGCGCGCCGGTGATCGGCTATATGAATGATTTACACACGCTTAAGGGCGACGATCTGCGCCGGTGGTACCGCCAATGGTATGCGCCGAACAACGCTACGCTGGTGATTGTGGGCGATGTCGATGCCGACGCCACGCTGCAAACCGTCAACAACCTGTTCGGCACCATTGCAGCCAAACCGCTGCCCGAGCGCAATCTTTTAAATGAACCGGCAGCGCGCCAAGCGGTCAGTGCGCAAACCACATCGGCCGTTACCCGCCAGCCGCTGCTCTCGCTCAGCTACCGTGTGCCCAAGCTGGAAAAACTCAGCGACCGCATGCCGTATGCGCTGGATATTTTGTCGGACGTGCTCAGCGGCAACTCTTCCAGCCGCTTGGACGCCCGTTTGGTGCGCGGCAAACAGGTGGCGCTGGATATCGGTGCGAGCTACGATATGTTGAGCCGCGAGCTGCCGCTTTTCAACATTACCGCCATGCCTGCGGAAGGCGTGGATGTCGGCAGCCTGCAAACCGCCATTCAAACGGAAATCGCCGATATCGCCCGCAACGGCATCAGCCGGCAGGAGCTGGTGCGTGTGCGCAACCGCGCCGCCGCCGCTGAAATTTATGCCCGCGATTCGATTACTTCACGCGCTTCGCTGATGGGGCGGCTGGAAACCCGCGGCTACCGCCACACCGATGAAGCCGAATTGCGCCGCCGTCTGCAACAGGTCAGCGCCGCCGATGTGCAGGCTGCCGCCCGCCTGCTCACGCCCGAGCGCGAAACCGTGGTAACGGTTTACCCCGAACGCAGCCCCGGCAGCACCCCGGCCGTTACCGCCCCGTCGCACTAGGGTATCCTGATGTGTCGATTTACGGGTGTATTTTGCCCCTGAAAACGCATCTGCTGCGTTAAAAAGCCTCGCAAGATGCCCAATCTTGCTGCGTTTTTTGCCCGGCATCTGCATTTCCAGAAGCAAAAATCCCCTCATAAACAAATTGTCCGGACACCCTAGGGTGTTCTGACCATTATCCGAGGCCGTCTGAAACCGTGCCGACTGTTTCAGACGGCCTGATCAAGAAAGTTTGACAATATGCATTCATTTATCCGCAACTTCATCCTGCTCGCCGCCTGCTGTTTGCCGGCCGCCGCCCAAGCCATCGACATCCAGCGTTGGACCACCGCAGAAGGCACACAGGTTTTACTGGTCGAGCGCCCCGAAATCCCGATTGTCGACATGCGCATCAGCTTTAAAGGCGCAGGCAGTGCGTTTAACCCCGCCGGCAAAGGCGAAGTTTCTGATTTTACTGCCGCACTGTTAACCGACGGCACCGAAAAGCTTGATGAAGAAGCCTTTAATGCCCGCGCCAACGATATCGCCGCCAACATCGGCAGCAGCGGCAACGACGAAGGCGCATCCGCCGGCCTGCGCAGCCTCAGCAAAGCGGCCAATCTCAACGCCGCCGTCGGTTTGCTCAACCAATCGCTCACCCGGCCGCGCTTCGACCCCGCCGTGTTTGCCCGCCGCAAACAGCAAAGCATCACCGCGCTGCAACAAAACGAAACCGACCCCGGCTTTATCGCCGCGCGCGCACTCGCCCGCCTCAACTACCCCGACCACCCCTACGGCAGCGAAGCCCGCACCAGCATAGACAGCATTCGCGCCGTCACACTTGACGACATCCGCACCTTCCACCGCAATCATTATGCTAAAAGCAATGCCGTGGTATCGGTGGTAGGCGCTCTCAACAAACGCCAAACCGAAGCGCTGGTAAAAAAAGCGCTCGCCGGCCTGCCCGAGCAAAGCAGCGGGCGCGGCACCATCCCTGCCGTGCCTGCCCCGGTTGCGCAACAGCAAAACATGCCTTTTGCCGGGGAACAAGCGCAAATCCTGCTCGGCATGCCGCTGATTAAACGTAACGATCCCGATTATTACGCCCTCGTGGCCGGCAATTATATTCTCGGCGGCGGCGGCTTCGACAGCCGCCTGATGAAAACCCTGCGCGATACGCACGGCTACACTTACGGCGCATCCAGCAGCCTGGTGCCCTACACCGAAGCCGGCCCGCTGACTATTGCCTTTTCTACTCAAAAAACCAACAGCAAAGCCGCCCTGACCGCCGCGCAGCAAGTGTTGGCCGACTTTATCGCCCAAGGCCCCACCGAGGCCGAATTGCAGCAGGCCAAAGACAACATCATCGGCGCCTTTCCGCTGCGTTTCGACAGCAACGCCAAGCTGTTGGCCTGTTTGAATTTAATCGGTTTCTACAACCTGCCCGACGATTATCTCGAAGCCTACCCGAAAGCCATCGCCGCGCTCACAACCGAACAGGTCAAATCGACCTGGCAGCGGCGCGTCAACCCCCAAGCCATGAATATTGTGGTGGTGGGCGCAGAATAAGCCGCTCCGGCATCACAGGCCGTCTGAACGCAGCAGCATTTCAGACGGCCTGAATATTTTTAAAACAATCACATGATTATTGCACCATCAGCATTCGACTGATGCCATTCACACAAGCAAGCTGACAAAGTAAACCCTGCGCGTGCAAAGGCCGTCTGAAAAATATTTCAGACGGCCTTTGCGATTTATTTGAACCAAATTGAATCATATCGATAAAAAAGCGAATGTTTTTTCTGCAAGCGGCTAGGTGATGTGTCGTTTATGGAGGTTTTTTTGTTCCTGAAAATGCAGATGCAAGGCAAAAAATCTGAATAATTCTGAATGGTCAGGACACCTTAGAGTTTCAGGTGCGCAGTTTCCAACCTGATTTCAACACCGCCAATACCCCTGTGATCAAAACCACGGTAAAGCCGCCGGCCACGGTCAGGGAAAGCCACGGCGAGGTGTCGCTCACGCCGAAAAAGCCGTAGCGGAAGCCGTCTATCATGTAAAACACCGGGTTCAGATGGCTTAAGCCGCGCCAGAATTCGGGCAGGCTGTTAATCGAGTAAAACACCCCCGATAAAAACGTGAGCGGCATAATCAAAAAGTTTTGAAAGGCGGCGAGCTGGTCGAATTTTTCTGCCACGATGCCCGCCAGCAGCCCTAATGTGGCCATGATGGTGCAGCCGAGCAGGGCGAAAGCGGCAATCCACAAAACATTGTGCGGCAGCGGCAGGCCGAACCAGGCCGTGGCGGCCAGCACCCCCGCGCCTACCAGCAGCCCGCGCACCACGGCCGCGGCTACATAGGCGGAGAAAAAGGCGCTTACCGATAAGGGCGGCAGCAGAATAAACACCAGATTGCCGGTAATGCGCGACTGAATCAGGCTGGAAGAGGTGTTGGCAAAAGCATTTTGGGTCATGCTCATCATTGCCAGGCCGGGAATCAGAAAGGCGTTATAAGGCACATCGGGCAGGGCTTCCACCGATTTGCCCACGGCATGTGAAAAAATCAGCTGATACAGCAGCGCGGTAATCATCGGTGCGGCCAGCGTTTGAAAGCCGACCTTCCAAAAACGCAGGATTTCTTTTTTAAATAAGGTGTAAAAACCTGTCATGGCGGGTTCCTTTGGTGCGGTGTGCGGCCGCTTTGTTTAGGGTATGGTTTGCAGTAATACCCCCTTCATAAAAGTCATCGAAGCCGTATTCGTTGTTTGTATTGTCTTCGGCTCGCCGCCTGGTTTGCTGACTTTGATGAATGGGTATGAATGATTATTTCAGACGGCCTTATGCGACTGATTATGTGTTTATAAGAGACTTTTTTGCCCCTGAAAACGCATCTGCTGCGTTAAAAAGCCTCACAAGATGTCCAATCTTGCTGCGTTTTTTGCCTTGCATCTGCACTTTTATCACAAAAAATCTGAGTCATTCTGAATGGTCAGGATACCCTAGCGGTGCATCATCTGCACAAATACGTCTTCCAAATCGGTTTCCGGCAGCGACAAATGTTTGACTTTCACGCCGGCATATTTCAGGGTTTGCAACACAAAAGCCAGCTGTTCGTAATCGTCCAGCCTGAGCAGCACATTGCCGTCATCGGCGGCTTGCTGCCATTGACGCAGATTTTCGGGCAGTGCGCCGTCGAGCAGCAGCTCCACGCGCAAACCGGCTTCGGCATGCAGCAGGTGTTCGGTGGTATCCAGCGCCACCAGAGCGCCCTGCTTCATCATGGCGATGCGGCTGCACAGGCTTTGTGCTTCTTCCAGATAATGGGTGGTCAGCACGATGGTGTGGCCTTGGCGGTTGAGCGTTTCCACAAATGCCCACAGGCTTTGGCGCAGCTCCACATCCACGCCGGCAGTGGGCTCGTCGAGCACAATTACCGGCGGCCGGTGCACCAGCGCCTGCGCCACCATCACCCGCCGTTTCATGCCGCCGGAAAGGTTACGGGTGTTGGTGCCGGCTTTGTCGGCCAGGCCGAGGCTGACGATGATTTCGTCTATCCAGTCATCATTATTTTTGAGGCCGAAATAGCCCGATTGAAACTGCAAAGCTTCGCGCACGCTGAAAAAGGGGTCGAACACCAGCTCTTGCGGCACCACGCCCAGGCTCATGCGGGCGGCGTAGGCATCGTGCACCACATCGTGCCCCATCACTTGAATGTTGCCGGAAGTGAGGCGGCTCAAGCCGGCCATGGCGGAAATCAGCGTGGTTTTGCCGGCGCCGTTGGGGCCCAAAAGTGCAAAAAATTCACCTTGCTGCACATCAAAGCTCACGCCTTTGAGGGCGGTGAAGCCGTTGGCATAGGTTTTAACGGCATTTTGAATACGGAGGGCGGGGGTCATAAAGGGGTTCCTGTGGTTTCAGACGGCCTCGTTCAAAGCATCAAACGGCCGCCGATGCTTGCCAAGCGGCATCATGGTTCTGATTGTGCAGCGCGGTGTAACAAGGCTCCAGCTGGCGGGCAATCAGGCTGATTTGCTGCCACAATACGCTGCTTTGCCGGTCGTCGCCGATGTGCGCGCGCAAATCTTCCAATTCGCCCTGCACTTGCGCCAGCGCGCTTTGAAAGGCTTCGGCATCGGGCATGGCGATGTTGTCGAGCATATCGGCCAAACGGTAGGCGGTGCGGTAAAAGCCGGCATTGAATGCGCTGTTGCCGCTGTGCGCCATCTGGCTGCGGTAGGCGCCCAAGGCGGAAATATAGCCGATAAGGGCATAATTGATTTTGAGCAGGTTGAAGCCGTCTTGCAGCATATGGCCGTATTTTTTCGGCTCGCCGCTCATGTCGGAAAGGGTGCTGCTGAGTGCGGCGGCGCGCTCGTGGGTTTGACGGCGCACGCTGCGGTAGGCCACATCATCCACGCTGCCCTGTTGCAGCTGGCCGAGGATATGGCGCAGGTAAACGCCGTTATTGCCGATGGCCTGGCCGGCGGTGCGGCTGAGGGTGAGGTAGCGCCAATCCGGCCACAGATAGCTCACCGCCACCCACGCCAAGGCCGCGCCGATAACGGTGTCGAGAATGCGCAGCGGCATGGCGGCATACACATCCAACCCGGCTAGTGAGAAGCTGGTCAGCGCCTGAATGGTGATGAAAAAGGTGGAGAAGCTGTATTTGTTGGTGCGGAAAAAGAAAAACAGCGTGGTCGAAGCAATCACAATCCACAATTTGGTTTCCACCGAGGGCGTGAAATACGGCACCAGCGAGCCGACCACCACCCCAAGCACGGTGCCGATGATGCGCTGGTTGACGCGGCTTTTGGTGGCGGAATAGTTGGGCTGGCACACAAACAGCGCCGTGAGCAGAATCCAGTAGCCCAAATTAAGGTTGAGCGCCTCCACCGCCACGCAGATTACAAACACCAAAATGGCCAGGCGCACCGCATGGCGAAACACCGCCGATTCGAAGTTCAACTGGCTTTTCATACTGCGCCAGATGTTTTTCAGGCCGCCGGTTTCCTGCGCGGCAATACGGGTTTTGTCGGAATGCTCTTCCAAGCCGCGGCTTTCATCGTTTTCGAGATGGCGCAGCTGGTAATCGACGCTGTAGAGGTTTTCCAGCAGCCGCTGCAAAGCATATACCTCGCTGTCGCCCTGCCGTGCGGTGTAGAGCTTTAACGATTGGCGCCCGCCCTCGATGGCGCGCTGCAGCCGCTCGCTGTATGCATAAGGGCGGCTGTTGCGCAGGCTTTCGGCCACATCGCGGCAGGCCTGCCCCTGCAATTCAAGCAGGCGCTGGATGCGGAAAATCAAATCGGTGTTTTTTAATTTTTCCGCCAGCTCGCGGTAATCGACGTGTGCCGAGCTGATGCGTTCGTGAATATCCTGCGCGGTAAAATAATAGCGCAACATGCGGGTGGTGCGCGGGTGCCGGTGCTGGCCGCGCATGCGGTAAAACAAGGCGCTGCGGCATTGGTTGAACGCGGCAATCACGCCGGTGTTTTTCATGGCCAGATTGATTTGCTGCTTCTCGAGCCAATCGGCTTCGTCGGGGTCGAAAAAAGCGGCTTTGGCATCAAAATAAGCACCCAGCGCCGCATAAGCACCGGCCATGTTTTCCTGCACCGGCCGGTGCGGAAACACGATGTGCATCAGCAAAGTCATGCTGCTGTAAAGCAAAGTGCCCAGCAGAATCATCAGCGGGTTCACAAACCAAGCGGTTTCAGGCGTGTAGGTGAGCGTGGTGTAGGTGGCCACCGCCAGCGTGCCGAATGCAATGGTGCGGTAGCGCAGGCCGACGGCGCCGAGCAGGGTAAAGAAAAACGTGAGCGCCGTCATCGCCACCACAAACCACATGCCTTTGTCTAACGTCATCTGTGCCGTCAGCGAGGCAACGGCAAACGCGCACACGGTAAACACAATATTTTTCAGACGGCCTGTGAGGCGGTTGTCCAAATCTACCAGGCCGCCGGCGATAATGCCGAGCACAAAAGGCATCGACAGCGTGGGCACATTAAAATGCCACACCAGCGTGGCGGCAGTAAACACGCTGGCAAACACCGGCAGCGTGGCGATGATTTTGGGGTTGATCGGCGGCGTTCTCATGAGGGGAGTGTGTGTTGGGTGTTTGGAATGTTTGATTGCAGACAAATTGTAGCAGGATTCCGCAACAACGGCCTTTGCTTTCATATTTTCATATTGATGAACATCTGGAAAGCGCGCGTGCGTTTCTTATGGAACACACCCTACGCACGCAGACCGCATTTGCTGCTGTTGTCATTAGGCTTTAATCATTACTTATTTATATATACATGAATTTCATCAATAGCTATTTGGATGTACATAGAATTAATTTGCCATTAAAATTTTTTGGCTCAACATGATACAAATACCCTTGTTCACAGCGTTAGCAAGCGTAGCAACGGTATTTTTGCCCGAGGGGGTTAAAAATACAGTTGCTGCGCTTGCTTGATTTTGTTGCAGGTCTTCATGGTATCTACGCTTGTCGAGCAGACATAAATTTATTGAGTAAATGTCAGTTTGATTCTCGACTTTCTTGATTGGTTATCATCTATGGATGAACCTATGGGTAATAAATCCTCTTTGGAAAGATATAAACATTGCTCCGCCATATTTTTCTCCAAAGGGAGAGCTGCGGGGCATAATAGGCGGATATCGCCCATTGCAAGAGCCAGATAGCCCCAACGGTATTCTTGCTCCAAGCCTGTTTGATAACCATCTGTCCAGTTATGTGCATTCATTTTGGTGCTCAAGCACCTCAGTTTTTATCCTAAAATCATATTGCTAATAAAATTTTACTACTTATTTGTATCTTTCCCATTCCTTCAACAGCCGTTTCACCGACACTGGATACGGCGTCTTCAACTCTTGCGCAAACAGCGATACGCGCAATTCTTCAATCTGCCACCTAAACCCTATCAGGCCGTCTGAAAGGGGTTGGTTTTGTTTTTGCAAGCTGTCCACTTTTTCCTGCCACATCGCCAGTAATTCCTGCACATCGGCTTCGCGGGCTTGGTCGCGGGCGGGGTTGCCGCTGTATTTTTCCATCCGTTTCTGCATGGCTTGCAGATACACGGGCAGGCGCGGCCATTGGGGCCAGGGGGTGGCGTGGGCGAAGCCGGGGTAAATCAGGGCTTCGAGCTGGGTGCGCAGGGTGTGGGCGAGGGGGTGGCGGCCGATTTTGTTGTTGAGCGCCGCGTAGGCTTGGGCGGTGTCAAGCATATAGCGGTTGACGGCTTCTTTGACGGCGGGCAGGCGGCTGCGGGCGCGTTTGATTTGTTCTTTAAAGGCTTTTTCGTCGCGCGGGGCGTTGTCTTCGCCCATCAGGGCGCGGTCGAGCACGGCCGCGGCGATGTCTTCACGCAGGTTGTCTACGCCCAAATGTTTGAGCAGCATGGCGGTTTGGGTGAAGTCGGGCAGGCCTTTGCCCAGGTCTTTGACTTGTTCTTTTAATTGCAAGGCCATCAGGGCGATGCTGCCTTGGCGGTGGGCTTGCGCGGCGGCGGCGGGGGTGTCGAACAGGCGCAGGGCGATGCGGCCGTTTTTCTGCTGTTGCAGGCCGAGATAGCCGGTGAGCTGTTGTTTGCCGCGGGCGAACTGGATTTTTTCAGGCAGTTTGCCGATGTCCCAAGTGGTGACGTTGTCGCGCTCGAAGTCGCTGCTGTTGTCGCGAAAGGTCACGGCGGCGGCTTGGCCGAGCTGGTTTTGCAGGGCGATTAAATCGCGCCCCATGGCCAGCTCTTGGCCGCCGTCGTCAATCACACGGATATTGAAATAGTTGTGTTCGGGCAGCTTGAACGCCTGCCATTCGGCCATATCGATTTGTTCGAGCAGGCGCATATCGCCGGCGCTTTTGGCAATGGCTTGCGCCAGCTGTGGCTGAATGGGTGCGTTTGGGTCGGGGTTGCCGTCAAGAAAGCGGGTGATGAAATCGGGCACGGGCACACAGATGCGGCGGATTTGTTTGGGCAGCGCTTTAATCAGGAGCTGCAATTTTTCGCGGATCATGCCGGGCACCAGCCATTCGAGTGCGGCGGGGTTGAGGCGGTTGAGCACGGGCAGCGGAATGGTGAGGGTCACGCCGTCGAGCGGGTGGTGCGGCTCAAAGCGGTAGCTGAGCTTGAATTTGCCGTCTGCGTTTTTCCAGTGGGTGGGGAATTGTGCTTCGGTGACGTGGCTGGCGGCGTGTTGCATCAGGTCGTCGCGGCTGAGGAACAACAGGCGCGGTTCAGCGGCCTCGGCTTGTTTGAGCCAGGCTTGGAAGGTGCGGATGTCGGCCAGCGGTTGGGGAGCGTGTTTTTTTGGGCGGCGTTGGTTAGGCAAGCCTGCGGCCTGCGGCCCTCTCCCCAACCCTCCCCCACGGGGGGAGGGAGCGGATGGTTGAGGCTCGGCCGTTTCAGACGGCATATAGCATTCGGGCAGCCGTTGGTTGTAAAAATCAAACAGGGCTTCTTCATCCACCAGCACGTCTTGTTTGCGTGATTTGTGTTCCAGCGCGGCGATGTCTTTAATCAGCTTTTTGTTGTGGGTAAAGAAATCGGCTTTAAGCTCGGTTTCCTGCGCCACCAGTGCGCCGCGGATAAAGAGCTCGCGGGCTTCTTCGGGGGCGACTTTGCCATAGGCCACGGGGCGGCGCGGTAATACGGTCAGGCCGTAAAAAGTCACGCGCTCGCTGGCCACCACTTCGCCGCGCTTTTGCGACCAATGCGGTTCGAAATAATGGTATTTCACTAGATGACGGGCTTCTTGCTCTATCCATTCCGGCTCGATTTTGGCCACATCGCGGGCGTAGAGGCGGGTGGTTTCGGTGAGCTCGGCCGCCATCACCCATTTCGGTTTGCTTTTAAACAAGGCTGAAGCAGGGAAAAGATGGAAATGGCTGCCGCGCGCGCCGAGATAATCGTGGCCTTCGGGCGATTTGAGGCCGACATTGGCAATCAGCCCGGTGAGGAGCGCGCGGTGGATTTGCTCGTATCCGGCTTCTTTGGCAGCGCGGATGTGGGCGCGGTGTTGTTTTTTATCTAATTGTTTTTGCTTTAATTTGGCTGATAAATCTTGATCGTTGGTGTGTTCAGACGGCCTGAGTTGTTCGACAGCTTGAGGCCGTCTGAAGGCATTTTTTTTGTCGGCCAAACCCATTTCGATGGCGATTTGCGCCAATTGCTGATGCAGCTCACGCCATTCGCGCATGCGCAGGTGTGAGAGGAAATATTGATGACACCACTGCACCAATTGTTTGTTGCTCAAGCCTTTTTCACGTTCGCGCTGAAACGAATCCCAAATATTCAGATAGGCGAGAAAATCCGATTGCTTGTCGGTAAAACGCTCGTGCGCTTTGTTGGCGGCTTCACGTGCTTCCAGCGGCCGTTCGCGCGGGTCTTGAATCGACAGTGCAGCCACAATGACCAGCATTTCCTGCACGCAATCGTGTTTTTTTGCCGCCAGCAGCATGCGCGAGATTTTTGGGTCGACAGGCAGTCGCGCCATTTGTTCGCCCATTTTGGTCAGCCCGTTGCGCTCGTCTACCGCGCCCAGCTCCAGCAGCACTTGGAAACCGTCGTTGATATAACGCTGGTCGGGCGCCTCGAGAAACGGAAATGCCGCTACATCGCCGAGTTTCAGCGCGGCCATGCGCAAAATCACTGCGGCCAGATTGCTGCGGATGATTTCAGGGTCGGTAAAGGCGGGGCGGCTGTTGAAATCATCTTCACCATAAAGGCGGATGCACACGCCTGCCGACACGCGGCCGCAACGCCCCGCCCGTTGCCGTGCTGCCGCTTGTGAGATTTTTTCTACATGCAGCTGCTCCACTTTGGCGCGTGCGGAATAGCGTTTCACCCGCGCCAAGCCGGTATCAATCACATATTTGATGCCGGGCACGGTGAGCGAGGTTTCGGCAACATTGGTGGCCAACACAATGCGGCGTTTATTGCCGTCGGGGCGGAAAATTTTGTGCTGCTCGGCGTTGGAAAGCCGTGCAAACAGCGGCAGGATTTCATCATGGCGGCGCAGCGGCGATTTGCGCAGGGCTTCGGCGGCTTCGCGAATTTCACGCTCGCCGGGTAAAAACACCAGAATATCGCCTTTGCCCAGCGCAGCCAATTCGTCTGCCGCATCGGCAATGGCATCGGGAAGGTCGATTTCGGCTTCGTCTTCATCGGTTTCGTTTAAGGGGCGGTAGCGGATTTCCACCGGATAAGTGCGGCCGGATACTTCCAATACCGGCGCGCCTTGAGGTTTTTCAGACAGGCTTTCAGACGGCCCTGTTGCTTGATTAAGGCCGTCTGAAAGGCCGTCTGAAACCACAGCTGCTTGTGCAAAATGGCGGCTGAAGCGTTCGGCATCAATGGTGGCTGATGTGATGATGACTTTCAAATCGGGGCGGCGCGGCAGCAATTGCTTCAAATAGCCGAGCAGGAAATCAATATTTAGGCTGCGCTCGTGCGCTTCATCAATAATAATTGTGTCGTAAGCGGTGAGAAAACGGTCGGTTTGCGTTTCGGCCAGCAAAATGCCGTCGGTCATCAATTTGATATAGGCATCGCGCGAAGTATTGTCGTTGAAGCGCACTTTGTAGCCCACCGCGCTGCCGATGTCGCTGCCTAATTCTTCCGCTATCCGCTCTGCCACCGAGCGCGCGGCCAGGCGGCGCGGCTGCGTGTGGCCGATCAGGCCGGCGGCACCGCGCCCCAGCTCCAAGCAGATTTTGGGCAACTGTGTGGTTTTGCCCGAGCCGGTTTCGCCGCAGATAATCACCACTTGGTTGTCGGCAATCGCCTGTTTGATGTCTTCACGCCGCTCGTGCACCGGCAAGGTGTTGTCATAGTGCGGCTGCGGCAGCTTTTCCAAGCGCTTCAGATAGGCCGCGTGCGATTTTTGATATTTTTGCTGCACGGCTTCGATGCCGCCGAAACGTTGCGGATTTTTAAAAGCAGATTGGAGAAAATGGCGGTCGCGCGCAAGGGTTTGGCGGAAATCGGGTTGGAGCATGGCGGCTGGATAATCTGTTTGGATGCGAAAACTGCATTATATAGCCGTTCAGCTGAATAATCCTACTTCGTTATCTCGCCTTGCCAGACTGCTTATGCTGTTTTCGACCCACTGCCCTTTATGATGACTAAGTTGAACAGCTAGCGCAAAACTTGCCTCGGTTAGCACTTGGCCGCAAAGGCAGTCGTGTTTTCGGTAATCGGAAATGCATCATTTGATAATCTTTATTATTAATATCATCGACATATTAACAATCTTTATAAATCAATAGATTACCGCTGGTCTGTCTGGCAGACCGAATAAGCGGCTGTCTTAAAAAGTTCATACAGGCGCTGTATTATGCCAATGGTGTTGTGCGGCTTGCAGTACCGGCGTTTCTTTTTTCAGATTTTTTATCCGGAGGTTGAATATGTCTTATCATTTGTGGAGCGGTATCAATGTGCCTTTTTGGGGCGCATGGGGTGGCAGCAAAGGGTATAATGTGTGTGTTACCCGCAGCAAAAACGCCGAATGCGGCGTGGATGCAGTCGGCACCAATGACCGCGACAGCATCACCGGCACATGGTTTAACGACAAACTGTTTGGCGGCGACGGCAACGATACCCTCAAAGGCTTGGCAGGCCATGATTATCTGGACGGCGGCAAAGGTGCAGATATTATGATTGGCGGCATCGGCAACGATGTTTATGTGGTGGATGACGAATGTGATGTGGTGAGCGAATGCTTGTGGCAGGGCAACGACACCGTGATTTCCTATATCGACTACACGCTGGGCAACCACGTGGAAAATCTGGTGGCCGCCGGCGACGGCGCGCTGACGCTCAGCGGCAACAAGCTCGATAATGTCATCAGCGGCAATGCTGCCGACAATACCATTAACGGCGGTGGCGGCAACGACAAGCTCTATGGCGGCGACGGCTGCGACACCTTAGACGGCGGCGAGGGCTGTGATGTATTGTATGGCGAAGCCGGCGACGACAAACTCAGCAGCGGCGCCGGTGCCGACAAGCTTTATGGCGGCGAAGGCAACGATTGGCTCGACGGCGGCAGCGGCAACGATGTGCTGTATGGCGGTGCGGGCGACGATATTCTGATCGGCGGCGGCGGGCGCGACACTTTGTATGGCGAAGAGGGCAACGACAATCTTTACGGCAGTAACGATGCCGACTGCCTTGACGGCGGCAACGGCTGTGATGTGCTTGACGGCGGCTACGGCAACGACCGGCTCAACGGCGGCGCCGGCGGCGACACTTATATTTTCGGCAAAGGCTACGGGCATGACACGGTTGTGGATTGCGGCGACCCTTGTGATGCCGATAATATCGAATTCAAGAGCGACATCAGCCTTTCTGACTTGTGCTTTACCGCTTATTGCGGCAATTTGATTATCGATGCCGGCAAGGGCGACAGCATCACCGTGAAAAACTGGTTTGGCGGCGAGCAAAACCAGATTGAAGCGCTGTGTTTTAATGACGGCACTTCATTAAATAACAGCCAAATCAACGCGGCTTTCGAACAATGCGGCTACGGCGCATCGTTTAGCGGTGCATCACTGGCCGCGATGGTGCAGGAGCAGGCCGCACAGGCGCCCGCACCTATCTGATTTTTTGGAATGTGAACGAACAATCAACGGGCGCTGCGGTGCCCGTTTTATGTTTGCTGCTGAAAATTTTGCGAATGGTGTTGACACAGTTTCGGATTGTTGTTATAGTTTCATTCTTCTGACGCGGGGTGGAGCAGCATGGTAGCTCGTCGGGCTCATAACCCGAAGGTCGTAGGTTCGAATCCTGCCCCCGCAACCAAACAACATAATTAAGCCCTTGATGTTCAAGGGCTTTTTCTTTGGCCTTCTAAAAAAGGTACCTTTTTTGGTACCTTTTGGGCGTGACTGTAAAAGATTTTAAATGCGCTGCGGTGCTTCTTTCTGTACTTTTACCTGTGTAAAAACACCCCTCCACAATAGAAGTGTAGGGGTTGTGTTTTTAGCGGTGTACTTCCTGATACAACAATTTTACTTAGCTTGCTGACGTATACACTTTTTTGCGTGATTGCGTGCCTAGCTCCGCCTGAGGTCTCTCACAAAAAATTTCGGATTTTTAAAAAAAAAATCTTACTTTCATAGTTGAGGAGGCTAGGTATATGCCCTAACCCCCTCAATCATTTACAAGGTTTCATCAAAACAACCATCTGCCGTTGTCGTGGCTCGCCTGAGTATCCGCCCTTGTACTCTGGAATCATTCCGCCCCAGCTCGCTATCTTTTGTCACGGTGTGTTTAACTCTGTACGCCCATGCGGCGGATTGTTTCATCTGATGCATCAGCTTGCTGTGTAAGTTGCCCAGTTTGGTAAACTCTGTCACACCATGCGGGGTAGGGCGCTTGTTTATTTTGTGGGCGTGACTAAGGATTAATTCATAAACAACTGCGGATAATGCCGCAGCTTGCTCCAGTCCAACCCCCGCAGCATCTCCAGCCTCCACCTGTTCTATAGTCCTTTGCGCCCGCGCTACAATCTCGCACATATCTGTTGCCATCAGTTCCTCTATAACGTTCGCCACTTCCCCTGCCTGTAGCGCTCCTATGCCCCCATCCGCGTTAACACGAATCACATCCTGTAACTTTTTGCCCATTTATTGGCCTCCTACTTTTTTACACGTCTAGCGAGTGCTTAAAAATTAAGCAATGCACATAGCATATTGAATATAATGAACTATTTATCAACTAGCGAGTAGCGAGTGCTATTACTGCCACTCAGCCCTATGTAAACACCCCCGTCCCCACCACCATACTACTAACACAATGAAGGTTCATTTTTTTCCTATATCACTCGCTAGCCCCTCGCAAAGCCTTGCTACATAAGGCTTTCAGCCTAGCGAGTGGTATAGAAACCACTCGCTAAAACCACGCGCTAGGCGGCTGCACAACCTAAACCCCCAACGATTGCGCCACGCTCTCGCGCTTCCTCCTCTGAGAGTGGTCTAAGCCAAACGAGCTTAGAACCTCTAAGGCCGCTTGGCCTGTCTGCCATAATTGTTTGCTTACGAAACCCCAGATACTCGAGCGCCTTGCCGATATCCCCCCTCACTGTAGCGGCGTTCAATCGCTCCCGACCTTTGGCATCCAACCCCAGCATGTGCCCCTCATATGCAGGTTTGCTCAGCATCGCTTTGCTCAGTTCGTCTGTGGAATCAGGTACTCCGCATCAAATCTATCGATTCCGTCCCATACCTCCGTTGCTGTCGTCATCCGCTCTTTGAGGGGGTTAAACATCCTATCTCGTGCGACCAACTCAACCCCCTGCCGCACCACCCCCTGTGTCAGTGGTCTGATGCCCGACCGCTCCAGCATCCGCTGCACTGTCGAGAGATGGATATTTTCAATCACACCTAAGGGAAAGCGTTCGGCGGGGACTCCTTCAGGCTGGCTTAAAGCCACCGTCAATAACCGCAGCTCGTCCGTCCCAAATACACCAGCCAAGCGCGCATCATGTTCCAAAGCCGTTACTACATTCGCCAAACATGGCTCTGGAACCAGCACCGCATTTCCGCCGCGTCCGACTTTTCGCACAAGCAGCTTATCCGCGTAATCTGCCGTCCCTGCCGCCACTGCCCCAGCCAGTGTTGCCTTCCCGCCCTTACGGTTCTGATATGTCTGGCCGTTTGCTTGTCGTTGCCTGATAGCCATATCAATCGTGCGATTTACGTAGTCATCCCGCTGCCACTTGCTGCGTTTTGTGCTGTCAGGGTGTTGAAGCCTTTTGGTTAACCCGCAGGCACTCGCAACATCTAAAATCGTGTCGAAGTCCCGTGTAAAATACGAAATTTGAAAGCAAAGTTTTCCATCTGCCGCGCTCCAATCGCCAGCGCAAAATTGCTCGACTGCCTCAATGTCTCCATCCATCAGACGAATCAGGCCGCCTTGTACCGTTTTTCCTTCGGGGTCTTTCAGGCTGTTGTTCTGTCGCATCAATCGCATAATTTCGTCTGCGTCCGTCAGTCCGATATCCTCATCCCCCCGACTGATGACCTCTGTTGTTCGTCCTGCAACCTCTGTCATCCTTCCTTCGCCAAACAACCCCAGCTCTGCCAGCAGGGCTTCAAACGCTTGTTTGTTTTTCGGCTTGCCGTTTAGCGTCTCCCAATTTGCGCCATCGGGGTAAACTGCCCCCGTAACGCCCATCCAAGCCGTCCGAGTGTCCCGAAAATCCACATCGACCCCAAACCCACGAAAGTGGCACTTAAGTCGTCCGTTCCCGCGCCCCGCAGCTATCCTCTCTCCTGTGTCAGTATCGACTTTCGCCCAAACATGCCACCCTTTGCCGCTGCGGCTCCGCTCAATAAAACAGCCTTCACAAGCCGCTGCGACATCAGGCCACATCTTCGCGCCTAGAGCACCCGGCTTATCATCAAAATCGAGCACCAGAATATCAGCCGGCAAAGTCCAAGCTGCAACCAATAAATGCTGGTGTCGTGTGTTATCCAACAGCTCAGACGCTTTTTTAATATCATAAATCTGTGATATATAGGTTTCACGCTTAGCCTCCGTTCGAATGGATATTGTTTGCCCATTTGCTGAAAGCGGCCGCATTGCGCCTTTACTTTGCCCGCCTTGTGCAAATGCAAACAGCGCGCCATCCGCACAACCTAGCTTGTGGAACATCGTCCGCACACGTTCGATACTGCCGTCTTGACGAACATTGAACGCATCACGGTGTAAATCCTGTTGCCTCATTTTGGGAAACCCCTTATGCTGGAATCCCCCGCTGCAACGGGGGACTTGAGTGATAAAAATTCTTTATTTAAGGCAACCGCTTGTTAGCGGTTGTTTTCTTTTGATTTGAGGGCTTGCACACTTGCGACCAATCTCCGCGCATGCGCCTCAATCTGTGCCTGCAAATCTTCCACATCCTTGCGGCTCCCCTTCGTGTGATTTGCAATTCCGTGTTCGTTGCTGACTGCTGCGACTGCCGCAAAGATTACACATCGCACCGTATCAAACGGCTCTCGAATCGTTGCAATGCCCTCCAGCATTGGCGAAAATTTATACTGTCGGTCTAGATTCTCGATATCCCCTACGTTCGTATAATCCCGCCGTTTCATTGCTGTTCCTCCAAAATTCGGTTTAAGGTTGACGCACGATAGCCCGTTAAGCGGCCAACCCCGCCCACGCGCTCCAGCGGGGGCAATGCTCCGCATCTAATCCGCCGCTGTAGCGTGCTATCACTCACACCAAGCAGTTCACGAACTCGCCTACGTGAGTTAAACGGCATAATTGTGTTTGGGATTTGCTCTGACATTTGCTGATTCCTTCTGATTTGTACTGAAAACATTGTCAGATTAATATATTTTCCGCTTTCGATAAATAAAATTAATCGAAAAGATTTTTCAAAAAAATCTTTCCGACTAATCTGCTTGACAAGGCGCTACCAAACTTCCTTCTTACATGCTTTTGTGCTGTTTGAACCCGTCAATGATTGCCTGATGGTACGCCCGCCGGCATTCCACACCGTGCAGATTAAACCAAGCGTGCCTTTTCAAGTCCTCTCCGTGTTCGCCATTCAGCCGTTCCGCCTGCTCCAACATATCCCTATAAATTGCCTCCTCGTTCGCCAAGTTCCCCAGCTCCCAGCTGCTTCGAACCTCCTCGAACATTATCCCCACCCCGCTTGCCCAATTAACCCCCCAGCCGAGCATTTTAGCGTGTAACTCTTCTCCGACGAGGCTCTTCAAACTAACGTCGTTTCGGAGATTTTCCCATCCAGTCAGATACTCTCGACCCTTGTAGACTTTCTCGTGAGGTAGCGACAAGGTTAGCACGGTCAGTTCTCGAATCGTTTCATATATATTCTTTATCCGCCGAGCCTTGGCGGCCTCGCTGAGTTTCCGCTCCCTTTTTGTGTCAGGTGTTCCTGCGGCGAGTTTTACGGCATCTCTTATCGGTGTCGCACTGCCTCCGTTCAAATGCTCTGCCAGCAAGTATCCGAGCACAACTTCCTGGTCATTCTCTGAGAACATCATTTCAGCCGCCGCTCTCTCTAAGCCGTTGACCGCCCCATTGTCTTTTATCGCTTGCAGCGCTTCATCAAACGTTGTCATCTTCCACCTCCGAAAACAAAAAATCTTCCCAGTCTTGAACCAATCTCCGCCGTATGTCCAGTTGGTCACTCCTTTCATAAGATGCTCGAACCTTATTTTTAACGACGTGCTGCAATTGCCGCTCTGCGGCGTTATCGCTAAAACCGTTGTCAATGCACCAATCAAGAAAACTTGCCCGCCAGCCATGCACCACTGCGAAGCGTTAAGCCGGTGTGGTAAAACCGATGTGATTCGGTTATGTTGGCGAATAGAGATAATATCCCGTATCCGAAAAGTATCCGAAAAAATGCCGTCTGAAAACAATTCAGACGGCATTTCGATATCGGTTGTTTCTGTTCAGACGGCCTTACCAATAGCCCAAAACCTTCCACCAAATACCGCCGATAAAGATAAAAATCAGCAGGTTGACTATGCTCATGATAAAGCCCGCTTTCCACCATTCGCCCAGCGTGGTATAGCCGGAGCCGAAAATCACGGGGGAGGTGCCGGTGGCGTAGTGGGTGAGTGTCATCATGATGCTGGAGGCGGCGGCCATCATCAGTGCAAACAGCATCGGCGGTGCGCCCAGTGAAATCCCCGCTGCATAAAACGCGCCGAACATGGCGGTGATGTGGGCGGTGGTGCTGGCAAACATATAGTGTGCATACATATAGGCCAGCAGCAGCAATGCCGAAGCGCCCATCCAGCCTAAGCCCAAATGTGCCACGCCGTTTTCCAATACGCCGGAAAACCATGTAATCAAGCCCAATTTATTCAAAAATGAAGCCATCATTACCAACGCGGCAAACCAGGTAATGGTGTCCCACGCGCTTTTTTCTTTCAGAATGTCTTCCCAAGTCAGCACGCCGGTAAGCAGCAGCAGCGAGAGGCCGATAAAGGCGGTGGTGGTGGCGTCTACTTTCCAGGCATCGCCCAGCAGCATGGCCGGAATGCCTGCCCACAGCAGCAGCAGTAAGGCGAAGATGGCCATCATAATCCATTCGCCCCGGGTCATCGGGCCTTGTTCGGCCAGCCGCTCTTTGGCAAAGGCCACGGCATTGGGGGTGGATTTGATTTCAGGCGGATACAGGAAATACAGCACCAGCGGCATCACAATCATCGCCACCAAGCCCGGCAACAGCATTGCTACCGCCCAAGTGCCCCAGCTTAAATGAATATCGCTGTTGGTGGCTTTGGCTACAATGTCGACCACCAGCGGGTTGGGCGCGGTGGCGGTGATAAACATCGCCGAGGTAATCGGATTGCCGTGGTAGTTGACCAGTGCCAAATATTTGCCCATGCGGTTTTGCGTGCCTTTTTCCGGGTCGGAATCGTAGCTGGTGGCAATCGCTTTCATCACCGGGTGGATGATGCCGCCGCCGCGGGCGGTATTGCTTGGCGTGACCGGTGCCAGCATCAGCTCGGAAATGGCCAGGCTGTAGCCGATGCCGAGCGTTTTTTTGCCCCACACCGCAATAAACCAATAGCCGAAACGCGCACCCAAGCCGGTTTTCAACAGGCCGCGCGAAATCATGATGGCCACACCGATCAGCCAGATCAGCGGGCTGGAAAAGCTTGAAAGTGCATCACGCATGGCGCCGGCGGGGGTGTCGTTGGTTACGCCGGTCAGCGCCACCAGCATGATGGCAATGATGGAAAGGGCGCCGATGGGCATGGCCTTGCCGATAATCGCCGCGATCACGCCGACAAACATCGCCAGCAAATGCCATGCCTGCGGGGTAACCCCGTCGGGTATGGGGATGATAAACCAGATAATCAGTGCCAGCACCACGGCAATCGCCGTCGGCACCGGCTTGAAGCCTATTTTGCTTTCCATGTCCAACTCCTTGATTGGTTTGTGTATGATAGGTTTAATACTGAAATTATCAAAAGAAACTGGCTATAATTTAGCACTTTTTAACAGCCGCGGGTATGACTTAAAGCAACAAACAGGCCGTCTGAAACATGCATTCAGACGGCCTTGATCAGCTTGAGGGCGTTCATGATGCCCTATCTGTCGCCGGCTTGTTACACCGCAGCGGCTTCAAAACGCCGTGCGGCCTCATCCCAGTTTACCACCTGCCAAAATGCCTTGATGTAGTCGGGGCGGCGGTTTTGATATTGCAGATAATAAGCATGTTCCCACACATCCAGCCCGATGATGGGATAACCTTTGCAGCCGGCCACCGCTTCGCCCATCAACGGCGTATCCTGATTGGCAGTGGATACCACCCGCAAGCGCCCTTCATCCCACACCAGCCATGCCCAGCCTGAGCCGAAGCGCGAAGCCGCAGCCTGCTCGAAGGCCGTCTGAAACGCTTCTACTGAGCCGAAATCGCGTTCGATTGCCTCTTTCAGACGGCCTTGTAAGTGCGTGCCCGTTTTCAGGTTTTTCCAGAAAAACGAATGGTTGGCATGGCCGCCCGCATTGTTGCGCAACACCGTTTGCCTGTCTTGCGGCAGTTCATTTAAGCGCGCCACCAATTCTTCGGCAGACAAGGCGGCAAATTCAGGCAGCGACTCGAGCGCGGCATTGGCATTGTTAACATAAGCCTGATGGTGCTTGCTGTGGTGGATATTCATGGTCATCTCGTCGAAATGCGGCTCCAACGCATCATAAGCATAGCCAAGCTCGGGCAGGGTATAAGCCATCTGATTCTCCTTGTGTGTGATTTTATGAAAAAGATATAAACGATAATAGTTTTTATTATTTGATATGGCAAGCAGAAAAAGCCCTGATATTGATAAGGGTTTTCAGACGGCCACATGGGCTGTCTGTGAAAATGCCGTCTGAAAGCCATTCAGACGGCATTTTGCATTATATTTGGCAGAGATTAACCAAAAATCACTTTATAGCCCATTGTGAACATAATCAGCAATACTGTTGCAACCAACACCTTTTTAATAATGGCACCATCAGTATGGATGGCATGCAGGCTGCCGAAATGATTGCCGGCCAAATTGGCGATAATCATCGGAATGCCAATTAAAAAAGCCATTTTACCTGCAATTAAAAAAGCCACAAATGCACCGATATTGGAAGCGAAATTAAAAATTTTAGAGGTAGCAGAAGCTTGCAGCAGCGTTAAGCGGTTAATTAAATGCAACGCGATGATAAAAATACTGCCTGTGCCCGGTCCGAAAAAACCATCATAAAAACCCACTACCAAACATGTGATAAAAACAGCCAAAGCAGATTCTTTAATTTCATTATCTTGATGACCCCGGATGAGTTTGCCTTTAAACAGTGTTGCTAGCAAACCGATAGGGAGAAATCCTAAAATAATATAGTTGATGATATGTGTCGGCAGCATCAAAATCACTTTGGCACCGATAAATGCGCCAACAATGGCGGAAATAATGCCTATGGGTATTATTTTCCAAATGATAGCGTTGTTTTTCATAAAGTTTTTAATTGCAGCAATCGTGCCGATAGTACTGACCAGCTTTTCTTGTGCCAATGCCACTTGGGGTGGCAACCCCACCATCAGAAAGGCCGGGATCAAAATCAGCCCGGCACCCCCGGCAATCGCATCAATATAGCCTGCTACAAGCGATGCAATAATCAGCAAACCCAAGCCGATATAAAAATATTCAGCAATAATACTGCCATCAACGAATAATGCTTCCATGATATTAGATTCCTTTTGATGTGTGGATTAAATGGTTTTTAGAGGGTGATTGCATACCGGGGAAAGCAAATATTGTTGCTGTGGCCGTTCATACAATCCAAATACCCGCAGTAACCATCTGTCTTGCCCATCAAATTTAGGCCGAAAGCCATTTCTTGTATGTAATGTTGTCTGATTATTAAATGTTACGGCCTGCCCGGGTTTTAAATACAAATCTTTCCATTTATCTTTGTTTAATGCTTGTTTTCTGAAGTGCATCAATGCGGCTTCATGGCGGGGGCTGAAAGATGAAACATGATGATAATCAAATCGTGAATGATAAGAACCGTTTGATTGGCGTACTAAAAGTGGAAGCCTGTTTAAAGATTGGCTCTCTTGAAAAGAGGCCGGTCTCGTAATGGTATAGTATGGTTCTTGCAATAACTGCAAATCTTCTGCTGTTAAATCGGATAACACATCATCCAGCAGTAAAATGCTGGTGGCAACTTTGTCATGCTGGCGTAAGCATAATAATGTTAATGTATCTGGCACTGGTGTAGATAGAAATAGGGGGGTAGCTATTTTCCCCACGTAATTTTAAATCGGGATTGTCTACATGTGGATAAAATGTTTTGCTTGATCCGTATGAGCTAATTTCATTTTCGAGCCCTTTTTTGGGTACAACATGTCTGATAAGGCGCCCTTCATTTTCTCCTTGATACACAACAGGGTATAAGCCTAATGCTGTAATATAAGCCAGTAGATTAATTGATGCAGTAGGTATCAGCTCCGTAGGTAAAAAGCCTATGTCTACAAGGGTTTTCGGTAAAGCTGAGTCAATTTCAATATCTGAAACCACAAAAGCGTTGTTTTTCAGAGTTAAGGCATCTGTTTGATATCTGTCGCCATACCTATGCAGGTTGGCATGCTCTTGCGCTGCTTGATATAAAATATTATTTTCCATGAAATCCTGTCATTTCCAAATATCAAAAAGGAAAATATTTATATAATATCGTTAAAGTTAAATCAAGTTAGGTTTAATTAAAAATAATTAAATAACCTATAAATGTTATTATCTCTTTGGCATGTTCGGAAATATGCTGATTTTTTATAAATTATTGGCATAATAATTCGTCATGTATGGGTAAATGTAGGGCTTCTCAATTTTTGAAAGTATTTCAGGCGGTGCCTGATGTGAATAACGCAGTATGTCAAAAAACGCTACAATAGCGCCCATGAATACATCACTCTTACAAGGCCTCAACCCCGAACAACTTGCCGCCGTAACTTGGCCGCCGCAATCTGCGCTGGTGCTGGCCGGTGCGGGCAGCGGCAAAACCCGTGTGCTCACCACCCGCATCGCCTGGCTGCTGCAAAGCGGCCAAGCCGGCGTGCACAGCATCATGGCGGTTACCTTTACCAACAAGGCCGCCAAAGAAATGCAAACGCGGCTTGCGGCGATGATACCGGTGAATGTGCGCAGCATGTGGTTGGGCACGTTTCACGGCCTCTGCCACCGCTTTTTGCGCATGCATCATCAAGATGCCGGCCTGCCGTCTGCCTTTCAGATTCTCGACAGCGGCGATCAGCTCGCGCTGATCAAGCGTATGCTCAAAGCGCTCAATATCGCCGAGGAAATCATCGCGCCGCGCAGCCTGCAAGGCTTTATCAACGCCCAAAAAGAAAGCGGCTTGCGCGCCGAAGCCCTGCATGCCCCCGACCCGCATACCACCAAAATGGTCGAATGCTATGCTGAATACGACAAAATCTGCCAGCGCGAAGGCGTGGTGGATTTTGCCGAACTGATGTTGCGCAGCTATGAATTGCTGCAACGCAACGAAATTTTGCGCCGTCATTATCAAAACCGCTTCAACCACATTCTGGTGGACGAATTTCAAGACACCAACAAGCTGCAATATGCTTGGCTGAAGCTGATGGCCGGCGACAATGCCGCGGTGTTTGCCGTCGGCGACGACGACCAATCGATTTACCGCTTCCGCGGCGCACACGTGGGCAATATGAGCGCCTTGATGCATGAATTCGACATCGAAGCCCCGATTAAGTTGGAGCAGAATTACCGCTCGGTCGGCAATATCCTGATGGCCGCCAACGCCGTCATCGAGCACAACGCCGAGCGCTTGGGCAAAAATCTGCGCACCGATGCGGCAGACGGCGACAAAATCCGCTTTATCGCCGCCCCCACCGATTTTGAAGAAGCGCAGTTTGTGATAGACGAAGCCAAATCGCTGCAACGCGAAGGCCGCACCTTCAGCCAGATGGCCGTGCTTTACCGCAGCAATGCCCAGTCGCGCGTGCTCGAACAAGCCCTATTCCGCGCCGGCGTGCCCTATAAAATCTATGGCGGTCTGCGCTTTTACGAGCGCCAGGAAATCAAACACGCGCTCGCCTATCTGCGCCTGGCCGTCAACCCCGACGACGACAATGCCCTTTTGCGCGTGATCAACGTGCCCGCCCGCGGCATCGGTGCACGCACCATCGAAAACATTCAGACGGCCGCCGCCGAACAAGGTATCTCATTGTGGCAGGCCGCCTGCGGCATGGGCGCAAAAGCTGCCAAAGTCGCCGCTTTCGTGCGCCTGATTGAAGGCTTGGGCACCCAGGCCGCCGTTTCTTCGCTGCAAGAAATGATGCTCGCCGTCACCCGCGATAGTGGGCTGGTCGAATACTACCAAACCCAAAAAGGCGACCATCAAGACCGTTTGGACAACTTGGATGAATTGGTCAACGCTGCCGTTGCCTTCAAACCCGAAGAGAGTGTGTTTGAAGTGTTGCCCGAAGGCGCACAGGCAAACCCGCTGTTTCCCATTCTCGCTTTTCTCAGCAGCGCCGCACTCGAATCCGGCGAAAACCAGGCCGGCGAAGGCGAAGAAGCCCTGCAATTGATGACCGTGCACGCCGCCAAAGGCTTGGAATTTGATGCCGTATTCCTCACCGGCATGGAAGAAGGGCTGTTCCCCAGCGAATACAGCCTGGCCGAACGCGGCGGCCTCGAAGAAGAACGCCGCCTGATGTATGTGGCCATCACCCGCGCCCGCCAACGCCTGTATATCAGCATGGCGCAACAACGCTTGCTGCACGGCCAAACCCATTTCGGCATCGTGTCGCGCTTTGTCGACGAAATTCCCGAAGTCGTATTGCATCGCTTATCGGCCAAAACCAAGCCGTTCAACAGCTTTACCGACGCTCCGAAAATCAAAACCCGCGTGGCGGAAAACTATGATTTGCCGCAAGACTATGCCGGCTTTCGCATCGGCCAAAACGTGCGCCACGCCAAATTCGGCACCGGCGTGATTATCGAAGCGGTCAATAAAGGCGAATCGGCGCGGCTGACGATAAACTTCGGCCAACACGGCGTGAAAGAATTGGATACGGCGTATGCGAAATTAGAGGCCGTCTGAAAAAGGAAAATATTAATGAATACAGACAATCCGTTTTCATTTGATGTGTCGGAATCAGAGCGGCTCAATCAGCTTTCCTTAGATTTTTCCAAACCTGCTGAAGCTTTTTCTGCTCAAACAGCCGCATCTACCTTCAGCCCCTACATCGTTTATGTAGATGAAAGCGGCGACACACATCTTGAAGGGAATGATAAAAGTTACCCTGTATTTGTATTGGCATTTTGTATTTTCCATAAAAAATACTATGCGGATGTGCTTGTTCCGGAAATGCAAAGCCTGAAATTTAATTATTTCGGCCACGATGCCATCATTTTTCATGAGCGGGAAATCCGCAAAAAACTACCGCCTTTCACCTTTCAAAGCCGTGATATTGAAAACGCATTTATGGGCTCATTAAGCGGGATTATCGAGAGCAGTAAATTTGTATTGATTGCCGGTGCAATTATGAAACAACGACTGGCTGCCAAGCCCGCCAGAAATGCCTATCACATTGCCTTAACCTCCTGCTTGGAAAATTTATATCGGTTTCTCATCGAAAAAAACCACTACAAAAGCAAGACATTTATCGTGGTAGAAGCGCGGGGCGACAAAGAAGATAGAGAGCTTGAATTGGAATTTCGCCGTATTTGCGCAGGAGACAATCAGCTGAAAACAAAATTTCCGTTTGAAATTATCATTAAATCCAAACAGATTAATTCGACAGGGATGCAATTTGCTGATTTATTTGCCCGTCCGATAGGCCGTCATTTGATTGATGGTGAAGCCAAGCCGAACCGTGCGTTTGATATTTTGAAAGAAAAATTTTTCTGCCAGAATCCCCAACGTTTGGGAGAGCATTATTGGGATTACGGGTTAACGGTTTTCCCGCCGGTCATACAAGCGAAAGGCCCCGACATGACGTCAGAGCCGTAACGCCGACCGGGGAACCCCCCAATCCACTTAAAGCTATTATAAAGCCGAATATAAAAGATTTCAAACCCCACTTCCCACCCCAATCCAACGGAAACCCCATGTGGCAAACCATTACTGAATTTATCAACCACGGCCCGATACGCGCAGAGCTGGTACAGTCGGTGCTGATGATTATCGGCATTTTGCTGGTGCGCGGTGTGATTTTGCAGGCGCATTTCCGCCGCCATCCGCTGCTGGAAATCGAAGACAAGCGTCGCTGGGTGGTGGTGACCCGCAACGTTACCCTGATTGTGGTGATTTTCGGGCTGCTGGCGATTTGGGCGGCGCAAATCCAAACGCTGGCCTTGTCGATGTTTGCCGTGGCTGCGGCGATTGTGCTGGCCACCAAAGAGCTGATTATGTGCCTTTCCGGCAGCGTGTTGCGCGCCACCACCAAACAGTATTCGGTGGGCGACTATATCGAAGTGGGCGGACTGCGCGGGCGCGTGGTCGACATCAATCTGCTCAACACGCTGATGATGCAGCTCGGCCCCAATCCGCTGGTGGGGCAGCTTTCCGGCAAAACAGTGTCGTTTCCCAACAGCCTGCTGCTCGGCCAATCGGTGCAGCGCGACAATGTGCTTGGCATGTTTGTTATCCACACTTTTGAAATACCGGTGCCGATTGCGCTGGATTCCGATGCCATCGTACCCGGCTTGCAGATGTTGGTCGATAAGCTGTGCGCACCTTATGTGGACGACATCACGCTTTATCTGGAGCGGGTGCAGACGCAAAAACTGTTTATCACCCCCGCCGCCCAGCCGCGCATCACCCGTGTGCCGCACGATGATAAGGTGTATAACATCGTGGTGCGCTTTGCCGCGCCGGTGCCGAAACGCTTGGAAATCCAGCAGGCCGTTTTAGACGAATTTATCCGCATCCAATACCGTTTGTTGAATGCAAACCGCTGAAATATTAAGCCTCGGCAGATATTTTTAAGCAGGCTTTCTTTAGATTGCCGATTTTGCCACTATATGATTTTCATTCTTTTTTTCAGACGGCCTCAGCCACCCGGTAAAGGCCGCCGGATACCGATTTATCACAAGGAAGCTTTCATGAGCAATGTATTATTAAACCTGGCCGACGAGCCGCGTTACCACGAAATCCAAACCGCCGACATCCGCCCGGCCATGCAAACCGCGATGGCTGAAGCGCGCGCCGCCATTGCCGATGTGAAAAGCCACGCCGAGGCCACTTGGGGTAATACCGTTGAGCGCCTGACCGACATCACTGAGCGGGTAGGCCGCATCTGGGGTGTGGTGGCGCACTTGAATTCTGTGGTCGACACGCCCGAGCTGCGCGCGGTTTACAATGAGCTGATGCCCGAAGTTACCGTATTTTTTACCGAAATCGGCCAAGATATCGAGCTTTACGAGCGCTTCAAAGCCATCAAGGCCGGTGCCGGATTTGCCCGTTTGGATGATGCACAGCAAACCAAGCTCAACCACGATTTGCGCGATTTTGTATTGAGCGGTGCCGAGCTGCCGCCCGCAGAGCAGGCGCGTTTTGCCGAACTGCAAACCGAAGGCGCGCAATTGGCGGCCAAATTCAGCCAAAACGTGCTCGATGCCACTGACGCGTTTGCTCTTTATCTGGCAGACGATGGCCGTCTGAAAGGCCTGAGCAGCGATGAAAAAGCGATGTTTGCCGCTGCCGCCGAAGCAGAAGGCAAAATCGGCTACAAAATCGGCCTGCAAATGCCGCACTATCTGGCGGTGATGAAACATGCCGACGACCGTGCGCTGCGTGCCGAAAGCTACCGCGCCTATGCCACCCGCGCCAGCGAATTGGGGCAGGCCGAATTCGACAACACCGCCAACATTACCCGCCGCCTCGAAATCGCGCACGCAGAAGCCGCGCTGCTGGGCTACAACAACTACGCCGAACTTTCACTGGCCACCAAAATGGCCGATTCGCCCGCACAAGTGCTCGATTTTATGCGCGACCTCGCCCGCCGTGCCAAGCCGTTTGCCGAACAGGATTTGGCCGAGCTGGAAACGTTTGCCCGTGAAGAATTGGGCATTGCCGACCCACAGGTGCACGACCTCACCTATGCCGCCGAAAAGCTGCGCGAAGCCAAGTATGCATTTTCAGAAGCCGAAGTGAAACAATACTTTCCCGCCGACAAGGTGTTGGCCGGCCTGTTTGCCCAGATTAACCGCCTCTACGGCGTCAACCTCGCCGAAAAAACAGTGCCCGTATGGCATCCCGATGTGCGCTATTACGAATTAGAAAAAGGCGGCGCGATTATCGGCGGCGTGTATATGGATTTATACGCCCGCGAAGGCAAACGCAGCGGCGCCTGGATGAACGACTACCGCGGCCGCCGCCGTTTTGGTGCGGGCGACAAAGCAGGGCAGATTCAAACCCCGATTGCCTATCTGGTGTGCAACTTTACCCCACCCGTGGGCGGCAAACCCGCCCGCCTCACCCATGATGAAATTGTGACCCTGTTTCACGAAACCGGCCACGGCCTGCACCATCTGCTCACCCGTGTCGATGAATTGGGCGTGAGCGGCATCAACGGTGTGGAATGGGATGCGGTGGAGCTGCCGAGCCAGTTTATGGAAAACTTCACCTGGGAATACGAAGTGCTGGCCGGCATGTCGGCACATGAAACCACAGGCGAGCCGCTGCCGCGCGAATTATTCGATAAAATGCTGGCCGCCAAAAACTTCCAAGTCGGCATGTTTCTCGCCCGCCAGATGGAATTCGGTCTTTTCGATATGCTGATTTACAGTGAGGGCGATAAGGCCAAGCTCGGCAACTGGGCGCAAACCCTACAAGATGTGCGCGCTGAAGTAGCGGTGGTGCAACAGCCGGATTTCAACCGTTTTGCCAACAGCTTCGGCCATATTTTTGCCGGCGGCTATGCGGCCGGCTATTACAGCTATGCGTGGGCGGAAGTGTTGAGTGCCGATGCCTATGCTGCCTTTGAAGAGAGCGGCGATGTCAAAGCCACCGGCGCCAAATTCTGGAACGAAATCCTTGCTGTAGGCGGATCGCGCAGTGCGATGGCATCGTTTAAAGCCTTCCGCGGCCGTGAACCGAAAGTGGATGCGCTGCTCAACCATTTGGGGCTGACCGGTAAAGCCGCTTAAGTTTCGGGGTTTGAAACGTTTCAGACGGCCTGTTATATTTTTGTAATATCTGCCGCAAAAACAGTTGACAAAGAAAAGCTGTTTCTATATTATGCACGTCTTCGGGTCGTTAGCTCAGCTGGTAGAGCAGCGGACTTTTAATCCGTTGGTCGAAGGTTCGAATCCTTCACGACCCACCAGATATTCAAACCTGCTTGTGCTGCAAGCAGGTTTTTTTATATCCGCAGCTGCTTTCATGCCCATTTACAAAAATAATCTAGCGGCATTGGCTTGCCAGAGCTCGAAGAGAATCGGTTTCGCCAAGGCGCTGAAGCGGCAGCCAACCGGCCCCGTACGGGTGTATTGTCTTCGGCTCGCCGCCTTTTGTTAGCTGACTTTTGTGAATGGGTTATTCAGACGGCCTCAAGCATAGAAAAAAAACGCGAATGCGCGTAAAATGCCTACCAAAATATCGAATCAAATCAGGCTGCAACATCCGGCGGCCTGAACTTTTTTGGAAAAAACATGAGCGAACAGAATAACCCGCAAACCGAGCCGCAACTCGATGAAAACCAGATTATCACGTTGCGCCGCGAAAAACTGAATGAAATCCGCCAACAAGGCATCGCCTTTCCCAACCAGTTCAAACGCGATGCCTTTGCCGGCGATTTGCAGAAAGAATGCGGCGCGCTTGAAAAAGCCGAGCTCGATCCGCAGGCCATCCCCGTTAAAGTGGCCGGCCGCATGATGCTCAAACGCGCGATGGGCAAGGCCAGCTTTGCCACTCTGCAAGATGTGAGCGGCCAAATACAGCTCTATATCAACAACCAGGGCGTGGGTGAAGACGTACACGAAGCATTCAAACATTGGGATATGGGCGATATCCTCGGCGCCGAGGGCACACTTTTCAAAACCAATCACGGCGAGCTGACCGTGCGCGTGAGCAAGCTGCACCTGCTCTCCAAATCGCTGCGCCCGCTGCCCGACAAGCACAAAGGTCTGGCCGATCAGGAAATGAAATACCGCCAGCGCTATGTCGACTTGATTACCAACCAAGAATCGCGCGACACTTTTATCAAACGCAGCCAGATTATTCAGGCTGTGCGCAACTATATGGTCGGCGAGCGCTATCTGGAAGTGGAAACACCGATGATGCACCCGATTCCCGGCGGTGCCACGGCCAAACCGTTTGTAACCCATCACAACGCGCTGGATATGCCGCTTTATCTGCGCATTGCGCCCGAGCTGTATTTGAAACGGCTGGTGGTGGGCGGGCTGGAGCGCGTGTTTGAAATCAACCGCAGCTTCCGCAATGAGGGCATGAGCACCCGCCACAACCCCGAATTTACCATGATGGAATTCTACGAAGCCTTCTGCAATTACGAGCGCATGATGGAAATGACCGAAGGCGTTATCCGCGCCGCCGCCATTACCGCCTGCGGCAGCGCCAAAATCAGCTACAACGGCAAAGAAGTGGATTTGGAAAGCCCGTTTGAGCGCCTCACCATTCTCGAAGCGATTAAAAAATACAATCCGCACTACACCGACGAACAATTGTTTGACGAAGCCTGGCTGAAACAGGAAATCGTCAAACACGGCGAAAGCCTGCCGCCCTCGCCGGGCATCGGCAGCCTGCAACTGGCCTTGTTTGAAGGTTGCGCCGAGAGCAAGTTGTGGAACCCCACGTTTATTATCGATTACCCGATTGAAGTATCGCCGTTGGCGCGTGCATCCGATACCAAGCCCGGCCTTACCGACCGCTTCGAATTATTCGTGGTCGGCCGCGAGCTGGCCAACGGCTATTCAGAATTGAACGACCCCGAAGACCAAGCCGCCCGCTTCAAAGCGCAAGTGGCGCAGAAAGATGCCGGTGACGACGAAGCCATGCACTACGATGCCGACTATATCCGCGCCATGGAATACGGCCTGCCGCCCACCGGTGGCAGCGGCATCGGCCTCGACCGCCTGGTGATGCTGCTCACCGACGCCCCGAGCATCCGCGATGTGATTCTGTTTCCGCAGATGCGCCCGGAATAAAATATCGATAGATCAAAGCCGTCTGAAACTGGTTTTTCAGACGGCCTTTTTTTATCAGCCAAGGTCGTTCACAATACTTTTCCAGCGCAGAAGTGCCATCATGCTGCCATTCCGGAGCAGGCCTGAATCTGTGTTGAGTCGAAAAGGTGGTATTGACCGGCCTTGTATTGATTGTACAGTTTCAGTTCGCTGTCGTGTTGGCTGCTTTGATCAATGGCTATGCCGTTGGGTATTGCATAAAAAACCCGCTTTCAACAGCGGGTTTCTTGATGAGTACCAATCGGTTGGAACCGGGCATATTTTGTGCAAGCGCGGCGATTACCAAATATCCGATTTGATGCGGCGCTTGAGGCCGGGGTGTTCGGAAAGCTTGAATTCAGGCGTTTTGCCGAGCTTGAGTTTGGTGTTGTAATCTTTGAGCAGTAAAAACACCAACGGCGACAAGGCCAGAATGGCAACCAAGTTGATCAAGGCCATAATGCCCATAGAAAGATCGGCCATGTCCCATACCAGCGGCACGCTGTTGACCGAGCCGAAATACACCATAAACAGCACCATCATGCGGAACACGGTTAAAATCATCCAATGGCTTTTGATAAACTGCACATTAGATTCGGCATAGGCGTAGTTACCGATAACCGATGAAAAAGCAAACATAAACAGCACCACCGCCAGAAAATCTGCCCCCCAGGCGCCCACATGGCTCACAATCGCAGCTTGGGTAAGCTGCACGCCGCTCAAATCGGTGGTGGCGTGAACATTGGAGAGCAGCAGGATAAAGGCGGTGCACGAACACACGATGATGGTGTCGACAAACACGCCCAGCATCTGAATCATGCCCTGGCTCACCGGGTGCTTCACCTCAGCCGCTGCCGCCGCATTTGGTGCGGAGCCCTGACCGGCTTCATTGGAGTACAGGCCGCGTTTGATGCCGACCATCATTGCCTGTGAAATCATCGCGCCCAACAAACCGCCGCCGGCCGCTTCAAATTTGAAGGCATTGTCGAAAATCAGGCCGAACACATGCGGCACGGCGCTCAAATTGGTGGCAATCACAAACAGCGCCATCAACATATACAGTATTGCCATAAACGGCACCACCGCCTCGGCCACTTTTGATACCCGTCTGATGCCGCCGAAAATAATCGGTGCGGTCAGAATCACCAGGCCGACGCCGACCAGATGTTTGTTCCAGCCCCAAGCGGCTTCGGTGGCCGCCACAATCGAATTGGCCTGCACCGCGTTGTAAACCAGGCCGAAGCAGAAAATCAGGCTCAATGCAAACACCACGCCCAGCCAGCGCTGTTTCAGGCCTTGGGTAATATAATAAGCCGGGCCGCCGCGGAAATGGCCGTTTTGATGGTCGCGGATTTTAAATAACTGCGCCAGCGAAGATTCGGCAAATGCCGAGCTCATGCCGATTAACGCCGTCATCCACATCCAAAACACCGCACCGGGGCCGCCGATGGCAATGGCAATGGCCACGCCGGCAATATTGCCCACGCCCACGCGGCTGGCCAGCCCGGTCACAAAGGCCTGAAAAGGCGTAATGCCGTGAGGGTCGGTACCGGCTGCACGGCCGCCGAGCATTTCTTTGATGCTGCGGCCGAACAGGCGTACTTGTACAAACCCGGTGGCGAGTGTGAAAAACAAGCCGGTGCCCAGCAGCAGATAAACCAATCCGTCCCACAAGGGGCCGCTGAGGGCATTAACCCATTGATGAAGTTGTTCGGTCATAGTGTATTCTCCATAAATCGCTGTCGGATAAGGCCGCGGCAGCTTGTGAGCGGCATTTTAATCTATTCGTCACAAAAATTGTAATTTTTTTACAATGTTGAAATGTATGTTTTTAAAGGATAAGGGCGGGAGGTTTTAATTTAAATTGTTAACAATAAAGCAAATCCGTGCCGTTGCAGCAAAAGCATGAGGCCGTCTGAAAAGGTTTCAGACGGCCTCATGCCAGCCGTTTATACCCATTCATAATAAGTAAGCGAACAAGACGGCAAACCGAACACAGTACAGGTAGTGTGAAACCGGTTCTTTTTGGGCTCAGGCAAGCCGGTGCCGTTAGGTTATTTGGGTGAATGGGTATTATTGGGGCTTATTTTACGCTTTCTTTGGCTTTTTCAGCCGCTTCTTTGGCTGCCGCTACGGCATCGGCTGCCGCATCTTTGGTGGCATCGGCTGCGGTTGAGG
This sequence comes from Uruburuella testudinis, assembly GCF_022870865.1. Taxonomy (NCBI): domain Bacteria; kingdom Pseudomonadati; phylum Pseudomonadota; class Betaproteobacteria; order Neisseriales; family Neisseriaceae; genus Uruburuella; species Uruburuella testudinis. The sequence continues at coordinate 173,025 of NZ_CP091508.1, forward strand.
CCGCTTCTTTGGTGGCGTCGGCGGCTTTGGCGCCGGTTTCTTTGGCAGCTTCGGCAGCGGCACCTACGGCGGAAGCCGCTTCATTTTTGGCATCGCGCACATCAGAAGCCACGGCTTGGGCGGCTTCTTTGGTTTCCTGTTTGGTTTCTTGCGAGCAAGCGGCCAGGGCGGCAATCATCAATGCAGCGGTCAGAAATTTTTTCATTCTCTTCATCCTTAAAGTAACAATATCAATGGTCGCAAAATCATAGCACAAGCCTTTTCCACTTGTATATTTTTATTGCGGCTTGCGCGATTCAGACATGCGCCCGGTTGTGCGGCGGTAAAAAATGCTTGACAGCCAAAAACAGCATTTTTATAATACGCAGCTTGTCGGGTCGTTAGCTCAGCTGGTAGAGCAGCGGACTTTTAATCCGTTGGTCGAAGGTTCGAATCCTTCACGACCCACCAAATCATTAAAGCCTGCTTGGTTATTGCCAAGCAGGCTTTTTGATTTTCAGGCCGTCTGAAAGCCATGCAAATATGCTTTTCAGACGGCCTTAGCTTTATATGCGCAATCTGTATAACAACCTGGCTGCGCGGCTTTGCATGCAGGCGCGAAAACGCGGCCGGACTGTTTGGATCGGATGATTTATTCCGTTGCGTTGCAGCGGCGGTAATAGGCAATCAGGCCGCAGGTGGAGCTGTCGTGTGCCGAGATGTCGCTGCGGTTCAACTCCGGCTCGATGGTTTTGGCCAGCACTTTGCCGTATTCCACGCCCCATTGGTCGAAAGGATTGATGCCCCAAACCACGCCTTGTACAAAGATTTTGTGTTCGTACATGGCCATCAGCATGCCCAAATTAAACGGGTTGAGTTCGTCCAGCAAAATGGTGTTGCTGGGCTGGTTGCCGGGAAAGGTTTTTTGCGGTGCCAACGCTTCACGTTCGGCTTCGGGCAGGCCGGCCAATTCGGCACGGGCTTCGGCCAGCGTTTTGCCGCGCATAAAGGCTTCGGTTTGGGCGAAGGCGTTGGCCACTACAAAGCGGTGTTGGCGGCCGACCCGGTAAGGGGTGCGCATGGGCACGATAAAATCGCTGGGAATCAGGCGGGTGCCTTGATGTAAAAGTTGGAAGAAGGCATGCTGGCAGTTGACGCCTTCTTCGCCGAATACGATGGTGCCGGTGTCGCAGCCGACGGTTTGGCCGTGCAGGGTGCGGTTTTTGCCGCTGCTTTCCATGTCGAGCTGTTGCAGATAGCCGGGCAGGCGGCGCAGATTGTGGCTGTAGGGCACCACGGCCTGGCCGGGCGCTTGGTGGAAGTTGTTGTACCAGATGCCGAGCAGTGCCAGAAGTACGGGAATATTATGGCGGTAAGGTGTGTTGAAAAAATGGTTGTCCATGGCATGGGCGCCGGCCAGAAAGTGGCGGAACTTGCTTTCGCCCACGGCCACCATCACCGGCAGGCCGATGGCCGACCAAACCGAATAACGGCCGCCCACCCAGTCGAACATGGCAAAAACGTTGTCAGCGGCAATGCCGAAATTGCGGGCGGCGGCGACATCGCTGGAAATGGCCACGAAATGGCGGGCGATGTCGGCTTCGTGCAGCCCCTGCTCGCGAAACCAGCTGCGCGCGGCGTGGGCGTTGAGCAGGGTTTCGGGGGTGCCGAACGATTTGCTGGCCACACAGAATACGGTGGTTTCGGCGCACAGACCGGCGAGCACCGGGGCGATATCGGCATCGTCGGCGTTAGAAACGAAATGCACGCGCACGTTTTTATGATAGGGCCGCAGGGCTTGCACGGCGAGCTGCGGGCCGATATCCGAGCCGCCGATGCCGATATGCACGAAATCGGTGATGCGCTTGCCGGTGGCGCCGCTGTGGCTGCCGTTAATCAGGCTTTCGGCAAAGGCCAGTGCGCGGTCGAGTTCGTGGTGGATTTTGGGCAGCACGTTTTCGCCGTCTACCCTCACCGGAGCGGCATCGGCCGGCAGCCGCAGGGCGGTATGCAAGACGGCGCGGCCTTCGCTGATGTTGATTTTATCGCCCCGGCGCATGGCTGCGGCTTCTTCGGCCAAGCCTGCCGTTTCGGCAAGCTGGCAGAGCAGATGCAGGGTTTCTTCGCTGGCGCGGTTTTTGCTGTAGTCGAACAACAGGCCGGGCAGGGTTTCGTGCATGCGCTCGAAACGTTGCGGGTCTTGTTCGAATTGTGTGCGCATATGCACGTCGGCATGTTGTTGCCGGTGTTGTTGCAGGGTTTGCCAAATCGGGCTTGCAGTTATTTTCATAAGTCGGGTTCCGGTGGGCGCTCAGCCGGGGCTGATGCACAAAGTTATCAAGAATAACAGGTGTATGCCATTTGGTTCAGACGGCCTTGATTATAATCGGCATCGCGGCCTCGGGCGGAATAAATGTGATGTTGTTTGATGTAGTATAGCAACTTTGCTGCGAAAGTTTGATGTCAGCCGCCCGGCGGCGCTAAAAATACCGGCAGCGGTCAAAGCCGTTATCGGGCAGAGAAAAGGCCGTCTGAAAATAGGGCGGGCATATTTTCAGACGGCCTTTTATGATGAAAAGTTTTGATTAAAGCCCGGTTTGCCCGCGTTGGCGGCCCAAATCGGCAGCGGCGGTAAACAGCACGTCGGTGGAGGAGTTGAGCGCTGTTTCGCAAGAATCTTGCACCACGCCGATGATAAAGCCCACGGCCACAACCTGCATGGCCACATCGTTGGAAATACCAAACAGGCTGCACGCCAGCGGAATCAGCAGCAGCGAGCCGCCGGCCACGCCCGACGCGCCGCAGGCGCTGATGGTGGCCACCAGGCTGAGCAGCAGCGCCGTGGCGAAGTCTACCGAAATGCCCTCGGTGTAGGCGGCGGCCATGGCCAGCACGGTAATGGTGATGGCTGCGCCGGCCATGTTGATGGTGGCGCCGAGCGGAATCGAGATGGAATAGGTGTCTTCATGCAGGTTCAGCTTTTTCGCCAGCGCCATGTTTACCGGAATATTGGCGGCGGAACTGCGGGTGAAGAATGCGGTCATACCGCTTTCACGCAGGCAGGTGAAAACCAGCGGGTAGGGGTTGCGGCGGATTTTCCACCACACGATGGCGGGGTTGACCACCAAGGCGATAAACAGCATGCAGCCCACCAACACCATCAGCAGCCGGGCATAGCCGGCCAGCGCACCGAAGCCGGTTTCGGCAATGGTGGAGGCCACTAAGCCGAAAATACCCAGCGGTGCAAAGCGGATCACCCAAGTCACCACTTTGGAGATGGCGGCGGCCAAGTCGGCAATCATGGTGCGGGTGCCTTCAGAAGCATGGCGCAAGGCGAAACCGATCACCAGCGCCCAAGCCAAAATGCCGATATAGTTGGCATTGGCAAGGGCGTTGACGGGGTTGGCCACCAAGTTCATCAGCAGCGTTTTCAGCACTTCGGTAATGCCGGAGGGCGGCGCCACATTGACATCACCGGCATGCACCAAGGCAATCTCAGTGGGAAACAAAAAGCTGGCGGCCACGGCAGAGGCTGCGGCCAGAAAGGTGCCGATCATATACAGCACCACAATCGGCTTGATGTAGGCTTCGTTGCCTTTTTGGTGTTGGGCGATGGCCGCCATCACCAACACAAAAATCAGCACCGGCGCCACGGCTTTGAGTGCGCCGACAAACAAATTGCCGAACAGCCCCGCCGCAATGCCGGCCGAAGGCGACAGCCAGGCCACTAAAATACCCAAAATCAAGCCGATGACAATTTGTTTGACCAAGCTGACTCGGTTGATTGCATTCAGTATCGGATTTCCGCTCGCCATCACGATTCCTTTTTAAGATTAAATCATGTTAAGAAAAGATAACATTGTAGAATAAAATATCATACATGGGCGATGTGTTGTTGAAAATAGCAGAAAAGATTAAATAAGAAATATTTTATGCAATAAATTTTTATTTATCAGAAAAATTAAGTCATAATGATATTAAATAGCAATGATTGTGGGCATAAATTATTATGGCAATCGGCCGGCAAGCTAAGATTGTTAACAATTTTGAGTCGGTAATTTTGAAACAGGCCGTCTGAAACCCAAGCAGCGTTTTGTAAAAAACGAATGATTATTCTGATAAAACTGTTTCAGACGGCCTCAAACAGACAAATTTTAATGTTAGAATCAGGCCTTTCGTTTGACTCTTTATTGAATGCCGCTAGGGCATCCTGATTATTTTGCATAGTGAGGATACCTTGGCGTCGGTGCATGATTTCATGAAAAAACAGACTTCCGTTTTATTGCTGACCACACTTTCCCTCGCATGCGCCCGCGCTTTTGCGGCAGATTCTGCGCCCGTGGCTGAAGATTATGTGCCCGCCGGCAGCGTGCAGGCTGCCAAAGAAAAAGAAAGCGATGCCGATGAGTCGAAAGTTTTGGTGCCTAAATATCCGGTGGATATCCAAACCGATAATGCCGAAATCAAAGCCATGCTCGAAGAGCATCTGCCGCTGATTACCCAGCAGCAGCAAGAAGTGCTCGACCGCGAGCAAGTGGGCTTTTTGGCAGAAGATGCGCCCGAGCATGTGCAAACCATGCTCAAAACCAGAGGGTATTTCAACGGCCGCGTCAACGTGTCGCCCGCGGGTGAAGGCTATGTGGTGCAGGTCAGCCCGGGGCCGCAAACCACGATCGACAATGTCGGCGTGGCCATTGTCGGCGATGTGCTGCAAGACAACGATTTGTCGTTGTATTATAAAAATGCCATGGGCAATTGGTCGCTGCCGGTGGGGGATGCGTTCAGCCAAAACGAGTGGAGCAGCAGCAAAACCTCGGTATTGTCGGCGGTAACGCGCAAAAAATACCCGCTGGCCCAAATGACCCACTCGCAGGCCACCATCGATCCCAACACCAATAAAGCCGATTTGAATGTGGTGGTCGACAGCAAACAGCCGGTATTTTTCGGCGAATTCGAAATCACCGGCACCCGGCGCTATCCCGAAAGCGTGGTGCGCGGGCTGGCACGTTTCGAACCCGGCGCCCCTTATGATTTAGACCAATTGCTCGACTACCAGCAGGCGCTGGAGCAAGACGGCCATTATTCGGGCGCTTCGGTGCAGGCCGACTTCGATAATATGCAAAACGACCGTGTGCCGGTTAAAGTGGCGGTGTCGGAAGTCAAACGGCAAAAGCTCGAAGTGGGCATACGCTACGATTCCGAATACGGCCCCGGCGGCCGCGTGGGTTACGACCATTACAATCTGTTTAACCGCGGCTATATCGGCTCGGTGGTGGTGGATGCCGACAAATACGAAACCACGGTAGCCGCCGGTATCAGCCAGCCGCGCAACAGCAACGGCCATTACTGGACCACCAACGTATCCTACACCCGCTCCACCACCCAAAACCTTGAAAAAAACGCCCTGACCAGCGGCATCTGGCGGGTGCGCGACCGCAACAACATCGAATCGCGCCTCGGCCTCGAATACATTACCGAAAGCCGCCGGGTGCCTTATACCAATTATGATTTGGGGCGCAGCCACGCCACCATGCTGACGGCCTCATGGAAGCGCCAGAATATCGAAACCGATTTGCGTCCCGAAAACGGCTATTACCTCGACGGCAAAATCGGCGCCACTTTGGGCACGCTGCTCTCATCCACCACCGTGGCGCGCGGTACCGCCCGTGCCGGTTATTACTACACGCCCGAAAACAAAAAAATCGGCACCTTTATCGTGCGCGGCCAAACCGGTTATGTGTATGCCAAAGAAAGCGATGATGTGCCCTCAACATTGCAGTTCCGCACCGGCGGCGCCACTTCTGTGCGCGGCTATGAGCTCGACAGCATCGGCCTGGCCGGGCCCAACGGCTCGGTGCTGCCCGAACGGGCATTGGCCGTGGCCAGCTTCGAATACCAATATCCGGTCACCAAAAGCTTTTCTGCCGCCGTCTTCCACGATATGGGCGATGCGGCGCTGAATTTCAAACAAATGGAAATGAAACACGGCACCGGCGTGGGGGTGCGGTGGTTCAGCCCGGTTGCACCGTTTTCTTTCGACGTGGCTTACGGGCATAATGACAAAAAACTTCGCTGGCACATCAGCCTGGGAACCCGGTTTTAATGATGACGCAACCTAACGATACCCTTCCGATGCCGTCTGAAAGCCCTGAAGCGGACGACGGCAACCGCAAACCCGACCCGAAACATGCGGGCAAAAAGCGCCGGCTGAAAAACATTTTGGCAGCGGTGGTGGTGCTGTTGCTGCTGCTGGCCGGTTTTGCCGCCTGGCTGGTTTCGACAGAATCAGGCCTGCGTTTCGGCCTGTATAAACTGCCGGCATGGTTCGGTGTCAACATCAGCTCGAAAACCTTGCAAGGCACGCTGCTGAAAGGCTTTAACGGCGATGAATGGCGCATCGAAACCGAAGGTGCCGACCTTGATATCAGTAGTTTCGTGTTTACCTGGCAGCCGCAGGAATTGTGGCAGCAAACGCTGCACATCCAGCGCATTGCCGCCGGCGACATTCATATTGTCGGCAAAGACACGCCGCCGAAAGAAACACAACCGGCCTCAGGCCTGCCCGACAGCGTTGATTTGCCGGTGCAGGTATTGATCGACAGCATCGAAGTGGGGCAGATCAGCAGCGGCAGCAAAGAAAACGTGCTCGCCAAGCTGGCGCGCGCCCGCTATGTTTACAATCAACAGCAAGGCCACCGCCTGACGCTGGCTTCTTTGCAAACGCCCTGGAGCCAGTCGGGCGGCGATATCACGCTGGCCACCGCATCCCCCTTCGCTCTGGCCGGTCAAATCGACACGGCCGGCATACTCGATGAAGTGGCGGTGGAAAACCAAATTATCCTCAACGGCAGCCTGCAAGACATCGGCCTACATCTGGGCTTGGCCGGCGAAGGCATCAGCCTGACCGCTTCCTCACAGTTACATCCGTTTGCCGCCGCGCTCAACGATAAAATCGACCATATCGAAATGAAAGGCGTGGGCATTAATCCGCAGGCATTTGTGAAGAGCATGCCCAAAGCCGATTTAGACTTTGATGCCACCGTGGTGCCGGCATTTGCACAAGGCGTGGCGCTGGAAGGCTCTATCGACCTGGCCAACCGCGCCCCCGCGCCGGCCGATGCCGGCGGCCTGCCCGTGCGTACATTGCTCGGCAACTTTACGGTAGGCGATAACGGGGTATTAACCATTCAAGATACCGTTGCCACTTTGCTGCAACGCGGCACGGTGGAGCTGGCCGGCAGCGTGGATACCGGTGCGCAGCAATTGGATTTGGCCGTATTGCTGAAAAATATTGCCGCCGCCGATGCGCTGAAAGAGCCTTTGGCGGGCAGCCTCAACGGCGACATCACTGTCAAAGGCGGCTACAACGCCCCCGAAACTGCGTGGACGTTCGATATCGGCCATGCTCTCAGCACCGGGGTGATGCAGATGCAGACCGACACCGCTTTAGGCCAGCAAACGCTGTTGCTGAAAAAAGTGCAGGTTCTGCCCAAAGAAGGCGGCGAGCTGAATGCCGAAGGCTTTCTCGAGCTGTTTCAAAACCGGCGTCTGAAGTTGGCGCTCAACAGCAAAAATTTCAATCCGGCCAAACTCAACGCCGCGTTTCCGAGCGGTAATGTTAACGGCGAAATCGATGTAGACGGCGAATTGGCCAGCACTAAATTCAGCGGCAAGATGCAATTCGGCCAAAGCGTGCTCTCCGGCGTGCCGCTGCGCGGCAGCGCTGATGTGGTGTATGAAGAGCAGCACCTCAGCCGCGCATTGGCCGATGTTTTGCTCGGCCGCAACAGCATTAAGGCCGACGGCAGCTTTGGTAAGGCGGGCGACCGTCTCAATCTCGATATCAACGCCCCCGATTTGGAAAAATTCGGTTTCGGCCTCAGCGGTTTGGTGACGGCCAAAGGCTATATGGCGGGTGAACTGAAAAAAATTGAGGCCAACCTGAGCGGGCGGGCGCGCAATTTGCGCTTGAATAATCTGGTGCAGGTCAACGATTTGGATTTCAAACTGCAAGGTTCGCCCGATTACAGCCGTCCGCTGGATATCGAGTTGAAAGGCAACCGTATCATCGTGCCCGGCCAGGGCGGGTCCACCGTGATTGATGCGGTCAACCTGTTTGCCAAAGGCACCGGCCGCAACCACACCATCCGCGGCGGCGGCAGCATGGCGCTGGCGGACAAGCATTACAAATTGGAAATCGATGCCAACGGCGGCCTGAACGATCAAAACCAATGGAAGGGCAACGTGAATGTGCTGGATATCAGCGGCGCCTTCAATCTCAAGCTGCAAAACCGCATGGCGCTGGAAGCGGGTGCCGAGCGCGTAACCATGAGCGCGGCCCGCTGGGCGGCCATGGGCGGCACGCTGAATCTGGAAAATTTCGTGTGGGATAAAACCAACGGCATTACCACCAAAGGCAATGCCGCCAATCTGGCCGTGTCGCAGCTGCATAATTTTTACACACCACCGGTCGAACACAATCTGGTGCTCAGCGGCGATTGGGATATGTCGTACAGCCAAAATGCCCGCGGCTATCTGAATATCCGCCGCCAAAGCGGCGATATCGTGCTGCCGCACCGCAATCAGGTATTGGGTCTGGGCGCGCTTTCGTTAAATACCCGTTTTCAAAACGGGCGCATCGACAGCACGCTCGACGGCGTAACCGCCTACGGCAATGTCAACGGCAATCTGATTGTCAGCCAGCAGTTCGGCAATGACATCATGCAGGCGCCGATTAGCGGCAACCTGCGCATCAGCGCCCCCAATCTGGAAAGCTTCCGCAATTTTCTGCCCATCGGCCAAAGCCTGCGCGGCAGCCTGATGGGCGCGGCCACCATCGGCGGGCGTGTGGGCGAGCCGCAGTTTAACGGCACGCTCAACGGCGACAACCTCTATTACCGCAACCGTGATCTCGGCCTGATTCTCGACAACGGCAGCCTGCGCTCACGTCTGCAAGGCCAACGCTGGTATATCGACAGCCTGCGTTTCCAACGCGGCGGCACAGTAACCCTCAACGGCAGCATCGGCATGGTCGGCTCGTCGCCCGATGTCGACGTAACCGCCTTGTTCGACCGTTACAGCACCCTCGACCAGCCTAACCGCCGCCTCACCCTCAGCGGCGATGCCAAAATGCTCTACACAGAAGCCAACGGCGTTACCCTCACCGGCACGCTGCGCGCCGATTCCGGCCATTTCGGCTTTCAGAAAAGCGGCATGCCCACGCTGGGCGATGATGTGGTGGTGCTGGGCGAGCCGGAAAAAGAAGCCGCCTCGCCCACCTTAATCAGCATGAATCTGATTCTGGATTTGAACAATGCCGTGCGCTTCAGCGGCGAAGGGCTGGATGTCACCCTTGGCGGCCAGCTCAATCTGATTGCCCAACCGGGCCAAGACGTACAGGCCATCGGCACCGTGAACGTGGTGAAAGGGCGCTATAAAGCCTATGGGCAGGATTTGGACATTAGCAAAGGCAATATTTCATTCGTGGGGCCGCTCTCCAACCCCAATCTGAATATCCGCGCCGAGCGCAGGCTCTCGCCGGTGGGCGCCGGTGTGGAAGTGTTGGGCAACCTCAACAACCCGCGCATCACGCTGGTGGCCGACGAGCCGATGAGCGAAAAAGACAAGCTTTCCTGGCTGATTCTCAACCGTGCCAGCAGCGGCAGCGACGGCGATGAGGCCGCACTGGCCGCCGCAGCCGGCGCATTGCTGGTCGGCGGCATCAACGACCGCATCGGCTTGGTAGACGATTTCGGCTTCACCAGCCGCCGCAGCCGCAACGCCCAAACCGGCGAGCTCAACCCTGCCGAACAAGTGCTGACCGTGGGCAAGCAGATTTCCAACGAGCTCTACCTCGGCTATGAATACGGCATGGAAAGCGCCGAGCAATCGGTGAAGCTGGTGTATCAGCTCACCCGCGCCGTTCAGGCCATTGCCCGTGTCGGCAACGAATCGTGGGGCGGCGAATTGAAATACACCATCCGTTTCGATTGATCGCCATAAACATCAACAGGCCGTCTGAAATAATGGTTTCAGACGGCCTGTTGATGTTTATGGCGGTTGTGCAAAAAATAAATGGCACGGCTTTATATAGTCGAAGAAATTAAAAACTGTCACAAATCCACAAGAAATAGAAAAACAGCGTATCAAGACAATCTATCCTCCAATCTTTCCGTTTCCGCTTAATCCAAGCCCAAGTTTGCTCAATCGGATTTAGGTCGGGGCTGTAGGGAGGCAGCCAAAGAATCGTATGCCCCGCTTTTTCAATCAAGTCTTGAATATCCAGTCTTTTATGAAATGTGGCATTATCCATCACGATCACGCTGCGTGGGGGCAGTTCTGGCAGCAGTAGCATTTCAACCCAGTGATGGAAAACGGTACTGTCAATGCTGCAATTATAAAGACCTACCGAAAATAACCGGTTATCGTGAATCGCGCCAATAGCATTGGTGGTGTTTTTCAATTGCCGGTTGTCAGTGCCGTAACACTTTTCGCCTTTCGTTGCGTATCCATAGGGACGGTAATCGTTGGATTTGAAGCCACTTTCGTCAAGATAGATAATCGGTCTGCCATCTTGTTCGTAACGTGCGAGTTGCTTACTGAAACAACGGCGTTTTGCTTCATCAGCCCGAGGATGTTTCAAGGTCTTTTTTTTGAGTAATCTTCAACCGTTTCAATGCAATGCCGATTGCCCGTTGCGTGCAGTTAAAGCGGACGGCTCTCTCTCTTTGATAATGGTCGGGATACTGCTCTACATCTTGGCGTAACTTTTCCATATCGATTTTGGAGTGACGGGTGGTTACTATTTTTCGCTCCGGCTGCTTCTTCCAGTTTTGTATGGTGCTTTTACTGATGTTGAATTCAGCGGCTAAAGCTCGATAGGTTTCACCTGATTCGAGCTTTGCTAATATCATTTGTCGGTAATCTTTTGAGTATGCCATGGTTTTTCTATTGTACTAGTTTTGTTTTTCTTTGATTATATTTTAAGAAATATGCCGCAAATTCAGGTGCCGCCGCTTGGTGTATTGTTTGAATCCGTATGGCTTTTCCAAAGGGTTTTCAGACGGCCGGATGGTTATTTGAGGCCGTCTGAACGGATTGCGCTTGCGGGATACACTGATTTCAGACGGCCTTGCAAGATTTTATCTTTCGGCCAACAGCTGTTGCAGCGTTTGGATAACATCGTTGCCGCCGGCACCGGCCAGCTCCGACAAGGAAGTGGTTTTGTCGGCACGATAGCGGACACCGCTGCCGAGTGCGGCTTCGAAGCGGTTGGCGCGCGCGGTCAGCATCTGCGGGTCGGCGGCGAGGATGACGGCGTGAGACAGCACCCGATAGCGGTTTTCGGCGCTTTTGTCGCGCTGCCAATGTTGGGCGGTGCCGGCAATTTTTTTACCGTCCGCCGCCAGATTGTAGCGGCCGTCGCAAAACGAACCCTGCACGGTTTGGGCGGCGGTGCGGATGCCGAAATGCTCAAACAGCCGGGTCAATAAGGCGCATAAAGCCTGATAATGCGCTTCGGCCACCAGCAGCGGGTTGGGGGTGTCGATAAGATAACCCAAATGCAGGTTGACCACGCCTGCGGCCTGCGGCACCACACCGCCGCCGGAGAGGCGCACGTGTACGTTTAATCCTTCGGCGGCCAATGTGTTGCAGGCCGTCTGAAACGCGGGTTTGCCCTGTGGGTAGCTGCGCGGCACCACAACGCCTTCGCCGCCTTCATGTATCAGCGCAAGGCCGTACCCTGCGGCGGGGATGTCTGCCAGAAAAGCGCGCTCATTGTCTGCCCAATTGCGTTCGGCAAGATTAAAGCGGTTTTCGGGCATCGGGGTAAAGGGCGGTAAAATAGTGGGCATTATCGGCTTTCGGTCGGGTGTTTTCAGACGGCCTCGCGGTCGGGATAAACGGCGGCAGGTTGCGCTGATTAACGGGATTCCCCCCGCAAACCGCTTTGTCTAACCCGAATAAGCATCATACCCTTAGCCGCTTTTCTCAACCATATTGGTAACGGATACCACCGCGCCCGCAAGTTGGCAGGCTTGCGGGCGCATGGTTTTAATCATCTAATTCGTCGGCAGAGGGCGGCACCCAATCGGCGATAAATTGCTCGATTTCGGCATCGCTCACGCTTTCATCGGCCATGATGCCCAGCAGTGATTTCACCGGCAGGGTTTCGCCGGCTTGGGCAAACTGGCGGCGCAAAAGGCCGGCATCGGTGGCTTCAACGGCATTGGTGAGTTTTTCGGTTTCCACATCCAGAATCGGCATGCCGACTTCGATTTGGGTGCCGACTTCCACCAGCCAGGCGCCGACGGTGCCCTCTTCCATGGTCAGGCCCCATTTGGGCATGATAATCGGGGTAATTTTGCTCATGTTGTGCTCCTTTTGTTGATTCGATCAAAGTGTTTGGCGCACCGTTTCGGCGATGCCCTTGCCCGTGGGCAGGTAGGCTTTTTCCAGTGGTGCCGAGAAAGGCACGGGCGTGTGCGGCGGGGAAACCATGCGGATGCCGGATTTGAGCGTGCCAAACAGCGCTTGGCACACTTGTGCGGAAATATCGGTGGCGATGTTGCAGCGCGGGCTGGCTTCATCCACCACCACCAGACGGCCGGTTTTTTCCACCGATCGGAACACGGTGTCGATATCCAGCGGCGAGAGTGTGCGCAAGTCGATCACTTCCACATCCACCCCTTCTTTTTCCAGCAGCTTGGCCGCTTCGAGGCTGCGGTGTACCATCATGCCGTAGGTTACAATGGTGGCGTCTTTGCCTTCGCGCACAATGTTGGCTTTGCCGAACTCAATCACATATTCGCCTTCGGGCACTTCGCCTTTCATGCTGTAAAGCGCTTTGTGTTCGCAGAAAATCACCGGATCGTTGTCGCGCACGGCTTGGGCGAGCAGGCCTTTGGCATCGGCCGGGGTGGAAGGGCACACCACTTTCAGGCCGGGAATATGGGTAAACATCGGTGTGAGCATCTGGCTGTGTTGGGCGGCGGCGCTGAAGCCCGCACCCACCAGCGCCCGAATCACCACCGGCGTTTCGGCCTTGCCGCCGAACATATAGCGGAACTTGGCGGCCTGATTCAAAATCTGGTCGAAACACACGCCGACAAAATCAATAAACATCAATTCGGCAATCGGGCGCATACCGCAAGTGGCCGCGCCGATGGCCGCGCCCACATAAGCGGCTTCAGAAAGCGGCGCATCGAGCAGGCGGTCGCCATATTTGCCATACAGGCCTTTGGTGGCGCCGAGCACGCCGCCCCAGGCATCTTTTTCGCCGTCGGCACCGAAACCGCCGACAATGTCTTCGCCGATCATAATCACGGTTTCATCGCGCGCCATTTCCAAATCGATGGCCTCATTGATGGCCTGTTTCAAGGTGATTCTTCGTTCCATGATATTGCTCCTTTGTTGGTTTTTTCAGACGGCCTGTAATCAATAAGACACATACACATCGGTGAGCAGCTCTTCTACAGCCGGCTGCGGTGCGGCTTTGGCTTCCTGCACCGAACGCTCGATTAATTCGGCCACCTCCTTATCGACATCATCCAGCTGGGCGCCGTCGAGCATGCCCGCTTCGGTGACCCGTTGGCGGAAGATTTTCAGGCAGTCGTGGTGTTCGCGCAGATTGTTCACTTCGCCCTCGGGGCGGTAGGTTTGCGCGTCGCCCTCAAAGTGGCCGTAAAAGCGGTTGGTTTTGCATTCGATTAAGGCCGGGCCGCCGCCGTTGCGGGCGCGGCGGATGATTTCGCCGGCAGCTTCGTATACGGCGAAAAAATCGTTGCCGTCAACGGTAACGCCGGGCACGCCGAAGCCGATGCCGCGGTCGACATAGCTGCTGGAAGCGGTGGCGTAATCGCGGCCGGTAGATTCGGCATAGCCGTTGTTTTCAATCACAAAAATCACTGGCAGATTCCATACTGCCGCCAGATTGAGGCTTTCCAAAACCGTGCCTTGGTTGGCACCGCCGTCGCCGCAGAAGGTTACCGCCACATCGCCGTTGCCGCGGTATTTGGCCGCCAGCGCCGCCCCGCAGACCAGCGGTGCGCCGGCGCCCAAAATACCGTTGGCGCCCATCATGCCTTTCGACAAATCGGCAATGTGCATCGAGCCGCCTTTGCCGTGGCACACGCCGTCGTAGCGGCCGTAAATCTCTTTCATCATGCCGACAACGTAGACACCTTTGGCAATACAATGGCCGTGGCCGCGGTGGGTGCTGGCGATGCGGTCGTTGTCGGTGAGGTTCTGCATCACGCCCACAGCGGTGGCTTCTTCGCCGGCGTAAAGATGCACAAAGCCGGGAATATCGCCGCGTGAAAAGTCGATGTGCAGCCGTTCTTCAAATTCGCGGATGGTTTTCATCTTGCGGTATACCTCGAGCAGCTCGTTGTTGTTTAATGCGGTTTGGCTCATGATGTTTCTCCTTGTGAAACGGGGTGGGCGGTGAGGCGGTGCCGGGCGGCATAGTGCAGCGCGGCTGCCGTGTCTACCGTGTAGAAAGCGTTTTCCTGCAAACTGATTTCGATGCGCTCGTGTGTGCGAAAAGCGATTTCACGTTCGCCGTCGAGTGCAATCAGGCCGTTTTGGCCGCTTAAGGTATAAAGGCCGTCTGAAAACAAACGTGTGCAGGCTGCCACGGTAATGGTTTTGACCGTGCCCGGCGCCATTACCGCCTGCAATGCCACGGCGGCTTGGGCAGCGGCATGTTCGCCGGCGGGCGGGATCAGTTCGAGCACCAGGCCGCCCGCTTCATGGCGGTCGAGCGGGTGCAGCATAGCGGCAATGGCAGACAGGCCGACGGCTTCCACTGAAGCTTGGGTAACGACGATGGTGCGCAAGGTATCGGCATCGCCGATGGCTTTGGCACCGAGCATGCGTTCGTTGAGAATGGCGGCATCAATCAGCGCCAAATCGTGTTGCAACAAAGTGTTGTCGGCACCGAAGCGGCGGATATGCAGGCATTTGTTGCGGCGGACGGCAGCTTCAGCAGGGATTTTGCCGGCGGCATAGAGGCCGGCGGCAAATGCGGTGACGGTGGCTTCGCGCATCGGCGGAAAAGCATTATTGGTGCCGGTGGAAATGCCGGCAATCGGTGTCTTGCCGCAGCCTTTGACCACCGCACGGTGGGTGCCGTCGCCGCCGAGCACCAGAATGGCAGACAGCCCGGCCTGATGCATGATTTCGGCAGCACGGGTGGAATCGGCGGTGTGCCCGCTCACCGGCATTTCTACCCACACGATTGCGGGCAGCGGGTCGGCACAATCGGCCGCCAATGCCGGCAGCATCCGCTCGAAATGGGCGCGCAAGCCTTCGCCTTCGGGCATCAGCCACACTTCATCGGTTCCGCAGGCTGCCAGCGCCGCCACAATACGCAGCAGCATATTGGCGCGCTCGCCCAGCGGCAGGCCGGCGGCATGGGAAATCACGCGGCGGATATCGCGGGCGGAAACAGGGTTGGCAATAATGCCGACACGGACGGGGGCTGGCATGAGGCTTCCTTTTCGGATGGCAGGCTTTCCGAAAGACGAAGCAATGCCCGTGCCAAACAGGGTGTTTTAATTTTATTGATTGAAAACAAAGAAAAATATTTTCAGACGGCCAGATGGGCGCAGCAGATGTCACACGCTGTTACGATACATTGTGACAGTTGGCATGTGACAGTTGTGACAGGTATTATCCCCATTTAAAAAAGCAAGCCGGCGGTGTGGGCATTACGGACAAAGAAATCGGGCCGTCTGAAAACTTTTCAGACGGCCCGGCAACGGCTTCAATCCAAACACTCCGGTGTGAATATTTTCATGCGCGATGGGCAAAACTGTGTCGGAGGCAGAAGCGGAACTTGGCAAATATCATATTTCCCGTTGAGTGAAAGCAAACGTTTCAGCCCGATATTCAGACGGCCAAACCGTATTTTTTCAAATAACGGTAGACCGTCATGCGGCTGACGCCGAGGGCTTTGGCCAATGCCGATACGTTGCCCCGATAATTATCCAGCGCCGCTGTCAGCGTATCTGCGCCGGCCAATGCCGATTTATCCGGCACGGCTGCGGGCGTGTCTGCCGGGTCGTGGAAAAACGGCCGGGCGCCGGTTTTAATGTAATCGGGCAGATCGTCGCTTTCGATGCGCACGCCGGCGGCGGTGAGCAGTGCCACTTCGAGCACGCTGGCCAGTTGGCGCAGGTTGCCCGGCCAGTGGTAGGCGCGCAAGGTGTCGAGGGCGCGGGCGGAAAGGGCTTTGAGCGGGCAGCCGGTTTTTTCGGCGGCACGTTGCAAAATGATGCGCATGATGTAGTCGAAATCATCGCGTTCGCGCACCGGCGGCAGCGTGAGCTGCATACCGTTGAGGCGGTAATACAAATCTTCGCGAAATTTGCCCGCGCCGATGCGGGCCTGCAAATCGGCATGGGTGGCGGAAATGATGCGCACGTCGACTTTCACGGCGCGGGTGCTGCCCACCGGCATCACTTCACGTTCGGACAATACGCGCAGCAGCCGCGATTGCAGATAAAGCGGCATATCGCCGATTTCGTCGAGAAACAGCGTACCGCCGTCGGCCGCCTGAATCAGGCCGGTTTTGCCGTTGCGGTCGGCGCCGGAAAAGCTGCCCGGTGCATAACCGTAGAGCTCGCTTTCAATCAGGTTTTCGGGAATGGCGGCACAGTTGACGGCGATAAACGGTTGGCCGGCGCGGCTGCCGGCCAGGTGGATGGCGCGGGCGAGAAATTCTTTGCCCGAACCGGTTTCGCCGTTAATCAATACCGGCACTTGGGTGTCGGCCAGCACGGCAATGCGTTGCAGGGTGCGGCGGTGGCGGCTTTGCGGGCCGTAGAGTTGCGAGAGCGCCGCGGGCAGCTCCGGCTCGTGCGCGGCGGCGGTGCGTTGGTCAGCCGGCGGCGACACACTGGCAAATAGGGCGGTATTGCCGAGGGTGAGGGTGGTGCGCTCGCCGGCGGTGCTGTAGACGGCAAGCAGGCTTTTGTCGGCCAGCCGGTCGAAAGGGCTGCCGATCAGGCTTTCAGACGGCATCGCCAGATGTTCGGCAGCCCAGCGGAAAAAAGCGTGGTTGGCGCCGCTGATTTGGCCGGCATCGTTGACGGCAATCAGAAATTCGGGCGCCACGTTGAGAAATTCAGCAGCATAACCGAGACGCACTATCCAGTCGCGCCGGTGGGTTTGGATCAGCGCGGCAATTTCGACCAATGCGGTAAAATGGCGCACCAGTTGCAACACCCAATATTGGCTCTGTTTGGCAGGCGGCGGCGTGAGCGCGGAAACATCAAGCACGGCGCGCAGGCGGTTTTGCGAATCGAATACCGGCGCGGCGGTGCAGGAAAGGCCGATATGGGTGGCATCGAAGTGGTCGGCACGGTGCACAATGGCTGCATTGCCGGTGGCCAGCACCATGGCCACGGCGCTGGTGCCGTTGGTGTTTTCACGCCAAAGCGCGCCTAAGTGCAGGCCTGCGCGGGTCAGCTCGCGCTGCTGCTGTTCGCAGCCGAACGATTCCACCACCACGCCTTGCGCATCGGCCAGCAGCACCACATAGCCCATGTCGCGGATTTGTTTCCACAATGCTTGCAGGCCGTGGCGGGCAACGGCGGTGAGGCTGTCCATGGCATCTTGGTGTTCGACCAGATGGTGGTGCGGCAGAATCATGGCCTCGCGCAGGGTTTCGGGGTTGAGGCCGTGCTGGTGTACGCAGCGCTGCCATGAGGCGGCGATTTTCGGGTCGATGCTGCGGGTGTGGCGGGTATCGCCGTAGACCAGCGCCATTACGTCGCGGATGTGTCGGGTTTGTTTGGCCAACATATGGTATGCGCTCCTTAATGTCGGGTATGCCCGTTCACAAAAATAATCTAACCGCGCGGGCGTACTCAAGCTGTATTGTCTCCGGCTCGCCGCCTTATTGGCTGACTTTTGTGAATGGGCATCAGGGTATCGTAACTATTTGATTGGCGGGTGCTTGTTGCCCCTGAAAACGCATCTGCTGCGTTAACAATCCTTGCAAGATGCCCCGCGTGCTGCGTTTTTTGTCTGGAATCTGCACTTTTATCATAAAAAATCTGAATCATTCTAAAATGGTCAGGATACCCTAAAGCAGTCCTCTTCAAGCTCGGGCAAGCCAACGCGGTTAGGCTGTTTGTGTGAATGGGTATCACATGCGGCCGGTTGTGTTGCCGCAAATTGCGTGTGTGGGAAGGTGTTGTGGTGTTTATCTTAGAGGCAAAAGCCGGCAAGGTCTAGAGTATTAACTTGAAACCTATGCAAAGAATCAAGGCCGTCTGAAATATTTTCAGACGGCCTAAGGATGTTTTGATGTCGATTTAAGGGTGTATTTTGCCCCTGAAAACGCATCTGCTGCGTTAAAAAGCCTCGCAAGATGTCCAATCGTGCTGCGTTTTCTGCCTGGCATCTGCACTTTTATCACAAAAAATCTGAATAATTCTGAATTGTTATGACACCCTAGATTTAACGTTTAAAACATTTCGGTTTTTTTATCGGGCAAAATGGCGTTAATTTGCAGCTGTTGTGCAAGCGTTCAGCAACCGTCTGCCGCAACCGCTGCTGCCGCACACACGGCCGATGACCATGCCCATTGGAAGTTGTAGCCGCCCAGCCAGCCGGTAATGTCCATCACTTCGCCGATAAAATACAGCCCGCTCTGCTGCTTGCTTTGCATGGTTTTCGGGTTGATTTCTTTAACATTCACACCGCCGCGGGTGGCTTCGGCTTTTTTGTGGCCGTCTGAACCGCTGGGCAGCAGGGTCCAGCTGTTGAGGCTGTGGCCCAAATTCTGCAACACCGCATCAGGTATGTCGGCCCATTTTTGCGTGGCCGATGCTGTAAATTGCGGCTGGGCCAGCCAAAAATCCAGCAGCCGCTCGGGCAGCTGCGGGCATAATTGTTTCAGAGCGGTGTTGAGTTGGATTTTCTGGTTGCGCTTGCCGCCGCATAGCGCCGCCGCCACATCGGCAGCGGGGGCGAGGTTGATGTGTATCGGCGCGCCCGGCTGCCAATAGCTGGAAATCTGCAAAATCGCCGGGCCGCTCAAGCCTTTGTGGCGGAACAATAAATCTTCGTCAAACGAAACGGCCTGCTTGCCGCTGCCGCTGCTGATGCGCACGGGCATGGCGATGCCGGCCAGCGTGTCGTAGCCGTGTTGTGCCCAATGCTCGAAACGCAGCGGCACCAGCGCGGCGGCGGGGGAAATGATGCTGTGGCCGAACTGCTTGGCCAATTCGTAGCCGAACGGGGTGGCGCCGACAGCGGGCACGGCCAGACCGCCGGTAGCGATAACCAGATGGCGGCAGCGGAACGTGGCTTGGTTGGTGTGTAATTCAAAACGCAGTGCAGAGGCCGTCTGAAACGGTGCGGCCGATTCAATCAGGCATTCGGTATGCCACACCACGCCGCCTTTGGCGCATTCGCGTTGCAATACATCGATAACATCTTGTGCGCTGTGGTCGCAAAAAAGCTGGCCTTTGTGCTTTTCATGATAGGGCACGCCGTAGCCGTCGAGCAGGGCGGTGAAATCGGCGCTGTGGTAGCGCGACAGGGCATGGCGCACGAAACGCGGTTGTTGCGACACGAAATATTGCGAACCGTCGTGGCCGTTGAGGTTGCGGTTGGTAAAGTTGCAGCGGCCGCCGCCGGAAATGCGGATTTTTTCGCCGATTTTGGCGCTATGGTCGAGCAGCGCCACGCTTTTACCGGCTTGGCCGATGCGGGCGGCGCACATCATGCCGGCGGCGCCGGCGCCGATAATCACGGTATCGAAAGTGTGGGCGGAATTCATGGTCGGTATGTTCAGACGGCCTAAAACGGCTATTGTAATCGATTAGGCCCTCTGAAAGTGCGGCTTTGTCGGCAACATGAATTTTGTCTGCACAGCGTATTTCACGAGTATGATGTTATTGGTTAGAATAGCGGCCATCGATATGCCGTCTGAAAAGGAACAAACATGGCAAAACCCAAAGGCGGCTTAGGTCGCGGTTTAGACTCTCTGATTTCCAACAGCATTGCCGGCGGTGAGAGCGATCGCCTGACCAGTGTGGCTGTCGGCGACATCCAGCCCGGCCGCTACCAGCCGCGTGTGCAGATAGACGACGAAGCCTTGCAGGAATTGGCCGAATCGATTAAAGCGCAAGGTGTGATTCAGCCGGTGATTGTGCGCGAGCGCGGGTTGTCGCAATACGAGCTGATTGCCGGCGAGCGCCGTTGGCGTGCCAGCCAGCTGGCCGGTTTGACCGAAATTCCGGTAGTGATTAAAAGCATCAACGATGAAGCCGCGCTGGCGATGGGTTTGATTGAAAACCTGCAACGCGAAAACCTCAACCCCATCGAAGAAGCCCGCGGCCTCAAGCGCTTGGCCGATGAATTCAGCCTCACCCACGAAACCATCGCCAAAGCGGTGGGCAAAAGCCGCAGCGCCATTTCCAACAGCCTGCGCCTGCTCGCCCTGCCCGAGCCTGTGCAAGATATGCTCTATCAGCGCCGTTTGGAAATGGGCCATGCCCGTGCGCTGCTCACGCTGCCGGTGGTGGCGCAACTGACTTTGGCGCAAAAAGCAGTGAAAAACGGTTGGTCGGTGCGCGAAGTGGAACGGCGCAGCCAGATGGCGCAGCAAGGCAAAAGCGACAGTGTGCCCAAACCGGTGTCGCCCGATATCCGCCGACTGAATGAGGCGCTCACGGAAAAACTGGGCGTGAATGCCGAAATCCAAACCGGCAATCAGAAAAAAGGCAGAATCGTGCTGCATTTCGACAGTCCGGAAACGTTGGAAAACCTGCTGAAGCAGTTGGGCGTTGCAGGCGAATATTGAAGCCCGCCTGCTTTCGCAGCAAAGGCCGCCTGAAACGGCTGTTTTCAGACGGCCCGGGTTTTTGATATAAATCATGCAAATTTATACAAAACGGAGCAGAATATAAACTTATCAGGCCATAATCTGCTGTTTAATTTTTTAAATTGTGTAGTAGTATGTAGTCCCAAAATAGCAAGACGGAATATGCGGCCGGCCGGGTGCTTAGCAGCTTTTTCGCTGCCGGTACAGGCGCCGGCAGATACAGCCAGTCTAAACCAGGCTCGGCGCAGGCACATTTCAGCATTCACAAAGATTAACAAATTGGCTTGACGTGTAAAAGCTTCTTCATTATAGTAGCCCCGCCTATATTGCCTTGTAGCTGCGTGTTGTATGAAAAAAATTTTGTTATTACAGTCGGTAGCGTTGGCAGTGGCCGCCCTCATCGGTGCTTTATTGAGCGGCATCAACGGATTGTGGTCGGCTCTGGCCGGCGGGTTGTGTTATTTGCTGCCCTCGGCTGCGGCGGTATTGCTTTTAAGGCTTTTCAAGCCCCACCCTGCTATGGCGGGTAAAGGCTTCTTGATTGGAGAAGGTTTAAAAGTAGCACTGTCGTTGCTGCTGATGCTGGCGGTATTTTTGATTTGGCATCAGTCGCTGGCATTTATCCCCTTTTTGCTGGGGTTGTTTGCAGTCAGTCATCTGGTTTTTTTAGCATTTTTGAGAGTTCAACATTATGGCAAGTGAAGCAATGACCGCTGCCGACTACATCAAGCACCACTTACAAAGCTTGACCAGTCTGTCGGACGTAACCCAGGGCCAAGGCCTGAAAAACATCGCTGATTTTTCCTATATCAACCTCGATGCGGTTTTCTTTGCCGTATTGTTGGGCGCATTAGGCAGCTTTCTGCTGTGGCGCGCAGCCCGCAAAGCAACTGCGGGTGTGCCCGGCCGTTTTCAGGCGGCAGTCGAATTATTGTTTGAATTTGTGGACGATATGTGTAAAGGCATCGTACACAACGAGCAGTCGCGCAAGGCGGTAGCCCCGTTGGGTCTGACCGTGTTTGTGTGGATTTTTCTGATGAATGCGATGGATTTGCTGCCGGTTGACCTGCTGCCGATGACTTGGCAGGCGGTGACCGGCGATCACCACGCTTTGCTGCGGGTGGTGCCGACTGCCGACTTGAATACCTCGCTGGCGCTGGCCATCGGCGTATTGCTGATCTGCTTGTATTACAGCGTTAAAATCAAAGGCCTGGGCGGGTGGATGCATGAAATGTTCAGCGCCCCCTTCGGGCCGATTATGGCACCGTTCAACTTTATCATGAATATCCTTGAATTTCTGTCGAAAACCGTTTCGCACGGTATGCGGTTATTCGGTAATATGTATGCCGGTGAGCTGGTGTTTCTGCTGATTGCCCTTTTGGGCGGCGCATGGGCGGCCTCGGGCAGCATCGGTGTGATGGATCCGATTTTGTTTGTCCTGCATATTCTGGCAGGTGTGGCGTGGGCGATTTTCCATATTCTGATTATTACCCTGCAAGCCTTTATTTTCATGGCGCTAGCGTTCGTATACATCGGCCAGGCGCATGATCATCACTAAGTTTTATGTAGTTTGGTAGTTTGTTTTTAACTGTAGTTCTTTAACCTTTGTTTTTAATTTAAGGAGTTTTGAAATGGGTGGTTTAATTGCTATCGCTTGTGGTTTGATCGTCGCTTTTGGTGCGATGGGTGCTGCCATCGGTATCGGTATGGTCGGTTCCAAATATCTGGAATCTTCAGCCCGTCAACCTGAGCTGATCGGCCCGCTGCAAACCAAACTGTTCCTGATTGCCGGCCTGATCGATGCGGCTTTCCTGATTGGTGTGGCCATTGCCCTGCTGTTCGCTTTCGTTAACCCGTTTGCAGGCTAAGTCTAACCAAACGAAAAGTCGTTTGTTTGATTAACCCTAATACGAAGGTTAAGTAAAGTGAATTTAAATGCAACCCTATTTGCGCAGTTAATCGTCTTTTTCATTTTGGTGTGGTTCACCATGAAGTTTGTGTGGCCCCCGATTGCAAAAGCGCTTGACGAGCGCGCCGACAAAATCGCCGAAGGCTTGGCTGCGGCCGAGCGCGGTAAAAACGATTTTGAGCAGGCAGAAAAGCGTGTTGCAGAACTCTTAGCCGAAGGACGTAATCAGGTTACTGAAATGGTAGCCAATGCAGAGAAACGTGCAGCCCAAATCGTTGAAGATGCCAAAACACAGGCCTCCAGCGAAGCTGCCCGTATTACGGCGCAAGCCAAAGCCGACGTAGAACAAGAAGCCAATCGCGCCCGCGAAGCTTTGCGTGAACAAGTGGCTGCTTTGGCGGTAAAAGGTGCAGAGTCTATTTTGCGCAGCGAAGTCAATGCTGATAAACACGCACAAATGCTCAGCGCCCTGAAACAGGAGCTGTAATCTTATGGCTGAGTTCGCAACCATTGCCAGACCTTATGCAAAAGCATTGTTCGGTCTGGCGCAAGAGAAAAACCAAATTGAGTCTTGGTTGGGCGGACTGAAACAACTGGCAGCAGCAGTGCAGCAACCGAAAGTGGCTACGCTGATCGAACAGCCTGAAACCACTTCTGCCCAAAAAGCCGGCTTATTGACTGAAATAGTCGGTGTGAGCGATGCAGAATTGCAAAATTTCGTATCGGTGTTGGCAGAGCAGAAGCGTTTGCAGGTTTTGCCTGAAATTTATGCACAATACCAAGACTTGACCCTGGCATTGAATCATACCCAGCGAGCCGTTATCCATAGCGCTTACGCGCTTACAGAAGCGCAGCTGGCCGATTTGACGGCCGAGCTGCAACAGCGCTTCGGTACCAGCCTGGAGGTAACCACCCGTGTGGACTCTGAGCTGATAGGCGGTGTGAAAGTGGAGATTGGTGATCAGGTATTGGACTTGTCGTTGCAAGGCAAATTAAACGCCCTGTATGCGGCTATGACAAATTAGGAGAGTTTTCATGCAGCTTAATCCTGCTGAAATTAGCGATTTGATTAAAGCCAAAATCGAGAACCTGTCGGTAGATGCCGAAGTCCGTACCCGTGGTACCGTGATTTCTGTAACCGATGGCATTGTTCGCGTGCACGGCTTGTCAGACGTAATGCAAGGTGAAATGCTCGAATTCCCCGGCAACACATTCGGTTTGGCCATGAACTTGGAGCGAGACTCCGTTGGCGCCGTTGTGTTGGGTGAATACGAACACATTAAAGAAGGCGATACCGTTACATGTACCGGCCGCATTTTGGAAGTGCCGATCGGCCGTGAGCTGGTCGGCCGCGTGGTGGATGCGCTGGGG
This sequence comes from Uruburuella testudinis, assembly GCF_022870865.1. Taxonomy (NCBI): domain Bacteria; kingdom Pseudomonadati; phylum Pseudomonadota; class Betaproteobacteria; order Neisseriales; family Neisseriaceae; genus Uruburuella; species Uruburuella testudinis. Next base: position 197,129 of record NZ_CP091508.1, read on the forward strand.
CGCCCGATTGACGGCAAAGGCCCGGTGAATACCGCGCTGACTGCGCCGATTGAAAAAATCGCTCCCGGTGTGATTGCGCGTCAATCAGTAGACCAGCCGATGCAAACCGGTTTGAAAGCCATTGATTCGATGGTGCCGATCGGCCGCGGTCAGCGTGAGCTGATCATCGGTGACCGCCAAACCGGTAAAACAGCAGTAGCATTGGATGCTATTGTGAATCAAAAAGACACCGGTGTGATTTGTATCTATGTGGCAGTGGGTCAGAAAGCGTCTTCTATCGCCAACGTAGTACGCAAGTTGGAAGAACACGGCGCAATGGCGCATACCATTGTGGTAGCCGCTACCGCCTCTGAAGCGGCGGCGCTGCAATTTATCGCACCGTATGCAGGCTGCACCATGGGCGAATTCTTCCGCGACCGCGGCGAAGATGCCCTGATTGTCTATGACGATTTGTCTAAACAAGCCGTAGCCTACCGTCAGATTTCCCTGTTGCTGCGCCGCCCGCCCGGTCGCGAAGCTTACCCCGGCGATGTGTTTTACCTGCACAGCCGCTTGCTGGAACGTGCTGCCCGCATCAATACCGATGAAGTGGAAAAACTGACCAACGGCGAAGTAAAAGGCAAAACCGGCTCATTAACCGCTTTGCCGATTATCGAAACCCAAGCAGGTGACGTTTCCGCATTCGTGCCGACCAACGTGATTTCGATTACCGACGGCCAAATCTTCTTGGAAACCGACCTGTTCAACTCCGGTATCCGCCCCGCAATCAACGCCGGTATTTCCGTATCGCGCGTAGGTGGTGCGGCGCAAACCAAAGTGATTAAAAAGCTCGGCGGCGGTATCCGTTTGGCATTGGCTCAATATCGCGAATTGGCGGCGTTCTCACAATTTGCCTCCGATTTGGACGAAGCTACCCGCAAGCAGTTGCAACACGGTGAAGTGGTTACCGAATTGATGAAACAAAAACAATTCAGCACCCTCAACACCGCAGAAATGGCATTGACCCTGTGGGCCATCAATAATGGTTCTTACGAAGATGTGCCGGTTTCGAAAGCGCTGGCCTTTGAAGCTGAGTTTCTGAGCCATGTCCGCACCCAGCAGCCCGCTGTTTTGGATGCGATTAACGCCTCAGGTGCGATGTCTGACGAGAATGAGCAAGCGTTGGCCGAAGCCATGAAATCCTTTAAATCTTCTTACAGCTACCAAGCGTAAGTATCTGGATAAAAGGAGTCTGAAATGGCAGTAGGAAAAGAGATTCTCACCAAAATCCGCAGTGTTCAGAATACCCAAAAGATCACTAAAGCGATGCAGATGGTGTCAACCTCTAAGATGCGGAAGACTCAAGAGCGGATGCGCCTTGCGCGTCCGTATGCTGAAAAAGTGCGTTTGGTTATGAGCCATCTGGCTCAGACCCACTCCGACCACGGCATAAAACTGTTGGAGCCGCACCGCGGCATCCGACGCGCCGGCTTCATTCTGATTACCACCGATAAAGGTTTGTGCGGTGGCCTGAATGCCAATGTTTTGAAAAAATTCTTGGCGCAGGTTCAGGAATATCAAGATCAGGGTATTGAAGTGGAAGTGGTGTGTTTGGGCAGCAAAGGTTTGGCTGCCTGCCAGCGCATCGGTTTGAATGTGATTGCCAGTGTAACCAATTTGGGCGATACGCCCAGAATGGAATTGCTGCTGGGCGCATTGACCGAGATTTTCCAACGTTATGAAAAACACCAGTTGGATGCCATTCATATGGTTTACTCCGGCTTCGTCAATACCATGCGCCAAGAGCCGCGCTTGGAAACTTTATTGCCGATTGGTGAAAATGCGTTGGAAGGCGTCAGCGAAAGCAGCGACTACAGTTGGGATTATCAATATGAGCCCAGCCCCGCCGCTGTACTGGAATACTTAGTCCGCCGTTATTTAGAGTCTGTGGTTTATCAGGCCTTGAGCGACAATATGGCATCCGAACAAGCCGCGCGTATGGTAGCAATGAAAGCCGCTACCGATAACGCCGGCAATGCCATCAAAGAATTGCGCCTGGTCTACAACAAATCGCGTCAAGCCGCGATTACCACAGAGTTGTCAGAAATTGTGGCAGGTGCGGCAGCCGTTTAAGGCTGCGGTTTCTGCACGTTAAAATAGGATACGATAATGAGCCAAGGCAAAATCGTACAAATCATTGGTGCGGTTGTTGACGTGGAATTTCCCCGCGACACCTTGCCGCACGTGTATGACGCCCTGAAATTGGTCGACAACGATCTGACCCTGGAAGTGCAACAGCTTTTGGGTGACGGCGTGGTGCGTACCATTGCAATGGGCAGTTCAGACGGCCTCAAGCGCGGTATGGCGGTAACCAACACCGGTGCACCGATTACCGTGCCGGTAGGTCAAGAAACACTCGGCCGTATTATGGACGTATTGGGCAACCCGGTTGACGAAGCCGGCCCGGTCGGTGCGGCAAACAGCCGTGCCATCCACCAAACTGCGCCGAAATTCGACGAACTGTCTGCTGCTACCGAGCTGTTGGAAACCGGCATCAAAGTTATCGACTTGCTGTGTCCGTTTGCAAAAGGCGGTAAAGTAGGCCTGTTCGGCGGTGCCGGCGTAGGCAAAACCGTTAACATGATGGAATTGATCAACAACATCGCCAAAGCGCACAGCGGTTTGTCTGTGTTTGCCGGTGTGGGCGAGCGTACCCGCGAAGGTAACGACTTTTACCACGAGATGAAAGATTCCAACGTGTTGGACAAAGTGGCGATGGTATACGGCCAGATGAACGAACCGCCGGGCAACCGTTTGCGTGTTGCACTGACCGGTTTGACCATGGCCGAATACTTCCGTGATGAAAAAGACGAAAACGGCAAAGGCCGCGATGTGTTGTTCTTTGTAGACAACATCTACCGCTACACCCTGGCCGGTACCGAAGTATCCGCACTGTTGGGCCGTATGCCTTCAGCCGTGGGCTACCAACCGACTTTGGCCGAAGAAATGGGTCGCTTGCAAGAGCGTATTACCTCCACCCAAACCGGTTCGATTACGTCTATTCAAGCCGTATACGTGCCTGCGGATGACTTGACCGACCCCTCGCCCGCCACCACCTTCGCCCACTTGGATGCAACCGTGGTATTGAGCCGCGATATTGCCTCATTGGGTATCTATCCGGCTGTGGATCCGCTGGATTCGACTTCACGTCAGCTTGATCCGCTGGTATTGGGTCAAGAGCATTACGACGTGGCGCGCGGCGTGCAGTCTACCCTGCAAAAATACAAAGAATTGCGTGATATTATCGCCATTCTGGGTATGGACGAATTGTCTGATGAAGACAAACTGACTGTGATGCGCGCACGTAAAATCCAACGCTTCCTGTCACAACCGTTCCACGTGGCCGAAGTATTTACCGGCTCGCCGGGCAAATACGTTTCACTGCGCGATACCATCGCCGGTTTTAAAGCGATTTTGAGCGGTGAATACGACCACTTGCCGGAGCAGGCGTTCTATATGGTTGGCGGTATCGAAGAAGCCGTAGAGAAAGCCAAAACCGTAAACTAAGGAGGCCGGCATGAGTGTCATGCAAGTTGAAGTGGTGAGTAACGAGCAAAACATCTATTCGGGTGAAGCCAGCTTTGTCGTGGTGCCGACCCAAAGCGGTGAGCTCGGTATTTACCCGCGACATGAGCCGATTATGAGTTTGGTGCGCCCGGGTGCATTGCGTTTGACCGTGCCGGGCGAAGCTGAAGAAATACTGGTAGCCGTTTCAGGCGGCCTCTTGGAAGTACAGCCCGACAAGTTGACCGTGCTGGCCGATGTGGCCGTGCGCAGCAGCGAGATGGATGAGGCGCGTGCCGAAGAAGCCAAGAAAGCTGCCGAAGCCCGTATTTCCCAAGCGCAAGACGACGAATCGCTGGCAAAAGCGCATGCCGCTTTGGCCGCAGCGATTGCCCAACTCAAAACGCTGGATTATATTCGCGGACAAAAAAACAAATAAGGTATTTGCCTTACGATACGAAAGCACGGCGCAGGCCGTGCTTTTTTTGAATAGGCCGTCTGAAAACAAGCATCGCGCGTTTTCAGACGGCCAAACCTTCAGACGGCCAAACCTTCAGACGGCCAAACCTTCAGACGGCCAAACCTTCAGACGGCCAAACCTTCAGACGGCCAAACCTTCAGACGGCCAAACCTTCAGACGGCCAAACCTTCAGACGGCCAAACCTTCAGACGGCCAAACCTTCAGACGGCCAAACCTTCAGACGGCCAAACCTTCAGACGGCCAAACCTTCAGACGGCCAAACCTTCAGACGGCCAAACCTTCAGACGGCCAAACCTTCAGACGGCCAAACCTTCAGACGGCCAAACCTTCAGACGGCCAAACCTTCAGACGGCCAAACCTTCAGACGGCCAAACCTTCAGACGGCCAAACCTTCAGACGGCCAAACCTTCAGACGGCCAAACCTTCAGACGGCCAAACCTTCAGACGGCCAAACCTTCAGACGGCCAAACCTTCAGACGGCCAAACCTTCAGACGGCCAAACCTTCAGACGGCCAAACCTTCAGACGGCCAAACCTTCAGACGGCCAAACCTTCAGACGGCCAAACCTTCAGACGGCCAAACCTTCAGACGGCCAAACCTTCAGACGGCCAAACCTTCAGACGGCCAAACCTTCAGACGGCCAAACCTTCAGACGGCCAAACCTTCAGACGGCCAAACCTTCAGACGGCCAAACCTTCAGACGGCCAAACCTTCAGACGGCCAAACCTTCAGACGGCCAAACCTTCAGACGGCCAAACCTTCAGACGGCCAAACCTTCAGACGGCCAAACCTTCAGAAATCGACAAATAAACTGGCATGTAAAATCATGTTAGGTTATGATATTTATTTTGTCGGCTAACAAAGTATGCTGCCGGGTTGGTGTGCCGGGTTGCCGGCGGCCGGAAACGGCAGCTGTTCAATTTTTGGAGACATTATGAATGCAGTAGTCATCGCCGTGGTTGTGATGTTGGGTTTGTCGCTGGCGCGGGTGCATGTGGTGCTCAGTTTGCTGCTCGGCGCTTTGGCCGGCGGCCTGATGGGCGGTTTGGGTTTGGGTAAAACCATGGAAGTGTTTCAAACCGGTTTGGCCAACGGCGCACAAATCGCCTTGTCTTATGCCATGCTGGGCGCGTTTGCCGTGGCCATCGCCCATTCGGGCCTGCCGCAAACGCTGGCCAATGCGGTTATCCGCAAACTCGACAACCGCCATGTGCGCGATCAGGTGCCGGGCGGCGTTAATTGGGTGCGCTGGGGGCTGTTGCTGGCTTTGCTGGCCATGAGCATCATGAGCCAAAACCTGATTCCGATTCACATTGCTTTTATCCCGCTGATTATTCCGCCGCTGCTGCTGGTATTCAACCGCATGCAGATCGACCGCCGCCTGCTTGCCTGTGTGATGACTTTCGGTTTGGTGACCACTTATATGTGGCTGCCTTATGGTTTCGGCGAAATTTTTCTGAAGCAGATTTTGATCGGCAATATCAATAAATCCGGGCTCAATGTGGAAAACATCAATGTGATGAGCGCCATGACCATTCCGGCGCTGGGCATGGTGGCCGGGCTGCTGATTGCGGTATTTGTCAGCTACCGCGCCCCGCGGCTGTATCAAAATACCGCGGCAGACGAAGCGGCAAACCTGCATGCGGTCAAGCAGCCGAAAATCTCGGCCTACCGCAGCACGGTGGCGCTGTTGGCCATTGTGGTTTCATTTGCCGTGCAGCTGTGGGCCGATTCGCTGCTGTTGGGCGCGATGGTGGGGTTTGCCGTATTTATGGCGCTGGGCGTCGTGCGTTGGGGCGAAGCCGATGCCGTGTTTAACAATGGTGTCAAAATGATGGCGATGATCGGCTTTATCATGATTACCGCGCAGGGTTTTGCCGAAGTGATGAAAGCCACCGGCCAGATTGAGCCCTTGGTTACCGCGTCTGCCGAAATGTTTGCCGGCAGCAAAGGCATGGCGGCTTTGGTGATGTTGCTGGTGGGTTTGCTGGTCACAATGGGCATCGGTAGCTCTTTTTCAACCTTGCCGATTATTGCCGCGATTTATGTGCCGCTGTGTATCGGTATGGGGTTTTCACCCATGGCCACAGTAGCGATTATCGGCACGGCCGGGGCTTTGGGCGATGCCGGTTCGCCGGCCTCAGATTCTACTCTGGGCCCCACGGCCGGTTTGAATATCGACGGCCAGCACGATCATATGCGCGACACGGTGGTGCCGACGTTTCTGCATTACAATCTGCCGCTGATGGTGTCCGGCTGGATTGCGGCGATGGTGCTTTGATATGGACGGCTTGGAAGCGCGTATTGTCGAGCTGGAAATTCAGACGGCCTTGCAGGAAGATTTAATCGGCAGTCTGAACGATACCGTCGCCAAAATGCAGCAAACACTTGATTTGCAGCAGGCGCAGCTGCGCTTGCTGTATCAGCGGATACAGGACCGCAGCCCGGGCGCGGAAGCCGGCGCTCATCAGCCGGCCGATGATGTGCCGCCGCATTATTAGTTTTAGGGTGGATGAACAGCCCGAAAATCCGTTTGCACCGCCGACAGGTGCAGCATGATTTGTTTAATACCCATTCACAAAAGTAAGCTAACAAGGCGGCGAGCCGAAGACAGTACAAATAGTACGGCAAGGCGAGCCAACGCTGTTAGGTTATTTTTGTGAATGGGTATAAGCAGCCTTTCAGGCTGCTTTTTTGTTGCTTTATCCTTTTCCGGCAGAGGTTTACGGCGAACGGGTGTTAAATAAACGCTTGGCTGTCGAACGAAAAGGGCAAAGGGCACTCAAAACCGATATTGTGCGGGATTGGGGCGAGCTCTAGGGTGTCCTGATGTGTCGATTTACGGGTGTATTTTGCCTCTGAAAATACATCGGTTGCGTTAAAAAACCTCGCAAGATGGCTCGATCTTGCTGCGTTTTTTGCCCGGCATGTGCTTTCATCACAAAAAATCTGAAGAATGCTGAATGGTTAGGATGAGCCAGGTTGCTGAAGCGGTGAGATTGGCAATAAAAACAAACGCCGGCCAAAATTCGCAACGGCAAGAACAACGGCAACCGACTTGCCTCTTCTGTGGGAGAAAGTTAGGGAGGGGCGCAAGCTGCGAGGCTTGAATAACGGTCAGGCCGTCTGAAACCTAAAAGTGATTTTTTGATGAGCGCCGGCTGTCTGAGCGGTGTGCGCACAGCGAAGATTGCCCGGCTTTGCATTTTCGGGAGCAAAAATCTCCCCGTTAACAACGTCAGAACACCCTAGAAAACCACAGCGGAATGGATGTTGCCATCTATAAACACAGCAAACACGAAGCCATAAGCTGTTTTTTTTAAAATGGCAATACCGCCGGATGATTTTTTCAACATGGGGAGAGGTGGTGCCGCGATGCATCAGATAACCGATTGATAAGGATGAAGTGATCAAGTGAATACCGATAACAACCGTACTTATTATTATGGCCTCGACCAGCTCCGTTCGGTGTTGATGCTGATCGGGGTGCTGATTCACAGCGTGGCCGTTATCGGCCCTTACCCGTGGGCATACAACAGCAAGCTGTATCAAAACGACGGGCTGTTTCAAGTGATTTATGTCACCCATTTTTTCCGCATGGAAGCCTTCTTTCTGATTGCCGGTTTTTTTTCCTGTCTGGTGCTTTACCGCAAAGACCGGTCATATTTTATGCAAGGGCGCATCAGACGGGTGTTGGTGCCGCTGCTGGCTTCGGTTGCGCTGATCAATACGTTTGAAGTGTATTTTGTGGTCTCGCACGGCATCACGCCGTGGGCGGATATCGGCTTGGGCAATTTTATTGTGCATTCATGGTTTTTGCTGACCTTGATGCTGATTTCGCTGATGTGCCTGCTGCCCATCGATAAAATGATGGCTCGTTTTCTGGCTTGGAAATGGCCGCTGAAACTGGCTTTTTTTGTATTTTACGCGCTGCTGCCCTTTGGTTTGAAGTTTGTATTAAATCGCATCATCCCGATGGACGGCTACCCGCTGTTTTATGAGGTGTATGGCTATGTGGTTGAAAAAACGCTCTATTACAGCATTTATTTCTTTATCGGCTATTGGCTTTATGCCGATGAAAACGCGCGTGCGCGTGTGCAAAGCAAGCCTGTGATGATGGCAGCGGGGCTGGCTGCTGCTGCCGGTCTGGCTTATCTGACCGCGCGCATCGGCGTTGACCGGGAAAGCGCTTCGATGCTGGCGCGTGTCGGCAATGTGATGATTCAGCATATCACCGCCATTGCCGTGTCGTGTTTGTTGTTTGCTTTTTTTGTGAAAGCGCATTTCCGCTTTTCCAAAACCACGGCATTTCTGGTTAATTCGGCGATTGTGATTTACCTGTTCCACCATCCGCTGGTGATTGTATTGGCCTATTATCTGGACGTGCCGGGGTTGAACAGCACGGTCTACTTTTTGCTGGTCAGCAGCATCACCTATATTTTGTCGTTCGGCATTTATCTGTTGGTGCGCAGCAATCGTGTGACCGCAAGAATGTTTGGATTGAAATAATCATTTCAACGGCGTAAAGCAAGGTTGGGCGGGCAGGGGCGGGGGAGTTTGTTAAGACCGTCGGGTTGTGTTATATTCAAAACCGTCTGCATCACGAGCTTCAGAATGCAGTGCAGAAATGAACTGTCCCATTAACCACAAGAAGGAGAAGGACTTATGTTACATTATGCAGTGGTATTTTTTGTTATAGCCATTATTGCCGCTATTTTCGGCTTTGGCGGTATTGCCGGCAGCGCTGCGGGCATTGCCAAAATCCTGTTTATCGGCTTTTTGATTTTGGCTGTGGTATCGATGATTTTCGGCCGCCGCCGTTAAGGGATCGGAATAGGATAAAAAAACCACCTGTCAGGGTGGTTTTATTGTTGCTGTCAGACGGCCTGTGGCTTTTGCAAACCCGTTGCTTACCCTAGGGTGTCCGGACAATTTGTTTATGAGGGGATTTTTGTTCCTGAAAATGTAGATGCCAGGCAAAAAACGCAGCAAGATTGGACATCTTGCGAGGCTTTTTAACGCAGCAGATGCGTTTTCAGGGGTAAAAAGCACCCATAAATCGAATTGTCCGGACACCCTAGCACCTACAGACAGGCCGATTCGTTGGCGAGTTGCTGCTCAATGGTTTCGCGCCGGCGTATCTGCTGCACGCTGCTGCCGTTTACCAACACTTCGGCGGCGCGGTTGCGGGTGTTGTAGTTGCTGGCCATGCTGGCTGCGTAGGCGCCGGCGCTGCGGATGGCGAGCAGGTCGCCCGCTTCGCAGGTGAGAGTGCGGGCTTTGCCGAGAAAATCGCCGGTTTCGCAAATCGGGCCGACAATATCGGCGGTGAACGGGGGAATGGCTTTCGGCACCACGGCTTCGATATGATGATAGGCATCATATAAAGCCGGGCGCATCAAATCGTTCATGGCCGCATCGACAATCACAAAATTTTTCTCTTCGCCGTGTTTCACAAATTCGACTTTGGTGAGCAAGGTGCCGGCATTGCCCACCAGGCTGCGGCCGGGCTCCAGTATCAGTGTTTGCGGGCGGCCGGCAAATAGGCGCTGCACCGCTGCCGCGTAGCCGGCCAGATCGGGCTGGTTTTCGTTTTGATAAATAATGCCGACGCCGCCGCCCAGATCGATGTGTTGCAACACAATGCCTTCTGCCGCCAGCTGATCAACCAGCAGCAAAATGCGTTCGCAGGCTTCTTGCAGCGGGCTTAAATCAATCAGCTGCGAACCGATATGGCAATCAATGCCGACAATGTTCAGACGGCCTAACGAAGCGGCATAGCGGTAGGCATCAAGCGCATCGGCATAAGCAATGCCGAATTTGTTGGCCTTAAGGCCGGTGGAAATATAGGGATGGGTTTTGGCGTCGACATCGGGGTTGATGCGCAGCGAAACGGGTGCGGTTTTGCCCAGCCGCGCAGCCACAGCGTTGATGCGGTCGAGCTCCGGCAGCGATTCGACGTTGAAACACAACACGCCCGCCTCCAGCGCAAATTCGATTTCGGCTTCGCTCTTGCCCACGCCCGAAAAAATGGTTTTGCCGGCATCGCCACCCGCCGCCAGCACCCGTGCCAGCTCGCCGCCGGAAACAATGTCGAAGCCGCTGCCCAGCGCGGCAAAATGCTTGAGTATGCTCAGATTGCCGTTGGCTTTCACGGCGTAGCAGACCAGCGGCTGCTGCGCGGCAAAAGCGTCGGTGTAGGCGCTAAATGCTTTGGTGAGCGCATTTTGGCTGTAAACGTATAAAGGCGTGCCGAATTGCTCGGCCAAATCGGTCAGGGGCAGATTTTCGCAATGCAGGGGTCGGGTCATTATTGTTCCGTTTGGTTGGTCGGTTCTTTCGGTTCGAATTGCAGGCCGGTTTGGATGACGCCGAAACGGGCCTTGTCGTCTTCTTTGGGCAGATAAAGGTCGCCCTTGTAGCCGCAGCCGCTCAAAACCAGGGCGGCGGCCAGTAAAAATACAGTGGTTTTCATGCTGATTCTTTCTTCAAGCGCAGGAATGTGGCAAGATTCGGTATCTTAAACAAAAATGCCCGGATACACAAAGCCATGATGACCGAAAGCGAATTTTTACAACATTCCGATGCGCTGTTTGCCCATATTGAAGACCAAATCGACGAAGGCGGTTGGGATTTGGACTGCCAGCTTGCCGGCAACGTGCTCACCATCGAAGCGGATGACGGCACCCAGATTATCGTCAACCGCCACACCCCCAATCAGGAATTGTGGATTGCGGCCAAAAGCGGCGGCTATCATTTTGCCGAGCAAAACGGCCGCTGGCTGGCCACGCGCGACGGCAGCGAATTTTTTGCGGTGTTGAACGAGGCGCTGAGCGCGGCTTGCGGTGAAAAGGTGACCGTCGCCGGGTTTCCCGCCTGATGCCGAACGCCGGTTGATTGCCATGCAAACACAAACACCGGTCGGGCTGGTTGAAGCCGCCGGTGTTTGTTTTTTTAGGGATACAAAGTATTCAGGCCGTCTGAAACCCATTCACAAAAGTAAGCTAACCGAGCGGCGAGCTAAAGACCGTACATACGTACGGCAAGGTGAGCCAACGCCGTTGGGTTACTTTTGTGCATGGGCATGAAAATTGTTTTTCAGACGGCCTTTATTAGGTTTATTCTTCGTTTAACAAACGCTCGACTTCATCTACATAGCCCTGCATCGCTTCTTCGGCAGCCATGCCTTTTAAGCCGCTCCAAGCTTCGTATTTTTTCTTGGCCACAAGGTCGAACATGCCGGGTTTGTCGCCGCCGGCATCGCCATCGGTGGCTTGTTTGTAAAAAGCATACAGCTTCAGCAAGGTGGCGTTATCGGGGCGTTCGGCCAGGCTGACCACATCTTCTTGCGCCTGTGCGAAGCGTTGTTTCAAATCGCTCATTGGTTTCTCCTGCGGGTTATGGTTATTGGAGCTTATTTGTACCATGATTTCAGACGGCCTGCAAAGGCAGTATTGGAGTGATTGTTCGAAAGGCCGGAACAGGCGTTCAGACGGCCTGTGTCTGCAAACTGGCAGCAGCCTGTTGTAAAAGCTGTTGCAACAGCTCGGCGCGGCAGGCTAATGCACGCAGGCAGATGATGTTGTCGGCGGCCAGGCTGGCGCCCCAGAGCAGGCCGTCTGAAAACTGTTCGGACAAGCTGTGGTAAAGCCGGTCGAGCAGCGCTTTCAAAGGCCGGTCGGGGTTGGTGTCGGCATAAAACAAGGTGGCTTGGTGGGTGTAGCCTTCCATCTGCCCCAATACGGCCGGATGATGGAGCTCGGGCTGCCAGCAGATATTGTCGTGTACCAACAGGCGGCCGTGATGACGGATGTGCAACTGCGAGGAAAATCGTGCAAAAGCAAAGGTTTCGCCATTGAGCACGCGCCCGGCGGCAGTGATTTCGCCGTAAATCAAACGGCAGCGGTCGGCCAAATCAATGCGGGTGGTTTGCACCAGCGTGCTGCCGCCGTGCAGCACCAACGGGTGCGGCAGGTAGGTGAGGCAGCTGCCTTCGGCCTGGCTGATGATGTGGTGCTGCTCGGCCTGCTGCCCGGCGTGCATACTCAATACACGCGTAAATGCCTGAGTGGAAAGATGCAGCGCACTGTCGGCGGCCAGCGTGATGCCGATATCGATGCGGTCGCCCGCCAGCAAGCCGGGTGAAGAAGACATTTGCATCGCGTGCAACACGCCGTCGCCGTGATGCGGCAGCGTGAGCAGCTTCAGCGGCGGGGTGGCGAAATAGTCGCCCAACACGGTGTTGCCGTCGCGTTTGTGGGTGGAAAGGGTGAGCCTGGATTGCATAAAAGCCTTATTGGAGAGGCCGTCTGAATCGTTTTCAGACGGCCTTTATCACGATTAACGCACTAATGCCGCCGGCTCTGCCGTATTTTCCAGCAGCGCGTATTTTTGAATCCAGCCGATAACCGCATCGAGGTTTTCGTCTTTCATCAGGTTGGTGAACACAAACGGCTGGCCGCCGCGCATACGCCGGGCGTCGTGCTCCATCACTTCGAGGCTGGCGCCCACATGCGGGGCGAGGTCGGTTTTGTTAATCACCAAAAGGTCGGAACGGGTGATGCCGGGGCCGCCTTTACGCGGGATTTTCTCGCCTTGCGCCACATCGATCACAAAAATGGTGACATCGGCCAAGTCGGGGCTGAAGGTGGCCGATAAATTGTCGCCGCCCGATTCGATAAACACGATTTCCACATCGGGAAAACGTGCCGCCATTTCGTCTACCGCTTCCAGATTCATGCTGGCATCTTCACGAATCGCCGTATGCGGGCAGCCGCCGGTTTCCACGCCCATGATTCTTTCAGACGGCAACAGGCTGTTTTTAGTGAGAAATTCGGCATCTTCCTGAGTGTAAATATCGTTGGTAATCACCGCCACGCTGTATTGTGCGGCGATTTGGCGGGTGAGGCGTTCGATCAGGGCGGTTTTGCCCGAACCGACCGGGCCCGCCACGCCGATTTTGATGTAGTTGCGCATGAGGGTTCCTTATTGTTGTTGGTTGACTTCGGTTTCAAAGCGGATAAACGCATCTGTTATGGCTTGCCATACAGCTTGGGCAACATCGGGCGACAACCCGACAGCCTCAGCCTGTTGGCGGCGGGCGGCGATGATTTGGGCGACACGTTCGGGCGCAGCAACCGCCCCTGCGTCGTTTTGCGGTTTCAGACGGCCGGCAGCTTCCACCAACTGCTGCCGTTTGGCCAACAGCTCAAGCAGCCGGCGGTCAAGCGTATCAATTGCAGCCCGCACTTCAGTTAGGGTTTCCATTCAGACGGCCTTTCGTTAAGCAAACAGCAAACCCAAGCCCACCATGCCGATGGCGCTGCCGACGGCGCGGTTGAGCCACACGTTTTTACCCAAAGCCGTACCGGCAAAAAAGCCGGCCGCATGCAGCAATGCGGTGGTGAGGATAAAGCCTGCGGCATAGGCTGCGGCGGAAGTGCCGTGCATTTCTGCGCCGTGTGCCACGCCGTGAAACAGGGCAAACGCACCGACTACGGCGGCGGCAGCCGCAGCGGGAATGCGCCCCGCCCAAGCGGCGGCCAAACCGATGACCAACACCGAAGCGGCAATGCCGGCTTCCAGCAGCGGCAGTTCAAAGCCTTGTGCGCCCAGTGCAAAGCCCAAAGTCATCACGGCCACGAAACTGGCGGGAATCGCCCAACGTGCTTTACCCGCAAACGAAGCCGCCCATAAGCCCACCGCCAGCATGGCGAGGATGTGGTCGAGGCCGCCGACGGGGTGCAGCGCACCGCTTAAAAAGCCGCTGTCGGCATGGCCGGGGTGGGCAAGTGCCAGTGCAGGGGCGGCGGCAAGGGCGATAGAGGTAAGCAGTTTTTTCATCAGGATTTCCTTTTAGGGTTTAGGGTTGAGGGTGGATTGGGTTTCAGACGGCCTGTTTGATAGTAGCAGCCAATATCTCAAGCTGCGGTTTTATCGGTGATGTCAGGCCGTCTGAAACGGTTTATCCGGCCGGTGGGTCTTGCCGGCAGCTTAAATGGTCTAACTCATATACAGCCGTGTATACAGCCGCTCATGCTGCATGGCGCGGATGTCGGCGGCCAGGGTGGCGGCGCCTATCCATTCGGGGTCGGGTGTGAGGCTTGCGGCTACGGCATCGGCAATCGCTGTGCGCAGCTCGAACAATATATCCTGCCCGGCCATTTGGCTCAAGGGTATCAGCTTCACGCCGTTGGTTACGGCACCGACGGCGGCATTATAGTAAAACGCATACAGTGTCTGCGCCTTATCCAGCCCCATGCAGGCGGCCGTCAAGCCGAAAGCCAGCGGAAAATAACCTTTGGCCTGTTGCGCGGTTAAGGCCGTCTGAAAGCAGTGCAGAATGTCGGCGCGCTCGTGGCGGGCAAAAATTTTCAACAGCCGCACGCCGAGTTTGAAGCTGCCTTCGCGGATTTCACGCGCTGATTTGGCGGCGCCGATTTTTTCGTCGAGCGCCAATAATGCGGCCAAATCACGGTGTGCGGCGGCATCAAACGCCAGCGATACATAGGCGCCGTCGTTATATACCCAGTTTTGCGTGAGCTGAACCTGCACATATTCTTTCAGACGGCCTGCATCTGCGATAACGCCTTGCTGCACAAAGGTTTCCAGCCCGCCCGAATGGTTGAAACCGCCGATGGGCAGCGTGGGGTCGACCAAATGCAGCAGCGCGCCCAAGCGCATCAGTGCGGCGTTATCCGTGATGGTGTTCATGGTGGTGGCCGTGGCTGTGGGGATGATGATGGTCGTGGCTGTGGCCGCCCGCGCCTTGGGCGGAATTGGCGCGCAATTGCTCGCTCAGGCGGCGGCGGTCGCGGCGGGGCGAAAAACCGGCGGCATCGAGCCAGGCAAACATCGGCGGCTCGTAAGGCATGATCAATTCATCGCCGTCGAGAAACAGCGGCGCATGTTTGTTGCCGATTTCGTAGCAGGCGCGCGCCATGTCGGGCAGGGTTTGCGGCGACAACACGGTTACTTCGCTCGGCTCGATTTCGATGCGGATAAGCAGTTTGCTGTCGGCATAAACCACATCGCCGTGGCGCAGGCGCTGGCCTTCTTTCAATAAACGGAAGGCGATATCGCGCCCGCCGGTGCTGGTTTTGCGCAAAATGCGGCGGTCGGCTTCAAACCATTGCAGGCGCACGGTATCGCATTCGGCCTGCGGGCCGGCCGGGGTGTTGTGGTCAAGGATGTGTTGGATGATTAAATTCATAAGCTTTCCTGAGGCCGTCTGAAAAAAGGTTCAGACGGCCTGGTTGAGGTTGTTTCAGCGGCATGTTTATCACAAAAAATCCGCGTTATTCAGCATGGCTGGAATGCCCGAGCACTTTGCGTGCCTGTTCTTTATCAATATTGCCCTCCCAAGAGGCAATGGCCACGGCAGCCACACAGTTGCCGATCAGGTTGCCGAGTGCGCGGGCGATGCCCATAAACCAGTCGATCGACAAAATCAAAATCAGCCCCACCGCCGGAATGGCCGGAATCGCATGCAGGGTGGCGGCCAAAATCACAATGGCCGAGCCGGGTACGCCGTGTGCGCCTTTTGAGGTAATCAGCGCCACCAGCAAAATAGTCAGCAAATCGGCCATCGAAACCGGGGTGTTGGTGGCTTGCGCGATAAATACCGCCGCCAAGGTAATGTAAATCGAAAAAGCATCGAGGTTAAACGAATAACCGGTGGGCACCACCAGCCCCACGGTGGAATCTTTAATACCCATATTTTTCAGCTTGGCCATGATTTGCGGCAATACGCTGTCGGATGATGTGGTGGCAAACACCACGGCCAGCTCTTCTTTCAGGTAGCGCAACAGCTTCCACAGGCTCAAACCCGACAGGCGCATGATGATGCCGAGCACGCCGAACACAAACACAGCCACGCAGCCGTAAAACAGCAACACCAACAGGCCGAGCTGTTTGAACGAATCGAGCCCGTATTTGCCCACGGTAAAGGCAATCGCACCGAGCACGCCCAAAGGTGCCAGCCGGATGATAAAGCCCATGATTTTAAACAATACGGCGGCAAGCTGGCCGATAAAATCGGTAACCGCTTTCACCTTGTCGCCCATGGCGGAAAGTGCGCAGCCGAACAATACCGCAATCAGCAATACCTGCAACACGTTGCCCTCGGCAAAGGCCGAGGTAACGGTTTTCGGAATCAAGGCCATCAAAAAGGCCGTAAAACCGCCCTGCATCAGCTTGTCGGCATTGCTGCTGTAGGTGTTGAGCGTTTCTTCATTCAAGGTGCCCACGTCAACATTCATGCCGACACCGGGTTCAAACAGATAGGCCGCCGCCAAGCCCATCACCAACGCAATGCCGGTCACCACTTCAAAATAAACCAGTGCCTTAATGCCCACACGGCCGACACTTTTCAAATCGCCCGCATCGGCAATGCCGTGTACCACCACGCAAAACACGATATACGGAATCAGCATTTTAATCAGCTGGATAAAGCCGTCGCCCAGCGGTTTGAGCTGTTGGCCGAATTCGGGCGCAGCCAAACCGATAAACACGCCGAGTATCAGCGCCATTACCACTTGCCCGAAAATCGAGCGGCAAAATGTCCACATATAAAACTCCTTTATTTTAGGGTGTTCTGATGTCGATTTACGGGTGTATTTTGCCCCTGAAAACGTAGCTGCTGCGTGAAAAAGCCTCGCAAGATGTCGAATCTTGCTGCATTTTTTGCCTGGCATCTGTATTTCCAGGAATAAAAATCCCCTCATCAATCGACACATCAAGACACGCTAGGGTGGCTTTCAGACGGCCTGAAAGATGAAAGCGGCCGTCTGAAAAAGCTTGTGTTGAGGGCCGGAGCTGTGGGTTGATGAATGACGAAAATTCAGCTGTTCGGCGCTGTTGGGCCTTGCCGCTCGATTTTTGCCCCCACCCTAACCCGTTCCAACGGGGAGGGTGGGGGTAAAGCCGTTGGGCGCTGTTTGTTGCCTTTGAATCAGTTAAAACAAAAAATACCTTTGTGCCAACGGCAGCTGGTGTGCCGGTTCGCAGGTGATGTGTTCGCCGTTAACGCGTACTTCGTAGCGCTCGGGGTCGACTGTCATCTCGGGTGTGCCGTTGTTGTGGATTAAGTCTTTTTTGCCGATGTTGCGGCAGTTTTTCACCGCCAGCGTTTGCTTGGCAAGGCCGTAGCGGCTGCGGATGCCGGCATCGACGGCGGCTTGTGAAACAAACAACACGGCAGTTTCGGCAACGGCTTTGCCGTGGGCGCCGAACATGGGGCGGTATACCACCGGCTGCGGGGTGGGGATGCTGGCGTTGGGGTCGCCCATGCGTGCGTAGCTGATGCTGCCGTTTTTAATGATGATTTCGGGTTTCACGCCGAAAAAGGCCGGTTTCCACAACACGATATCGGCCATTCTGCCCGGTTCGATAGAGCCGACATATTCGCTGATGCCGTGGGCAATGGCGGGGTTGACGGTGTATTTGGCGATGTAGCGCTTGATGCGGAAATTGTCGAGGCCGTCTGAATCTTCGGGCAGGCTGCCGCGCTGCTGTTTCATTTTGTCGGCGGTCTGCCAGGTGCGGATAATCACTTCGCCCACGCGCCCCATGGCTTGCGAGTCGGAGCTCATGATGGAAAACACGCCCATGTCGTGCAGAATGTCTTCGGCAGCGATGGTTTCGGGGCGGATGCGCGAATCGGCAAAGGCCACGTCTTCGGGCACGCGTTTGTCGAGGTGGTGGCACACCATCAGCATATCGAGATGCTCGTCGATGGTGTTGACGGTAAACGGGCGCGTGGGGTTGGTGGAGGCGGGCAATACGTTGGGATACATGGCCGCTTTGATGATGTCGGGGGCATGGCCGCCGCCCGCGCCTTCGGTGTGGAAGGTGTGGATAACGCGCCCGGCAATCGCCTGCATGGTGTCTTCGAGAAAACCGCTTTCGTTGAGGGTGTCGGTGTGGATGGCAACTTGCACGTCCATCTCGTCGGCGATGCGCAAGGAGGCATCAATCACGGCCGGGGTGGCGCCCCAGTCTTCATGGATTTTCAAACCCAGTGCGCCGGCTTCGATTTGTTCGCGCAATGGCTCGACACTGGCGCAATTGCCTTTGCCGAAAAAGCCGAGGTTGACCGGATAGGCTTCGGCGGCCTGCAACATGCGCCGGATGTTCCACGCGCCGGGGGTAACGGTGGTGGCGTTGGTGCCGTCTGCGGGGCCGGTGCCGCCGCCGATCATGGTGGTGATGCCGCTCTCAATCGCGTGTTCGATTTGCTGCGGGCAGATGTAGTGGATGTGGGTGTCGATGCCGCCGGCGGTGGCAATCAGATGGGCGCCGTTGTGCACTTCGGTGGCCGCGCCAATCACCATGTTGGGGGTTACGCCGCTCATGGTGTCGGGGTTGCCTGCCTGGCCGATGCCGACGATTTTGCCGTCGCGGATGCCGATGTCGGCTTTGATGATGCCGCTGTGGTCGATGATGACGACGTTGGTGATGGCGAAATCGAGCACGTTTTCATCGCTGCGGCAGGCGGATGCCGATTGCGCCATGCCGTCGCGCACCGATTTGCCGCCGCCGAATTTGCATTCATCGCCATGGGTCAGTAAATCGCGCTCGATGGTGGCAAAGAGGTTGGTGTCGCCCAAGCGGATTTTGTCGCCCACGGTGGGGCCGTAAGTGGCGAGGTATTGCGCGCGCGGAATGGTGAGTGCGGCTTGCTCGGGCGCTTGCGGCTCAATGCTGACCGGGCCGTCGGTTTCATTGCGGAAGCCTTGCAGGATTTGGGCGCCGCCGAACGCCACCAACTCCACGGTTTTGCGCTCGCCCGGCTCGAAGCGCACGGCGTTGCCGCTGGGAATGTTGAGGCGGAAACCGCGCGCGGCTTCGCGGTCGAATTCGAGTGCGGGGTTGGTTTCGCAGAAATGATAGTGCGAACCTACCTGAATCGGGCGGTCGCCACGGTTGGCAACGGTGAGTGTGCGCGTTTCACGGCCGAGGTTGGCGGCGATATCGCCACCGGCAGACCGGTATTCTCCGGGGTTCATAGACAGGTTCCTTATGTGGTTTGGGGTTTCAGACGGCCTGGTCTTGATACTCAGGCAGCCGTCTGAAAACAGCAGTATGGTCGGAATGAAATATCATAGGCCGCCTGAAAGGGTTTACCGTGCTTGATCCAGCCATTCGCTTATGGTTTTTTCAGCGGCCTGTTGCAGGGCTTGGCCGTGGCGGGCGGCATCGTCGCGCAGTTGCTGCAAATCTATACCGGCCGCGGCCAATTCGCAGGCATGGCCCACCAGCCAGTATTCGATTTTGGCCGGATCGGCTTCGAGGTGGAATTGTAAAGCCAAAATATGCGTGCCGACTGAAAATGCTTGATGGGGGCAGGCGGCGCTGGCGGCAAGGTGTGCCGCTTGGGGCGGAATTTCGAATTGGTCGCCGTGCCAGTGCAGCACGGGGGTGCCGGCCAAATGGCGCAACGGCGAGGCGGTGCCGGCTTCGGTGAGGGCAAGTGGGGAAAAGCCGATTTCTTTATTGCCCATCGGCGCTACGGCGGCGCCGAGAATACGGGCGATCAGTTGGGCGCCGAGGCAAATGCCGAGCGTGGGTTTTCCGGCTTCGATACGGGTGCGGATGCAGGCGGTTTCGGCGTTGAGAAAGGGGTAGCGGGCTTCGTCGAATGCGCCGATGGGGGCGCCTAATATCACCAGTAAATCGGCGCTTTGCAGACGTGGGTCGGTAAAATCGGCAGCGGGGGCTTCAATATAGAAAAAGGTGTCGCCACGGCGGGTAAACAGGTTTTCGAGTATACCGAGGTTTTCGAAGGCGAGATGGCGGATAACGGCGATGGCGGCCATTTTTGATTTCCTTTTTTCAATTGTGATAGAGGCCGTCTGAAAACGGAAGGGCTTCATATCAAGATAAAAGTCAGTTGTAGCCATCTTGATTGCGTTGCATCTGCATTTTCAGGAGCAAAAGCACCCATAAATCGAATGGTCATGACACCCTAGCGGATGGGCTGGTGCACGGTAACGAGTTTGGTGCCGTCGGGAAAGGTGGCTTCGATCTGCACTTCGTGAATCATGTCGGCCACGCCTTCCATCACATCTTCATGGGTGAGCAGGGTGGCGCCGTATTGCATCAGCCCGGCCACGCTCATGCCGTCGCGGGCGGCTTCTTGCAGATGGCTGGAAATATAGGCCACGGCTTCGGGGTAATTCAGCTTGAGGCCGCGCGCGCGGCGTTTGGCGGCCAATTCGCCGGCGAGAAACAGCATCAGTTTTTCTTGTTCGCGTGAGGTCAGGTGCATGGTGTTCGGCTTTCGGAAACGGGGGCGTTTTTCAATCATTCAGACGGCATGGCCGGATGGCGGCGGGCATGGGCGCCATTCAAAATAATCAGCGGATGATGGTTGAAACGGTTTCAGACGGCCTGAACAGGCTTGAGGCCGTCTGAAAATATTGTTAACAATTTAAATGCAAGCATACCGCAAAAGAAAAGGCTTGTGAATGCTTGGCGGCTTGTTTCTGCCGTGTTAAAGGGTTATACGCTCAAATAGGTTTGAATCAGCTCGGGCGTCAGCTCATCGCCGCGCCCTTGCGCCACGCAGCGGCCGCGTTCGAGCAAGACGAAATGGTCGGCCAGGGTTTTGATGAGGTGCAGTTTCTGCTCCACTACCAATACGGTCAGGCCCCATTCCTGATTGAGGCGGCGGATGACTTTGGTGATGTCGTCGACGATGTTGGGCTGGATGCCTTCGGTGGGCTCGTCGAGTATCAGCAGGCTGGGGTTGGTGACCAGGGCGCGGCCGATGGCGAGCTGCTGCTGCTGGCCGCCGGAAAGGTCGCCGCCGCGGCGCTGCTTCATGTCGAACAGCACGGGAAACAGCTCGTAAATCAGTTCGGGCACTTGGCGGGTGGTTTCTTTGCTGCGTTTGTTGTGCACGGGCAGGCCGATTTTGAGGTTGTCTTCAACGCTGAGCAGCGGAAAAATCTGCCGCCCCTGCGGCACGTAGGCGATGCCGGCATAAGCGCGCTTTTCGGGCTTGATTTTCAGTAAGTCGGTGTCTTGGTAGTGTAGTTTGTCGGCTTTGGCGGCC
The DNA here is from genome assembly GCF_022870865.1 of Uruburuella testudinis. Lineage (NCBI taxonomy): Bacteria > Pseudomonadati > Pseudomonadota > Betaproteobacteria > Neisseriales > Neisseriaceae > Uruburuella > Uruburuella testudinis. Next base: position 218,212 of record NZ_CP091508.1, read on the forward strand.
ACTTCGCCCATGATGGATTTGAGCAGGGTGGTTTTGCCGACGCCGTTGCGGCCGATGATGCAGGTGCACTCTTTTTCGGGCGCGGTAAAGCTGATGTCGTGCAGAATATGGCTTTGGCCGTAATATTGGTTGAGGTTTTCGATGCTGAGCATGGTTTTTCCTTTGGGTGGCCGTCTGAAAGGGATGGGTTTCAGGCGGGTGTTTGTTTGGGGCGGTGTTTGAACTCCGGCGGCTTGCTGCTGCCGTTATCGGTTTCGGCACGCTATAGAAACGGCCATTAAATCGCTGAATTTTTAAATCAATCTGATTGTTTTAAAAAGAAGTTAATAAAATATTTTTAGCATTAAAATGGCCGCATCTACAGGCCGTCTGAATGGTTTTCAGACGGCCTCAACTTAATTTAATGGCCGCCGCCGAGATACACCTCGATCACTTGCCGGTCGGCCTGCACTTGCGCCAGCGTACCTTCGGCCAACACGCTGCCTTGGTGCAGCACGGTGACTTGGCGGGCGATTTTGCGCACGAATTCCATATCGTGCTCCACCACCACCACGGCCTGTTGCCCGGCCAGGCCGGTGAGCAGCTCGGCGGTGCGTTCGATTTCGCCGTGGGTCATGCCGGCTACCGGTTCGTCTACCAGCAAAAGCTGCGGTTTCTGCATCAGCAGCATGCCGATTTCCAGCCATTGTTTTTGGCCGTGCGACAAAAATCCGGCCATGCGTGCGCGGGTGTGGGTGAGGCCGATGGTGTCGAGCACGCTGTCGAGAAAGTCGTCTTGCTCGCCCGTCAGCTTGCGCCATTTGCCGAAATAGGCGCCGAACACGCTTTTGCTGCCGGCAATCGCCAGCGAAAGGTTGTCATACACGCTGAGTGATTCAAACACGGTCGGTTTTTGGAATTTGCGGCCGATGCCGGCGCGGGCGATTTCGGCTTCGCTCATTTGCAGCAGGTTGTGGTCGCGCCCCAAAAATACCGTGCCTTCGTCGGGGCGGGTTTTGCCGGTGATGATGTCCATCATGGTCGATTTGCCCGCGCCGTTGGGGCCGATGATGCAGCGTAATTCGCCGCGGTCGATGTAGAGGTTGAGCTTGTTGATGGCTTTGAAGCCGTCGAAGCTCACCGATACGTCTTCCATATAAAGGATGATGTTGTTGTCGATGTGCAGGTTGTCGAAACGGGTTTGTGCGGCAGTGTTCATGCGGCGGCCTCCTGCTGTTTGGCGGAATCGGTTTCAGACGGCGTGTCGTCATCGTTGCGCGGTGCCCGGCGTGATTTAACCAGCCCGGCAATGCCTTCTTTCAAAAAGATGGTCACCAGCACAAACAGCGCACCGAGGAAAAACAGCCAGGCATCGGGAAAGGCGGCGGTGAGCCAGGTTTTGGCATAGTTCACCACAAAGGCGCCGATAATCGCGCCATAGAGCGTGGCGCGGCCGCCGAGCGCCACCCAGATGATGATTTCAATCGAGGCCAGCGGGGCGAATTCGCTCGGGTTGATAATGCCCACCTGCGGCACATACAGCGCGCCGGCCAGCCCGGCAATCATGGCGGAGAGCACGAAAACCAGCAGCTTGATGTGCTCCACGCGAAAGCCCACAAAACGGGTGCGCATTTCGGCATCGCGCACGGCAACGATCAGCTTGCCCAAGCGCGAATGCATGATGCTGCGCAAAAAGGCATACACGGCCAGCACGGTGATGCCCGACACCGCAAACAAGGCCACGCGGGTGTGGTCGGATTGCAGTGAAAAGCCGAGGATGTCTTTAAAGTCGGTGAGGCCGTTGTTGCCGCCGAAGCCCATTTCATTGCGGTAAAACGCCAGCATCAGTGCATAAGTCATGGCTTGGGTGATGATGGAAAGATACACGCCCGACACGCGCGAGCGGAAACACAGCCAGCCGAGAATGAAAGCCAGTAAACCGGGCACAAACAGCATCATCAAGAGCGCCCATGCAAAGTATTCGCTGCCCGCCCAAAACCAGGGCAGCTCGGTCCAGCCTAAAAACACCATAAAGTCAGGCAGATTGGCGTTGGCATAAGCGCCGCGGTCGCCGATTTCGCGCATCAGATACATGCCCATCGCGTAGCCGCCGAGGGCGAAAAATGCACCGTGGCCGAGGCTCAAAATACCCAGATAGCCCCAGGCCAAATCCAGCGCCAGCGCCAGCAGCGCATAGGTGAGGTATTTGCCCAGCAGGGTAACGGTGTAGGTGGAAATGTGCAGCGCGCTGCCTGCGGGAATCAAAAGGTTGCCCACCGGCACGACAACCAGCAGCGCCAACAGCAGCGCCACGGTGATTTTGCCCAGCAGCGGCTCGCGTTGTAATAAAGTGAATAAAGGTGAACGGCTCATTCGACGGCCCGTCCTTTCTGCGGAAACAGCCCGCGCGGGAATTTTTGGATAAACAGAATAATCAGCACCAGCACAATGGCTTTGGCGAGCACCGCGCCCAGCCAAGGTTCCATAAATTTATTCAGCAGGCCGAGGCCGAGGCCGGAAACCAGCGTGCCCCACAAATTGCCGACCCCGCCGACCACCACCACCATAAACGAATCAACAATGTATTGCTGGCCGAGGTTGGGGCCGACATTGGTAAGTTGCGACAAGGCCACGCCCGCCACACCGGCCACGCCGGAGCCCAGGCCGAAGGTCATCATGTCGACTTTGCGGTCGTTGATGCCCATGGCGCGCGCCATATGGCGGTTTTGCGACACCGCGCGCACTTCCAGCCCCAGACGGGTGCGCTTCATCACCGCCAAGAGCGCAAAGAAGCAGAGCAGGCAGAAAATGAAGATGTATACGCGGTTCCAGGTAACCGACAAGCCCGGCATAATCTGCCAGGCACCGCTCATCCATTCGGGCGTTTGCACCATGCGGTTGAGCGGGGAAAACACGCTGCGCACCAATTGCTGCAAAATCAGGCTGATGCCGAAGGTGGCCAGCAGCGTTTCCAGCGGGCGGCCATACAGGTAGCGCACCACAAACCGCTCGATCAACACCCCCACGAAGCCGCTGACGGCAAACGCCACCGGAATCGCCACGGCAATCGACCAGCCGATGTGGTTCGGCATCAAAAGCTGCACCACATAGGCGCAATACGCGCCGATCATCATCAGTTCGCCGTGCGCCATATTAATCACGCCCATCACGCCGAAAGTAATCGCCAAACCGATGGCGGTCAGCACCAGAATCGAGCCGAGGCTCAGGCCGAAACTCACGTTTTCTGCGCCTTTCATCAGTGTTTGTTTGGTTTCGATAGAGGAAATAGCTTTTTCGGCCTGCGCTTTCAATTCGGGTGTTGAGGCCGTCTGAACATAGTTTTGCAGCAGGCTGAGGTTTTCCGGCAGCGCGTTTTTACCCAATACGGCAATCGCCGCCGCATGACGGCTGTGGTCGCCACCCTGCAAATCGGCGCGGGCGATATAGGTTTGCATCAGCTCGCGCACGCTTTGGTTGTTTTCTTTGGGCAAGGCGGCCTGCACTTGCGCCAGCGCCGAGGCATCGTTTTTTTGCAGCATCTGCGTCATGGCGGCTTTGCGGGCTTCGGCATCGTTGCTCAGCAGCGCGTTTTCGGCCACATACGTGCGGATCCACAAGCGGATTTTGTTGTTGGTGGTGATGCGTTTGGCGGCGGCCGGTTTGTCGGCGGCGGCATCGGGCGCATCAATGGGCGCGAATTGCTCGCTGTCGGCGGCTTTGATGTAAAACGTTGGACCCTCGGCAAACAGCCGCCCGTCGGCCAGCGCGGCGAGGGTATCCAGCGCTTGCGCATGGCCGGATGCGGCAATGGCTTCTACTGCGGCTTGCTTGGTGTTGAAGTTGTTGGATGCCAAACCTTGCAAGGCCGTCTGAAAACCAACAGGGGCGGCGCTTGCGGTGTCGGCGGCGGAAGCAGCGGCCACAGGCGCGGATGCGGTTTCGTCGGCCAGCGCCGGCGGCGACAGCGATAAGGCCAGCGCCAGCGCTAAAGCGCCGAGGCCGGGCAGCTTGTTGAGGCGGAACAGGGACTTCATATGCGGTCCTTTGTGTGGGTTGGGAGGCAGCCTTGATAGGTTGACGGCAATGCCGATGCTCAAAATTTCTGATGAATGGCTTGGTTGAAACCATCGGATCGGTTGAAAAAATGCCATGGTTCGATTGCGGTTTCTATCGGGCGGCAGCGGTCGGATTTGAGTTTCTTAAGTTAGGCGGATAACAGCACAGGCCGTCTGATACCCATTCACAAAAATAACCTAACGGCGTTGGCTCGCCTGAGCTCGAAGAGGACTGGTTTCGCTAAGGCGCTGAAGCGCCAAGTCAACCAAACCAGCCCCGTACTATCTGTACTGTCTTCAGCTCGCCGCCTTGTTAGCTTACTTTTTTGAATGGGTATGAAACTATGCGGCAATATTCTGCCCGGCGTGTTTCAGACGGCCTGTTTCCGCTTTTACTGCGTACCTGCGGTGCATTTTTGAGTGGTTTTGTCGTATGCGCCGCAATTCACGCCGGCGCTCCAGTCGGCAATCAGATTGGCCGATTCGGGCAGCAGCGGCGACCAAGCCTGACCGTCGACTTCGCCTTCGGTGCGCCATACCACGTCAAACTGGCCGTTGTCTTGAATCTCGCCGATGAATACCGGTTTGGTAATCATGTGGTTGGCCAGCATTTTGGCGGTGCCGCCGGTGAGGTTGGGTACTTCCACGCCGATCAGCGCCTGCTGTACGGCATCCGAATCGGTGGTGCCGGCTTTTTCTACCGCTTTCACCCACATATTGAAGCCGATATAAGTGGCTTCCATCGGGTCGTTGGTAACGGCGTTGTTGTCTTTCTTGAAGTCTTTCCAAGATTTGATAAAGGCTTCGTTGGCGGGGGTGTCGATGCTTTCAAAATAGTTCCACGCCGCCAGATGGCCGACCAGCGGCTTGGTGTCGATGCCCGAAAGCTCTTGTTCGCCCACCGAGAAGGCAATCACCGGAATCTGCTCGGGCGACACGCTCTGGTTGGCCAGCTCTTTGTAGAAAGGCACGTTGGCATCGCCGTTGATGGTAGAGACCACCGCCGCATTGCCGCCGGCACCGAATTTTTTCACATCGGCCACAATCGACTGCCAGTCGGAATGACCGAAGGGGGTGTAGTTGACCATGATGTCGCTCTCGGGAATGCCTTTCGATTTCAGATAGGCTTCGAGAATTTTGTTGGTGGTGCGCGGATACACATAATCGGTGCCGAGCAGGGCAAAGCGGGTAACGCCTTGGTCAAGCAGATAATCTACGGCGGGGATGGCCTGCTGGTTGGGCGTGGCGCCGGTGTAGAAAATATTTTTGCTGCTTTCCTGGCCTTCCCACTGCACCGGGTAAAACAAAATGCCGTTGAGCTCTTCAAATACCGGCAACACCGATTTGCGCGACACCGACGTCCAGTTGCCGAAGGTGGCGACTACTTTGTCTTTGGCCAGCAGCTCGCGGGCTTTTTCGGCAAACAGCGGCCAGTTGGAAGCAGGGTCGACCACCACCGGCTCGATTTTGCGGCCCAACACGCCGCCTTTGGCGTTTTGCTCGTCAATCAGCATCAGCACCGTGTCTTTCAACGCCGATTCAGAAATCGCCATGGTGCCGCTCAAAGAATGTAATACACCTACTTTAATCGGGTTGGAATCATCGGCAACGGCAGCGGCAGATGCGCCCGATGCAGTGCTTTGAGCGGCTTGTTCGCCCGATTTCTGGCCGCAGCCGAACAAGAGCAGCGTCGAGCATACGGCTGTGAGCAGGAATTTTCGTTTGGTCATCATGGTGGTGTCTCCGAGGCTGGTAAGGTGTTGAATCACTAATGAAGCATGGAAAATCAAGCAATCTTGATGTCAGGATTGTTGAAATTGTTAACAATCTTTCGTAAAGATTAGCAAAGCACCGAATAAATTGTCAACAATATTTTTAATTAAAAGCAGAATATTGTTAACAATGCGAGTTTGGCGGCAGTATTCGGGCGGTTTGAAAGAAAATATCGGAATGATGTTTTATTGATGGGCTTATTTGTATCAAAACTACAGATAAGGCCGTCTGAAACACCGCCGCCGCAAAAAACGCCGGCTGCTGATTTACGTGCCGGCGCAAACCGATTATGCTTTCAGCGTGATACTTTCAGAGAGCCCCTATGTCTTACCGCTACCGCCAAACCCTGCCCGCAACCGCCCTCGACATCATCGGCGATGTGCACGGCGAATTTGCCGCCCTGCAAGCCTTGCTGCATCATTTGGGCTACCGCGACAACGGCAGCCACCCGCAGGGGCGGCGGCTGGTGTTTGTGGGCGATTTGTGCGACCGCGGCCCCGACAGCCCTGCCGTGCTGGCCTGGTTTAAAGCCGCGCACGATGCCGGTTATGCCTTTACTGTGCTTGGCAACCACGAATTAAACGCCTTGATGGGTGAGCCGAAAGACGGCTCCGGCTGGTATTTTCGCTGCCGCGCCGAAAAAGACGGCCAATACGCGCCGTGGAACATTCTGCCCGAAGCTGCCAAACCGGCGCTGAATGCCTGGCTGGCCGAGCAGCCGCTGGTGTTGGTGCGCGACGATATCCGCATTGTGCACGCAGCCTGGCTGCCCGAGAGCCTGGCCGTCATCGAAGCGGCGGCGGGCGAGCCGTTGGCAGCGCAATACCGCCGCTATGATGAAGCCCTAACCCGGCAGCTTCAGACGGCCGCCTGGTATGAGGATTACCTGCGCGAACAGCAGGTGTATGCCGAAGCGATGGAAAACCCCGCCGCGCCGCCGCCGATGCCCGCCACCGCCGCATATGAGCTGGCACGCAGCCGTTTGCACCCCATCCGCGCCCTCACCAGCGGCGCCGAAACCACCGCCGCCGCGCCTTTTTACGCCGGCGGACGTTGGCGCTACACCGCCCGCAGCGCCTGGTGGAACGATTACACCGAAGCCGTGCCGGTGGTTATCGGTCATTATTGGCGCCACTGGTATCCGCGCGAAGCCGACCCGCACCGCGAAAACCTGATGCCGCCGCAAAACAACGCCTGGCACGGTGCTGCGCATAATGTTTACTGCATCGATTATTCCGTCGGTGCCCGCTGGCGCGACCGCCGCGACCAGATATTGCCGGCCCGTTCGACTTTCCGCCTGGCCGCCATGCGCTGGCCGGAGCAGGTGTTGGTGTTTGATGACGGCGAAACCGTGGCTACGGTGTAAGAAAAAGATGAATAAAAACTTAGGGAATGCTGGCCATTCGATTGACGGGTGCGTTTACTCCTAAAACGCAACAAGATTGGGCATCTTGCGAGGCTTTTTAACGCAGCAGATGCGTTTTCAGAAACAAAAATCTTCTCATAAACGACACATCAGAACCCCAGGCCGTCTGAAAGGCAAATGCTTTCAGACGGCCTTTTGTCAATCTGACAACGCATGGGTATTTATTCAGGCGGCTGAGTCTGCCGAAGCCCGTGCCGTCATTGCAGCGAGCGTTCTGCCCATAAAAACACACACGCAGACCAAGCGGTGTTCGCGGGCTGAAGCCACGCCAACCCGGCCATCTAAACCAGGCCGTCTGAAACAGGGTAAGCCTTTCAGACGGCCTTGCCGTGCAGCGTATTCCTGCAAGCTTCAAGAATGTGATATAAAGCGGACAGCGGCGCACTGTAAAGGCCGTCTGAAACTGATCAAACCAACCGCCGCCGCAGCGTTGCGGCGGTTGCAAAACAACAAGAAAAAGAGGAAAACATGCCGGCTTTCGACACCGATTATCTGATTGTCGGTTCCGGGTTTGGCGGCAGCGTGTCGGCTTTGCGTTTGGCGGAAAAAGGCTACCGGGTCACGGTGGTCGAGCAAGGCCGGCGGTTCACGCCGCAAAACATGCCCGAAACCACTTGGAATCTGCGCCGCTTTCTGTGGCTGCCCGCATTGGCCTGCCGCGGTTTTTTTTCGCTGCGGCTGTTCCGGCATATGCTGGTGTTGCACGGCAATGCTGTCGGCGGCGGCTCGATTACCTATGCCAACACGCTGTTGGTGCCGCCCGATGAAGTGTGGCGTAACGGCACTTGGGCGGGGCTGTGTGACTGGGAAAAGCTGATGCCCGCCCACTACCGCACCGCCGAGCGTATGCTGGGCGTGACCACCAACCCACTATTGGCCGATGCCGATTACCGTTTGCAAAGCCTGGCGGCCGAAGCCGGCGTGGGCGGTAGTTTTTACCGCACCCGTGTGGGCATTTATTTCGGCCATGATGACGAACAGGTGCAAACGCCGGTAAACGGCGATCCTTATTTTCAGGGCAAAGGCCCGACACGTTCGCCCTGCATCGGCTGCGGCGGTTGCATGGTCGGCTGCCGTTACCGCGCCAAAAATTCACTCGATTACAACTATCTTTATCTGGCTGAAAAAGCCGGTGCCGAGCTGTTGCCCGAAAGCCGCGTTACCCGCATCGAGCCTTTGGGCGAAGCGGGCGACGGCAGCGAGGGCTATCGGGTAACGGTGAAGCCTTTCAGACGGCCTGAACAGCACTACACCGCGCAAAATGTGATTGTGTCGGCCGGCAGCCTCGGCACGCAGAAGCTCTTGTTTGCTATGCGCGAACAAGGCCTGCTGCCGCGCATTTCGCCGGCGTTGGGGCGCAATGTGTTTACCAATGCCGAATCGCTGATCGGCATCCGTTTTCCCGGCGGCCATGAAGATTTTTCACGCGGCATTGCCATCGGCTCGGGCATCCATCTGGCCGACGGCACCCACATCGAAGCCACCCGTTTCCCCGCCGGCTCCGATATCGTCAGCCTGTTGGGCACGCTGATGAACCACAGCCGTTCGGGCCGTTTGAATCTGCGCCAATGGTTGGCCGCTTTTCTGAAAGGCTGGTTCACCCGCCCTAAAAGCATGTGGCAGGCGCTGCGGCCGAAAAACATGGCGCGCGAATCGCTGATTTTTTTATGTATGCAAACCGCGCCGCAGCCTTTAAATATGGTTTGGCGCAACACTTGGTGGCGGCCGTGGCGGCGGCAGCTGGCCACCGAGGGCGCCGCCATTCCCGCTTATATTCCCGCCGCCAGCGATTTTGCTTTTCAGGCCGCGCAAACGCATGGAGCCAGCGCGTTTACCTGTGTGGCCGATGTGTTTTTAAACATTCCCGCCACTGCGCATTGCATGGGCGGGGCGGCTTTGGCGGCTTCGCCTGAAGAGGGGGTGTGTGATGTGCAACACCGCGTATTCGGCTATCACAATCTGTATGTGATTGACGGTGCCAATATTTCTGCCAATCTGGGTGTCAACCCCAGCCTCACCATTACCGCATTGGCCGAAGCCGCCATCAGCCGGATTGCCCCCAAGGAGCCGTTATGAATCCGACCGTTTTGCCCGACCACTTCCGCCGGCTGCACGATGCCTCGCGACAACACACCGAAGTGCCGTGGCCGCAGCGGCAGCAACGTTTGCAGCAATTGGCACGCATGGTACGCGAACACCGTTCTGCAATTCAGACGGCCATCAGTGCAGATTTCGGCAACCGCAGCGGCCATGAAACCGATTTGCTGGAAATTTTCCCCACGGTAGCCGGTATCCGCCATGCGCTCAAACACGGCAAAAAGTGGATGCGGCCGCGCAAAGTCGCCACCGACTGGTGGTTTTGGCCGGCCAAAAGCCGTATCGTGCCGCAGCCTTTAGGCGTGGTGGGCATTGTGGCACCGTGGAATTACCCGCTTTTTCTCACCACCGGCCCGCTTATCGGCGCTTTTGCCGCCGGCAATAGGGCGATGGTCAAAACTTCGGAGCATGCACCTGCATTCAGCCGCTGGCTGGCCGACACCGTGCCGCAGTATTTTGATGATGACGAATTGGCGGTGATAGAAGGCGGTGCCGACATCGCCGCTGCGTTTACCGCATTGCCGTTCGACCATCTGCTGTTTACCGGCTCCACCGCGGTAGGGCGCAAGGTGATGCAGGCCGCCACCGCCAATCTGACCCCGGTAACGTTGGAATTAGGCGGCAAATCGCCGACGCTGATTTTGGAAGATGCCGACTTGGATCGTGCTGTTGCACGGGTGATGGGCGGCAAACTGCTCAATGCCGGGCAAACCTGTATTGCCCCTGATTATGTGTTGCTGCCCGAAGCTTTTCAGACGGCCTTTATCGAAAAAGCCCGTGCCTGGGTAAACACACATTATCCTGATACGGCCGACAACCCCGACTACAGCCACATCATCAATTCCCGCCAGCACCGGCGTTTGCAGGATTATCTGCAAACAGCACAAGAAAACGGCGCCACTGTGTGGCCATTAGACAGCGGGCAACAGCGCCCGAACGGCACCTGGCTGGCCCCGCACCTGATTATCGGTGCACCCGACGATACGCCGCTGATGCAGGAAGAAATCTTCGGCCCGCTGCTGCCGCTGGTGCCTTACCGCACGTTGGAAGAGGCCATCGCCTATATCCGCGGGCGGGAGCGGCCGCTGGCACTTTATGTGTTCGGTAAATCGCCTGCGCAGATTGATGCTGTGTTGCAGCGCACGGTATCCGGCGGCGTGAGCGTAAACGAAACCCTGCTGCATGTGGCACAGGAAAACCTGCCGTTCGGCGGCATCGGTGCCTCGGGCATGGGCGCCTACCACGGCCAAACCGGCTTCGATACTTTTTCGCACCTCAAGCCGGTGTTTGTTCAGAGCCGCCTCAACAGCATGGGGTTGCTGGCACCGCCTTACGGCAAGGTGTTTGAATGGATGTTGAAAGTGTTGCTGAGATAGGCTTCGAGCCATGGCCGTTCGGCAAGCAAGCCATTGCCGGTTGCTTGCCGAGCGGGCATGCAACCGCTTTTCAGACGGCCTTTTTCAAGGCGGCAATCCGTGCGCGGGCGCCGGGGTGCGAGGCGTAAAAGCGTTCGTACCATTTATCGGCCACCAGGCTGGCGGCGTTGCTGCGGTAAAGCTTAGTGAGTGCGGTGATCAGATTTTGCGCCGAAGCGGTTTGAGCGGCGAAACGGTCGGCTTCAAATTCATTTTTGCGCGACATCAGGCCGGAGAGCGGCGAAAACGGGAAAGTAAACAGCGGCAACACCAGCAAAAACAGCAGCAAAGCCATGGCGTGGCTGGGATAGGCCACGCCCAAACCCTGATAAAACGCCGCCTGCGGCATCAGCCGGCCGAGGATAAACAACACCAGCAGCGCCAAGATAAAGGTAATTATCATCTGCTTGATGATGTGTTTGTGTTTGAAATGCCCCAATTCGTGCGCCAAGACCGCTTCCACTTCTTCCGGCTGCATGTCTTTGAGCAGGGTGTCGTAAAACACGATGCGTTTGTTGGCGCCCATTCCGGTGAAATAAGCATTGCCGTGGCCGGAGCGCTTGCTGCCGTCCATCACAAAAATACCGTTGCTTTTAAAGCCGGTGCGCGCCAGCAGATTTTCGATTTGGGTTTTCAGACGGCCTTCAGGCAACGGCTCGAAGGTGTTGAACAGCGGCGCAATCCATTTCGGAAACGCCCACAGCATCAGCAGCGAAAAAACCAGCCACAACACCCAAACCCACAGCCACCACAACGCGCCGCTCGCCCCCATCAGATAAATCACCGCATACAGCAGCGGAATGCCGATGAGCGCGCCCAACAGCAAACCTTTGCCGCGGTCGGCGATAAAAGTGGCCGGGGTGCTGCGGTTGAAACCGAAACGGCCCTCGAGCCTGAAGGTGGCATACACGTCAAATGGCAGGCTCAGCAACGTGCTTGCCAGCACAAACAAAGCAATCAGCCATACTCCCTGTGTGATGGGGCCGTCTGAAAACTTGGCGCCTAAAGCGGCCAGGGCATTCAAGCCGCCGCCGAGGGTAAACACCAGCAGCAACAGCGCATCCCACAGAATACGCCAACGCGCCAGCCGCTGCTTGGCCAGCGTGTAATCGGCAGCCTTCTGATGCTCGGCCAGCGTAACCGTGGCGCTGAAATCATGGGGTACGGCGCTGCGGTGGCGCAACACGGCACGGCTTTGGCGCACCGACAGATAAAGCTGTAAAGCGGTGGAAGCGGCGAAGAAAAACAGAAAAATTTTATAAACAGAATCAGCAGTCATCACAACAAATCAAAGGGAAATCACAGAAGCGGCCATTGTAGCGTAATCCCCACAAACCCGCCCGAATTTGCGCCCGCCGCTGGTATTTGCCCGCACAAGCGGCTACAATAGCTTTCAGCAACTTTTCATTGTTTTTCCTAACAAATAGGAAGTGATGAACTTCTGCCCTTGTTAAAGCAAGGGCTTTTTTTTTTGGCCGTCTGAAACCCATTCACAAAAGTCACCTAACAGCGTTGGCTCGCCTGAGCTCAAAGAGGACACCCTAAGGCGCTGAAGCGCCAAGCCAACCAGCCCCGTAGGTGTGTATTGTATTCGGCTTGCCGCCTGGTTCGCTTACTTTTGTGAATGGATATGAAACCTACTTGATGCTCGAAATCCTCTATCACGATGCCGACTGCACCGCCGTCAACAAGCCGGCGGGCATGCTGGTGCACCGCAGCTGGCTCGACCGGCGCGAAACACTTTTTGTGATGCAGACGCTGCGCGATCAGCTCGGACAGCATGTCTACCCCGTGCACCGGCTCGACCGCCCGACTTCCGGGGTGTTGCTGTTTGCCTTAAGCAGCGAAGCGGCGCATGCGCTCTCGCAGCAGTTTGCGCAAAAAAGCGTGGAAAAAAATTATTGGGCGGTGGTGCGCGGCCATTTGCACGGCGCCGGCTGTATAGATTACGCCTTGAAAGAAGTGCACGATAAAATCGCCGATGCTTTTGCCGATGCCGACAAACCCGCGCAGAGCGCCGTAACCGGGTGGCGCTGCCTGGCGCAAACCGAACAGCCGTTTGCCTCGGCCGCCCGTTATGCCACCTCGCGCTATTCCTGGCTCGAGCTCACGCCGCGCACCGGCCGCAAACACCAATTGCGCCGCCACATGAAGCATATTTTCCACCCGATTGTCGGCGACACCACGTATGGCGACAATGCCCAAAACCGCGCCGTTGCCGCCCATACCGGCAGCACACGGCTGATGCTGCATGCCCGCAGCCTCAGCTTCAACCGCCTTTCAGACGGCCTGCGGATTAATGTGGCGGCCGGCGCGGATGAGGCCTGGCAGGGTGTAGCGCAAGCGTTTGGTTGGGCAGAGGCCGTTTGAAATACCCGCTCACAAACATCATCAACAGCATTGCCCCGCCGCCTTTTGTGAATGGGTAAAGACTGCCCGTTTGCTTTTCGGTATCGCATCGGATTTACCCGGGCGCGATGAACGTGCGGAAGGTCAGATTGATGCGCGGTTCGCTGATGCGGCTGCTTTTCATCAGGGCATGCAGCCAGTATTGCTGGGTGTCGCCGCGCATGACCAGCAGTTGGCCGTGTTGCAACATGATTTCCCGCTTGTCGCCGCGTGTTTTGTGTTTGAACGCGAATTTGCGTGCGGCACCGAAGCTGAGCGAAGCAATCACGGTTTGGCGGCCGAGTGCGGCTTCGTTGTCGCTGTGCCAGGCCATGCCTTCGCGGCCGTTGCGGTAGAGGTTGAGCAGGCAGGAATTAAATGCGGTATCGCCGATTTGCGCTTCTACCAATGCTTTGAGCCGCAACAATAACGGTTGCTGCTGCCAGGGCAAGGCTTCATGCACCACGCCCGAGTAGGCATAACGAAAGCCGGCCTGCCCATACCACGCCACCTGCCGGGCAGTGGTGATGCGCCGGCCCGCCACCACCACTTCATCATGCTGCCATGCAATATCGTGCAACAGGCTGTGCAGGCAGGCATCGGCTTCGGCGGACGGCATTAATAGACCATAATCGTTTACCGTGCCGTCAAACGGCAGCAGGTTTTCGTCAGGCTGTCTGAATAAATCAAATCCGTTCATCATCCGCTCCCAATTGGCGCGCCGGTCATACCCATTCATAAAAGTAAGCTAACCAGGCGGCGCGCCGAAGACAATACACACCTACGGGGCTGGTTGACTTGGCGCTTCAGCACCCTAGCGAAACCAGTCCTCTTCGAGCTCAGGCGGGCCAATGCTGTTAGCCTATTTTGTGAATGGGTATAAGGCCATTTTGCGGCCGCGTTGCCGGCGGTAGCCGCCGATGATGGCGGCCGCAGCGATAGGTGCAAATTGGCGGTTGCCGGCAGGGTTCATCACAGTGGCTCGCCCATCAATCGTAAACAGCCACAGTATAGCGGCAGCAGTGGCGGCGCGGCGACCCGATTCTTGTGTTGTTGCCGGATATTTTTCAGACGGCCTGAGCATCCTGACGTTATCCGCTTGCGGAATCTGTTAAAATCAAGTTCGAGCTTATTTATTGAAATTTTATGAACATTTTTTACGAAGAATCCGGCCAGTTCAAAGTGGCCGCCATCGTTCAGAAAAACGATGCCACCTATCAAGTCGACACCCAGCACGGCAAGCGCACCAAAGTGAAAGCCAACAATGTATTTGTTGAATTTTCACAGCCGATGGCCGAATTTTTGCAGCAGGCGCAAGACGAAGCCGCCGAAATCGACACCGACTTGCTGTGGGAGGTGTGTGGGGAAGCCGAATTTTCGGCCGCCGCCATCGCCGAAGAATATTTCGGCCACGCGCCCGGCCAAATCGAGCTGGCGGCCACGCTGATAGCACTGTATGCCGCGCCGATGTATTTTTATAAAAAAGCCAAAGGCATTTTCAAGGCAGCGCCCGAAGAAACCCTCAAGCAGGCTCTGGCCGCCATCGAGCGCAAAAAACAGCAGGATGCGCAAATCGAAGCGTGGGCGGACGAGCTGCAACAGGGCGGTTTGCCGTCTGAAATCGCCGCCGACCTGAAAACCATTCTGCACGCGCCCGACAAACAAGCACTTACCTACAAAGCCTTTATCAAAGCCGCCGATGCCATGAAGCTCTCGCCGTTGGCCTTGGCGCAGCAAAGCGGCGGCGTGGCTTCGATTCCGCAATACTTGCGCGACGGCTTCGAGATGAAATATTTTCCGCAGGGCATTGCTTTTGCCGATTTGCCCGTGCCCGCCGCCGATGGGATGGATTTGCCGCGCGCCGCTGTGCAAGCGTTTTCGATTGACGATGAAACCACCACCGAAGTAGACGATGCCCTCAGCCTCACCGATTTGGGCAACGGCAGCAAGCGGGTGGGCATTCATATTGCCGCGCCTTCATTGGCGGTGGCGCCCGGCAGCGAGATTGAAAAAACCATTGCCGCACGCCAAAGCACGGTATATTTTCCCGGCGACAAAATCACCATGCTGCCCGACAACTGGATTGCCGCTTTCAGCCTCGATGCCGGTGATTACCGCCCCGCCGTCAGCATCTATTTTGATGTCGACAGCGAATTCAATGTGGGTGCGCCCGAGTGTAAAATCGAAGCCGTGCATATCGTTGAAAACCTGCGCATTCAGGCCATCGAGCCGCATTTCAACGCCGAAAGCGGGCTGGATGCGGCGGGTGAAGCCCTGTTTGCCCACCATCACGATTTGATTTGGCTTTATCAGTTTGCGGTTGCCCGCCAAAAAGCGCGCGGCAAATACGACCCCGAGCGCGCACCGCAATACGATTACAGCATCGAGCTGGCCGACGACGGCACGGTGACCGTTGCCCGCCGCGAGCGCGGTTCGCCGATTGATACGCTGGTGAGCGAAATGATGATTCTGGCCAACAGCAGCTGGGCGCAAATGCTTGATGAAGCCGGCCTGCCCGGGCTGTTTCGTGTGCAGCCCGCCGGCAAAGTGCGCATGAGCACCCAATCCGAACCGCACATCGGCATGGGCGTGCAGCATTACGGCTGGTTTACCTCGCCCCTGCGCCGCGCCGCCGACTACATCAATCAAAAGCAGCTCATCAGCCTGATGGATGCCGAAGCCGCGCCGCTGTATCAGAAAAACGATGCCGATCTGTTTGCCGCGCTGCGTGATTTCGACACCGCCTATTCGGCTTATGCCGATTTTCAGCGCCAGATGGAGGCCTATTGGAGCCTGGTGTATCTGCAACAGCAAAATATTAAAGAGCTGACCGCCACCTTGTTGAAAGAAGACTTGGTGCGCATCGACGGCCTGCCCATGGTCGCCCGCGCCACCGGTATTCCGTTTGACGCATTACCGCGCTCGCAAATGAAAGTGGCCGTGGCCGAAGTGGATGCCGACAAACAGTTTATCGCTTTGAATTATCTGAAAGCAGTGGCGCCGCTTGCGTTTGCGGCATCTTAACGATCGGGCAAGTGGCGTTGGTTGGGCAGTTTGCTTCATTGAATTCAAGTGATTGAAAAGGGAACAGGCCGTCTGAAACTTGATTTGAACCCGCTTAAAAGGAGGCAGGTATGGCTTACGATTTTTGGTATTGGGACGGTATCCCCGGCCGCGGCGAGTTTGTCCGGCTGGCGTTGGAAGCCGGTGCGGTTCCCTATCGCGAATGCGCGCGCAGCAGCGCCAATGCACTGCCCGACGACATGCAGTCGGCGCGCAAACACCCGCCGTTCGCACCGCCCTATCTGATCAGCGGCGAAATGGTGATTGCCCAAACCGCCAATATTTTAATGTTTCTGGGCGAAAAACACGGCCTGGCGCCCGCTTCATACGAAGGCCGCTTGTGGGTGAACCAATTGCAACTGACCATTGCCGATATGGTGGCCGAAGTGCACGACACCCACCATCCGGTTTCCGCTGATGCCTATTATGAAGACCAGCAAGCCGAAGCCGTTGTTAAAGCACACAGTTTCCGCAAAACGCGTCTGCCCAAATATCTGGCTTATTTTGAAAGCCTGCTTGCCATGCCCGACAGCTGGCTGGCCGACGGGCAATGGAGTTATGCCGATCTTTCGCTGTTCCAACTGATCGACGGCCTGCTGTATGCCTTCCCCCGCCGCATGCACACACTGACGCCCGACTACCCCAATATCATGAGCCTGCACCGCCGCGTGGCCGCCCTGCCGCAGCTGCAAGCCTATTTTCAAAGCAGCCGCCGTCTGCCTTATAATGAAAACGGCATTTTCCGCCACTACCCCCAGCTGGACGGCGAATAATACCCATCTATAAAAGTAAACTAACCGGGCGGCGAGCCGAAGCGAATATAAGGAATAGGGAGCCGGTTGACTTGGCGCTTCAGTGCTTTAGCGAAACCGGCCTGCTTCGAGTTCAGGCGCGCCAGCCGTTCGGTTGTTTTTGTAAATGATATAAACCACCGCCACACTGCCCAAGCACACACCATGACCACATCCGACCGCTGGCAAATCCACCGCCACCTTGCAACCGACAGCAACGAGCGCCTCACCATTGTGCGCCACATACCGCAGCACATCAGCCTGATCGGTGCCGATGCCGATATCAGCCGCAGCCTGCTGGCCGCGCGTTACCCCAAGGCTGCTTTTACCGAATACGACCCGCGCGCCGACTTTCTCGATGCGGCCGCGGCGGTGCGCCAAAGCGGCTTTTGGCAGAAGCTTACCGGTAAAAATGTACCGCAGCACCGGCAAGCGCTCATCGAGCCCCTGCCTGAAGCCGCCGCCGATATGCTGTGGGCCAACCTGAGCCTGATTACCGCTGCCGACCTGCCCGCAGTGTTCGACAACTGGGCCCGCCATCTCAAAACTGACAGTTTGCTGTTTTTCACCCATTTCGGCATCGACAGCCTGCAAGAAATATCAGGCCGTCTGAACGCATGCGGCATCAGCTGTGCCATGCCCACTTTAATCGACATGCACGACCTCGGCGATATGCTGTTCCACCACGGCTTTTACGACCCGGTGATGGACACCGCCAAGCTCACGCTCAGCTACCGCCGCGCCGACACCTTTTGGCAGGATATGGACACATTGGGCATTTGGCAGGCATTGCAGTTTGACAACGAAACCGCCGCCCGCGCCGCCGTTGATGCTATGTGGCAAAGCGGCGAACCTGTCGACATCACGCTGGAAACGGTTTACGGCCATGCGGTGAAAAAGCTGCTGCTGCCCGAAGGCGAAAGCGCGGTGCAGTTTTTTCCCAAGCGAAAATAAGCTGATACCGGGGTATGGTGACTATGCAGAATGATGCCGATTTTGGTGATGAAACATAGGTGCAAGGCAAAAATTCAGCACACTCAGGCATGGATACAAAGGCATTTCAAATACCGCAGATTCGTTTTCAGGGGCAAAATATCTCTGTAAATTGAATGGGCAGAACACCCAAGGCCGTCTGAACACTTTTTCAGACGGCCTTGATGTTTCTTAAAAGGCAGGCACGTTATAATTGCGCTTTAAAATCAACATGCCGTCTGAAAGCCTGTTTATGAACACCCGCCACACCCGCCGCGCCGCGCTGTTTACCGCTGCCGCGCTGCTGCTCAGCGCCTGCGGCGCCACCCGAGCCCCCGCCCCGCCGCCTGCCGCCCCGCCCAAAGCCGTGGTCGGCCTGGCGCTCGGCGGCGGCGCATCTAAAGGGTTTGCCCACATCGGCGTGATAAAAGTTTTGCGCCAAAACAACATCCCCGTCGACATCGTTACCGGCACCAGCGCCGGCGCAGTGGTCGGCAGCCTCTACGCCTCGGGCATGAGCCCCGACCGGCTGGAGCTGGAAGCGGAAATTCTCGAAAAAGCCGATGTGGTAGATTTAACCCTTTCCACCACCGGCTTCATCAAAGGCCAAAAACTGCAAGACTACATCAACCGCAAAGTGGGCAACCGCCCGATTCAAAGCCTGCCGAAAAAATTTGCCGCCGTGGCCACCGACTTTGCCAACGGCCGCATGGTTGCCTTCAACCGCGGCAACACCGGCCAGGCTGTGCGCGCTTCGGTGAGTATTCCCAACGTTTTTCAACCTACCGTTATCGGCGGGCGCAAATACGTTGACGGCGGCCTCTCCGCCCCTGTGCCGGTAACCGCCGCCCGCAATTTGGGCGCCAACGTGGTGATTGCCGTCGACATTTCCGCCCGCCCGGCCAAGCTTTCCGATGCAGGCTTTTTTTCCTATCTCGACCAAAGCCTCAACATCATGAGCGTGTCGGCGCTGAATCAAGAATTGAGCAAGGCCACGGTGGTGATCAAGCCCAAAGTGCAGCAGCTCGGCGCAGTCGGCGGCTTCGACCAAAAACAGCAGGCCATCAAGCTGGGCGAACAGGCCGCACGCGAAGCCCTGCCGCAAATCAAAGCCGCATTGGCACGCTACCGGTTGCAACAGTAAAGCGCCTTGCAAACAATACATCAGAACACCCCAGGCCGTCTGAAACAGACCGACTGCACGCCCCAAAGCAGCAAAAATCCAGTACAATACACGGCTAAAATCGATAGCGAAAAGAACATTATGGAAGCAGAAATCATCAACCAGCTCAACAACACCCTTGCCGATCTCGAGCAGCGCAGCGCCGACATCCGCGGGTATCTCGACTACGACGGCAAAAAAGAGCGCCTCGAAGAAGTAGTCGGCCTGAGCGAAGACCCCGAATTGTGGAGCGACCCCAAAAAAGCCCAAGAAATCGGCAAAGAGCGTAAAGTGCTCGAAGGCATCGTGCTCACGCTCGACAACATCGCCGGCGGCATCGAAGACAACCGCATGTTGATTGAAATGGCCGTCGAAGAAGGCGACGAAGCCGGCTTTGCCGCCGTGCAGGCCGATATCGGCGCCTTGGAAGCGCAAATGGCCGATTTGGAATTCAAACGCATGTTCGACCAGCCCGCCGACGTCAACAACTGCTTTATCGACATTACCGCCGGCGCCGGCGGCACCGAAGCCGAAGACTGGGCGGGCATGCTCTACCGCATGTATCTGCGCTATGCCGAACGCAAAGGCTTCAAAGTGGAAGTGCTCGAAGAAGACGAAGGCGAAATTGCCGGCGTTAACCGCGCCACCATCAAGCTCGACGGCGAATACGCCTACGGCCTGCTGCGCACCGAAACCGGCATCCACCGCCTGGTGCGCTATTCGCCGTTTGATTCCAACAACAAACGCCATACCTCGTTTGCCTCGGTATTCGTTTACCCCGAGGTGGACGACAGCTTTGAAGTGGAAATCAACCCCGCCGACCTGCGTGTCGACACCTACCGCGCCAGCGGCGCCGGCGGCCAGCACATCAACAAAACCGATTCGGCCGTGCGCATCACCCACAACCCCACCGGCATCGTGGTGCAATGCCAAAACGACCGCTCGCAACACCGCAACCGCGAAGAAGCCATGAATATGCTCAAAGCCAAACTGTTTGAGCTGGAAATGCGCAAACGCAACGAAGAAAAACAATCGCTGGAAGACAGCAAGGCCGATGTCGGCTGGGGGCACCAAATCCGCTCGTATGTGCTTGATTCTTCACGAATCAAAGACTTGCGCACCGGCTACGAAATGGGCAACACCAAAGCCGTGCTCGACGGTGATCTCGACGGCTTTATCGAAGCCAGCCTGAAACAGGGCGTGTAAACCATCAAGGCCGTCTGAAAAAAATACAGGCCGTTTGAAACTTTTCAAGTTTCAGACGGCCTTTTTATTATCTTTTAAATATGACATTCGAGGCAAAAATGGCAGATTTAGGTACAGCAGGCGAATGGGTAAACGCCGTGATTGCGGCTGCGGCTTTATTTTTCGCTTGGGCGGCCGGCAGACAGGCCAAACAGCTCTATCAAGACGGTAGAGAAAAAGAACAAAAGCTGGAACAACTGCGGCGGCGCAGCGAACCGGCCAAACTATCAGTATGGTTTGCCGCCGACAAACAGAATACGGCCGCTTGGGGCTTGGTGTTGAACAACGTGGGCGAACGCCCTTTCTACAATTTACACATTCGCGGCCGATACCGCACCCAAGTATCCGATACCGAATTTACCTACCAATATGCCGTTGTTGTTCCGCCCGGCAAATTTTTCGTGCCGTATCAAACCATCCCAAACTCACCTTATCCCTTCCAACACCCCAGAGAATACGATGAAGCCGCACTCACACCGCTGCTCACCACCAAAAAGCACATCATCGGTAAAATAAGCTTTACCGACAGCGATAATTTTCAGTGGGAAAGCGACGGCTTGGGCAATTTGCAGGAAGCAACCAACCCCGCAATACCATCCTGAATACCCATACATCAGGCCGTCTGAACCATTTTGCAAGCTTCAGACGGCCTGCCTTATCTTGTGCGTTTTTTCAAAAAAACACGGCGCCCTATACCGGCTGCTTGCTGTATAATCGGCAGCGATAAACAGCCCCACAGGAAACCGAACATGATCAATTCAATTGCCGCCCTGTCGCCGCTCGACGGTCGTTATGCCAAATCCGTTGAAGCCCTGCGCCCGATTTTTTCCGAATACGGCCTGATGAGGGCGCGTGTGAAAGTGGAATTAAGCTGGCTCAAAGCCTTGGCCGCCGAACCGAAAATCATTGAAGTGCCTGCGTTCAGCGATTTCACCATCAAAGAAATCGACGATGTGATTACCGAATTTTCACTCGACGATGCCGCCGCCGTCAAAGCCATCGAAGCCACCACCAACCATGATGTGAAAGCCATCGAATACTGGCTTAAAGAGCGCTTTTCCGGTGTGCCCGAAGTGGCCGCCGCCAGCGAATTCATCCACTTTGCCTGCACCAGCGAAGACATCAACAACCTTTCTCACGCGCTGATGCTGCAAGAAGCGCGCGAAACCGTGCTGCTGCCGCAATTGGCAGAAATCACCGCCAAGCTGCAAAATATGGCGCACGAATTTGCTGCCGTGCCGATGATGAGCCGCACCCACGGCCAGCCCGCCACGCCGACCACGCTGGGCAAAGAAATTGCCAACGTGCTCTACCGCCTGCAACGCCAAATCAAGCAAATTGAAGCACAAGAATTTTTGGGCAAAATCAACGGTGCCGTCGGCAATTATAACGCCCACATGATCGCCTACCCCGATGTGGATTGGGAAGCACATTGCCGTCGCTTTGTCGAAGAAGCGCTGGAGCTGACCTTCAACCCCTATACCATCCAAATCGAGCCGCACGACTACATGGCCGAATATTTCCAAGCCATCGCACGCATCAACACCATTCTGATTGATTTCAACCGCGATGTGTGGGGCTATATTTCGCTCGGTTATTTCAAGCAAAAAGTGAAAGCGGGCGAAGTCGGCTCCTCTACCATGCCGCACAAAGTCAACCCGATTGATTTTGAAAACTCCGAAGGCAACCTCGGCATGGCCAACGCCGTGCTGGCCTTTTTGGCTGAAAAACTGCCGGTTTCCCGCTGGCAGCGCGACCTCACCGACAGCACCGTACTGCGCAACATGGGCGTGGGCATCGGCTACACCATCCTCGGCCTGGTCGCACACCTGCGCGGGCTGAACAAGCTCGAAGCCAACCCCGCCGCGCTGGCCGCTGATTTGGATGCCACTTGGGAGCTATTGGCCGAGCCGATTCAAACCGTGATGCGCCGCTACGGTGTAGAAAACCCGTATGAAAAGCTGAAAGACCTCACCCGCGGCAAAGGCGGCATCACCCCCGAAGTGCTGAAAGTGTTTGTCGAATCGCTCGATATTCCCGCCAACGCCAAAACCCAACTGCTCGCACTCACGCCCGCGCTGTATGTGGGCAAAGCCGAAGCACTGGCCAAACGCATTTAAGTTATATTGGCAAACAAAGGCCGTCTGAACGTTCAGACGGCCTTTTGATAATAGCTATTCACAAAAGTGAGCAAACCGGGCGGCGAGCTGAAAACAGTGCACACGCACAGGCTGGTTGACTTGGTGCTTCGCACCTTAGGGTGTCCTGATGTGTCGATTTACGGGTGTATTTTGCCCCTGAAAACGCATCTGCTGCGTTAAAAAGCCTCGCAAGATGTCCAATCTTGCTGCGTTTTTTGCCTTGCCTTGCATCTGCATTTTCAGGAACAAAAATCCCTCTATAAACGAATGGTCATGACACCCTAGCGAAACCAGTCCTCTTCAAGCCCAGGCGAACCAAAACTTTTCTTTTCCGCCCTACATATAAGCGTTTACAATAACACTTTCATTCCTGAGGCCGTCTGAAACCCAGCCGACAAACACCGACAGTTTATTGCTTGCATGGGCATCAGCACCAACCCGACAACCACCATGAACCACATTACCATTATCGACGGCGGCATGGGCCGCGAACTGCACCGCCGCGGCGCACCTTTCCGGCAACCGGAATGGTCGGCGCTGGCATTAACCGAAGCCCCCGCCGTGGTGCGCGAAACGCATTTGGATTTTATCCGCGCCGGTGCCGAAGTCATCATCACCAACAGCTATGCCGTGGTGCCTTTCCACATCGGCGCACGCTTTGCTGCCGAAGGCGAAGCTCTTGCGGCGACAGCAGGCCGGCTGGCGCACGAAGCCGTGGCAGAAAGCGGCCAAGCCGTGCGGGTGGCCGCCTCGATTCCGCCGCTGTTCGGCTCTTACCGCCCCGATTTGTTTGATGCTGCCCGCGCCGCCGAAATCGCCTTGCCGCTGATTCACAGCCAAGCGCCGTATGCCGATATCTGGCTGGCGGAAACCCAAAGCAGCATCGCCGAGCCGGCCACCGTCAAAAAACTGCTGCCGCACGACGGCAAGCCTTATTGGACGGCGTTTACGCTGGAAGACCAAATGCCGCACCGCGAGCCGCTGCTGCGCTCCGGCGAACGGGTGGCCGATGCCGTGGCCGCCATGCTGGATTTGGGCGTGGATGCGGTGTTGTTCAACTGTAGCCAGCCCGAAGTGATGGAAGCCGCCGTTACCACCGCGCGCAAAGTATTAGATGATAGCCGCAGCCGCGCACATCTGGGCGTGTATGCCAACGCCTTCGAACCGCATGCCGGCGAAGCGCTGGCCGCCAACGACGGCCTCGATACCATCCGCCGAGATACCACCCCGCCGCACTATCTGGCTTGGGCGCAGCGCTGGTGCAATGCAGGCGCCGATATGGTCGGCGGCTGCTGCGGCATCGGGCCGGAGCATATTGATGTTTTGGCCAAAGGGTTGAATCCGTAATAGCCATTCACACAGACCACCTAACGGCGTTGGTTTGTGTGAGCTCGAAGAGGAATGGTCAGGACACCCTAGAGTGTCCTGACCCTTTGATTGGTAAGATTGGCGATAAAAACAAAACGTCGGTTAAAACGCGTAACGGCAAAAAAAAAGCAACCGAGTTCCCTCTCCCGTGGGAGAGGGTTAGGGAGAGGGCGCAAAGCGGTGGGGCTTGAATAAAGGTCAGGCCGTGGTGCTAGAGTGTCCTAACCATTTATTGGTAAGATTGGCGATAAAAACAAACGTCGGTTAAAACGCGTAACGGCAAAAACAACAGCAACCGAGTTCCCTCTCCCGTGGGAGAGGGTTAGGGAGAGGGCGCAAGCGGTGGGGCTTGAATAAAGGTTAGGCCGTCTGAAATCCAAAAATGATTTTTTGATGAGTACCGGCTATCTGAGCGATGAGCACAGCAAAGATTACCCGGTGTATGCCGAGATGCTAGGGTGTCCTGACAATTCGATTTACGGGTGTATTTTGTCCCTGAAAACGCATCTGCTGCGTTAAAAAGCCTCGCAGGATGTCCAATCTTGCTGCGTTTTTTGCCCGGCATCTGCATTTTCAGGAACAAAAATCCCCTCATAAACGAATTGTCAGGACACCCTAGAGTGTCCTAACCATTTATTGGTAAGATTGGCGATAAAAACAAAACGTCGGTTAAAACGCGTAACGGCAAAACAACAGCAACCGAGTTCCCTCTCCCGTGGGAGAGGGTTAGGGAGAGGGCGCAAGCGGTGGGGCTTGAATAAAGGTCAGGCCGTCTGAAATCCAAAAATGATTTTTTGATGAGTACCGGCTATCTGATACCCATTCACAAAAGTAAGCTAACAAGGCGGCGAGCAGGAGACAGTACAGTGAGTATGAGGCTGGTACTGGGTGCTTAGCGCCTTAGCGAAACCAGCCCTCTTCGAGCTCAGGCGAGCCAACGCTGTCAGCTTGTTTTTTTGAATGGGTATTACGCCTGATGCGGCAACACCGACACCAGAAGTCTTGAACCCACTCCGAATGTGTATCGATCAACAACGGTTAAAAAAACTGCCCAGCTGCTCTGCAAACTGCGCGGCGTGGGTGAGGAAGGGGGCGTGTGCGGCTTTATCGATGATGCAGAGCTCGCTGTGCGGCAGGTGCCGGTGCAGGTATTCGCCCATGCGCGGCGGGGTGATGCTGTCTTTGCCGCCGAAAACCAGCAGCACAGGCGCGTTGATGTGAGGCAGAAAGCTGCGTGCATCGGCGGCGGCCACGGCATCGAGTGCGGCTTGCAGAGCCGAGGGCGCACCGTGTTTCACAATGTCGGGCAGGATTTTTTCTAAAATCGGCTGCTGCTCTTTGGCATAGAGAAATTGCAGTTGCAGAAACTGTTTCATGTATTTATGGTAATCTTGGCCGAACAAAGCCACCATTTTGGCCAGCGCGGGGTTGCTCAGGCCTTCGGGGTAATCCGGGGCGGCCTGAAATTTGGCAAAGCTGGCGGTGAGGCAGAGCGCACGCACTTTTTCGGGATGGCGGGCGGCCAGATAGAGCGCCACTTGGCCGCCCAGCGACCAGCCGAGAATACAGGCCGGTTCGTGAATTCGGGCGGCAAGGGCATCGGCGGTGGCGGCGACATCAAAGCGGCCGTCAAATGCGGCGGCACCATGGCCGGGCAAATCGGGGGTGCAGATTTGCCAATGGGCGGGCAGGCGCGGCACCAAATCGTCGAAAATATGGTGGTTGGCCGCCCAACCGTGGATTAGGTAAACGTTTTTGGCAGGATTTTGCATGGGGATGCTTTCTTGGTGGCAACAATTCGCCGGCGCTAAACGGTGTGTATTATGCCACGGTTTGGCCGGGGCAGGCGGCATGTGCAGCCGTTGTGCAGCCGATTTGCGGGGGCTGTATACCGATGCGGCCCACCTCTGCCCCTTGTGCGCACAGACCAGCACCGGCGCGGCAGTCTGCGGGCGCTGCCAGCAGAAACCGCCGCCGTTTGAGCGCTTATGGGCTTCGGTGTATTATGAGCCGCCCGTGAGCAGCATGATTCATGCGTTGAAGCACACAGCTGATTTGAGTATGGTGCCGCCGTTGGCGCAAGTGATGATGACACATGCGCCGCCCTGGCTGGAGGGCACGGAGATTGATGCGGTTTTGGCGATGCCGTTGAGCAAGGCGCGGCGGCTGTATCGGGGTTTTAACCAGGGAGACGAGCTGGTGCGGCGGCTGGCGCGGCATTACGGTTGGGCGGTGTTGCCGCGCGATACGGTGTTCAGACGGCATCATGCGCCGCAAAGCACGCTCACGGGCGAGCAGCGCCGGAAAAATGTAAAAAATGCTTTTTCCGTATCGGAAGCGGTGCGGGTTAAAAACCGTAAGTTGTTGTTAATCGATGATGTTGTGACCACCGGCGCAACATTGGCGGAATTGGCGCGAACGCTAAAAAGGGCGGGCGCTGCCGATGTGTTTTGTTGGGCGCTGGCGCGTTCGCAAATGAAAAAATTTTGACGCACCCGCCCGCTTCGGGCATAGTGCCGTTTGATTAAGTGACTGATTTATATGTTTACTGTGGTTTTGTATCAGCCGGAAATTCCGCCGAACACGGGCAATATCATCCGACTCTGCGCCAATACCGGCGCCGATTTGCATTTGGTGAAGCCGCTCGGTTTCCCGCTCGATTCGAGTAAAATGAAACGGGCGGGGTTGGATTACCATGAGTTTGCCAAACTCACGGTGCACGAAAATTTCAACGATTGTATGGCTGCGCTGGCGGGCAGGCGCATCTTTGCGCTGACCACCAAAGGCCGCACCCGCCCCGACAAGGCGGCGTTTTTGCCGGACGATGTGTTTTTGTTCGGCCCGGAAACACGCGGGCTGCCGGCTGAAATTCTCGACACGCTGCCCGAGACGCACAAATTGCGCCTGCCGATGAAAGCCGGCAGCAGAAGTATGAATCTGTCGAACACTGTGGCTGTGATGCTGTTTGAAGCATGGCGGCAACATGATTTTTCAGACGGCCTGTAAACGGGCTGTCTGTTGTGTTTCGAACAAGAATAACAACATCCGAAACCAATGCGTTATTAATTCAAGAATCGGAACCTGTTTTGAGTAAAGCCAAAAATACTTTCTTTATCGGTGCATTCACCGCCATTGCCTTGGGCTCTGCCCTGATGGGCACCGCCTCTGCCGAATCGGGCAGCGGCCTCACGTCTGCCGTCGGCCACAGCCGGCAGAAAGCCGATATTGCGATGCTGCCCGATGCCGCTGTGAAAGCGGAAAAGCTGCACCGTTCGGCCAATATGAGCTATAAAGTGGCAGGCAAGCGTTATTATCCGATCAGAAAGGTGGCCGAATTCAGCCAAACCGGCAAAGCCTCGTGGTATGGCAGCCAGTTTCACGGGCGTAAGACATCAAGCGGCGAGCGTTATGATATGAATATGATGACTGCCGCCCACAAAACCCTGCCGATCCCCAGCTACGCCCGGGTGACCAATCTGTCTAACGGCAAAAGTGTGGTGGTGCGCATCAACGACCGCGGCCCTTTCCACAGCAGCCGTGTGCTGGATGTGTCTAAAGCGGCGGCACAAAAGTTGGGCTTTATCCGCCAGGGCACCGCTAATGTGCGGGTTGAGCAGATTGTGCCGGGTGCCGGCGGTTTGGCTGCTGCGCCCAAAAGCGGCAACAATATTTATGTGAACCTGCAAAGCTTTGCCAGCGAAGCCGAGGCTAAAAGCTATCTGGCACGCACCAGCGGCCATCTGAAAGCGGCGGCCGGCAGCCAAAAAGTGATTATGGTCAAACAAAACAACCAATATGTTGTGCGCATGGGGCCGTTTGCCCGGCAAGAGCATGCCGAAAATATGAAGCGCCAAGTGCAAACCGCGATTTAAACACGCGTGTTTTTTCAGACGGCCTGTGTGATACGCAGGCCGTC
Organism: Uruburuella testudinis; assembly: GCF_022870865.1. NCBI lineage: Bacteria > Pseudomonadati > Pseudomonadota > Betaproteobacteria > Neisseriales > Neisseriaceae > Uruburuella > Uruburuella testudinis. Next base: position 246,003 of record NZ_CP091508.1, read on the forward strand.
TGAATGTTTTATAGCTATTTATCAAGGCCATCTAAATGTGTTCCGCTTCGGCCCGCCGCCCGGCATGATATTAAGTTTGACAGCTGGAGCGGCAGGCTGCGTTATAATAGCGTTTTCCAAAGAGACGGATACCAACCATGATCAGCAAACTCACCGGCAGGCTGGTGGAAAAACAGCCGCCGCAAATCGTGATCGATGTGGCCGGTGTCGGCTATGAAGTTGATGTGTCGATGCAAACTTTTTATAATCTGCCGCCGCTGAATGAAAGCGTGCAGCTCTACACTCAATTGGTGGTGCGCGAAGATGCGCATCTGCTGTTCGGTTTCGGCAGCCAAAGCGAGCGTGCGACTTTCCGTCAGTTGGTCAAAGTAAGCGGCATCGGTGCCAAAACGGCGTTGGGCATTTTGAGTGTGATGAATGCCGACGAGCTGGCACAGGCGGTGGCGCAGGAAGACATCAAACGTTTGTCGTCGGTGCCCGGCATCGGTAAAAAAACTGCCGAACGCATGGTGTTGGAATTGCGCGGCAAACTGGTGGCGGAGCAAAGCAGCGGTTTGTTTGCGCCGGCGCCGGTGGTGGATGAAACCGACGATATCGTCAGCACACTGCTGGCTTTGGGTTATAACGAGCGTGAAGCGCGGGCGGCGGTTAAAGGGCTGCCGGCCGGCACCGATGTCAGCGAAGGGGTGCGGCTGGCATTGAAAAACCTGCTCAAATAGTGTCGCGGCAGATTCGGTTGAGCCGTTGCGTTTCAGACGGCCTGATACAGCTTTATCAGGCCGTCTGAAACGCGGCAAAGTTAAGTAACATCCATTCACAAAAATAACCTAACAGCGTTGGCTCGGCTGAGCTCGAAGAGGACTGCTTTCGCTAGGGTGCTGAAGCGCCAAGTCAACCAGCCCCATAGGCGTGTACTGTCTTCGGCTCGCCGCCTGGTTAGCTTACTTTTGTGAATGGGTATAACAAGCATCCTATTTCAGACGGCCTCTGCCGTTTTGCAAACGAAAGCCTGTATGTTTAAAAAGATTTTTGATTGGTTTGAATCACGCATTGATCCTTATCCAGATGATGTGCCGCAAACCCCCGCCGGCAAAAATGTGGTGTCGTTTATCTGGTCCAACCTCAACGGCCTTTACGGCTGGCTGCTGGGACTGACCATTTTGTCGACCGGTTTGGGCATTTTATCGGCGGTGCTGTTTCAATTTATGGGCAAGCTGGTGGATTGGTTGGGCATGTATACGCCGTCTGAATTGTGGGCGGAAAAAGGCGGCATGCTCACATTGATGGCGGCAGTGATGCTGTTGAGCATCTTTTGGGCGTTTGCAGCCTCTAATGTGCGCCTGCAAACGCTGCAAGGCGTGTTTCCGATGCGCCTGCGCTGGAATTTCCACCGGTTGATGCTCAATCAGAGCCTGGGTTTTTACCAAGACGAATTTGCCGGCCGGGTGTCGGCCAAAGTGATGCAGACGGCCTTGGCGGTGCGCGATACCGTGATGACTTGCGCCGATATGCTGGTGTATGTGTTGGTGTATCTGATTACTTCCGGTGTGATTCTGGCCGCGCTTGACGGCTGGCTGCTGCTGCCGTTTGCCTTGTGGATAGTGCTGTTTGTGGCGATGATGTGGGCGATGATTCCGCGTTTGGCCAAAACCGCACAGCGCCAGGCCGATGCACGCAGTTTGATGACCGGCCGCATCACCGATGCGTATTCCAACATTACCACCGTCAAGCTGTTTTCGCACGGCTCGCGCGAAGCCGCCTATGCCAAAGCCTCGATGCACGAATTTATGCAGACCGTGCATGCGCAAATGCGTTTGGCCACCGGGCTGGATTCTATCAGCTATATTTTGAATGTGTCGCTCACCGTCGGCACTGCTGCGCTGGGCTTGTGGTTGTGGCAGCAGGGCGCGGTCGGCGTGGGTGCGGTGGCCACCGCAACGGCCATGGCGTTGCGGCTCAACAGCATGTCGCAATGGATTATGTGGGAATCGGCGCGTTTGTTTGAAAACCTCGGCACGGTGCAAGACGGCATGAATACCTTGTCCAAGCCGCATACGATTGTCGATCTGCCTGCCGCCAAGCCGCTGCTGGTCAATCATGGCGAAATCCGTTTTGATCACGTTGATTTTTCATATGAGCCGGGCAAGCCGCTGCTTAACGGTTTTAACCTCACCATTAAAGCCGGCGAAAAAGTCGGCCTGATCGGGCGCTCGGGTGCCGGCAAATCCACCATCGTCAACCTGTTGCTGCGCTTTTATGAAACCAACAGCGGCAGTATCTGCATCGACGGCCAAAACATACGTGGCGTTACCCAAGAAAGCCTGCGCAGCCAAATCGGCCTGGTTACGCAAGACACTTCGCTGCTGCACCGTTCCGTGCGCGACAATATTCTCTATGGCCGCCCCGATGCGGGAGATGAAGATATGTATCGCGCGGCAGAGCAGGCGGAAGCGGCTGATTTTATTCCGCACTTGAGCGATGCCAAAGGCCGCCGCGGCTATGATGCCCATGTGGGCGAACGCGGTGTGAAACTCTCCGGCGGCCAGCGGCAGCGTATCGCCATTGCCCGCGTGATGCTGAAAGATGCCCCGATTCTGCTGTTGGACGAAGCCACCAGCGCACTTGATTCGGAAGTGGAAGCGGCCATTCAGGAAAGCCTAGATAAGCTGATGGAAAACAAAACCGTGATTGCCATTGCCCACCGCCTGTCGACCATCGCCGCCATGGACCGGCTGATTGTGTTGGATAAGGGTCGGATTGTGGAGCAGGGAAGCCATAGCGAATTGCTGGCGAAAAACGGCCTTTATGCCAAATTATGGGCGCATCAGAGCGGCGGTTTTTTAAACGGGCATTCCGACTGAGGCTGTGCACAATATAAAGGCCGTCTGAAAACCGAGTGTTTCAGACGGCCTTTATATTGCGCCACGCGGTTATCCGCCGATAAAACGGTAGCGAGATGGCGGCAGTAACGGTTTTTAGGCCAGAAAAGACTACTTTTGATTACATTGCCATTAAATGCCGAAAAACGCGAAATTTGCAGCAGAAATACCAAAAGATTAAGAATGGTTAATTATTTTTAATTAGATTAAAAACTATCGAAAAAATAAAAGCGATTAATAAACCATAAAGTACAAGGTGTGGCGGATAATAAAATCAAACTAATGATAATCGTTATCACAAAATGATTGAAATTATTGGGCTTTTCAGCAAATTTTTGGTGCTTTAACTTTTAAACAACCTTGAAATTAGCTACAATAACAAAGCATTTCAGCGGCATTTTTGCGTTAACACTTTAGGTACAAACCATGTTGGCTAATTATTTTCCCGTATTGGTCTTTATCCTCATCGGCCTGATTGCCGGTGTGGCGTTTATCGCGCTGGGTACGATACTCGGCCCGAAAAGGCATACCGCCGCCAAAGACACCCCGTTCGAATGCGGTTTTGAGGCATTTGAAAACGCGCGCATGAAATTCGACGTGCGTTATTATTTGGTGGCGATTTTGTTTATTTTGTTTGATTTGGAAGTGGCGTTTATGTTTCCGTGGGCCGTGGTGTTCAAGGATTTGGGCGCATTCGGCTTCTGGTCGATGTTTGTGTTTATCGTCATCCTGACGGTAGGCTTTGTTTATGAATGGAAGAAAGGCGCTTTGGAATGGGAATAGAAGGCGTTTTGAATAAAGGGTTCGTGACCGCCAGCGCGGATACGGTTTTGAACTATGTACGTACCGGCTCATTGTGGCCGGTTACGTTCGGTTTGGCCTGTTGCGCGGTAGAAATGATGCATGCCGGTATGGCACGCTACGACCTTGACCGCTTCGGCATTATTTTCCGCCCGTCGCCGCGTCAGTCAGATCTGATGATTGTGGCCGGCACCCTGTGCAATAAAATGGCGCCGGCTTTGCGCCGAGTATATGATCAAATGGCGGAGCCGCGTTGGGTGTTGTCGATGGGTTCGTGCGCCAACGGCGGTGGCTATTATCACTATTCTTATTCGGTAGTGCGCGGTTGCGACCGCATTGTGCCGGTGGATGTGTATGTGCCCGGCTGCCCGCCGACCGCCGAAGCGCTGCTTTACGGCCTGATCCAGCTTCAGGGCAAAATCAAGCGTACTTATACCATTGCCCGCAACTAGGAGCGCATCATGGCACATGTAAAAGATTTACACGCCGCCGCCCAACGTATTTTGGGCGAAAAGGCCGGCAAAGTGATTTTGGCGTTTGAGGAAGTAACTGTAGAATGCGCTGCTGCTGATTATTCCGAAATCATGACCACCTTGCGCGACCATCCGGAGCTGCATTTCGAATTGCTGACGGATTTGTGCGGCGTGGATTACAGTGAATATAAAAACGAGCCGTGGCAGGGCAAGCGCTTTGCCGCCGTCAGCCAATTGCTGTCACTGAAAAATAATCAACGCATCCGTGTGCGCGTGTGGGCGGATGACGATGATTTTCCGGTGGTGGATTCGGTGACCGGCATCTACAACAGCGCCGACTGGTATGAGCGCGAGGCGTTCGACCTCTACGGCATCATGTTCAACGGCCACCCCGACTTGCGCCGCATTTTGACCGATTATGGTTTTATCGGTCATCCGTTCCGCAAAGATTTTCCGATTTCCGGCCATGTGGAAATGCGTTACGACGAAGCCGAAGGCCGTGTGATTTACCAACCTGTAACCATCGAACCGCGCGAAATTACGCCGCGTATCGTCCGCGAGGAGCACTACGGTGGCCAATAAATTAAGAAACTACACCATCAACTTCGGCCCGCAGCATCCGGCGGCGCACGGCGTATTGCGCATGGTTTTGGAGCTTGACGGCGAAACCATCGTCCGCGCCGACCCGCATATCGGCCTGCTGCACCGGGGCACTGAAAAGCTGGCCGAAACGCGCACTTATTTGCAGGCTCTGCCTTATATGGATCGTTTGGACTATGTGTCTATGATGGTCAACGAGCAGGCTTACTGCTTGGCAGTGGAAAAGCTGGCCGGTATCGAAGTGCCGGTTCGCGCCCAATATATCCGCGTGATGTTTGCCGAAGTGACCCGCATCTTGAACCATTTGATGAGCGTGGGTTCGCATGCACTTGACATTGGTGCGATGACGGCGATTCTGTATGCGTTCCGCGACCGTGAAGAGCTGATGGATTTGTATGAAGCCGTATCCGGCGCACGCATGCATGCCGCTTATTTCAGACCGGGCGGCGTGTATCGCGATTTGCCCGACTTTATGCCGAAGTATGAAAGCAGCAAATTCCGCAATGCCAAAGTGCTCAAACAGCTTAACGAAGCGCGTGAAGGCACCATGCTTGATTTTATCGACACATTCTGCGCGCGTTTCCCTTCCCGTATCGATGAATTGGAAACACTGCTGACCGACAACCGCATTTGGAAGCAGCGTACCGTGGGTATCGGTGTGGTCAGCCCTGAGCGAGCCATGCAAAAAGGCTTTACCGGTGTCATGCTGCGTGGTTCGGGCATCGAGTGGGATATGCGCAAAACGCAGCCTTACGATGCTTATGCCCAAGTGGATTTCGATATTCCCGTCGGCGTAAACGGCGATTGTTATGACCGTTACCTCTGCCGTGTAAACGAAATGCGCCAATCCACCGAAATCATCAAGCAGTGTGTGCAATGGCTCAGAGCCAATCCTGGCCCGGTAATTGTGGAAAACCACAAAGTCGCACCGCCCAAGCGCACCGAGATGAAGATGGGCATGGAAGATTTAATCCATCATTTCAAATTGTTTACCGAAGGCATGCATGTGCCGGAAGGCGAAACCTATACCGCAGTCGAACACCCGAAAGGTGAGTTTGGCATTTACATGATTTCAGACGGCGCCAACAAGCCTTACCGTCTGAAAATCCGTGCACCGGGCTTTGCTCATCTGCAAGGTATGGATGAAATGGCACGCGGCCACATGCTGGCCGACGTAGTAGCCATCATCGGTACGCAAGACATCGTATTCGGAGAGGTAGACCGATAATGTTATCCACTGAATCTTTACAAAAAATCGACGTCGAGCTGGCAAAATATCCGGCCGACCAACGCCGCTCCGCCATCATGGCCGCATTGCGCATTGCGCAAGTGGAAAAAGGCTGGCTGGCGCCGGAAACCATCGAATATGTGGCCGAATATGTCGGTATCGCACCGGCAGCTGCGTATGAAGTGGCCACTTTTTACAATATGTATGACCTGCACCCTGTGGGTAAATACAAACTCACCGTCTGCACCAATCTGCCCTGCGCCCTGCGCGGCGGTGTGAGTGCGGCCGAATACCTGAAGAAAAAACTCGGTATCGGATTTGGTGAAACCACTTCAGACGGCCTCTACACTTTAGTTGAAGGTGAATGTATGGGGGCTTGCGGCGATGCGCCGGTGATGCTGGTCAATAACCATAAAATGTGCAGCTTCATGACTGAAGACGCGATTGAGCAGAAATTAGCGGAGTTGAACTGATGGCGATTTTTCAATCCGGTGTCATTTTTGACCAAGTAGACACGCACAATCCCGATTGCTGGCATCTTGATGCTTATCAGGCGCGCGGCGGTTATCAGGCATTGCGTAAAATTTTAACGGAAAAATTGTCGCAAGATGATGTGATTGCCGAGGTCAAAGCCTCGGGTTTGCGCGGGCGCGGCGGTGCGGGCTTTCCCACCGGCTTGAAGTGGAGCTTTATGCCCCGCTCGTTTCCCGGTGCGAAATATGTGGTGTGCAACACCGATGAGGGCGAACCGGGCACATTCAAAGACCGCGACATCATCGATTTTAATCCGCATTCGCTGATTGAAGGCATGATTATCGCCGGTTATGCTATGGGCGCAGAAGCAGGCTATAACTATATCCACGGCGAGATTTTCGAAGGCTACGAGCGTTTCGAAGCCGCTTTGGCCGAAGCCCGTGAGGCGGGCTTTCTGGGTAAAAATATTATGGGCAGCGAGTTCTCGTTTGAGCTGTTTGCCGCCCACGGTTACGGCGCCTACATCTGCGGTGAAGAAACCGCGCTGTTGGAATCGCTGGAAGGCAAAAAAGGCCAGCCGCGCTTCAAACCGCCGTTCCCCGCCTCATACGGCCTCTATGGCAAACCCACCACCATCAACAACACCGAAACCTTCGCTTCGGTGCCGTTTATCATTCGCGACAGCGGCAAGGCTTTTGCCGATCAAGGCATTGAAAATGCCGGCGGCACCAAACTGTTTTCGATTTCCGGCCATGTTGAGCGCCCGGGCAATTATGAAGTGCCGTTGGGCACACCGTTTGCCAAATTGCTGGAAATGGCCGGCGGCATGAAAGATGGCAAAAAGCTCAAAGCGGTGATTCCGGGCGGCTCTTCTGCGCCGGTATTGCCTGCCGATGTCATGATGTCACTGAACATGGATTACGACTCCATTGCCAAAGCGGGCTCCATGCTCGGTTCGGGCGCGATTATCGTGATGGATGAAGATGTGTGCATGGTTAAAGCGCTGGAGCGTTTGTCTTATTTCTATTTTGAAGAGTCTTGCGGCCAATGTACGCCCTGCCGTGAGGGCACCGGCTGGCTTTACCGCGTGGTGCACCGCATCGCAGAAGGCAAAGGCCGGCCGGAAGATTTAGACTTGCTCGATTCGGTCGGCAATAATATGGCCGGGCGCACGATTTGCGCATTGGCCGATGCCGCCGTTTTCCCGGTGCGCAGCTTTACCAAGCATTTCCGCCATGAGTTTGAACATTATATCGAGCACGGCAAGCCGGCTAAGGCGCACAAGTGGTGCTGAAAGTTGGCGGATAGCCTGGCTATCCCGCGTTCAGGCCGTCTGAAATAGAGACGGTTGGAAAAATCCCTAAATCTGGAACATAACCATGTTACAAATTGAAATTGACGGTAAACAGTTATCCGTGGAGCAGGGTGCGACAGTGATGGAGGCCGCCCATCAGGTCGGCACCTATATCCCGCATTTCTGCTATCACAAAAAATTGTCCATCGCCGCAAACTGCCGGATGTGTTTGGTGGAAGTGGAAAAAGCTCCCAAACCGCTGCCGGCTTGTGCAACGCCGGTTACAGACGGCATGGTGGTGCATACCCATTCGCCCAAAGCCAAGCAGGCGCAACAGGGCGTGATGGAATTTTTACTCATCAACCATCCGCTGGATTGCCCGATTTGCGACCAAGGCGGCGAATGCCAGCTGCAAGATTTGGCTGTGGGTTACGGCAACAGCGCCAGCCGCTATCAGGAAGAAAAACGTTCGGTAACCGGTAAAGACATGGGGCCGCTGGTATCGGCAGCCGAAATGAGCCGCTGTATCCACTGCACCCGCTGTGTGCGCTTTACCGAAGAAATTGCCGGCGTGCAGGAAATCGCCATGGCCAACCGCGGTGAGTTTTCTGAAATTATGCCGTTTATCGGTAAAGCGGTAGAAACCGAGCTGTCGGGCAATGTGATTGATTTATGCCCAGTCGGTGCGCTCACCAGCAAGCCGTTCCGTTATGATGCCCGCTCGTGGGAATTGAGCCGCCGTAAAACCATTTCGGCACATGATGCGCTGGGTGCCAACCTGATTGTGCAAACCAAAGACCATACCGTGCGCCGCGTGTTGCCGTTGGAAAATGAAAGCATTAATGAATGCTGGATTGCCGACCGCGACCGCTTTGCCTATGAGGGGCTGTATCATGAAAGCCGTCTGAAAACACCGAAAATCAAACACGGCGGCGAATGGCGGGATGTCGATTGGCAAACGGCGATCGAATATGTGCGCCATACGCTCGAATGTATCGGCAAAGAAGACGGCAAAGAGCAAATCGGTGTGTGGGCCAACCCGATGAATACCGTAGAAGAGCTGTATCTGGCGAAAAAACTGGCCGACGGTTTGGGCATCAAACATTTTGCCACCCGCCTGCAACAACAGGACAAACGCCTTTCAGACGGCCTTAAAGGTGCGCAATGGCTGGGGCAGAGCATAGAAGATTTCGGCAACAATGATGCTGTATTAGTGGTCGGTGCCAATTTGCGTAAAGAGCAGCCGCTGCTGACCGCCCGCCTGCGCCGTGCCGCCAAAAGCGGTACCGCCCTGAGCATTGTGGCCAGCAGTAAAGAAACACTGCATATGCCGCTGTTTGAGCGGGAAGTGCTGCATCCGAACGATTGGGCGGCTTTCTTGAACGGCTGGGCGCAAGATACACAAAGCGCTGTGGCCGACAGCTTGAAACAGGCTGAAAAGGCTGCGGTTGTGTTGGGGGCGGAAGCGCAAAACCACCCGGAATATGCAGCCATTTATGCGGCGGCACAGGCGTTGGCAGCAGCTACCGGCGCGGTATTGGGCATTCTGCCGCAGGCGGCCAACAGTGTTGGTGCGGATGTGTTGGCGGTCGATTCGGGCGACAGCATACCGGAAATGCTGGCGGCACCGAAAAAAGCCGTCTTGTTGTTTAATGTCGAGCCGGATATCGATGTGGCTGATGGCGCCCGGGCGGTGGCCGCACTCAAGCAGGCGCAAAGTGTGATGGCATTCACGCCGTTTGTGAGCGAGACGTTGTTGGACGTATGCGATGTTTTGCTGCCGGTGGCGCCATTCACGGAAACTTCGGGCAGCCTGATTAATATGGAAGGCCGTCTGCAATCGTTCCACGGGGTGGTTAAAGGCTTGGGTGATTCCCGCCCCTTATGGAAAGTATTGCGCGTGTTGGGCAATGTGTTTTCACTGGCCGGCTTTGAATATGAAAGCAGCGAGCAAGTGTTGAAAGATGCTGTCCACACGGAAACTTTACCGGCCAAGCTGAATAATGCTGCCGATTGGCAAGGACAAAGCGTTCAGACGGCCTCGACATTATGGCGAGTGGGCGGTGTCGGTATTTATCACAGCGATGCCATTGCCCGCCGTTCTGCACCGTTGCAGGCAACCGGCCACGCCGCCGTGCCTGCGGCACGTGTGCACCCGCAGACATTGGCTGCGTTGGGTTTGGCTGATGGTGATGTTGCGCGTGCCAAACAGGGCGGTAGTGCCGTTAATGTGAACGTGGTTGCCGATGAGCATCTGCCTGAAAACGTGGTGTATCTGCCGCTGCATACTGAAAATGCCGCGTTGGGTGCGTTGATGAACACTATTGAGCTGGTGCGGGGTTAATCATGCAAGAATGGTTCCAAGCCTTACTGGGTAATGAAATCGGCCTGATTGTTTCAATTGTGCTGAAAATCGTGCTGATTTTGGCGCCGCTGATTATTACAGTGGCCTACCTGACTTATTTCGAACGTAAGGTAATCGGTTTTATGCAGCTGCGCGTCGGCCCCAATGTAACCGGCCCGTTCGGCCTGATTCAGCCGTTTGCCGACGTGTTGAAGCTGCTGTTTAAAGAGGTTACCCGCCCGTCTGCTTCCAACAAAGCATTGTTTTATATCGGCCCGATGTTGTCGCTGGCACCGGCTTTTGCCGCTTGGGCGGTGATTCCGTTTAGTGAAAACTGGTTGCTGACCAATGTGAATGCGGGGTTGCTGTATATTTTGATGATTACTTCATTGTCGGTATACGGTGTGATTATTGCCGGCTGGGCATCTAACTCGAAGTATGCGTTTTTAGGTGCGATGCGTTCTTCTGCACAAACCATTTCTTACGAAATCGCCATGGGCGCAGCTTTGGTCGGGGTGGTGATGGTGTCGGGCAGCATGAATTTTCACGATATTGTGGCGGCGCAAAGTGTCGGCATTGCCGGCGGATCGGTTTTTTCATGGAACTGGCTGCCGTTGTTCCCATTGTTTATCGTGTATCTGATTTCTGCTGTGGCAGAAACCAACCGTGCCCCGTTTGACGTGGCCGAAGGTGAATCTGAGATTGTTGCCGGCTTCCATGTGGAATACTCCGGCTTTGCTTTCGCGCTGTTTTTCCTGGCCGAATATATTTTCATGATTTTGATTGCCGCGCTGACCGCACTGATGTTTTTGGGCGGCTGGCTGTCGCCGTTCCCCCAAAGCTGGGGATTTATCGGTGCACCGAGTGCGGTTTGGATGTTTATCAAAATGGCCATGGTGCTCTACGGTTATCTGTGGATTCGCGCCACTTTCCCGCGCTACCGCTATGACCAAATCATGCGTTTGGGCTGGAAAATCTTGATTCCGGTAGGCTTCGCCTGCATCGTATTGCTCGGCTTATGGATGATTTCACCCTTGTCCCTGTGGCAATAAGGGAGGAGAAACAAAATGACAAATTTAGTAAAAACCTTTTTGCTGGGTGAGTTGGTGAAGGGCATGGGTGTTACGCTCAAAAACTTTTTTGCCCGCAAAGAAACCATTTATTTTCCCGAAGAAAAAACCCCGCAATCCGTGCGTTTCCGCGGTTTGCATGCGCAGCGCCGCTATCCTAACGGTGAAGAGCGCTGCATCGCCTGCAAGCTTTGTGAAGCGGTATGCCCCGCGTTGGCCATCAATATCGAATCGGAACAGCGTGAAGACGGCACCCGCCGGACCACCCGTTACGATATTGACCTGACCAAGTGTATTTTCTGCGGTTTTTGTGAGGAAGCCTGCCCGGTAGATGCCATTGTGGAAACGCATATTCTGGAATACCACGGCGAAAAACGCGGTGATCTGTATTACACCAAACCGATGCTGCTGGCCATCGGCGATCGCTATGAAAGCGAAATCGCCAAGCGCAAAGCGGCAGATGCACCGTACCGGTAAGGAGCGGAATAATGACGTTTTCTTTGATTTTATTTTATATATTGGCGGCCATTGTGTTGTTTGGTGCGCTGAAAACCGTAACGGCTAAAAACCCGGTTCATGCGGCCTTGTATCTGGTGCTGACATTCTGTATCAGCGCCATGATTTGGATGCTGATGCAGGCTGAATTTCTCGGCATTGTGTTGGTGGTGGTGTATGTGGGCGCGGTGATGGTGTTGTTCCTGTTTGTGGTGATGATGCTCAATATCGACGTGGAAGAAATGCGTGCCGGTTTTTGGCGCCATGCACCGGTGGCCGGTGTGGTAGGCGTGTTGATGGCGGTGGCGCTGATTTTGATTTTGGTAAACCCGAAAACCAATCTGGCAGCTTTCGGCCCGATGCAGGATATTCCTGCCGATTACAGCAATATCCGCGATTTGGGTAGCCAGATTTATACCACTTATCTGCTGCCGTTTGAATTGGCGGCTGTGCTGTTGTTGCTGGGTATGGTAGCGGCCATTGCGCTGGTGCACCGTAAAACTTATAACCCGCGCCGCATCAATCCGGCTGATCAAGTTAAAGTGAACCCCAACGAAGGCCGTTTGCGTATGGTGAAAATGAAAGCTGTGGTACAGCAGCCGTCTGAAAACGAAACCTCTTCAGACGGCCAACAGGAAGGAGAGGGCAAAGCATGATTACCATAACGCATTATTTGGTGTTGGCTGCGCTTTTATTCGGTATCAGTGCGATGGGGATTTTCATGAATCGCAAAAACGTGCTGATTTTATTGATGTCGATTGAATTGATGCTGTTGGCGGTTAACTTCAACTTCATCGCTTTTTCTCAATATTTGAGCGATACTGCCGGTCAGATTTTCGTCTTTTTCGTATTGACGGTGGCTGCCGCGGAATCTGCGATTGGTTTGGCGATTATGGTATTGGTGTTCCGCAACCGCAGCACCATCAATGTGGCCGACTTGGACAGCCTTAAAGGTTAATCGGGAGAATAAGAATAATGGATAATATGAGCTTATATCTGACCATTGCCTTGGCGCCTTTGGCCGGCTCGCTGCTGGCAGGCCTGTTCGGCAAACAGATCGGCAGGGCCGGTGCACATAACGTAACGATTTTAAGCGTGGCCGTGTCGGCCGTCTTGTCGGCGTGGGTGTTGTATGGCTTTATTAACGGCACCCGCAGCCGCTATGATGAAAACGTATACACTTGGCTGACCATGGGCGGGCTGGATTTTTCTGTAGGCTTTTTGGTTGACAGCCTGACTGCCATGATGATGGTGGTGGTAACCAGCGTATCGTTGATGGTGCACATTTACACCATCGGCTATATGCATGGTGAGAGCGGTTACCAGCGCTTTTTCAGCTATATTTCACTGTTTACCTTTTCTATGCTGATGTTGGTGATGAGCAATAACTTCATCCAACTCTTTTTCGGTTGGGAAGCGGTGGGCTTGGTGTCTTATCTGTTGATCGGTTTCTATTACCAGCGCCCGACTGCCACTTTTGCCAATCTGAAGGCGTTTTTGGTTAACCGTGTCGGTGATTTCGGCTTTTTGCTCGGTATCGGTTTGGTTTTGGCATATTTCGGCGGCAGTCTGCATTATGCAGATGTGTTTGCGTATCTGCCAAATGTGCAAAATGCGACCATCGCGCTTTTCCCGGGCGTGGAATGGTCGTTGTTGACGGTAACCTGCTTGTTGCTGTTTGTTGGCGCGATGGGTAAATCGGCACAATTTCCGTTGCACGTATGGCTGCCCGATTCCATGGAAGGCCCGACACCGATTTCAGCGTTGATTCACGCGGCTACAATGGTTACTGCCGGCTTGTTTATGGTGTCGCGTATGTCGCCGATGTATGAGCTGAGCACGACTGCATTGAGCGTAATTATGGTAATCGGTGCCATTACGGCGCTGTTTATGGGCTTTTTGGGCACCATCCAAAACGATATTAAACGGGTGGTGGCGTATTCGACTTTGTCGCAATTAGGCTATATGACCGTGGCGTTGGGTGCTTCCGCTTATTCAATCGCTATGTTTCATGTGATGACACACGCCTTCTTTAAAGCGCTGCTGTTTTTGGCTGCCGGCAGTGCCATTATGGGTATGCACCATGATCAAGACATGCGCCATATGGGTAATCTGAAAAAATATATGCCGATTACCTGGATAACCATGTTGCTCGGCAGCCTGTCGTTGATCGGTACGCCGTTTTTTGCCGGCTTCTATTCTAAAGATTCGATTATCGAGGCCGCGCACGCCAGCACTTTACCGGGCAGCGGGTTTGCTTATTTTGCCGTGTTGGCCAGCGTGTTTGTTACCGCGTTTTATGCTTTCCGCCAATATTTTATGGTATTCCACGGCAAGGAAAAATGGCGCGAACTGCCCGAACATCATGATGAACATCACGATACCGAGCATCATCACGGTTTGGGCAAAAACGACAATCCGCATGAAAGCCCGTGGGTGGTAACTTTGCCATTGATTCTGCTGGCTATTCCGTCTGTGATTATCGGCTATATCGCGATTGAACCGATGTTATACGGCGATTTCTTTAAAGATGTGATTTTTGTCGATGCTCAAGCACATCCGACCATGGCGCTGCTGCAAGAAGAATTTCACGGCCCGATGGCGATGGTGATGCACAGCCTGCATACGCCGGTATTATATTTGGCTATTGCCGGGGTGCTGTGTGCCTGGGTGCTGTATGTAAAAGCCCCGCATCTGCCTGCAAAAATTGCCGCTACGTTCAGCCCGATCTACAAGCTGCTGGATAATAAATATTACCTCGATACCCTTTATTACAATGTTTTTGCCAAAGGTTCGCGGGCATTAGGCACCTTCTTTTGGAAGGCAATTGATACGGCGATTATCGATAACGGTATCGTTAATGGTGTGGCCAAATTGGTCGGCATGATTGCTGCGCAAGTGCGCAAGATGCAAACCGGCTTTATTTATACCTATGCCGCAGCCATGGTGTTCGGTGTGCTGGTGCTGGTGGGTATGACGTTCTGGCGCCTGTTTGCCGGGTAATGTGGGAATTCAATCTTAAGAATATCAGGTTATGAATATGTTAGATAACTTACTCAGTTTGGCCGTTTGGGTGCCGATAGTCGCCGGCGTGCTGGTGCTCGCCACCGGCTCGGACAACCGCGCGGGTATTGCCCGGGTATTGGCCTTTATCGGTGCCTTGGCGGCTTTTTTGGTCACGTTGCCTTTATTTACAGGGTTTGACCGTTTGAACGGCGGCTATCAATTTACCGAGTTTCACAGCTGGATTCCCGCGCTCAATATCAACTACGCGTTGGGTGTTGACGGGATTTCGGTGCTGTTTGTGATTCTGAACAGCTTTATCACCCTGATGGTGGTGATGGCCGGCTGGCAGGTGATTCAGAAGCGCCCGGCACAATATATGGCTGCATTCCTGATTATGTCGGGTTTGATTAACGGCGCATTCTCAGCCATGGATTCGATTCTGTTTTATGTGTTTTTTGAGGGCATGCTGATTCCGCTGTATCTGATTATCGGTATGTGGGGCGGCCCCCGCCGGGTATATGCTTCGGTCAAGCTGTTTCTCTATACGCTGCTCGGCTCGTTGTTGATGTTGGTGGCGCTGATTTACCTGTCTTACCAAAGCGGTGGCAGCTTTTCGATTGTGGATTTTCAAAATATCAAACAGATTCCGTTGGGTGTACAGCAATTGCTGTTTGTTGCCTTTTTCTTGTCGTTTGCGGTCAAGGTACCGATGTGGCCGGTGCATACCTGGCTGCCTGATGCCCACGTTGAAGCACCCACAGGCGGTTCGATGGTATTGGCGGCGATTACGCTTAAGGTCGGTGCTTACGGTTTTCTGCGCTTCATTCTGCCGATTTTGCCCGATGCCTCACGTTATTTTGCGCCGGCCATTATTGTGTTGAGCCTGATTGCGGTCATTTATATCGGCATGGTGGCCTTGGTGCAGACCGATATGAAAAAACTGGTGGCATATTCTTCAATCAGCCATATGGGTTTTGTTACATTGGGCATGTTTTTGTTTAGTGGCGGCTACTTGAATGATTGGGCGCTGAAAGGTGCCATTATCCAAATGATTTCCCATGGCTTTGTGTCGGCCGCGATGTTTATGTGCATCGGCGTGATGTATGACCGTTTGCACAGCCGTAATATTGCCGATTATGGCGGCGTGGTTAATGTGATGCCGAAGTTTGCGGCGTTTATGATGCTTTTCGGTATGGCCAATGCAGGTCTGCCAGCCACCTCGGGCTTCGTCGGCGAATTTATGGTGATTATGGGGGCGGTGGAAGTGAATTTCTGGATAGGTGCATTGGCTGCGCTGACTTTGATTTATGGCGCTTCCTACACCTTGTGGATGTATAAACGGGTGATTTTCGGTGCGATTACCAACCCCGAAGTTGAAAAAATGCAAGACATCAATTGTCGCGAATTTGCCATTTTGGCGATTTTGGCGGTGGCAGTGTTGGGCATGGGTTTGTATCCGCAAGCCTTTATCGGTGTGGTACATCAAGCCGCTAATGACTTGATTGCCCAAGTGGCACAAAGCAAAATTTGAGGTGTGTGAATGAACTGGACAGATTTGAACTTAATCCCCGCCATGCCTGAAATCGTTTTGCTTTCGGCGCTCGGCATCATTTTGCTGGTGGATTTATGGACCAGCGATGAAAAGCGTTATCTTACCCATGTGCTGACTTTACTGGCATTGGTGGCTACCGCCGCAACCCAATGGGCGGTATGGTCGCCCAACAGCGTGGCCACGTTTAGCGGCATGTATATTGCAGACGGTATGTCGCAGTTGTCAAAAATGGTGATGTATGCCGGCTTGTTTGCCCTGTTGGTTTACAGTAAACCTTATAACCAAGCGCGCAATATTTTCAAGGGTGAGTTTTATACCTTGTCGCTGTTTGCCTTAAGCGGCATGAGTGTGATGGTGAGTGCGGGTCACTTTCTGACGGCTTATATCGGGTTGGAGCTGCTGTCGCTGTCGCTGTATGCCATGATTGCCTTACGGCGCGACTCTGCTTATGCGGCCGAAGCGGCATTGAAATATTTCGTGCTCGGTGCCTTGGCTTCCGGCCTCTTGCTGTATGGTATTTCCATGATCTACGGTGCTACCGGGTCATTGGAATTCGCTTCTGTGCTGGCCAGTGCTTATGATGGTCAGGCCAACGAATGGCTGTTGAAGCTGGGCTTGGTGTTTATTGTGGTGGCGGTGGCCTTTAAATTGGGTGCAGTACCGTTTCATATGTGGGTACCCGATGTTTATCAGGGTGCGCCTACCTCGGTAGCGGCCTTTGTGGGCACTTTGCCGAAAATTGCCGCCGTGGTGTTTGCCTTCCGTATTTTGGTGACCGGCTTGGGCACGACTGCCGCCGATTGGGCGCCGATGCTGGCTATTTTGGCCGTTGTGTCGTTGTTGGTCGGTAATCTGGCAGCGATTATGCAGACCAATATCAAGCGGATGCTGGCTTACTCCACCATTTCCCATATGGGCTTTATTCTGCTTGCCTTTATGGCCGGCGCCATCGGCTTTACCGCCGGTTTGTATTACGCCATTGCTTATGTGGTTATGGGCTTGGCAGGCTTCGGCGTGTTGATGCTGCTCTCGAATGAAGCTTATGAGTGCGAGGAAATCAGCGATTTGGCCGGTTTAAACCAGCGCCATGCTTGGTATGCGTTTCTGATGCTGCTGGTGATGTTTTCAATGGCGGGCATTCCGCCGCTGATGGGCTTTTATGCTAAGTTTGCCGTGATTAAGGCCTTATTGTCGCAAGGCTATGTGTGGCTTTCTGTGTTTGCGGTGGTGATGTCGCTTGTTGGTGCATTTTATTACCTGCGCGTGGTTAAAGTAATGTATTTCGATCAAGCGCTCAGCGACCACCGCATCGGCAGCAGCATGGCGGCGAAAGTGTTTTTATCGGTAAATGCACTGTTGCTACTGGTATGGGGCGTGATGCCGCAAACCGTGATGGACTGGTGCTTGAAAGCGTTGCAACATACTTTGTAAGCATACAGAAACAAAAATAGCAGCCCTAAGGCTGCTATTTTTGTTAAGATAACGTGCCGATATTTTTCAGACGGCCTGGCTTCGGCAGAAGCAGAGAAGCTCTATCGGACGGTTTTATCCTGCTTGATGTTTGCTTGCCCATGCATAAAAATAATCCAACGGCGTTGGCTTGCCAGCTCTCTTCGAGCACAGGGAACCCACGCAGTCAGGTTGTTTTCGCATATGCATCCGAGGCCGTCTGAAAATAACCGAAAGTTTATTTATGACCACACCTATGTATATTTTGTTGCTGTTGGCGCTGATATTTGCCAATGCCCCGTTTCTGACCAACCGCCTGCTCGGTATATTCCGGCTGGCGCATAAACATTTCGGCCATCATTTGCTTGAACTGTTTGTCGGTTTCGGCATCATGGCGGGGCTGGCCTATTTACTTGAATCACGGGCGGGCAGTGTGCATCATCAAGACTGGGAATTTTATGTGACCGTGGCCTGCCTGTATCTGATTTTTGCCTTTCCCGCCTTTGTATGGCGTTATTTCTGGCGCAGCAAACACCATCAGTAAAGGCCGTCTGAAAGCGGTTTAAAAAATCAATGCAGCAGGGTTGTTTTTGAATGAGCAGAAAACCATTTGGATGAAAGCGGCCGTAGAGGCCGTCTGAAACGGATCAATGCGATGCAAAAAATAATTGAAAATCTGGCTCGGGCAGGGTTGTTGGTGGTAAAAGTCGGTTCCAGCCTGGTTACCGCCGAGGGGCAGGGCATAGATCAGGCCGCGCTCGGGCGCTGGGCGGCACAAATTGCCGCTTTAAAAGCGCAGGGCACACAAGTGATTTTTGTGTCCAGCGGCGCGATTGCCGAAGGCATCAAGCGTTTGGGCTGGCTCCGGCGCCCGAGGGCACTCAATGAATTGCAGGCCGCCGCCGCAGTGGGGCAGATGGGCATTGCGCAAGCTTATGAAAATGCATTTGCGCCGCACAACATCCACACCGCCCAAATTTTGCTGACACACGAAGATTTGAGCAACCGCACCCGCTATCTCAATGCCCGCAGCACCTTGCGCACCCTGCTTGAGAAAGGCATCGTGCCGATTATCAATGAAAACGACACGGTAACCACCGATGAAATCAAATTGGGCGACAACGACACCTTGGGCGCGTTGGTAACCAATCTGGTCGAAGCCGATGCCCTGATTATCCTGACCGACCAGCAAGGCCTGTATGACAGCGATCCGCGCAAAAACCCGCAGGCGCAGCTGATCGCCCGGATTTCTGCCGAGCACCCCGATTTGGAAAGCATGGCCGGCGGCGCAGGCAGCAGCGTGGGCACCGGCGGCATGTATACCAAAGTATTGGCGGCCAAGCGTGCAGCCTTGAGCGGCGCCGCCACCGTGGTTGCCAGCGGCCGCGAACCGGATGTGCTGGTGCGGCTGAAGCAGGGCGAGTCTGTCGGCACATTGTTTACTTCGGCACACAGCCGCATCAATGCCCGCAAGCAATGGTTGCTCGGCCATGTGCAGCTGTGCGGCAGTCTGATGGTAGACGAGGGTGCCGCCCAGGCCATTGTTGACAAGCATGCCAGCCTGCTGCCGGTGGGTTGTGTGCGCGTCAACGGCCATTTCCACCGGGGCGAGCTGGTGGCGGTGCTCAACAGTGAAGGGCGCGAAATCGCCCGCGGCCTGATTAACTACAGCAGCAGCGATGTCGGCAAAATCCTTCAAACCCCTTCCGCCGGCATTGCCGCCAAACTCGGCTATGTAATTGAAAAAGAACTGATTCACCGCGACAATATGGCACTGCATTGGTAGGCAGCCTGAAAATCGGTTCAGGCCGTCTGAAACCGATGGTGAAATCACTGGGTGTTCTGACCATTTGATTTACGGGTGTATTTTGCCCCTGAAAACACATCTGCTGTGTTAAAAAAGCCTCGCAAGATACCCAATCTTGCTGCGCTTTTTACCCGGCATCTGCATTCCCAGAGACAAAAATTCCTCATCAACCACGTCGGGACACCCTAAAATACCCATTCACAAAAATAACCTAGCTGCGTTGGCTCTAACCCTACTGCCCTCGGCCAGCCTTGTGCGCTTACTTTTTTGAATGGGTATAAGGCATCATTTGTCAAACTGTCATCCGCATTCAAAACCGTTAATTCGTTGATTTATCAATGTTTCAGACGGCCTTTGCGACCGTCTGACTGATAAGGATGACCACTGAAGCCTTTGCCGCATTCCTGCTGAAGCAGTGGAAAACATTCGACTAACATCATGACGGTGCAGGCCGGAATCGATACCAAATATTCAGACATTTGATTTAAAAAAAATTTCGGACAAATACAGATTTCGATTTGTGCGCCAACGACATTAACCGATTGCTGTTACATTGAAAAAGCATTTGGCAAAATGCCATTGATGCTCATCGGGGCAAACGGCTATGGCAGCGGCATGCTGCAATAAAACATTCAACAAACCGTCACAAAAGCCCGGTTTTGTCATATTCACGTCACACGGGCACGCTATGCTTGTCACGCTGATGCAGACACAGTAAAGTTTGAAAAAACACATGGAGAAACAGAATATGGCAAAAGTGCGTGTGCTGGTTGTCGAAGATGAAGAATCGATTCAGGCGCTGATCCGTTTCACGCTGGAGCAGGCCGGTTTTGACGTGGTCTCGGCACTCAGCGTGGAAGAAGCAAAACCGCAGTTGGCAGCAGCGCTGCCCGATGTGGTGCTGCTCGACTGGATGTTGCCCGGCCAGTCCGGCGTGCAGCTGGCCAAACAGCTTCGGCAAGACGAGCGCAGTAAAGAATTGCCGATTATCCTCTTAACCGCCCGCAGTGAAGATGCCGACAAAGAAACCGGCCTGAATCAAGGCGCCGACGATTATCTGACCAAGCCTTTTTCGCCGCGCGAACTGGTGGCCCGCATCAACGCCCTGTTGCGCCGCCGTGCGCCGCAAAAAACCAGCGAAACCATCGATATCAAAGGCCTGGTGCTCAATCCTGCCGAACAGCGGGTATACGGCAACGGGCAGGCAGTCAATTTCGGCCCTACCGAATTCAAACTGCTGCATTTCTTCATGACCCATCCCGAGCGGGTATACAGCCGCCGCCAACTGCTGGATTTGGTGTGGGGCGATCACGTGTTTGTAGAAGAGCGCACGGTTGATGTGCACATTCGCCGTTTGCGCCGCGCCCTCGAACCGACCGGATTCGACCGCTTTATTCAAACCGTGCGTGGTGCCGGATACCGTTTCTCGCATCAAGAGGCCGCCTGAACATGAGCTTTGTGTGGCGGCATATATTGGCAGGCATGTTTCTCAGCGCCGTGATGGCGCTGTTTGGTTATGCTGCGCGCGGCATCACCGGTGCATTGGCGGTGTTGGTGCTGTGCCTGGCTGTTTGGCTGATTTGGCAGTTTCGCTACATTATCAAGCTGGCCGGCTGGCTGGAGTCGCCGAAAATCAGCGCCATGCCGCAAGTTAAAGGCATGTGGGCCAATATTTTCGATACCTTGTTGTTGCAGGCCAAAAGCCGCAAAAAGCGCAAACAAAAATTAGGCGCTGCCTTACAGCGTTTTTACCGTGCCGCGGAAGTGATACCTAACGGCATTTTGGTGTTGGATAAAAACGGCCGTATCAGCTGGATGAACGGTTTGGCTGTCGAACACCTCAACCTTGATCCGCACAACGATTGGGAAAGCATTTTACGCAATGTGGTGCGCCGCCCTGAATTTCTCGATTTTCTCAACCGCCCGCTGGAAGGCACGTTGGAAATCCGCTTCAACATACCGAAAAACGGCGGCATTACCGAGCGCGCTTTGTTGGTCACACGGGCGCCTTTTCAAACTGATGAAGAGCTTTTGATTACCCACGATATCACCGAAGCAGAAAGGCTCAACAGCACGCGCACGGCTTTTGTGGCCAATGTGTCGCACGAATTGCGCACGCCGCTCACGGTGATCAGCGGTTTTCTGGAAACACTGGCCGACACTCCCAATCTGCCGCCGGAGCAAACCCGGCAGTTTATCGGCATGATGCAGAAAGAAAGCGCCCGTATGCAGACGCTGCTGGCCGATTTGCTGACCCTGTCGCGGCTGGAATCGGGGCGCAGTAGCGAGCACACGCCGGTGGATTTGTCGGCGCTGGCCCAATTGCTGGCGGAAGACGGTGAAACTTTGTCTGCGGGCAAGCACACCATCCGCACTGACATTGCCTCCGATTTATGGATTAACGGCATCTATACCGATTTATACAACGGCTTGAGCAACCTGGTGTTTAATGCCGTTCGCTATACCCCCGCGGGCGGCATCATCGAAATCAGCCTGAAAGCCTTGCCGGCCGATAATTTGTTTATGCTGCTGCCGCTGCGTTTTGCCGTGAAAGACAACGGCCCCGGCATCGCAGCCGAGCATATCCCCCGGCTGACCGAACGGTTTTACCGGGTCGATAAAGGCCGCAGCCGCCAAAGCGGCGGCACCGGCTTGGGGCTGGCGATTGTCAAACATGCGCTGGCCGAGCACGATACGGCATTGGAAATCAGCAGTGAAGTGGGAAAAGGCAGTGAATTTGCCGCCGTGTTCCGGCAGATCGCACCGCCTGCCGGCATTTGAGCGTACGTTTTGAACCTGCTGACTTTGATGAATAAATATCACACCGCTTGAAAATCGTTTTGTTTGATTGGAAAGGCAAAGGCCGTCTGAAACGTGTGGTTTCAGACGGCCTTTGCATGTGTAGGATTTCCATGAGCAGAACCCACGCTATACACCCTATAGGTCAGTTTTTGAATCCGACATTTTTCAGATGGCTGAAATCATTGGGAATCACAAGTTGCGTAGCGCGGGCTTGGTTCACGAATCAGCTATACATTGATCGGCATGAAAATACGCTTGAATGTTTTGAAATGCAGTTTGGTCAATTTCGTGGCAAAGCCCACGAGATCAAGAGGTTTGAGGCCGTCTGAAAGATTGTTTGGGTTAAAATCTTCGCGCTTGCTTGAATCATACTGCTCCGCCGAACCGCTTTGTCGGCTTGCTTGTGTAAATAGTTGTAAGCTGTTGTTATGTATGTATATAACATAAAAAAGGCCGTCTGAAACACCTGTTTTAGGTTTCAGACGGCCTTTGATATCTTTCTTGACGCAATTAAAGCATCATTAGCGTACTTGGCTGCCGATAACGCCGCCCAAAGCCGCGCCGCCCAGAGTTGAGCCGGTGTCGCCGCCGATCAGGTTGCCGGCCACGCCGCCGACTACGGCGCCGGTAGCGGTGTTGCGTTGGGACGTGCTCATGCTTTCACATGCGCTCAGTGAGCCGGCAACGGCAAGCAGGGCGAGGGTTTTGACAATCATTGATTTCATATCTGGTCTCCGGATAGTGGTTGGAACAAGAATGCGCTTTCAGTATGGCATAAATCGCACATCATGCGTATATTGATGCGGGTAAAGACTGTTAAAACTGAGAAAAAGTTCCGGAAGGCCTGATTATGACTGCTTATGCCGTTGCCCATATCGTGCATTTGTTTTGTGCCGTTGCTTTTGTCGGCGGCGTGTTTTTTGAAACCCTGGTGCTGTCGGTTATCCATACCAAACGGGTATCGCGTGAGGCGCGCCGTGAAGTGGAAAAAGCGCTTTCCTACCGCGCCACCCGTGTAATGCCGTGGATTGTCGGCGGCTTGTTTTTATCCGGCTTGACGATGGCGCACCGCTATGCGGCCGCTTTTGCCCATCCGTTTGCCAATGCGTTTAACACCCAGCTTTGCCTGAAAGTGCTGCTGGCGGTGAGCGTGTTGGGGCATTTTATGATTGCGGTAACGAAAATGCGCCGCGGCACCTTGACGGCGGGCTGGTCGAAATACATCCACCTGGCCGTGTTGCTGCATATGATTTTGATTGTATTGTTGGCAAAAACCATGTTTTATGTGGGCTGGTAAATGCAACGATTTGGTTTTTTTAACGCAGCAGATGTGCTTTTAGCGCAAAAAAGATGATGATATATGAATGGTCAGGACGCCCTAGTGTCATGAATGTAAAACAAAATCCATACTCGGTTGATTTATCAGCGCTAATTTTGATTAATGATTTTGCTGTGTTTGCCCGATGCTGTAAATATGCTTTAATTGTGGCCGAATTGTGACGAAAAATCGGCAATTCAAGCCAAAATACATAAAATACCAAACAGCAGGAAACAGATTATTCATGTCGGAAGCCTTGAATTTAAAATCATTGGGAGAGGCCGTGAAACGACAACGGTTGTCGTTACAGGCAGCCGATGTGGGTTTGCCCGAAGTCGGCAGCCGCCGTGGCGGCTTGAGCCAGCAGGAAGTGGCTGTGCTCAGCGGTGTCAGCACACGTTGGCTGGCGCGTTTGGAGCAGGGTTTGTTTAAAGAGGATGATGTCGAGCTTTTGCGCCGGGTGTTGAACACGCTTTGTTTTAATGCCGAAGAGCAAGATGCGTTATTACGCCAGGCCGGCTGGCAGCCGCAATCGTGGGGTGAAGTGCCGCAGCAGCAGTTGCAAAAATATCTGCAAAAATTGCTCGACGGCATCGATCATCCGGCTTATGTGGTCGATCATTTGTGGAACCGGGTATGCTGGAACAAAAGCGCTGCCCGCCTGTTTACCCATTGGCTCGGCAAGCAGGTGCAGCACACCAGTTTTATTGATTATCTGCTGCTCGATCCGCACAGCCGCTTGTTTATCCAAAATTGGGAAAAACATGTGGTGCTGTGGTTGGGGCGGTTTTTCAACAATATTCGCCCTTATCAGGATCATGAAAGCGTGGTGCAGTTTGTTGATGAACACTGCCGCATCAGCCCCGTGTTTGAGCGTTTGTGCAATAAACGCCGCCATAAGCGCACCAGCAAAATCGGCTTGCGTTATGTTTTTCATACGGCCAAAGGCGACCGCGCATTCGGCCGCATGTCGTTTCCCGTGCCGGATACGCCTGGTTGGGAAATGGTGGTGTGGCTGCCGGCCGCCGATAAAAAAACAGCGCCGGCACCGGCGCCGGAAAAATATGCCGATGCACCGCAGGGTGGGCAGGAGCCCCCCTCCATTGCCGGTGACGGGTTGCCGTAAACCGGATAATTTTGCCGGGTGTGCCGCTATGGTTTCCAAAGCATTCTGAATGGTCAGGGCACCCTAGGGTGTCCTGACCATTCGATTTACGGGTGCTTTTTGTCCCTGAAAACGCATCTGCTGCGTTAAAAAGCCTCGCAAGATGTCCAATCTTGCTGCGTTTTTTGCCTGGCATCTGCATTTCCAGGAACAAAAATCCCCTCATAAACGAATGGTCAGGACACCCTAGGCCGTCTGAAAGCCGTGCCGGGTGTTTTGCTAAAACCATGGCGCTCGGGTAGAATAAACCGCTTGTCTGTTACCGGCCGCTGTTGCCGCATCTTAATTAATAGGAATTTCTTCATGCCAGCTCATCCTTCTGTTGGGTCGCCGTTATTTTACGGCGTCTTTTTTATTGCCGTGCTGGTGATGATCGGCATTGATATGTGGGCGCTGAAAAAAAACGGCGCGCACAAGGTGAGCGTGAAAGAAGCGCTGGCCTGGACCTGTATCTGGGTAGCGGTATCGTGCGCGTTTGCAGGCTGGCTGTATTGGGAATTGGGGCACAACCAGGCTTACGGTCATGCGGTGGCTTCGCAAAAAGTGTTGGAATTTTTTACCGGCTATGTTTTGGAAAAATCGCTGGCAGTGGATAATATCTTTGTGTTTTTAATGATATTTTCCTATTTTAAAGTGCCGCCGCAATATCAGCACCGGGTGTTGCTGTATGGGGTGTTGGGTGCGATTGCGCTGCGTACGCTGATGATTTTTGTGGGTGCGGTGCTGGTGCGCGAATTTGAGTGGATTTTGTATGTTTTCGGCGCTTTCCTGCTCTATACCGGTGTGAAAATGATTAAATCGCACGATGAGGAAGCCGCCGAAGATTTGTCGCAAAACAAGATGTTGGTGTGGCTGAAAAAGCGCATTCCCGTCAGCAGCGGTTTCAACGGCGAAAAGTTTTTTACCATAGAAAACGGCAAACGCATCGCCACACCGCTGTTGTTGGTGTTGGTGATGATTGAGTTGAGCGATGTGGTGTTTGCGGTAGACAGCATTCCCGCTGTGTTTGCGGTAACTACCGACCCCTTTATCGTGCTCACTTCCAATATATTCGCCATTCTCGGCCTGAGGGCGATGTATTTTCTGCTGGCCGATATTGCCGACCGGTTTGTGTTTCTGAAATTCGGCTTGGCATTTGTATTGAGCTTTATCGGCTTGAAAATGCTGGTGATGAAATGGGTGCATGTGCCTGTTGGTATTTCGCTGTCGGTGGTGTTTGGGGCGCTGGGGGTGTCGGTGCTGATTTCGCTGATGTACAACCGGCGGATGCGGAACGGCCATGATGGCGGGAATAGCGGTGATTGGTCGGTTTAACGGTGATAAATATTGACTAAGGCCGTCCGAAAACAGGTTTCAGACGGCCTTAGTCAATATTTGCCGAATAATACCCATTCATAAAAGCAAGCTGGCAAGTTAGATTGCTGTTGTAAATGGGTATCTCAATCCGGTATCAGTCAGACGGCCTCTGCGGCTTCCACAAAGCTTACGCCGTTCAGTTGCGACGCCAGCACGGCTTTGCGCATGGCCGACAAGGCTTTGGGGCGGACAAAATTGCGGCGGTAGGCCAACACAACACGGCGGTGGGGCACGGAGCCTTCAAACGGAATGATGCTGAACAGCATATGGTCGTTTTCGGTAAGCGCGGTAGCCGGCAGTACGCTGATGGCCAAGCCGCTGGCCACCATATGGCGGATGGTGTTGATGGAGCTGCCCTGCAAGGTGTTGGTAAGGCCGAGGATTTTCTGCTTCGATGCCAACTCGGAGCAGCTGTCGAGCACTTGGTCGCGCATGCAGTTGCCCTCGGTGAGCAGCAACACCTGTTCTTCGGCCAGACATTGCGGCGTGACCGCATCCAGCTCTTCAAAATGATGGCCTTTGGGCACAATCACGAAAAACGGCTCGTCATAAAGCGGCTCGGTTACCACGCCCGGCTCGTGGTAAGGCTCTGCCACCACTACGGCATCCAAATCGCCGCGTTTGAGTGATTCGGTCAGCACGTGGGTGTAGTTTTCTTCCAGCATCAGCGGCATTTTCGGCGCAATATCACGCAGCGATACAATCAGCTTGGGCAGCAGATAGGGGGCAACGGTGAAAATCAGGCCGAGTTTGAACGCGCCTTCAAGCTCGTTTTGCTCTTCATTGGCCAAATGCTTGATTAAGTCGGCTTCTTCCAGCACCCGCCGCGCCTGCGCCACAATGCGCTCGCCGGCATCGGTGGTAATCACTTCGTTGCTGCTGCGGTCAAACAGCGATACCGACAATTCTTCTTCCAGCTTTTTGATGGCGATGGAAAGGGTCGGCTGGCTGACAAAACAACGTTGCGCGGCGCGGCCGAAATGGCGCTCCTGTGCCACGGCAACGATGTAACGCAATTCGGTCAGGGTCATGATTCAAACCTTTTTCTGTTCGGGCAGGGTAATGTTGAGCTCCAGCATATCCACGCCGTCTTGCCTTTCTTGCGAAATGCGGATGTCGTCCATAGAAACGTGCACATATTTGGACAGCACTTCCAGCAATTCTTTTTGCAGGGTCGGCAGATAATCGGGGCCTTGGGCTTTCACGCGCTCTTGGGCAATGATGATTTGCAGGCGGTCGCGGGCCACTTCGGCGGTTTTGGTTTTTTTACCAAACAATAAATCAATCAGCGACATGGCTCAACCTCCGAACAAACGTTTTAAAAAGCCTTTTTTCTCGGCTTCAAGGAAACGCATTTCGCGGTTTTCGCCCAACAGGCGCGCGATAACGTCTTTATAGGCTTCGGCAGCCACCGCATCGTTTTGGTGGATAACCGGCGAGCCTGAGTTGGATGCCTGCAACACGTTTTGCGATTCGGGAATCACGCCGATGAGGGGAATGCGCAAAATATCGCAGATATCCTGCACCGACAGCATTTCGCCTTTTTCCACCCGTTCGGGCGAGTAGCGGGTAATCAGCAGATGCTCTTTCACACTTTCGCCTTGCTCGGCCTTGCGGCTTTTGCTTTGCAAAATGCCCAAGATGCGGTCGGAATCGCGTACGCTGGAAACTTCGGGGTTGGTGGTAACGATGGCTTCGTCGGCAAAATAAAGCGCCATCAGCGCACCTTGCTCAATGCCGGCCGGCGAATCGCAAATCACGTATTCGAAGCCCATTTCTTCGGTGAGCGTTTTCAGGATTTTTTCCACACCCTCGCGCGAAAGTGCATCTTTATCGCGGGTTTGCGAAGCGGGCAGAATAAAGAGCTGGTCGCAGTGTTTGTCTTTAATCAGCGCCTGGTTGAGGGTGGCTTCGCCCTGAATCACATTAATCAGGTCGTATACCACGCGGCGTTCGCAGCCCATAATCAGGTCGAGGTTGCGCAGACCCACGTCGAAATCAATAACGGCGGTTTTGTGGCCGCGCAGCGCGAGGCCTGAAGCGATGCTGGCGCTGGTGGTGGTTTTGCCCACGCCGCCTTTGCCTGAGGTGATTACAATGATTTTTGCCACGTTGTTTCCTTTTCTCTGTAAAACGAATTACTCGGCATCGATTGCACTGATGACCAAACGGTCTTCCTGCAAAGAGACCTGCACCGGTTTTTTATGCAGATGAGCCGGCAGGTCTTGCTCGAAGTTGCGGTAAATGCCGGCCACAGATACCAGCTCGGCCTGCATCGAATGAATAAAAATACGCGCTTTGCGGTTGCCTTCTGCGCCGGCCAGCGCCCGCCCGCGCATGGGGCCGTAAACATGAATGTTGCCGTCGGCAATGATTTCCGCGCCTTCGCTTACCATGCCGGTAACGATTAAATCGGCGTTTTCGGCATAGACTTGCTGACCGGTGCGGATGGGGGTGTTCACAAACACCGTCGGCCCGCTGATAACGGTGGCCTGCACTGCTTCGGCACGGGGCGGCTCCGGCTCCGGTAATGACGGAGCGGGCGCATCGGCCGTGTTTTTGTCGCGGGGGCTGAACGCAAGATTGTGGGCTGCGGCAGAGGCGGCCCAGGCTTCATTGCTGTGGCGCAGGCCGATGATTTTCAGGCCGTGGCGGGCAAACAGAGCGGTAATGGCGCCGATGTCGAGCGCTTCGGGGTGCTCGAAAGCTTGCACATCCAGCAGAAACGGCATACAGGCAAATGCTTGATATTGGTTGATGCGCTGCTGCAAAAGGCTTTCCAGTGCCGGCAGCTCCGAGGTGTGCAGGTGCACCGCCAAGGCATCGAGCCGCGCAGATTTCACATCAAAAGCAGGTTTCATACCGTGTTCGTACCATAAAAAAATTCAATAAGCGAAGTTTACCGTGTTAATCTAACCTATTCAATCCATTGAGGCCGTCTGAAATGAAAAAAACCTTTCATATCGTGGGCGCGGGCAAGGTAGGGCAAACGCTGGCGCAGCTGCTGCACCGGCAGGGCGCCCGCTTGGTTGCGGTCAGCGGCGGGCGGGATGCTGCTGTATTGGCAGACCGCTGCGGCGGGGTATTCGTTCCCCATATTGCAGCTTTACCGCCGGCCGAGATGATTTTGATTACCCCGCCCGATAATGTGATTGCTGAGGTTGCGGCTGAACTTGCGGTTTTGCCGTGGCTGAGCGGCGAGACGCTGGCGGTGCATTGCAGCGGTGCCAAAAGTGTGGCGGTGCTGGCCTCTTTGGCTGCGCGGGGCGTGCGCACGGGCAGCCTGCATCCGGTGTTTGCTTTTGCTGATGTGCAGGCGGCGGTGGCGGCTTTGCCGGGGCAGTTGTGCGCATTGGAGGCGGAGCCGGCGGCGATGGATGATTTGCGCGAAATCGCCGCCGCTTTG
Source organism: Uruburuella testudinis (assembly GCF_022870865.1). Lineage (NCBI taxonomy): Bacteria > Pseudomonadati > Pseudomonadota > Betaproteobacteria > Neisseriales > Neisseriaceae > Uruburuella > Uruburuella testudinis. The sequence continues at coordinate 275,522 of NZ_CP091508.1, forward strand.
GGTTTGCGTGCGTTTACGCTGCCGTCGGCCAGCAAGGCGCGTTATCATGCGGCTTTGTCGGCAGCGTCTAATTTTTCGGTAGTGCTGGCTGCGTTTGCGCAACAATTGCTGCAACCGTTGGCGTTGCCGGAGGCGTTGTCGCGCGAGCTGGTGTCGGCGCTGATGCGGCAGAGTGTCGACAATCTGGCCGCGCTGACTCCGGCGCAGGCGTTGACTGGCCCGATTGTGCGCGGCGACGACAGCACGGTAGCGGCACATTTGGCGGCTTTGGATGCCGCTGAACGGGCGCAATACTGCACATGGGCTTTGGCGGCGCTGGCGCTGGCGGCGGGGCGTGTGGATGAAGCGGCAGCGGAGCGGCTGGCGGCATTACTTGAGGCCGTCTGAAAGATTTGAGCATGGGTTTCAGACGGCCTCGGATTGGTCAATGGCAAGGCCGGGCACCCCGGCATGAGGCATGTGTGGGCGGTTGTTGAATCTAAACGCACAAACCGACACGGTTTTTGTTAAAATACACCCTTTTGGCTTCGGGTAACGCGCTTGAGGCCTGTTTTGGATTATGTCAAATACACAACAATACAACACGCAGGTCAAACGCCATCTGAAAACCCGCCATCTTTCCATGATTGCCATCGGCGGCTGTATCGGCACCGGCCTGTTTATGGCTAGCGGCACGGCAATCAGCGATGCCGGCCCCGGCGGGGCGCTGCTGGCTTATGCGGCTATCGGGCTGATGGTTTATTTTTTGATGACCTCGCTCGGTGAAATGGCGACTTATCTGCCCACTTCAGGCTCGTTCAGCACGTATGCCGCCCGTTTTGTCGACCCTTCGCTGGGTTTCGCGCTGGGCTGGAATTATTGGTTTAACTGGGTGATTACGGTGGCTGCCGATATTTCGATTGCCGCGTTGGTGATTACTTATTGGGAGCCGATGCGCTTTATGCCGCCCTGGGCGTGGAGTTTGTTGTTTTTCGGGATGATTTTTCTGCTCAACACCTTGTCGGTTAAGGCCTACGGCGAATCGGAATATTGGTTTGCACTGGTTAAGGTGATTACCGTGATTGTGTTTCTCGGCGTGGGGGTGCTGACGATTTTCGGCATTCTCGGCGGCGAATACATCGGCATGAGCAATATGACCTTGGGCGAAGCGCCGTTTTTGGGCGAAGGCTGGTCGGGCAGGTTTCTCACCATTTTAGGGGTGTTTTTGATTGCGGGTTTCTCGTTTCAGGGCACCGAGCTTATCGGGATTACTGCCGGCGAATCGGCCAACCCGCAAGAGAGTATTCCGCGCGCCATCAAGCAGGTGTTTTGGCGGATTTTGATTTTCTATATTTTGGCGATTTTGGTGATCGGCCTGCTGATTCCTTATAACAGCCCGCAGCTTTTGGGCGCGGATGTGAGCGAAATTGCCAAATCGCCGTTTACGCTGGTGTTTGAAAAAGCCGGGCTGGCTTTTGCGGCAGCGGTGATGAACGCGGTGATTCTGACCTCGATTTTATCGGCGGGCAATTCGGGTATGTATGCTTCTACCCGCATGCTCTACGCCATGGGCAAAGACGGCCTGGCTTATCAAAGCTTTGCCCGTACCAGCATCAGCGGCGTGCCGGTGTATGCGTTGCTGGCAACCGCTGCGGTGGTGGTGGCGATTTTTCTGTTGCAGCTGACCAGCGAGGGCACTTACGAATACATCGTGGCCGCCTCCGGCCTGACCGGCTTTATTGCTTGGCTGGGCATTGCGGTCAGCCATTACCGCTTCCGCCGCGCTTATCTGGCGCAGGGTAAAGATTTAAACGATTTGGTTTACCGCGCCAAATGGTTTCCTTTCGGCCCCTTGCTGGCGTTGGCGCTGTGTATTCTGGTGATTATCGGGCAGGATACCGAATTGGTGCTCAAAGGCGATTTAGACTGGAACCGCTTGGTGATTACCTATATGGGTTTGCCGGTGTTTGTTGGTTTTTATCTTTACCACAAGCTGCGCTACCGCACCCGCAAAGTGCCGTTGCAGCAGGTAGATTTGAGCCGGGATCATGATTGACCGCCGTTGGGTTAGGCCCCAAGCCGGTCGGCCGCATGTGTGTGTATTGCCCTTGGTTTGCCCGGCATGATGATGAAATATAGGTTGTCAGGCCGTCTGAAACAGTAATGCTTTCAGATGGCCTTAGGGTGTCCTGAACATTCGATTTACGGGTGCTTTTGGGCCCTGAAAACGCATCTACTTACGTTAAAAATACTCGCAAGATATCTAATCTTGCTGCGTTTTTTGCCTGGCATCTGCATTTTCAGGAACAAAAATCCCGCCATAAACGAATTGTCAGGACACCCTAGGTTTGTGCGATAATGGCAGCCATCCATTTAACCGGCCAAGCCGTCATGATTTCCAATTGCCTGATGCGTGTGATTGTGTGGAGTGTGATTGCCCGCGCTGCCTGTCGCGGCGGCTTTGCTGTTTTCCGAAATATTGAAAACCCGTTGCGATACGGGTTTTTTTACGGATATTGAAAGGAGGCGCCATGCCCAATCCGCTCTATCGACAAAACGTGATTTCTGTGGCCGATTTATCCACCGGGCAGCTTGAGCTGTTGCTGCACACCGCACTCAAGCTCAAGGCTGCGCCGCGTGATGATCTGCTGAAGGGCAAGCTGATCGGCTCGTGTTTTTTCGAGCCCTCCACACGGACACGCCTGTCGTTTGAAACCGCTGTGCAGCGTTTGGGCGGCAAGGTTATCGGTTTTGCCGACGGCGCCAACACCAGTGCCAAAAAAGGCGAAACGCTGGCCGACACCGCACGCATCATTTCCAGCTACACCGATGCCATCATTCAGCGCCACCCCAAAGACGGCGCCGCGCGGGTGTTGGCCGAATTTTCGGATGTGCCGGTGATTAACGCCGGCGACGGCACCAACCAGCACCCGAGCCAAACCCTGCTTGATTTGGTAACCATTTACGAAACCCAAGGCACCTTGAATCGATTGAAAATCGCCATGTGCGGTGACTTGAAATACGGCCGCACCGTGCATTCGCTGGCGCAGGCGCTCAAACGTTGGGGCTGCGAATTTGCCTTTGTGTCGCCGCCGAGCCTGGCGATGCCCGACTACATCACCGAAGAGCTGGACGAAGCCGGCTGCGCCTATCAGGTGCTGCCCACGCTTGAAGCGGCGGTAGAATGGGCTGATATCCTCTATATGACCCGCGTGCAGCGCGAGCGCTTTGACGAGCAGGAGTTCGCCAAAATCCAAGGCCGTTTCAACCTTGATGCCGCCATGCTGGCTCATGCCAAAAACAACCTGCGCATTCTGCACCCGCTGCCGCGTGTAGACGAAATCCACCCCGATGTCGATGCCACACCTTATGCCTATTATTTCCAGCAGGCCACCAACGGCGTGTATGCGCGGCAGGCGATTTTGTCTTTGATTTTAAACGAAGAAGTATGAGGAGCGCGTGATGGCACAAAAACAATACAGTGTAGAAGCGATTCAAAACGGCACCGTCATCGACCATATCCCCGCCGGCAAAGGCCTGGCGATTTTGCGCCAATTTAAGCTGCTGCATTACGGCAATGCCGTAACCGTCGGTTTCAACCTGCCCAGCAAAACCCAGGGCAGTAAGGATATTGTGAAAATTTCCGGTGTGCATCTCGATGAAAAAGCCGCCAACCGCCTGGCCTTATTTGCGCCCGAAGCCACCGTGAATGTGATTGAAGACTTTCGGGTGGTGCAGAAAATGCAGCTCAAACTGCCCGACACCATCAGCGAAGTATTGCGCTGCCCCAACAGCAATTGCGCCAGCCACGGCGAGCCGGTGAAAAGCCGCTTTTACGTGCGCGGGCAGGGCAGCCAAACCAAGCTCAAATGCCATTATTGCGAAAAAACCTTTCCGCGCGATTTTGTGGCCGAGGCATAATCAGTCGATGAGCGATGGCAGCAGGGGGCGAAATCTGGGTTGATCCAGCGCAAAGGCCGTCTGAACAGGGGGCGAAACCTGGGTTGATCCAGCGGCAAAGGCCGTCTGAACAGGGTTTATGCCCATTCGCCAAAACAAGCTCACGGCGCTGACCCGCCTGAGCCCGAAGATAAGGGGGTGCTGGGGCGTCCTGACCATTCATATATCAGCATCTTTTTGGCGCTAAAAGCACATCTGCTACGTTTTTTGCCTTGCATCTGTACTTTTATCACAAAAAATCTGAGTCATTATGAATGGTCAGGACACCCTAAGGCGCTGAAGTGGCTAAGTCAACAGCTCCGCAAGTGTTTACCGTCTTCGATTCGCCGCCTGATCAGCTTAGCTTGTGTGAATCGGTTTCAGACGGCACCGGCTTGGCTTTCGGCAGGTATTGCCGCACACTGAACCTCATATCAACGGAAAAACCATGTCCGATTCATTGCAACGCCTGTTCACCCCGGTTTTATACATCCTGATTTTCTTTGCCGGTTTTATCACTGCCGCCATCTGGCTGGCGCCCGGCTATTATCTGGAAAACCTGCCGGCCACCGTGGGCGCCCTTGCCGCTGTGGCGCTGGTGTGGCTGGCTTATGTGTTTGCCGGGCTTTCATTGCGGCACCGCCGCCGCGAAAGCGCACGCTTGGCTGCCTTGCAGCAGGAAAACGTGCGCCCGGTGCTGCACGCCGTGTTGCGCCCCGCCGCCGATGCGCCGCACTTGGTCGAGCTGGCGGTGTCGAACCACGGCAAAGGCAGCGCCCGGCAGGTGCGCTTGAGTATTGAGGCCGTGGCCGCCACACCCGCCACCGCGGCGGTGCTTGCCTGCTTGCAGCCCTTGAGTGCGGTTTCAGACGGCCTCGATGTATTGGCAGCCGGCGAAAGCTATGGCGGCGTGTTTGCCGATTTTGAAACCCTGGCCGCGCATGCCGCCCCCGCCCCGTTTAACGGCATCATTAAAGTGGTGGCCGAATATAGCGATATTTTCGACAACCCCTGCGCCACCGAGAGCGTGCTGGATATGGCCGCCTTGGCCGCCTTGCAGCCGGCGGCTCATGCAGCTGCACGCAAGCCGCGCAAAAAATTATTGTATTGATGCGGTGGCACAGCAGGCCGTCTGCAACCCGATTAACGAAAGGATAAACCATGATTTCCCTTACCACCATCATCATGGCCGCGGTGTTTACCGTGATTTTGCTGCTGGTTAGCCTGTTTGTGCCCAACCCGATTACCTGGGTAATGACGCTGATATTGGGCGCGCTGCTGTACTTCGTTTTGTGGCCGCAATACCAAGGCCAGCAGCAAGCCGTGCGCCAAGGCGTGGAAATACAGGCGGCGGTGCAGGAAGTGCGGCATTGGAACCGCAAGCAGAGCGACACCACCGTCGACCGCTACGAAATCATCGCCGTCGCACCCAACCCGAATACCGGCAATATCCAGCAGTTCGTCAGCCCGCCGATGGCCGAAGACCCCGCGCCGTATGTGGGCGACAGCGTCAAAGTAACGGTAGATTGGTCAAACCCGAAAGCATATGTGATGGACGTATCGTTTTTGCCGTTTAAGGTGGAATAGATATTGAGATATCCAAGGCCGTCTGAAAGCATTTAAACTTTCAGACGGCCTTGGTTATGAATGTGCTTTATCGGCAGATACTGCTTGCTATCGGTTTTTCAGTTTCATGGGGTGAAAAGGGTGGAAAATGGTAATGAGCCTATTTTTATAGCGGATGCTGTCCATATATTCAGCAATATCATAAGGCAGATAATCGGCATTGCCGAGATTGCGGCGGTTTTCTGCCACAGCTTCGCGCAACAACATGAGGTGCTCATCAAGTTTGCTGTCGCAATCTCCACCTTCTGCAGGCACGATAATGAGGCGGAATACAGTGCCCTGAGGGTAGGCCGGATTATTTTTTGCTATTTCCTGCGCCTGCAACAACAACCATTCTTTCGCAGTTTTTCCGGTTTTTAGATATTCGCCGGTGCATATCTGCATCAGCCCCCCCATGGAGCCGAAATAAATATCGGCACGCGCACTCAGCGGTACATATAATATAAATGAAACCACGGCTATTTTGATAAGATTCATGGGCTGTTTTTCAGTTAAAGATGCTCAATGTGGTGAGCGGGTTTTAAAGTGTCAACTTATCTGCTCAAGCATTAATGATTAACATTTTTGCGGTTTTGGCGTGGGCGGGTTTCCATCGAATACATCCAGATTAACACTGTCGTCCATATAGTGAAATGTGACTGCTGCATCTGCTTTTCGAGTAGTTACTTCCCCATTGCTATTGATGGAGGTAGATTGTTGTATTGTGGCTAACGGGTGAGTGGTATTTATTCCTGCTAAGCGCCATTCGAAAGGAATGGCTAGATGGATGATGCTATTGACGATTTTTTTGGCGCAGTATCGATCCTGCATGCCATAAACAAAATCATGAGTATCCATCCATGTACCCAATCCATTTTGATAAGACTTTGCTGAAACCCAATCGCTTCGGCCATGTGGGTAACGGCCATGTGGCCTACCATTTCCTTCTGCTAATAAACCTGTTCCTCCGTAGCTAAAACTTTCGAGTTCGCTAATTTGTACTTTTTGAAAGTTGACACTGGCTGGAAGCAAATAGAAATAAGCTAAAAATCCAGCATCCAGTATTTTATTTACATGGAAATCTTTAATCTTTTCTATTTTTAAACCATCCGGTTGAATAATAGAAAACTTCATGCTGCTTCTCTTATTGTTATTATGGGCCGTCACTGTGACAGTGCCCGCCTTGTCGGTGGCAATTAAATGAATCGCGTATTCATCCTGGTTGCCTACCGTCACTAAGCTGGAAGACACCGTCCAGCGGACAGGTATATCAGATTCGACCGTAAAGCCTTCTCCTACGCCGATGGTCGTACGGGAAGGATTAGGCTGCTCGTCGGTAGTAGATGTCAATATTGGTTTTTGGGGTGGTTCGTCTATTGCCTCTTCTTGATGAGTTTGTATCACGCAATCGGACGTGGGGTAAGCGATGCAGGTCAGAATAAAGCCCTGGAGAATTTGTTCTTCATCTAAAAATGAGCCATCATTCTGTGATACCGTACCGGAAATCAATCGTCCGGTACAGGAACTGCATGATCCTGCTCGGCAAGAGTAAGGTAACTCAATACCTTCAGCCTCTGCGGCATCTAAAATGTAAGTGTCAGATGGGCAATCAATATGATGGGTTCCAAATGGTGTCAGTAAGGTAACCTTGTACTTTTCTCCTGCTGATGGCTGGCTAGGTCTTTCTCCAATAACGACTACGGGGGTAAGGTAACTTCATTAGCCATGCTGAATCCTTAAGTTTATAAGTTTAGTAGTCAGTAAGTAATATTGAAATGCAACTGGGTAGAAGAGGTTGTTTTGGATATTTAAAGTAATAAACATTATTTTTTTTAATATTATCTCTTTTTTTGATTGTGGGCAATGGGTGGTTAAATTTAGAGCCGTCTGAAAGCCCCAAGCCTTTCAGACGGCCTCTGCCGTTGCTGCACCACTACTGCACCACGTCTTCCCCATCAGATACCGCCGCCGTTTGATGCAGCCGATACCAGCCGAGCAGCCGCCACACGCACAACAGAGCCACTAAGGGCTGACACAATGCCACGATAAAATAACGCAGGTTGCCGAAAGCCAAGGTGTTGCTGCCGCCGGCAAAGCGGGCAAGTGCCCAGCCCCATTCCCATACGGCGGGCAGGCTGAAGGCCAGCACCGCCAGCAAGCCCAGCGAGCGGAACACGCCGATGGGCAGAATCTGCTGCTGCAATACTGTGCGGTTCAGTTGCAGCAGCACCCAAAGGCCGAAGCCGATGATCAGCATCATGCCGCCGCCGGCGAGCACCTGCAAGCCGCTGAAAGCGATGTCGGGCGACACCGGCAGGCCGTCTTGGGGCGGGGGTGCATAATCGGTGTGGAAGCGTCGGATGATGTTGAGGGCAAAGCCATACACCATGTCGGCCAACACAATCCATACCGGCAGGGAAGTGATGATTCGTTTCATAAAGGTTTGCCGGGAAACCCCGGCGTTGAAAAAAGCATAGTGTAATCATTCGCCGCCGGTTTGAACAGCACTGCTTTCAGACGGCCTCAAAAGGCGCGCGGTGTGGTTTCCAATCGAGGCCGTCTGAACACGAACTCTAAAATAGTTGCCATTAAAGTGTTGACAGTAAAGCGGTTAAAACGTATGTTTGAATCAAACAACTGTTTTAATCATTTTTCGAATAGCCGAGCATATGAGCACAGCCAACCACGACAGCCAAACCATCGCGCGCATTTTGAGCGCTGCCGAAGCCCATTTTGCGCTGCATGGCTTTTTTGCCTCGTCGCTGCGGCAGATTATGCGTGAGGCGCAGGTGAACGTGGCGGCCGCGCATTACCATTTCGGCTCGAAAGAGGCCTTGTTTTTGGCCGTTATCCACCGCCGCATCGCGCCTTTTTTGGAAGATGTGCTGACAATGCTGCAAACGGCGGAGGCGCAGCAGCAAACGCTCACGCCCGAGCATCTGACCGACAGCTTTATCGCTTCGTGTCTGAATCTGGTTAACGCCACCGACGGCAAGGCCGGCACCACTGCCAAGCTGGTGTCGCGACTGATGCTCGACGAATACAAGATTTTCCGCGAGGCGCTGGCACAGGAATTTTCCGAGCTGGCCGACCGCCTGTATGCCGCGTTTGCCCGCGCTTTGCCCGATTTGCCGCCCGAAGCCTGCCGCTGGCGTATGCACTTGGCGCTGAGCACCTTGTTTAACGCCTTTGCCGGCAACGATGTTTTGAAAGCGTTGGCACCCGCCAGCGTGGTAACAGCCAAAAACGCCGAGCAGGTGGCGCGTTATGTGCGGCCGTTTGTGGTGGCGGGGCTGAAAATGCCGCAATAGCGGCGGTGTCCGGCTGCATTCCCGCAGCAGATGCCCGATTTTAGAAGTGATGCAGCGCTTTGCCTGCGTGCAAACCATCAGATTGCGGCTTGCGGCAACCTCAAGTTGCAGGCCATCTGAAACACAAGAAAAACCAACAGGAGAACCAAAAATGTTAAGTCTTATTTTGCTGCTTGTTTTGGTCGGCGTTGCCGCCTATTTCCGCAGCCCCGCCTGGCTGTTGTCGCTGGCTGCCGTTGTCGGCCTCGCGCTCGGCGGTGCGGCTTGGTGGGCGTATATCCCCGTGCTGATTGTGGCGGCGGCCTGCTGCATTCCGCCGCTGCGCGATTTTATTCTCGGCCGCATTTTCGGCCTTTATAAAAAGATTACCCCGGCAATGTCGGAAACCGAAGCCGCCGCCATCGATGCCGGCACGGTGTGGTGGGACGGCGAGCTGTTTTCGGGCAAACCCGATTTCAGCAAGCTGCAAAACTTTACCACGCCCACACTGAGCGCCGAAGAGCAGGCCTTTATCGACGGGCCGGTGGAAGAGCTCTGTAAAATGCTCGACGATTGGGAAATGCAGCACAAAACCAAAGATTTGCCGCCTGAAGCCTGGCAGTTTATTAAAGACAGCGGCATCTTGGGCATGATTATCAAAAAACAATACGGCGGTTTGGAATTCTCCAACTATGCCCATGCCAAAGTGGTGATGAAAGTCGCCACCCGCGCCGGCAGCGCCGCTGTAACCGTGATGGTGCCCAATTCACTCGGCCCGGGCGAATTGCTGCAACACTACGGCACCGAAGCGCAAAAAGATTACTATCTGCCGCGCCTGGCCAAAGGCCTGGAAATCCCCTGTTTCGCACTTACCAGCCCGCATGCCGGCTCTGATGCGGGCGGCATTCCCGATTTCGGCGTGGTCTGCAAAGGCAGCTACACCGACCCCACCACCGGCGAGCAGCACGATGATGTTTTGGGTATCCGCATTTCATGGGAAAAACGCTGGATTACCCTGGCGCCCGTGGCCACCGTGCTGGGCATGGCGTTTAAAATGTACGACCCCGACGGTTTGCTGGGCGACAAAAAAGACATCGGCATTACCTGCGCGCTGATTCCCACCAGCCATGAAGGCGTAGAAATCGGCCGTCGCCATTACCCCGGCGGCAGCGTGTTTATGAACGGCCCGACTTGGGGCAAAGATGTGTTTATCCCGCTCGACTGGATTATCGGCGGCGTGGAATATGCCGGTAAAGGCTGGCAGATGCTGGTGGAATGCCTCTCAGTGGGCCGCTGCATTTCGCTGCCCGCCAACTCGGTGGCCGCAGGCAAAATGGCCGGTTACACCACCGCGCTGTATGCCCGCATCCGCGACCAGTTCGGCTTGCCCATCGGCAAATTCGAAGGTGTCGACGAAGCCCTTTCGCGCATCGGCATGTATACCTACCAAATGGAAGCCTCGCAGGATTTGGCGCTTACCGCGCTCGACAACGGCGAGAAGCCCAGCGTGATTTCGGCGATTTTGAAATACCACAACACCGAACGCATGCGCAAAACGCTTAACGATGCGATGGACATCCACGGCGGCCGTGCCGTGGTATTGGGGCCGCGTAACTACCTGGCCGCCGCTTATCAGGCGATTCCGGTGGCGATTACCGTAGAAGGCGCGAATATCCTCACCCGCAGCATGATGATCTTCGGGCAGGGCGCGATTCGTTGTCATCCTTTCGTGTTAAAAGAAATGCGTGCCGCGGCGGATAACGATGCCAAAGCGTTTAAACAAGCATTTGGCGGCCATCTGCACTTCGCCTTTACCAATGCCTTCCGCAGTTTCTGGCTCTCGCTCACCAACGGCGTGTTTGCCGGCGCACCCAAAAACAGCAAAGCCACCGCCCGCTATTACCGCCAAATGACGCGTCTGGCCGCCAACTTTGCGCTGGTTGCCGACATGAGCATGTTCAGCCTCGGCGGCAGCCTCAAGTTTAAAGAAAAACTGTCGGCGCGCTTGGGCGACATCTTGTCGAACCTGTTTATCGCCAGCGCCGTGCTGAAACGCTTTGAAAGCCAAGGCAGCCAGAAAGAAGACGAAGCCGTGATGCGCTATGCCGCCGAACAAGCCCTGTTTGATGCACAAACCGCACTCGACGGCCTGTTGCGCAACCTGCCGATGCGCCCGCTGGCGTGGCTGCTGCGCGTGCTTACTATGCCGCTGGGTCACAACATCAACGCACCTGCCGACAAACTGGCGAGCAAAGTGGCCGACGATATGATGAAAAACGAAGGCATGTTGGCGCGCCTCTCCAAAGGTATGTTTGTGCCCGATAACGAAGACGAAGCCATCGGTCTGCTGCCCGTTGCCCACGCCGCCGTGATTGCCGCCGAGCCGGCCGAGAAAAAACTGCGCAACCTCACCCGCAAAGGCAAGCTGGTGCAGCCCTCACCCGCCCTGCGCCTGCAAGAAGCGCTGGATAACGGCGACATCACCCAGCAAGAGTTCGACCTGGTTACCCGTGGTCGCCAACTCAAGCGCAATGTGATTATGGTCGACGATTTCGACATGCAGCTTGAGCAGCATGATGAAAAACTGCTCGAACGCCACGTGTTTTAATCATTATCAGGCAGCAAATGTTTCAGACGGCCTCCATCTTATTTAAGAGGCCGTCTGAAACACCCAGCAGAAAATAAAGACCAAGCAGCTTGCTTATGCAGGAAAATCAGCAGCTAAGCGGAAGTCGGGCAGCATTGCAGAGAAATACATTCAAAAACAAATAAAAATTAAAGTAATGATTCCATAAACGGAGAAATTGTTTTATAACGTTACTTCACGGCTTTTAACGCAACAAGGCCGTCTGAAAACGTCATAAAACAACTTTAGGAGAAAAGAGAATGAAACCGATCCACACCCGCCGCATCAAGCAAAGCGCCCTGATTATCAGCACCGCGCTGCTGGCACAATCCGCCTGGGCTTCCGGCTACCACTTCGGCACCCAATCAGTGAGCAGCCAATCCACGGCCAACTCATCGTCTGCCGAAGCCGCCGACCCCTCTACCATTTTCTACAACCCCGCCGGCCTCACCAAGCTGGAAGGCACGCAAGCCACGATTAACCTGAATATCGTGGCGCCGAATGTGAAATACAGCGACGGCGAAGCCAAATATCCGCCCGGCGGCGGCACTGATCCGCAAGAAAATGTGCAAGGCAGCACCAGCGGCAAAATCACCGATGATGTGGTGTTTGCCCCGCATATTTACGCCTCGCACCAGTTGAACGACAAAATCACCGTCGGCTTGGGCACCTATGTGCCGTTTGGCTCGGGCACCGAATACGACCATGACTCGGTGTTGCGCTACAACCTGAACGAGCTCGGCTTACAAACGCTGGCCATCCAGCCCACCGTGGCCTATAAACTGAACGAGCGCCATTCATTTGCCGTGGGCTTTGTGGCACAACACACCACCGCCGAATTGCGCCAATATGCCAACTTCGGCCCGGCGGTAGTGAGCTCATTAGGCAGTAGTGCTGCGCAAATTGGGGCAGGGTTGACGCAAATCGATACTGGTCTGACACAGCTCAATGCCGGTATCAGCCAGCTTGAGGCCGGTATTGCCGCTACCGAAGCCGCCGGCGGTGATGCTTCTGCCCTGCAAACCCAATTGGCCGGTTTGCAAACCCAGCAAGCCGCATTGACTCAGCAGCAGGCCACGCTCACTGCACAACAGGCAGCTGTCGACGACGCTCTGGCTAGTGCCACTGCCGCCAGCCCCGTGGGCAACGGCGCCGCCGACGGCTACGCCAAAGTCAAAGGCGACGACTGGGGCTTCGGCTACAACCTCGCCTGGTTGTGGGACATCAACGACCGCGCCCGTGTCGGTGTCAACTACCGCTCTAAAATCAAACACACCCTTAAAGGCGACGGCGAGTGGCATTTGGTGGGCAACGCCTTTAACGACCCGGTATTGGGCAGCACCATCCAGCAGGGCATCCGTGATCGCGGCTATGTCGAGAAAGAAGACGCATCGGTAAAAATCACCACCCCCGAATCGTTATCGGTGCACGGTATGTATAAGGTCAACCCGCAATGGAATGTGTTTGGCGATGTTACCTGGACGCGCCACTCGCGCTTCAATCAGGCCAACCTGATGTGGGGCAATACCAAGCAAGTAGCCGCCGACGACCAGGGTAACAACACCTCCAACGTGACCAGGCTCACGCCCAACTGGCGCAACACTTATAAAGTGTCGCTCGGTGCCTCTTACCAATACAGCGAGCCGCTGCAACTGCGCGCCGGTATCGCTTATGACCAGTCGCCTGTGAAAAACGCCAACTACCGCATGAGCACGCTGCCCGATAACGACCGCATCTGGCTGTCTTTGGGTGCGAAATATGACATCAACCGCCAACACAGCATCAACGTAGCCTACAGCCATCTGTTTATTAAAAAGGCCACGGCCAATGTGAACGGTTATTGCGGCGGCAGCAGCGCCACCGAAGTGGCCTGCGTATCGAGCAAAACCAACGGCAGCGCCAATTTCAAAAGCAGTGCCAACATCTTAGGTTTGCAATACACCTATAAGTTTTAACCACAGCCTTTCAGACGGCCTTGATGCAGTTTGAGGCCGTCTGAAAGCCAAGAAACAAAGAGAGAGGATTACCATGACCGCAAAAAACTTCGTTATCCGTAAAGCCGCCGTGCTCGGTGCGGGCGTGATGGGCGCGCAGATTGCCGCCCATCTGGCCAACGCCAAGGTGCCGGTGGTGCTGTTTGACCTGCCGGCGAAAGAAGGCCCGAAAAACGGCATCGTGCAAAAAGCCATCGATGCGCTGAAAAAGCAAAAACCTGCGCCCCTGGCCGGTAAAGAGGCCATCGCCTACATCAGCGCCGCCAATTACGACGACGATTTGGCCAAGCTGGCCGATTGCGATTTGGTGATCGAAGCCGTGGCCGAGCGCCTCGACATCAAAGAAAGCCTCTATACCAAAGTGGCGCCGCATTTGGGCGAACACACCATTTTCGCCACCAACACATCGGGCTTGTCGGTTGAAACCCTGAGCGGCAAATTTCCTGCCGATTTGAAACACCGCTTCTGCGGCGTGCATTTCTTCAACCCGCCGCGCTATATGCACTTGGTAGAGCTGATTCCCACCGCCGCCACCGCCCCCGAATATCTCGACAATCTCGAACGCTTCTTGGTAAGCACGCTGGGCAAAGGCGTGGTACGCGCCAAAGACACCCCCAACTTTATCGGCAACCGCATCGGCGTATTCTCGATGCTGGCCACCATCTACAACACCGAAAAATTCGGCCTGCGCTTCGATGTGGTTGACGACCTCACCGGCAAACGCCTCGGCCGTGCCAAATCGGCCACCTTCCGCACCGCTGATGTGGTGGGCTTGGATACCTTCGCCCATGTGGCCAAAACCATGGAAGACAACCTGCCGCAAGACCCATGGCACGCTCATTTTACGCTGCCGCAATGGCTGCACACGCTGATCGAAAACGGCGCCCTCGGCTCAAAAACCAAGGCCGGCATCTTTAAAAAAGAAGGCAAACGCATCATGATGTTCGACCCGGCCGCGGGCGAATATGTGGCTTCAAATAAAAAAGCCGACAGCGAAGTTACCGACATTCTGAAAGAAAAAGACTGGGGCAAAAAGCTGGCTGCCCTGCGCGCAAGCGACAACCCGCAGGCGCAATTTTTGTGGGCGATTTTGCGCGATTCGTTCCACTACATCGCCGTGCACGGCCACAGCATCGCCACCACTGCCCGCGATGTCGATTTCGCCATCCGCTGGGGCTTCGGCTGGGAACAAGGCCCGCTGGAAATCTGGCAGGCCGCCGGCGTGCAGCAGGTTGCCGGCTGGATTCAGGAAGACATCGATGCGGGCGAGGCCATGAGCAATGCGCCGCTGCCCGAGTGGCTCAAAGGCGTGGAAGCGTTCCACAACAATGAAGGCAGCTTCAATTTCAGCACCGGCGCTTACGATGCGCGCTCATCGCTCGATGTTTACCAACGCCAATTCCGCCCCGCCGCGCTGTTGGGCGAAAACCTGCCGCCGCTGGGCAAAACCGTGTTTGAAACCGAAGTGATGCGCGGCTTTACCTTTGATGACGAAATTTTGGTGATTGAAAACCTGAATAAAATGCGCGCCATCAGCCGCGCCGTACTCGAAAGCATCAATCAGGCCATCGCCATTGCCGAAAAAGACTTTAAAGCGCTGGTGTTTTGGGCGCCCGAAGCACCGTTTTCAGTGGGCGCGGATTTGAAATCGATGATGCCCGAATTTGCCACCGGCGATTTCGAAGCGATTGAGAGCATGGTGAAATTGTTCCAAGACACTTCGATGAACCTGCGCTACAGCCAAATCCCCACCGTGTCGGCGGTGCAAGGCTTCGCGTTTGGCGGCGGCTGCGAATTTGTGATGCACAGCAATAAAGTGGTGGCGGCGCTGGAAAGCTATGTCGGCCTGGTGGAAGTGGGCGTCGGCCTGATTCCCGCCGGCGGCGGCACCAAAGATTTCGCCTTGCAGGCCGCACGCGCCAGCCAAGGCGACCTGCTGGCCGCCCTGAAAGACCGCTACATGAATCTGGCCATGGCTAAAGTGGCCACCAGCGCGATTGAGGCCAAAGAAATGGGCTTTATGCGCGAAAGCGATGTGGTGGTGTTCAACAGCTACGAGTTGCTGCATGTGGCGCTGGCCGAAGCGAAAACACTGGCCGACAGCGGCTTCCGCCCCGATATGCCCGCCACCTTCCCCGTGGCCGGCCGCAGCGGCGCCGCCTCGATTAAAGGCCAATTGCTCAACATGAAAGAGGGCGGCTTTATCAGCGAATACGATATGCACATCGGCAGCCAAATCGCTTGGGTGATTACCGGCGGCGACGTCGACCCCGGCACCCTTGTCGACGAACAATGGGTGTTGGATTTGGAGCGCCAAGTGTTTGTCGATTTGCTGAAAAACGAGAAAACGCTGGAGCGCATCGAAAACATGATGTCCACCGGCAAGCCGTTGCGCAACTGATGTTTGAGGCCGTCTGAAAAAAGCTGGCCCTTCAGACGGCTTGAGCAAAACCTGTAGGGCGTGTGGCGAAAGCCGCGCACGCAGTTCAAATCGTTAAAAATCAAAAACACGTGCGTGCCTCTCGGGCACACCCTACACAATCCGCTGAAAGGCCGTCTGAAAAGCCCGAGCATTCAGACGGCCACCCCCAACAGGAGAATACTGTGAAACAATTAAGAGAAGCCTATATCGTAGCCGCCACCCGCACCCCCATCGGCAAAGCCCCGCGCGGCATGCTGCGCACCACCCGCCCCGACGACATGCTCGCGCACGTTATCCGCTCAGTGGTGGCGCAGGCGCCGGGATTTGACCCCGCCGAAATCAATGATGTGGTGGCAGGCTGCGCCTTCCCCGAAGCCGAATCCGGCCTCAACTTTGCCCGCATCGCCGCCTTGTTGGCCGGCTTGCCCGAAACCGTGGGCGGCATCACCATCAACCGCTATTGCTCCAGCGGCATCAACGCGCTGCAAATCGCCGCCGACCGCATCCGCACCGGTGAGGCCGAAGCCGTGATTGCGGCGGGCAGCGAGAGCATGTCGATGATTCCGATGATGGGCAACAAAGTGTCGCTCAACCCTGAAATCTTCGCCAAAGAAGAAAATCTGGGCATCGCTTACGGCATGGGGTTGACCGCCGAAAAAGTGGCCGAACAATGGAACGTCAGCCGCGAAGATCAAGATGCGTTTGCGTTGGAAAGCCACAAACGTGCGCTGGCTGCGATTGAAACCGGCAAGTTCAAAGCCGAAATCAGCCCGATTGAAGCCGTGTACCGCAGCGCCGACTTGGGCAGCCGCGAAGTGAAAGAAGTGCGCAAACTGTGCGACACCGACGAAGGCCCCCGTGCCGACACTTCCGCCGAAGGTTTGGCCAAACTGCGCCCCGTATTTGCCGCCAAAGGCAGCGTAACCGCAGGCAATTCCTCGCAAATGTCGGACGGCGCGGGTGCCTTGCTGGTGGTGAGCGAAGAGGTGCTGAAACGCTACAACCTTACCCCCATCGCCCGCTACGAAGGCTTCGCCGTGCGCGGTGTGCCGCCCGAAATCATGGGCATCGGCCCCAAAGAAGCCATTCCGGCGGTGTTGAAATCATCAGGCTTGAGCTTGAGCGACATGAAATGGATTGAGCTGAACGAAGCCTTTGCCGCCCAATCGCTGGCGGTAATCCGCGATTTGGATTTAGACACCGCCATCGTCAACCCCAACGGCGGCGCCATCGCGCTGGGTCATCCGCTCGGCGCCACCGGCGCCATCCGCGCCGCCACCGCCATCCACGGCTTGCGCGAGCGCGGCGAAAAAGGCTATGCCATGGTGACCATGTGTATCGGCACCGGCATGGGCGCAGCGGGTTTGATTGAAGTGCTGTAAATAGAAATAGTTTTTCTAGAAAAGGCCGTCTGAAAAAAATTCAGACGGCCTCAATTTTCTAGCAGGGGCTGCCGGTATCAATGGCCGACACGGGTGTGCGAAGTTTCCACCCCGCCCTTGATTTCGCCATACATCTGCGTGTTGCCGCCACCTGCACCGCCGGCACAGGCTGATAATAACGCAGCGGCCAGCACGGCAGCCAAACAATATGTTTTCATCTCGATTCCTTGCGGGCTTTCAGACGGCCTATGATAACCGTTTGCACTGGGTTTAAAAGTGATAAAAAACCTGCCTGAAGCTTGTGCAACATGCCGGCTGCTTGAATCAAAAGTTTGCACAAGCTGTCGGCAGGTTTTTATTTTAGCGCATTACAGCTTGTCGGCATCGGCGGCCAGATAAGCCGCCACACCGTCGGGGCTGGCGGTCATGCCTTTGTCGCCTTTGTTCCAGCCGGCCGGGCACACTTCGCCGTTTTCTTCAAAGAATTGCAGTGCATCTACCATGCGCAGCATTTCGTCTACATTGCGGCCGAGCGGCAGATTGTTGACCACCTGGTGTTGCACGATGCCGTTTTTGTCGATTAAAAACGAACCGCGGAATGCCACGCCGTCGGCGCTTTCCACATCATAAGCCTGCATCAGCTCATGTTTCACATCGGCCACCATGGTAAATTTCACCGCGCCGATACCGCCTTCGTTAAGCGGGGTGTTGCGCCAGGCATTGTGGGTAAACTGGCTGTCGCACGATACCGAAAACACTTCTACATTGCGCTGTTTGAAGGCTTCTACACGGTGGTCGTGGGCGATGATTTCAGACGGGCACACAAAGGTGAAATCGAGCGGATAAAAAAATACGACCGCATATTTGCCCTTGGCCGCGGCCTGAAAGTTGAAATCTTCGACGATGCTGCCGTCACCCAATACCGCTGCGAATGTTTTGTCGCTGTCGTGAAAAAACGGAGCGGGTTTGTTTACCAATACGGCCATAATGAATCTCCTTGCTTCGGATGGTTGCGGGAATATCAGTTTACTATAGCCGCTTCACTTATACCAAGGCACAAAAGTCATGCCCATTCACCAAAATAAGCTAACGGCGTTGGCGCGCTTGAGCTCGAAGAGGACGCTTAGGCTGTCCTGATGTGTCATATATCATCATCTTTTTTGCGCAGTAGATGCATTTTCAGGGGCAAAATACGCTTATAAATCGAATGGTCATGACACCCTAAGGCGCTGAACGCCAAGTCAGCCGGCTCCGTAGCTGTGTACTGTCTTCGGCTCGCCGCCTTGTCAGCTTACTTTTGTGGATGGGTATTGTTTGGTCTGAACGCAAAAAAGCAGACCCGCAAGCCTGCTTTTTATCTGCACGTGCCGGGCGGCACTTGCAAAAATCAGCGCACTTCCATCACTTGCAGCATGTTGGTGCTGCCGCTCTCGCGCATGCGTGAGCCGCTGGTGATGATGTATTGGTCGCCGCTTTCCAGCACCTTGCGCTCAACCAGCATGGCTTCCACTTCATCCACAGCGGTATCGTGATCTTTGCTGGTGGCCAACATAATCGGGCGCACGCCGCGATACATGGCCATGCGGCGCTGGGCGGATACGCTCGGGGTGAGCGCGTAAACCGGCAGTTGGATGCTGTGGCGGCTGATTTGGAAGGCGGTGGAGCCGCTTTCGGTTAAGGCCACGATGGCTTTGGCCTGAACGGCGCGGGCAACGTGCACGGCGCCGCTGGCCACCGCTAGGTTGGTGCCCACCGGCGGGTGGATGTTGCTTTCGTCTACGCCGTTGAGCGAATCTTGTTCGGCTTCGGCGGCGGCGCAGATAATCGCCATTTGACGCACGGTTTCAAACGGATAGGCACCCACGGCGGTTTCGGCGGAACACATTACCGCATCGGTGCCGTCGAGCACGGCGTTGGCCACGTCGCTTACTTCGGCGCGGGTGGGCACGGGGTTGGTGATCATGCTTTCCATCATTTGGGTGGCGGTGATGCTGAAGCGGCGCAGCTCGCGGGCGCGTTTGATCATGCGTTTTTGCAGCGCGGGCACGGCGGCATTGCCGACTTCTACGGCCAAATCGCCGCGGGCTACCATGATGCCGTCTGAAGCTTTGATGATTTCGTCGAGGTTTTCAATCGCTTCCACACGCTCGATTTTGGATACCAGGCCGGGGCGCACGGCATCGCTGCCCTGCATTTCCTGCTCGACCAAATCGCGGGCAATTTTGAGGTCTTCGGCCGATTTCACGAAGCTGACCGCCAGATAGTCGCAGCCGATGGCCACGGCGGTTTTGAGGTCGCGGAAATCTTTTTCGGTCAGCGCGCCGGCAGACAAGCCGCCGCCTTGTTTGTTGATGCCTTTGTTGGATTTGAGCTTGTGGCTGTTTTGCACGGTGGTGAGGATTTCGCTGCCGTTTACGCTGTCGACAATCAGGGTCAGCAGGCCGTCGTCGAGCAGCAAGATATCGCCGGCTTTGACATCGTTGGGCAGGTCGCGGTAGTCGAGGCCGACACGTTCGCGGGTGCCTTCGCCTTCATGGGCGGCATCGAGCAGCAGCTTTTCGCCGGCGTTTAATTCGATAAAGCCGTTGACCAGTTTGCCCACGCGGATTTTCGGGCCTTGCAGGTCGGCCATAATGGCCACTTCATGGCCGGCGCGTTTGGCGGCTTCGCGTACGATTTTGGCGTTTTCCTGATGAAATTCGGCGGTGCCGTGGCTGAAGTTGAAGCGCACCACGTTGAGGCCGCCGACACGGATCATGTCTTCGAGCAGGTCAACATTGTTGCTGCCCGGGCCGAGTGTGGCCACGATTTTGGTGTTGTGGCGGATACGGGTTAAGTCGCGTTTGGTCGTGCTCATACGGCTTTCCTTTTAGCTGAAATGATGGGATTCGGTGGAAATTTTAGTTGCAGAATTGTAACCTGAAACCCTGATGGGCAGTCGGAAAATTACAGTTTTTTATGATTTAAACCAAATTATCGGCGCGCTGCCGCTGTATTTCTGCTTGGGTATTACGCGCATATTGTGAAGATGCACAATAAAAAGCGCTGAATTTGTTGGTGTTTACAATGAAGTTGTGTCGGGGCGGGTGAGTCATACGGCTGTAATATTGTTTCATATTTGTTTGACGAAAGAGCCTGGTGGCGTTGTTTTGCCGTGCTGTTTCTGTGCCGGGTTGTTTGACCGGTTTGTTGTGGCAAGCGGGGTTTCAGACGGCCTGAATATCAGGCCGTCTGAAACACTTATACTGGTTCACAAAAGCAAGCGAACCCCGCGGCGAGTTGAAGGCGGTATATGCGTGCGGTGAGGCGCGCCGCCGCCGTTAGCTTATTGTTGTGAATGAGTATTAAGGCTGATGGCCCGATTGCTTGTGGTTGGCGGCCACGCGCATGTAGTGGGCGGCGGAATACACCAGAAAAGCTTTTTCTTCTTCTGTGAGCGCACGTATCTGCTTGACCGGCGAGCCGACGTATAAATAACCGCCTGCCAGCCGTTTGCGCGGCGGCACCAGGCTGCATGCGCCGATCATCACATCATCTTCAATCACCACATCATCCATAATGGTGCTGCCCATGCCTACCAGCACGCGGTTGCCGATGGTGCAGCCGTGCAGCATGACTTTGTGGCCGATGGTAACATCTTCGCCGATTACCAGCGGCGAGCCTTCGGGCTTGGCTTCGTTTTTGTGCGACACATGCAGCATGCTCAAATCTTGCACATTGCTGCGTGCGCCGATACGGATGCTGTTGACATCGCCGCGTATCACCGCAAACGGCCACACCGACACCTGTTCCGCCAGCGCCACCTCGCCGATCACCACGCAGGCAGGGTCGATATAGCAGCTTGCATCGATTTTAGGGCTCTGTTCCAGATAGGGGCGGATGTTCATGGTTTCTCCTTAAGTGTGTGTTTTCAGACGGCCTCAGTGCAGCCCGGGGCTTGCTTGCAGCATATAATAGAATCAGGCCGTCTGAAAAGCCTTATAATCAAACCATCATTTGCATGTGAAAGCACCCCATGAATACCGTTGACCGACTTGCCCGCCTGATTGCTTTCGATACCACCAGCCGCTATTCCAATCTGGCGCTGATACACGATTGCGCCGATTATCTCGAATCGCTCGGCCTCAAGCCCTGGCTGGCGCACAATCCCGAGCAGACCAAAGCCAATCTGTTTGCCACCATTCCCGCTGAGGGCGGCAGCACCGACGGCGGGCTGGTGCTGAGCGGCCACACCGATGTGGTGCCGACAGACGGCCAGCAGTGGCATTCCGACCCCTACACCGCCAATATCCGCAACGGCCGTCTTTACGGGCGCGGCAGCGCCGACATGAAAGGCTTTATCGCCGCCGTGCTTGCCGCTGCGCCCGCGATGGTGCAGGCCAAACTTAAACGCCCGTTGCACATCGCACTTTCATACGATGAAGAAATCGGTTGCCTCGGCGCGCCGGTGATGATTGCCGAATTGCAGCGGCGCGGCCTCGCGCCCGAACACTGCATAGTCGGTGAGCCCACGTCGATGCGCATGGTGGTGGCGCACAAAGGCATCCACACCTTCAAATGCGCCGTGCACGGCAAAGCCGCCCATTCATCGCTCACGCCGCAAGGGGTAAACGCCATCGAATATGCCGCCAAACTGATTGTGTTTATCAACGGCTTGGCAGGCCGTCTGAAAGCCCGCCACGACACCGACCCCGATTACGACGTGCCGTTTTCCACTCTGAGTGTCAACACCATCGGCGGCGGCATTGCCGGCAATATCGTGCCGCAGCTGTGCGAATTCGAATTCGACTACCGCAACCTGCCGCACATGAGCCCCGCCGATATTCTTGCGCCGATTGAAACGCATATCCGCGAAGTGTTGCAGCCGCAGATGCAGGCGGTGGATGAGGCTTGCGGCATTGAAGTGAAACACGGCGAAAACGTGCCCGCCATGCCCGAAGCCGAAGCGCGGCTGCTGCATGAGCTGGTTACTCAGCTGGTAGAAGATTCCGCCCGCCTGAAAGTGGCCTATGCCACCGAAGGCGGCCAGTTTCAGCAGGCCGGTATCGCCACCGTGATTTGCGGCCCCGGCAATATCGAGCAGGCGCACAAAGCCGATGAATTTGTCGAGCTGGCGCAACTGGCGCGGTGCGATGCCTTTTTGCAGAAACTGATTGCCGCGCAGAGCGTTTGAGCGGACAGACAAAAGGCCGTCTGAAGATATGGTTTCAGACGGCCTGAGAGCGGATTGTCAGGCTTTTTGATTACTAGGGTGCCCTGACCATTCATATATCATCATCTTTTTTTCGCTAAAAGCACATCTGCTGCGTTAAAAAGCCTCGCAAGATGCCCAATCTTGCTGCGTTTTTTGCCTTGCATCTGTGCTGTTATCACAAAAAATCTGAATCATTCTGAATGGTCAGGGCATTCTATAGAAACGGCAATTAAATAACTGAATTTCTTAAATCAATCTAATTGTTTTAAAAAGAAATTAACAAAAGATTTTTAGAATTAGAATTGCCGAATAGCATACCTTAGAAATGAAGTGATTGGGCGATAATGGTTGATAACAGGTATCAGCGTTTGCCGCCGAAGCCGATTTCAAGATCTTGCTCTTCCAGCTCAAATTCAGAGCTGCCTGGGCGTGTGAATTCGGCCATACCGGCAAGCTCGTTGGCTTGAGGGCCGAAAAAGCCCAAGCCGTATGTGCCGCTCCCTAATTTGGCGGAGACGGCGCTACTGCTATCTAGAGATACGCCTGCACCATTGAAATTCTCATCTTTTATTCGAGTAATCGGAGCGCTGTTCAGCGTGATATCGCCGAAGGTTGCCAGTCCTGTAATCCTGCCGCTGCCAAGCTTGCGGCCGAAGTCTGCGGTATAAGTCAGCGTGCCTTTTTCACCCGCGCTGAATGCTTCACCTTTATAGGTGTAGCGGCCTGTGCCGGGTAATGCATCAAAGGGGGTTGCATCGCCTTGAATCTCCGCTACTGAAAATGCATCAATCAGCTCGGGTTGGTTGTTGTTGTTACTGCGATATTGATTGTGTATATAGTTGCCGGCCACCACTGAATAGGCTTGTTTGTAGAGATACAATTTGCCGTCGTAAGCTTTCTGATAATCGCCGGTTGGGTTTTTTATCGTCAGCCCGCTATCCAATGCGGTTTCCGTCAAGCCTTGCGGGTAGTGCGAAATATCAATCGTGTCGCCGCTGTGATAGGTTTTGCCGTCAAGCTTGATGTAATAGTTGTAAGAATCATCATCCGACCATTCCGGTATTTGTATTGTGCGGTAACCGTTGGCCGGTGTGGTTGGATTTAAAGGTGTGGTGGTGGCATCAGCAGACAGATTACCCGTGCTGCTACCGCTACTACCGCAAGCAGCCAGAGTCAAGGTGGCGGCAAATACGCCGAGCAGAGATAAGCGTGACATTCAAGTTCCCTTAAGTTTAAATAACTGAGGGATTTTATCATTTTATGTAAAGAAATAGTTATTGGGTTGATGTTTTTTTGATTTTCATTATGCGCGATTACCATTGTCCGCAGGTGATTCTATCCAATCCGGCCAAATCAACCAACGTCACCACCTCTTTAAAACCGCTGCCGGTAAAAATTTCCCGTGCTGCGGCGCCTTGATTGAAGCCGTGTTCCACCATCAGCCGGCCGCTGTGTTTCAAATACTGCGGCGCATTTTCAACCAGCGTGCGGATGCAGCTCAGGCCGTCTGAAAAATCGGTGAGCGCGTGTTGCGGTTCGAAGCGTAAATCGCCTTGTGTCAAATGGGCATCGCCGGCTTCGATATAGGGCGGGTTCGACACAATCACATCGTAGCTGCCGCATTCAGACGGCCTGTCGACAGCAAACCACGAGCCGTGGGCAAATTCGATTGTTGCCCCCAATGCCTGTGCATTTTGTGCGGCCACCGCCAGCGCGGCCCGGCTGATATCGGAAGCGCGCACCCGGGCATCGGGCCGCTCCAGTGCGATGGTAACGGCAACGGCGCCGCTGCCCGTGCCCAAATCCCACACCTTGCCGCCCGGCGGCAAATGCGCCAACGCGGCTTCGACCAGGTGTTCGGTTTCGGGGCGGGGAATCAATACGGCGGGGGTAACGGCAAACGGGCGGCCGTAAAATTCGCGGCTGCCCAAAATATAGGCCATCGGCTCGCCCTGCAAACGGCGGGCGGCCAAGGCATCAAGCGTTGTTTGAATATCGGCGGCCAGGATGTTGCCGTCGCGGGTAATCAGTTGGGCACGGCTCAGGCCGGTTGCCTGTTGCAGCAGCATGCGGGCTTCTGATTTCGGGAGCGGGCTGTTTTGCAGCCATTGGGCAAGGGTTTGCGGCATGGGTTAAACGCTTTCAGACGGCCTTCGGTGGGTTTACAATAAAAATATCGTGGCCAAGCCCAGGAAAATCAGAAAACCGCCGGAGTCGGTCACTGCGGTAATCAGCACCGAGCTGCCGAGCGCCGGATCGCGGCCGGCTTTTTCCATCGCCACGGGAATCAACACGCCCACAGTAGCCGCGAGCAAGAGGTTGAGCGTCATCGCCGCCACCATCACCAGGCCGATGCCGGGGCTGTCGTACAGCAGCCACGACACCAAGCCCATCACGCTGCCCCAAATCACACCGTTAACCAGCGCCACCGCCACTTCTTTTTTCAGCAGCCGCCGCGCCTGGTTGCCGGAAAGCTGGCCGGTGGCCATGGCGCGCACAATCATGGTGATGGTCTGGTTGCCCGAATTGCCGCCGATGCCGGCCACAATCGGCATCAGCGCCGCCAGCGCTACAATTTTGGCAATCGAGCCTTCAAAAGCGCCAATCACGCGGCTGGCGATAAAAGCTGTGCACAAATTGATGGCCAGCCACATCCAGCGGTTTTTCACTGAATCGAGCACCGGCGCAAACAAATCTTCTTCTTCTTGCAAACCGGCCATGTTCAACATATCGGCCTCAGATTCTTCACGAATCACGTCAACCATTTCATCAATGGTAACCCGGCCGATCAGCTTTTTGTTTTCATCGACCACCGGCGCGGTTACCAAGTCGTAGCGCTCAAACGCCTGTGCCGCTTCTTCGGCATCGTCTTCCGGGCGGAAGCGCACCACTTCGGTGGCCATCACATTTTCCACCCGCTCTTCAGGGTCGGCCACCAATAATTTGCGAATCGGCAACACCCCCTGCAACACCTCGTGATCATCAACCACAAAAATCTTGTCGGTGTGGTCGGGCAGCTGCTCGAAGCGGCGCAGATAGCGCAATACCACTTCGCAGCTGACATCGGCGCGGATGCTCACCAGCTCGAAATCCATCAGCGCCCCCACTTGGTCGTCTTCATACGACATCGCCGCCTGCACTTGCGCGCGCTCTTCTTCATCGCGGGTTTTCAGCGCTTCATACACCACCTGGTTGGGCAGGTCGTCGGCCAGTTCGGCCAATTCATCGGCATCCAGATCTTCCACCGCGGCCAGGAGCTCTTCCTTATCCATGGTTTCAATCAGGGTTTCGCGCACCGCATCAGATACTTCGAGCAACACCTCGCCGTCTTCTTCGGGCGCGGCCAAATGCCATACCAGCATCCGCTCTTTTTGCGGCAGCGATTCCAACACCGTGGCCACATCGGCCGGGTGCAGCTCGCGCAAAAGGCCGATTAATTCTACCAGGCAGGTATTGAGTTTGTGCTCTTCAAGCGGCCGGTTGGCTTCGATTTGCTCATAAACGGGCAACAGCGATTCTGCCAGCTCGTGAATGCGGGCGATATCCAGCGGCAGCCGTTCAAGGTCTGTTTGAGAAGGGTTTTGTGCTTCGATGCTCATAAATACTCCGCCCGCCGGCAAGCGCGGACGCGTATTCGGGCGGGGTTAGATGCGTGATTCGGATGATGTGTTAAATGAACTGGGAAGGTCCATGATATATGCCTGCGACACCGCAAGCCTTAGAGTGGAAAACGGGGCGTATTCTACACCTTTCAGACGGCATTACCAACACTTTTGCCAGTGTACGCAGCGAATGTGTCACCACGTAGACGATGATGCGGCTGTGCTGGCGGCAGATGTGGAAATCACCTCGATGCCGTCTGAAAAGCCGCATTGGTTTTCAGAACAGCGGGCCTGTATTTGGCCGGCTTTCTGCTTATTGCCTATATGAAACATCACGTTGCTTTTCTATATGTTATAATAAACGGTTATTTGATTGTATAAAGAGGAGCGGTTTTTCAGAAAGCGGCCTATCCTTGTTATCAAGTCATAAAAAGGCAACGCCATGAAATCGGCGATTGGCATGGTTGCCGGGACACCCTCGTAAACAATCTATTGCGCCAAACAATGCACGATTTTGTTTTGGGGTTTGCTGGGGCAATCAATATTTTGATTGAGTCGGGTTTCAAGGTGCATTTTTTATAAAAATTTGGCCGTCTGAATGGAGAGAAACGAATATGCGCTATTTCTTTGCCGTTTGTGTTTTGCTGTGCACCTCAATGGTGTGGGCTCAGCGTGCCATACCGCAAGATATGGATGTGGCGGTATTGAAACGAGTAAGCTACCCGCAAATTGTGTTGAGCAATGACGGGCTCTCTTGGTTAAAAATACTAACCTTGGGCTGGCTTGACCGTTCGGCTGTCTTTGAGGTGGCGCCTGCGGTGCGCATCAGGGATGAGCATAACCGCTTTATCGTTCGGGGAAAGTTGGTTGCCAAAACAGGTAAAACCGTTGCGGTAAGGCGTGATGGTGGTAATCGTATTTTGGAAATCTGGGTGCTTTCCGAACCGGAGCGGCAGGTTTTCGAGCAGCTTGGTCGCGAGGTCTTTTGAGTATTTGATTGACGGGTGCTTGTTGCTCCTAAAAACGCATATGCTGCGTTAAAAAGCCTCGCAAGATATCTAAATCTTGCGGCGTTTTTTGCCTTGCACCTGTATTTTTATCACAAAAAATCTGAAGAATTCTGAATTGTCGGGAAACCCTTCAGATAAGCAATTTAAAGTTATTGTTATTTAAGTTAGAAAAATCATGAAAAAAGTATTTATCCGTACCTTCGGCTGTCAGATGAATGAATACGACAGTGAAAAAATGCTGTCGGTTTTAGCTGAAGGCGATGAGCTGGTTCAGGTGAATGAAGCGGCGGATGCCGATATTATTCTCTTCAACACCTGCTCTGTGCGCGAAAAAGCGCAGGAAAAAGTGTTTTCCGATTTAGGGCGCGTCAAACCCTTGAAAGCTAAAAATCCCAACCTGATTATCGGTGTGGGCGGCTGTGTGGCCTCGCAGGAAGGCGAGGCGATTGTGAAGCGCGCACCCTATGTGGATGTGGTATTCGGCCCGCAAACTTTGCACCGCTTGCCGCAAATGATTGATGATAAAAAGGTGAGCGGCCGTTCGCAAGTGGATATTTCTTTTCCGGAAATTGAAAAATTTGACCATTTGCCGCCGGCGCGGGTAGAAGGCGGATCGGCATTTGTGTCGATTATGGAAGGGTGTTCGAAATATTGCAGTTTTTGTGTGGTGCCTTATACGCGCGGAGAAGAATTTTCACGACCGCTTAACGATGTGCTGACTGAAATCGCCAACCTGGCTCAGCAGGGCGTGAAGGAAATCAATCTGCTCGGCCAGAATGTTAATGCCTATCGCGGCTTGATGGATGATGGTGAGGTTTGTGATTTTGCCATGCTGCTGCGGATTGTGCATGAGATTCCCGGTATTGAGCGGATGCGTTTTACAACCAGCCACCCGCGCGAATTCAGCGACCGCATCATCGAAT
The DNA here is from genome assembly GCF_022870865.1 of Uruburuella testudinis. Classification (NCBI taxonomy): domain Bacteria; kingdom Pseudomonadati; phylum Pseudomonadota; class Betaproteobacteria; order Neisseriales; family Neisseriaceae; genus Uruburuella; species Uruburuella testudinis. The sequence continues at coordinate 303,488 of NZ_CP091508.1, forward strand.
GCTATCGTGATTTGCCCAAATTGGTTTCACATCTGCACCTGCCGATTCAAAGCGGCTCCGACCGTGTATTGTCGGCGATGAAGCGCGGTTATACTGCCTTGGAATATAAATCGATTATCCGCAAACTGCGCGCAATCCGACCGGATTTGTGTTTAAGTTCCGATTTTATTGTGGGCTTTCCGGGGGAGACCGAGCAGGAGTTTGAGCAAACGCTGAAATTGGTGAAAGACATTGCTTTTGATTTGAGCTTTGTGTTTATTTACAGTCCGCGCCCGGGCACGCCGGCGGCAAATTTGCCGGACGACACGCCGCAAGCAGAAAAAGTGCGCCGCCTTGAAGCGCTGAATGAAATTATCGAAGTGGAAACGGCGCGTATCAATCAAAGCATGGTAGGCACGGTACAACGTTGCCTGGTAGAAGGGGTGTCAAAAAAAGACCCGGATCAATTACAAGCCCGCACCGCTAATAACCGTGTGGTGAATTTCAGCGGCGATCCTGCGCTGATTAATCAGATGGTGGCTTTGGAAATTACAGAAGCTTATACCTTTTCGCTGCGCGGTAAGCTGCTGGCGTAAGCCTGATCCGCTGCATCTTGATAAACTGTGATATCGGCAGGTGTTGCAATAATATTGATTATGCCTGGTCTGTTTTCATTATTGGCAAAGGCCGTCTGAAAGCCATTCAGACGGCCTTTGCCTTTTATCGGTGATATTTTTGGTTTTGCATTAAGGTTAAATTGTTGACAAAAATACCACACATCTGCCGGAGATTGCATACAAAGCAGCAGAAGTTGGCGGTTGAATCCGCTATAATACGGTCTTAACTTTTGCTTAACAAAGAATAACCATGAATCCTTCAAACAACGGCGTATTAGAACGCTTATTTAAACTGCGTGAAAACGGTTCGAATGTGCGCACAGAGCTTTTGGCCGGATTGACTACTTTTCTGACCATGTGCTACATCATCATTGTTAACCCTTTGATTTTGTCGGAAACCGGCATGGATATCGGGGCGGTGTTTGTGGCCACCTGTATTGCAGCGGCCATCGGCTGTTTTGTGATGGGGGCTTTGGCCAATTATCCGATTGCCTTGGCGCCGGGTATGGGCTTGAATGCTTATTTTACTTATGCCGTGGTCAAAGGCATGGGTGTGCCTTGGCAGATTGCCTTGGGTGCCGTGTTTGTGTCGGGCATTATTTTCATCATTTTCAGCTTATTTAAAGTGCGCGAAGCGTTGGTGAATGCGTTGCCGATGTCGCTGAAAATGTCGATTGCCGCCGGTATCGGCTTGTTTTTGGCGCTGATTGCGCTTAAAGGCTCCGGTATTATTGTCGACAACCCGGCCACATTGGTAGGCATGGGCGATGTGCACAATCCCAGCGCATTGTTGGCGATGCTGGGCTTTTTGATGATTATTGTGCTCGACCACTATCGCGTGCGCGGTGCGATTATTTTGAGCATCTTAGCCATTACCGCCATTGCGGTGGCGATGGGCTTGAGCGAATTCAAAGGCGTGGTCGGCAGCGTGCCCAGTATTGCGCCGACGTTTATGCAGATGGATTTCAACGGCCTGTTTACCGTGAGCATGGTCAGCGTGATTTTTGTCTTTTTCTTGGTTGACTTGTTCGACAGCACCGGCACCCTCGTCGGCGTTTCCCACCGGGCGGGTCTGCTCAAAAACGGCAAACTGCCGCGCCTGAAACGCGCTTTATTGGCCGACTCTACCGCCATTGTTGCCGGTGCTGCCTTAGGCACTTCATCGACTACACCGTATATCGAAAGCGCCTCAGGCGTGGCCGCCGGCGGGCGCACCGGCCTGACCGCCATCACCGTGGGCGTGTTGATGCTGGCCTGTTTGTGGTTCTCGCCGCTGGCGCAAACCGTACCGGCTTTTGCCACCGCTCCGGCATTGCTGTATGTGGGCGTGCATATGATGCGCAGTGCAACTGAAATTGACTGGAACGATATGACTGAAGCGGCACCGTCGTTTCTGACCATTGTGTTCATGCCGTTTGCCTATTCGATTGCCGACGGCATTGCCATGGGCTTTATCAGCTATGCCTTAATCAAGCTGTTATGCGGTAAAGCGGCCGAAGTGCCGCCGATGGTATGGATTGTGGCGGTATTGTGGGCTGCCAAATTCTGGTTTTTGGGGGCGTAAAACACAGAATGCGCTAAAGTGGGATAATAAATTCTGATGATTTGATGAATGGATTTATTCCGCCAATATTGCAGGCCGTCTGAAAGCCATTCAGACGGCCTGAGTTTTTACCAAATATTCTTTGGATATAAATGTTTATATGGCATTGTTCCGATCTGTGTCGGAATCAATATCAGTCGAACGATTCGGCTTCAACAGGTATTTGATACCCATTCACAAAAGTAAACCAACCCGGCGGCGAGCTGAAGACGGGTACAGCCAGCCCTCTTCGAGCTCGGGTGTGCCGGCGCCGGTAGGCTATTTTGGTGAATGGTTATGACAAAGTTTGCAGGATTATTTCTGATCAACAGGGCATAAAAACACAGAGGCCGTCTGAAAGTTTTCAGACGGCCTCTCATTTCATTTGGCGGGTTTATTTCACAATCTGGCTTAATTCGCCTTTGGCGTATTTGTCGGCCATTTTTTCCAATGATACCGGTTGGATTTTTGCCGCTTGGCCTTCGCAGCCGAAAGCCAGATAGCGGTCGATACAGATTTGTTTCATGGCTTCAACGGTTTTGGCCAGATATTTGCGCGGATCAAATTCAGCGGGGTGTTCCGCCATAAATTTGCGGATGGCACCGGTGGAAGCCAAACGCAAATCGGTGTCGATATTGACTTTGCGTACGCCGTGCTTGATACCTTCCACGATTTCTTCGACCGGCACGCCATAAGTTTCGCCGATATTGCCGCCGAATTCGTTAATCACCGCCAGCCATTCCTGCGGCACCGAGCTGGAGCCGTGCATCACCAGATGGGTGTTGGGCAGGGCTTCGTGGATTTCTTTGATACGGTCGATGCGCAACACGTCGCCGGTGGGCTTGCGGGTGAATTTATAGGCGCCGTGGCTGGTGCCGATGGCGATGGCCAGCGCATCCACGCCGGTGTCTTTCACGAAACGGGTGGCGTCTTCCACGCTGGTGAGCATTTGGTCGTGCGAGAGTTTGCCGACCGCGCCCACGCCGTCTTCTTCGCCGGCTTCACCGGTTTCCAGGTTGCCCAACACGCCGATTTCGCCTTCTACCGACACGCCGCAGGCATGGGAAAATTCGACCACTTTGCGGGTAACGTCAACGTTGTATTCATAAGAGGCGGGGGTTTTACCGTCGGCCAGCAGCGAGCCGTCCATCATCACCGAGCTGAAGCCCAGCTGGATGGAGCGTTGGCACACATCGGGCGAGGCACCGTGATCTTGGTGCATCACCACGGGAATATGCGGAAATTCTTCTACCGCAGCCAGAATCAAATGGCGTAAAAACGGGGCGCCGGCATATTTCCGTGCGCCTGCGCTGGCCTGCACAATCACCGGTGCGTTGACTTGGTCGGCGGCTTCCATGATGGCGCGCATCTGTTCGAGATTGTTTACATTAAATGCCGGCAGGCCGTAGCTGTGTTCCGCCGCATGGTCCAACAGTTGGCGCATGGATACAAGTGCCATGATAGAAGCTCCTCAGATTTGTAGTCGTTTGTAGTAAAAATGCTGCGGTTATGATTATATCAGCTTATCGGGCAGATGTTGAAGAGGGTTTGTTTAATATTTAACGGAGGCCGTCTGAAAATGCCGCGCAGCGGCGCACTGTAAATAAAATTTAATCACTGCAAAAGCAGGCAAACAGCGGTTTAAAAATAATATTCGGGCTATATTTGCAGCTACCCATACACAAAACACAGAAGGAAAGTAAATGAATAAAACCAAACTGACTGCTTTTTTACTGGCTGCCGGCCTGAGCGTAAGCGGTGTGGCTGCGGCTGAAACCTTCGGTGCGGCGGCACAAAACCAACAAGGTGCGGCGCAAACGGTTGCTGCGGCTAAAAAATTGGCTGATGACCATAAAGTGGTGTTGGAAGGCAGCATCGTTAAGAAAACCGGTCATGAGCACTATGAGTTTCGCGATGCCAGCGGCAGCGTGACTGTGGAAATCGATGACGACGATTGGCGCGGCCTGAGTGTGACTGCGGCTGATAAAGTGCGTATTGAAGGCGAAGTCGAGCACAAGCGCGGCGGTCAGGTTGAGATTGAAGTCGACCGTATTGTGAAACTGTAATTCATTTGCTTGATAATAAAAGGCCGTCTGAAAGCTTGATATGCTTTCAGACGGCCTTTGTTGTTGATACCCTTCACAAAAACAGCCTGATTGTGTTGGCCGGATTTGCTCATGCAGCGTGTCAAACCGCGCTCTTTGAGCCGTGCCCGGCAGCTGCATGTTCAGGCAAAATTTCCTTATCAACGGCGCCGGGCAACTCAATGTGTTTGTACAGCCTTATCCGGCGCGTTGTTCCAATACGGCAACGGCGGGCAGCTCTTTGCCTTCCAAAAATTCGAGGAATGCGCCGCCGCCGGTGGAAATATAGCTGATTTGGTCGGTGATGCCGAATTTGGCAATCGCGGCTAAAGTGTCGCCGCCGCCTGCGATAGAAAAGGCATTGCTTTGGGCAATTGCCTTGGCCAAAGCTTCGGTGCCGCCGGCAAACTGGTCGAATTCAAACACACCCACCGGGCCGTTCCACACGATGGTGCCGGCGGCTTTGAGCATGTCGGCCAGTGCGGCGGCAGATTGCGGGCCGATATCCAGAATCATATCGTCAGCCGTTACTTCGGCTACCGGTTTGACCGTGGCTTGGGCATCGGCGGCGAATTCGGCGGCCACCACCACATCGGTGGGCAAGGGCACGATGCCGCCTTTGTCGGCCATTTTCTGCATGATTTTTTTCGATTCTTCCACCAAATCATGTTCGGCCAGCGATTTGCCGATGGGCGCGCCTTGTGCCAGTAGGAAGGTGTTAGCGATGCCGCCGCCGACAATCAGTTGGTCGACTTTGTCGGCCAGGCTTTCGAGAATGGTGAGTTTGGTGGAGACTTTGCTGCCGGCCACGATGGCCACCAGCGGGCGGGCAGGGGCTTTCAGGGCTTTGCCGAGTGCATCCAATTCACCGGACATCAATACACCGGCGCAGGCGACAGGAGCAGCTTGCGCCACAGCTTCGGTTGAGGCTTGGGCGCGGTGGGCGGTGCCGAACGCATCGTTGACGAAAACATCGCACAAGGCCGCGTAGGCTTGACCCAATGCCAAATCGTTTTTCTTTTCGCCTTTGTTGATGCGCACATTTTGCAGCATCGCCACTTCGCCCGCTTGGAGCGCCGGCTGGTTGTCGCGCCAGTCGTTGAGCACTTTCACTTCTTTGCCCAGCAGTTTGCCCAGATGTGCCGCCACGGGGGCAACATCATCTTCGGGCTTGAACTCGCCTTCGGTGGGGCGGCCCAGATGCGACATCACTATCACGGCAGCGCCGTTGTCCAAACAGTATTGAATCGAGGCCAGCGAGGCGCGGATGCGGGTGTCGTCGCTGATGGCGCCGTCTTTAAACGGCACGTTCATGTCGGCACGGATTAAAACGGTTTTGCCTTGCACGTTTTGCTCGGTGAGTTTCAAAAAAGCCATGTCGGTTCCTTTGCGGTTGAGTCGGAATAATCGGGAATTTCAGCTGCCGTATTATGCGGCAAGCCTGTCTGCGGGTAAAGGCGCGTGTGGGTGCGGCTTGATGTGCATCACCTTACAATCGCTTACAGGTTGCCGGTTATGCCCGTTCACAAAAATAAGCTAACGGCATGGGCCTGCCTGAGCTCGAAGATGACTGCTTTCGCTAAGGCGCTGAAGCGCCAAGTCAGCCGGCCCTCTGCGTGTGTACTGTTTTCAGCCCGCTGTCTAACTTGCTGATGTGAACGGGCATTATGCAGCCGTTAAACTAAATCATCTTATTTTGTTGTTGCTGCGGTGTTGTCGCCATGCCAAGGCGCGACTTTATACAGCAGCAGCATGCCCGGTACGGCCAGGAAAAAGCACAGCCAGAAAAAATTCACGTAGCCCAGCCATTCGATCAAATAGCCGGTGCTGGCGTTGATAAAAGTGCGCGGCACGGCAGCGAGGCTGGTGAACAGGGCGAGCTGGGTGGCGGTAAAAGCAGGGTTGGTTTCGCGCGCCATATAGGCGACAAAAGCCGCCGTGCCCAAGCCTACTCCCACGGCTTCGGCGCCGATAACGGCGGCCAGCATCCAGCGTTCGGAAGCGCCCACTTCGGCAAACGGCCCCATATCGGCCAGCCACACGAAACCCAAAATGGTCACAATCTGCACCAAGCCAAACAGCCACAATGCTTTGTTGATGCCGAGCTTGAGCATCCAGATGCCGCCGATGATGCCGAAAATCACCGCCGGCCACAGCCCGGCATTTTTGGCAATCAGGCCGATATCGGTTTTGCTGTAGCCCATATCGAGATAAAACGGTGTGGCCAGTGCGGTGGCCATGCTGTCGCCAAGTTTGTAGAGAAAAATAAACGCCAGCACCAACAGCGCCTGTTGCACGCCTTTTCTGCCGAAAAATTCGCTGAACGGCTCAACCACGGTTTGATAGAAGGTTTTCGGTGCGGCAGGCGGCAGTTGCGGTTCGCGGGCGATAAACAGCGTCATCAGCAGGCCGGGAATCATAAACAGCGCGGTAATCAGAAACACATTCTGCCAGGGCATGATGTCGGCCAGAATCAGCGATAGAGAACCGGGCACCAGCGCGGCGATGCGGTAGGTGTTGACATGCACGGCATTGCCCAGCCCCAATTCGTTGTCGGGCAGAATTTCGCGGCGGAAGGCATCGAGCACGATATCTTGGCTGGCGGAGAAAAAAGCCACCACCAGCGATAAGCCCATGATGATGTGCATATGTTGGTGCGGATTGAGAAATGCATAAGCTGCCAGCGCGAGTAGCAGGCTGATTTGGGTAACCAGCATCCAGCCGCGGCGGCGGCCGAGAAAGGGCAACTGCACCGCATCCATCAGCGGCGACCACACGAATTTCCACGTAAACGGCAGGCCGATCAGGGCGAACAGGCCGATGGTTTTCAAATCAATGGCTTCGCTGCGCAGCCAGGCCGGAATCAGGTTGATCAGAAAATACAGCGGCAGGCCGGAAGTGAAGCCGGTAAAGATACAAATCAGCATGCGGCGGGTAAAGATTTGCTGCCAGATGCCGGGTGGGGTTGTGTGCATGGAAAATCCTGAATGATGCCGTCTGAAAGGCTTCAGACGGCCTTAAAATTAAGCGGTATTGTAACAATAAGCGTTGAGGCCGTCTGAAAAGATTATGCAAAAACAAGCGGCATGGCGGGTGTTTGGGGCGGGTGTTTGTTTGTCGGGCGGTTTTCAAGCGTGAGAAAGGCATGCCCGGCGGTTTGCTGCCCGCTCCCGCAGAAGAGCTCGAGTGGCAGGCCGTCTGAAAGGCTGCTGTGGTTTAAAAGCGCCCGGCAGCTCGAATCAATCATGCAATTGTGTAGCGTGGACTTTGCCTGCGGAATATCAGCCGCTAGGGTGTCCTGACAATTCAGAATTATTCATGTCAAACCACGCAATTTGTGCGGGGAAAGCAGGCCGAGCGGCCGCAATCTTTCAGACGGCCTCTGCCGCCGTATCTTCGCTATCTTTGCCGCTGCCGTCGGGTAGGGCGGGCGCTTGTTCGGCCTGTTCGGCCAATTGTTTGTCGAGCTGTTTGGTGGCTTTGATGCCGAGTTTGCGCAGCTTTTCGGCACGGTTGACAAGATTGCCGCGGCCTTCGGAAAGCTGTTTGTAGGCGGCCTGATATTGGGTTTGTGCCTGCTCGATGTTTTTGCCGACGCTTTCGAGCGTGGTCACGAAGCCGACGAATTTGTCGTACAGCTTGCCACCCTCATCGGCAATGGCTAGCGCATTTTGGTTTTGCTGCTCGTTGCGCCAGATGTTGGCAACGGTGCGCAGGGTGGCCAGGAGGGTGCTGGGGCCGGCGAGCATGATGCGTTTGTCGAAACACTCTTGAAACAGGCTGTTGTCGTGTTGCAGCGCCAACAGATACGCAGGCTCTACCGGGATAAACATAAACACGAAATCCAGCGTGTTGACGCCTTCGATATTGCTGTATTGCTTGAGCGACAGGCTTTTGATGTGGGCGCGGATGCTGGCCACGTGGGCGGCGAGCGCGCGGCCGGCTTCGTCGGCATCTTGTGCTTGGGTGTAGCGCACATAGGCGGTGAGCGAGACTTTGCTGTCGATGATGATTTGTTTGTTGTCGGGCAGGTTGACTAAAACGTCGGGCTGGAGGCGGCGGGTGCTGCCGTCTTCTTCGGTGCGGGTGCCGGCGGCCTGCACGAGGTATTCGCGCCCTTTGCTGAGGCCGGAATTTTCGAGCACGGTTTCCAAAATCATCTCGCCCCAGTTGCCTTGGGTTTTGTTTTGGCTGCCAATCAGCGCTTGGGTGAGGGCTTTGGCGTCGGTGTGCAGCTGGCTGTTGAGGGTTTGCAGGCGCTTGAGCTCGTTTTCAAGTGTGAGCCGCTCTTTGGCTTCTTTTTCGTAGGTGTTTTGCACTAGCTCGCTGAATTTGCCCATGCGCTCGTTGAGCGGGGTGAGCAGGCGGTTGATGCTTTCGGTGTTGTGTTCGCTGAATTTTTTGCTTTTTTCTTCGAGAATGTTGTTGGCGAGGTTTTGAAATTGGTCGCTCAGGCTTTGGCGCGCTTCGGTGAGCAGGGCAAGTTTTTCTTGGTGGGCCAGGCGCTCTTGTTCGATTTGGGTGGCCAGGCGCTCGTTGCGGATTTGGGTGTCGGCCAGTTGCTGCTGCAAATCGTTGAAATCGTTTTTCAGACGGCCTGCTTCTTGTTCGCGCTGTTGCAGATGCTCGATTTGCTGGCCGGCGGCGGCGAAACGGCTGTGCAGCGCTTGCAGCTGGGTTTGCAGCTCGCGGGCGCTGCGGTGTTGTTCAGCCAGCTCGTTTTGCAGCGGCGGCAGCTGGCGGTTGATGGTTTCGGCGGTGGCCAGCGCGTTTTGGGTGTTTTGATATTGCTGGCGGAGCGCGGTCAGCGCGGTTTCCGCTTCGGCCTGCTCTTGTGCGGCAAATTGGTATTGCTGGGTGCGCTCGGCAAGTTGGTTTTGCAGGGCGGCGGTTTCTTCGCGGTGGGCGCTGCGTTCGGTTTGCATGCGGGTTTGGTGTTTGTGGTTCAGCAGCAGCCAGATAATCAGGGCGCTGAAAAAGGCGGCGGCGAGGGCGGCGAGAATGAGGTGGAGTTGGGTGTCGGTCATAGTGGGTAAATGAAAGAGAGGCCGTCTGAAAAAAGAATTCGGGGGGTTACTATATCATGTTTAGATGTTTCAGACGGCCTGTTTGCGGTATGATTCAGACCGATAATATCTGAACAGGATAAGGATTGTGGGCGGATTTTGGGAAGCGGTGCTGTTTGCGGTCGGAGTGACGGTGCCGAGTATGTTGTTGCTGCTTTTTGGCATGCTGCTGCGCCGCAGCGGCCAGATTAACGGTGATTTTTGCGCACAGGCTGCCAAGCTGGTGTTTAACTACGGCTTGCCGACACTGCTGTTTGTGAACCTGCTCAAGGGCGAGATTCATTACGGCGAACAGTTGGTGCTGTTGGCGGCGGGGGTTGGTTCTACGCTGCTGCTGTATTTCGGAGCGGAGCTGTATGCCTGGCGCTTTGTGCCGGAAACGCGCGATAAGGGTGTGTTTGTGCAAGGTGTGTTCCGCAGCAATCTGGGCATTATGGGGCTGGCGTTTGTGCAAAATGCTTACGGTGACGGCGGGTTGGCCGCAGGGGCGGTGTATATGGGCGTGGTCACGATTTTGTTTAATATTCTGGCGGTGATTACGCTGAGCCGTTCTGCTGAGGGCTCGTGGGCGGCGAAGATGAAAGTGATGGGCGGAAAAATCATCACCAATCCGCTGATTGTTGCGATTGTGCTGGCGTTGGCGTTGCAGGCGCTGGCGCTGAAAGTGCCGCGGCCGCTGCTGCAAACGGCGCAATATGTGGGCAATATTTCGCTGCCGCTGGCGCTGATTTGCGCAGGGGCGACGTTTGATATGAAGTCGATGTTGAAGATGTCGGATATTTCGTTGCAGGCCAGCATCGGGCGCTTGGTGGTGGCGCCGCTGGTGGCGGTGGCGGTGGGGCTGCTGTTGGGGCTCGAAGGTGTGCCCATGGGGGTGCTGTTTTTGATGACGGCCACGCCGGTGGCGGCGACCAGTTATGTGATGGCCAAGGTGATGGGCGGCAATGATGTGGCGGCGGCGAATATCACCGGCATTACTACGCTCGGGGCGCTGTTTTCGGCAGCTGTAGGCATTGTAGCGCTGCGCAGCATGGGCTTGATGTAGCGGCGATATCATCATGCCGTCTGAAAACTTTCAGACGGCATGATGATGGTTTTGATTGTTAAGTTGCCAAGGCCTTTCAGACGGCCTCTTCAGTGACTGTTTTCATCTTTACCGTTTTCATCTTCAATGAGGGATGTGGCGGCGGCAAACCATTTTCCCACCACTTCATTCACTTCTTCCTTGCCCTGTTTTTTCAGGCTGGAAAACAGTTGCACGCTGACCGGTTGGCGCTCGGCATAAGGTTTCAATGCTTTTTTGACCGCCGACAAGGTTTTGATTTGCTCGTTTTTGGATAATTTGTCTGCTTTAGACAACAAAATATGCACCGGCCGGCCGGTGTGGTGGAAAAAATCCAGCATCTGCACATCCAGCGCTTTGAGCGGGTGGCGGGCATCCATAATCAGCACCAGGCCGATAAGCTGGCGCCGCTGTTGCAGATAATCGCCCAGCAGCCTCACCCAGTGGGTGCGGATGGCCTCGGGCACTTGGGCATAACCGTAACCGGGCAGGTCGACCATAAAATGACCGTCGGCCAGCTCGAAAAAGTTGATGTGCTGGGTGCGGCCGGGGGTTTTCGATACATAGGCCAGGCGCACGTGGTTGGTCAAGGTGTTGATGGCGCTTGATTTGCCCGCATTACTGCGCCCCACAAAGGCGATTTCGGCCGGTGTGTCGGGAAGGTCTTTCAAATGATTGACCGTAGTAAAGAATTTTGCGTTTTGAAATAGGTTCATGGGTAGTAAAATTGTGTGAACTTAGTATAGAATAGCATGTTTATAGCGTTATCGGTTTGGCCGGGCACAAAAATCAGGCCCGGTGTTGAGTATTAGCAAAGGGTATTGCAGGCAGCGGGCCTGACAATGCTGTCATCAGGAGCACTTCCATGAAACGGTTTACCTTACTGGCTTTAACGGCGCTGGCTGCCGGCTCGGCATTGGCTGCCGAACTGAAAGGCGATGTTGCCAAGGGCAAAGAAATCGCAACCAACGTGTGCGCAGCCTGCCATGCGGCAGACGGCAACAGCGGCATTGCGATGTATCCGAAGCTGTCGGCTCAGTTTTCAAACTATATTTTCCATCAGACCAAAGATATTAAAGACGGCAAGCGCACCACCGGGGCGGCCGCGTCGATGGCGCCGATGGTGATGGGGCTGTCTGATCAGGACATCGCCGACGTTTCGGCTTTCTATGCCAAACAGTTTCCCAAGCAGGGCGAAACCAATCCTAAAGAAAACCCCGAGCTGGGCGCCCGTATTTTCCGCGGCGGCCTGGCCGATAAGAAAATTCCGGCCTGCATGGCCTGCCACGGCCCCAACGGCGCCGGTATTCCGGGCGGCGGCACCGATATTCTGGCCTACCCGCGCTTGGGCGGCCAGCACAAGGCTTATGTGGTTGAGCAGCTGAAGGCCTACCAAAGCGGCCGTCGCGAAAATGCCATTATGGCCGACGTGGCCAAGCGTATGTCTGATGAAGAGATGAATGCGGTGGCCAACTTTATCCAAGGTTTACATTGATTCATTTGCGGTTTGAATGATTTTTCAAGTTATCATGCCGGGAGGCCGTCTGAAAGCTGTTTCTTTCAGACGGCCTTGCCTACAGTTTGACCGACTGTTTTATCCGTTTGTATTGTTGTATAAAATCCACAGTTATGAGCCAGCCTAAACCTTCTCTTCCCCTTATCCGCCGCCCGTGGTTTGCTTTTTTAAGCTCCATGCGTTTTGCTGTGGCCTTGCTGTGCCTGCTCGGTATCGCTTCGATTATCGGCACGGTGTTGCAGCAGGGGCAGCCGGTGGCGAATTATCTGGTGAAATTCGGCCCGTTTTGGACGGAAATTTTCGGCTTTCTCGGTTTGTTTGATGTGTATGCATCGGGCTGGTTTGTGGTGATTATGTTGTTTTTGGTGCTTTCCACCGGCTTGTGTTTGTGGCGCAATATTCCGCCGTTTATGCGCGAGATGAAGTCTTACCGCATCAAGGCGGGCCGGCAGTCGCTCGCGGCCATGCGGCACAGCACCGTGCTCGCGGGGCGGCTGACGCCGGAAATCGCCGTGCGCTATCTTGATGTGCAGGGTTTCAGCAGCAAAACCGTGGTGCGGGAAGACGGCTCGCTGCTGGTTGCCGCCAAAAAAGGCGCCATGAACAAATGGGGCTATATCTGCGCCCATGCCGCCATTATCGTGATTTGCCTGGGCGGCCTGATCGACAGCAATATTTTGCTCAAAGCCGGCATGCTCAGCGGCCATATCGTGCCCGACAATGATTCGCTGTATGCCAAAGATTTCAAACCGGAAAGCACGTTGGGGCGCAACAATATTTCGTTTCGCGGCAATGTGGATATCCGCGAAGGGCAAGGCGCGGACGTGGTATTTCTGAATGCCGATAAAGGGATGCTGGTGCAGGATTTGCCCTTTACCGTCGATCTGAAAAAATTCCATATCGATTTTTACGATACCGGCATGCCGAAAGATTTTGCCAGCGACTTGGTGGTCACCGACAAGGCCACCGGTGAAAAAATCGAACAAACCATCCGCGTTAATCATCCGCTGACTTTGCACGGCATCACCATTTACCAGGCCAGCTTTGCCGACGGCGGCTCCGATTTGAAATTCAAAGCCTGGAATCTGGCCGGCAACAGCCGCACGCCCACAGCGATGGATGCCGTATCGATGCGCCAGTTTCCATTTGAGATGGGCGGGCGCAAATATCAGTTGGAATTCGATCAGTTTACGGCCATGAATGTGGAAGACATGAGTGAGCCGTCTGAAAAAAAAGCGCAAAACTTTCAGACGGCCATTAATGATGTCCGAGCCGTGCGCCAAGATAAAAAATTTACCAATATCGGCCCGTCGATTATTTACCGGCTGCGCGATCAGGCAGGGCAGGCGGTGGAATATAAAAACTATATGCTGCCGGTGAAGCAGGAAGAAGATTATTTTTTCATCACCGGCACGCGGGAAGGCTTGGAGCAGCAATACCGCTGGCTGCGCCTGCCGGCCGATGCCCAAGGCAAACCTGATACCTTTATGGCATTGCGCGAGCGGATTAATGATGAAAGCGCCCGCAAACGCATTATCGAAGCAGCCACCCGCGGCACGCCCGCAGATATCCGCGACCGCTTCAATCAGGCGGCGGAAAACACCTTGAGCATTTTTGCGCAAGGCGGTTATTTGGCTTTGAATGATTTTATGGCGCAAAATATTCCGCAGGCCGAGCGCGCCAAAATGCAGGATTATTTTTATCAGATTTTATACGGCGCCATGAATGCCGCGCTGGAAGACACCATCAGCCATTACCGGCTGCCCGCGTGGCCGCAGGATGAAGCGCGCAACCGTTTTTTGTTTCACAGCATGGATGCCTATACCGGCCTGACTGTTTACCCGGCCCCCGTGCTGTTGCAGCTTGAGGGCTATAAAGAGGTGCGCTCTTCCGGCTTGCAGATGACCAAATCGCCGGGGGCGTCGCTGGTGTATGTCGGCTCGCTGCTGCTGGTGTTGGGCACGGTATTTATGTTTTATATCCGCGAAAAACGCGCTTGGCTGCTGTTTGATGATGGGGAAATCCGTTTCGCCATGTCTTCCAGCCGCAATGAGCGCGACTTACAAAAAGAATTTCCAGAACACACACAACGCCTGGAGCAGTTGGCGAAGGACTTAAACCATGACTAACCCTACTGAGCGCGGCCGGCTGCCCGAGCATGCCCTGCTGACGCATAAATCGTTTATCCGCCGGCTGACTGCGGCCGACTGGCTGTTTGCCGTTGCCATTGTTTTTATTGCGGTATTTTCCCAAACCCGTATCGGCCACCATATGGACGGTTATGAAGTGGCGATTTTGTGGTTCAGCGCCGCTTCGGCCATCTTGTTGGGCTGGTTTTTCAAACCCTTGCGCTGGTTTACCCCGCTCAGCGTGCTGCTGGCTTATACGGCGGTGTTGCTGTATGGCGGCAACATCAATCGCGGCGACGGCTTTTTGCTGAAATATTTTTTGAGCAGCCAGTCGGCGATTATGTGGCAGTGTGCCACCGTATTTTTTGCACTGTTTTGCTATATTGCCGGTGCGGTTGTGGCGAAACAACGCCACGCCGACACCAACACCTTGCTCGGTATGGGCACGGCGCTGGCTTGGGTGTCGGCGCTGGCCGGCTTTACCGGGCTGCTGGTACGCTGGCACGAAAGCTATTTGCTGCGCCCCGATGCCGGGCATATTCCGGTGTCGAACCTGTATGAGGTGTTTATTCTTTTTTTGGTGATTACGGCGCTGATGTATCTGTATTATGAGAAAAAATTTGCCGTGCAGAAGCTGGGCGGGTTTGTCTTTTCGTTTATGGCGGTGGTGGTGGTGTTTGTCTTGTGGTACAGCATCTCTCGTGATGCGCATGCCATTCAGCCGCTGATTCCGGCCTTGCAGTCGTGGTGGATGAAAATTCATGTGCCGGCCAATTTTATCGGCTACGGCGCATTCTGTATGGCGGCCATGCTCGGCATTGCCGAATTGTGGGCATTGGCCAACGAAGCCAAAGGTAAAAAATCATGGCTTCCCGAATCGCAAGTGATTGAAGAAGTGATGTATAAAGCCATTGCGGTGGGTTTTTTGTTTTTTACCATCGCTACGATTTTGGGCGCACTGTGGGCAGCAGACGCTTGGGGCCGCTATTGGAGTTGGGATCCGAAAGAAACCTGGGCGTTTATCGTGTGGCTCAATTATGCCGTGTGGCTGCATTTGCGCCTGGTGGCCGGCTGGCGCGGCAAAGTGCTGGCATGGTGGGCGATTGTCGGCCTGTTTATCACTGCTTTCGCTTTTATCGGCGTGAATATGTTTTTGAGCGGCCTGCATTCTTACGGCACTTTGTAAGCATTGGGTTGCCGCTTGCATTTTTGATGCAAACTGGTAAACTTGAATTTCTTATATTTAAGGCCGATTCACACCACCATGAAAGATGACGAGCAGAGCAGTTTACGTTGGCGTAATCCGTGTGGTGGCGTGTATGCAGCAGATTCAAGGCAACCCTGAAGCTTCGGGGTTGCCTTTTGTTATTTTTATTTTACAACCGTAACCAACCGTTCAATACCCATACAAAACAATCAGCCGAGGCCGTTGGGCTGTTTTTGTGAATGGGCATCAGACGGCCTGTAGATACTTGAGGCCGTCTGAACGGCATGCGTAAGGACATCAAATATTATGGATTTCAGTTGGCTCGCCGAACCGACCACTTGGATAGGTTTCGCTACTTTGCTGATATTGGAAGTGGTGTTGGGCATCGACAATCTGGTTTTTGTGGCGATTCTGGCCAATAAGGTCAAGCCTGCTTATCGCGATAAAGCCCGGATTACCGGCCTCTCTTTGGCCATCGTGATGCGTATCGTGATGCTGGCCTTTATGGCACACATCATGACGCTGACCCACCCGTGGTTTTACATCGGCTCGTTTGCGGTGTCGGGCAAAGATCTGATTATGCTGCTGGGCGGCTTGTTTCTGCTTTATAAAGCCACCACCGAGCTGCATGAGCGGTTGGAAGGACACAATCAATTTCATGTGGCCGATACGCAAAAAAAACACTCGCCGTTTTGGGGGGTGGTGTTGCAGATTTTGGTGCTGGATGCGGTGTTTTCCATCGATTCGGTGATTACTGCCGTGGCGATGGTGGATCATATCGTGGTGGCGATGGCCGCCGTCATCGTGGCCATGAGCGTGATGATTTGGGCAAGCAAACCGCTGACTGAATTTGTCGATAACCATCCTACCGTAGTGATGTTGTGCTTGGGCTTCCTGTTGATGATCGGTTTCAGTCTGATTGCCGAAGCGTTTCACTTCCATATTCCCAAAGGGTATCTGTATGCCGCCATCGGTTTCTCAATTCTGATTGAAGTGTTTAACCAGGTTTCGCAGAAAAACAGCAAGCGCAATGCCTATATCGGCAACACCTGGCGCCAGCGCACGGCGGAAAACGTGTTGGGCATGATGGGCATTCGCGAGGCGGTGCTGGCTAAGGCCGGAGAGAGTGTTGGGGAAGATGACAGCCATTTCGAAGAAAACGAAAAATCAATGATACGCAGCGTGCTCACGTTGGCCGAACGGCCGATTATGGGGGTGATGATACCGCGGCGCGACATCGAGCGGCTGGATATTTCGCAAAGCAGAGAAGAACAGTCTGCACAACTGCAAAACACGCCCTACAGCCGCCTGTTGGTGGTCGGCAAAGCAGGGGTAGACGAGCCGTTGGGTTATATCAACAAAAAAGATCTGCTGGCGCAACTGATCGACGGCGGCGAGATGAACATTCAAGCCGCCCTGCGCCAGCCGCTGGTTTTACCCGACAGCACCACTGCGCTGAATGCCATCGAGTTGTTCCGCAAAAACAGCGCTGATTATGCGCTGGTGGTGGATGAATTCGGCGCCATTCTCGGCATGGTTACCATGAAAGACCTGCTGGAAACCATCGCAGGCGAGTTTCCCGAAGAATTCGAGCGCGAAGATGCGCCGCTGATTGAAGAAAACAGTGAAGATGAAAGCTTCACGGTCGACGGCAGCATCGAATATGTGGAATTGGCGCAGCAAATCGACTTGCCGCCGCACAATGATGATGCCGATTACCATACCGTGGCCGGTTTGATGATGGAAGAGTTGCAAACCATTCCCGACGTGGGCGATGCGGTTGATTTTCACGGTTGGCGTTTTGAAGTAACCGAAAAAGAAGGCCAGCGCATTGAGCGTGTGCGCATCAGCCGCGTGCCTGATGCGGAGGATGTTTGAGCCAGGCTGCACAATAAAGTGGCTTTGCTGAAACCTGCACGTTTCAAATAGCCTGAATATGTTCGCCTGCCTGAGCCGCAGGAGCATGATTAAGCTTTGGATGCCAAGGATATCATTCCATTAATACTTCAGGCCGTCCGAACATTTTGCTTTCAGACGGCCTGATGATATATCCAGTAGCCAAATGCCTGATATTTATTCGGAAAAATAAATTGGTGTCGAAAGGCTGGCGCTGGTGCGCATTCACAAAATTCAGCTAACCCGGCGGCGGGCTGAAGACGGTGTACACGTATGGCGAGCCGGTACGGTTGGATGCTTTTTTTGAATGGGTATGAAAAAATGGTAAATGAAAAAAGACCACATGATGATGTGGTCTTTTTTTGAATCTGGTGGAGGTAAGCGGGATCGAACCGCTGACCTCTTGCATGCCATGCAAGCGCTCTACCAACTGAGCTATACCCCCAAATGGTGGCGAATCAGGGATTCGAACCCCGGACACAAGGATTATGATTCCTCTGCTCTAACCGACTGAGCTAATTCGCCGCTTTGTGTTGAAGACGTGATTATACGGGTTTTAAATTTTTGGGCAAGCGTTTTTTACAGGAATATTAATTTTTATTTGATTTTTCGGGGAAAATTACTTTTGATACCGCAAGCTTAAGGCCGTCTGAAAGTTTTTATACCCATTCACAAAACAGCCTGAATACATTCTTGTTAGCTTACTTTTATGTAGATGGGTGTAAAAAAGATGGGTGTAAAAAACTTTCAGACGGCCTCTGAAGTGGTTGTTTCGCTATAGTTTGTGGCAAATATCGCCAAAACTGAAACCTTGCCAATCAACATCGATATTCCGCCCAAGCGCCATCACTTTAAACAGCTCGCCCATTTCATGTTGGTCGATTAATTGGTGTAGGGCGGCGGATTGGTGTATGTAGTCGGCAGATTGCGGCTGCGCGGTTTGTGCCATGATGTCGGTAATGCCCAAATTGAGCAGAAAATGAGCCTGGCTGGTGTAGCCGATTAAATCCAGCCCCGCATCGGTGCCTGCCTGGGCGATGTCGGTAAAATTAACGTGTGCGGTCAGGTCGGTGAGGCCGATATGGAAAAACGGGTCGTGTACGGTGTGGTGGCGGTAGTGGCCGATTAATGTGCCCATGTGTCGTTGCGGGTGGTAATACTGGGCGGCATCAAAACCGTAATCGATAAAGATAAGGGCGCCGCAGGCCAGTTTGCCGGCCAAGGTGTGTATCAGGGCGTGTTGTGCCGGGTGTAGCTCGCTGGTGTAGGGTTCGCAGCCCGGAAAGTAGTTGCGGGCGGCTTGCAGCAGCGCGGGCGAAGTCAGCGGGCGGGGCGTTTGTGTGAACGTTTGTTTGGTCATGCCAACCCCGATTTGCCAAAACTGCCCTTGTTGTCGGCGGACCAATTCGCAGGGGATGGCATCGAGTACTTCGTTGCCGATGAGTATGCCGTTCAGTGTATCGGGCAGCTGGCTGAGATGTATCACTTTGTCGGCGTTTTCGGGAGCGTTTTCGGCAATATGGATCCGTTGGCGTTCGGCCAGCTCGGGCGAGACTTCGATGATGTAATAGTGTTTGATGCCGTCTGAAAGGCTGTTGAGTAAGGTGGCGGCCAGTGCGCCGGTGCCTGCGCCCAGCTCATACAGATTGCCTTCCGTTTGCGCCAGCAGCGGCTTGAGTTGGCGGGCCAGGGTTTGGCCGAACAGTGGTGAGAGGGTGGGCGCGGTAATGAAGTCGCCGCCGCTGCCGATTTTATGTGCGCCGCCGGTGTAATAGCCGTATTGCGGTGCATAAAGTGCCAGCTCCATAAAGCGTGAAAACGGTATCCAGTTTCCTTGCCGGCGGATTTCCTCGGCAATCAGCGTTTGCAATGCACGGCTGGCGGCTGCGGCTGTTGCAGAAGGGGGAGGAAGTTGTAAATCCATGATTGTTAGAACATGTAAATTTAAAAAGAGGATGCAGTCATTATAACCTGTATTGAAATGGTGCGGGTTTTGGTGTCTGAATACTATATATGGTATTTTTTATAATTAGTTGATACTAAATGTTGTATTTTTGCTTGTTTGAGGCCGTTGTCTGTAAAGGTGGCGGCCTGTTTTTGTGCCGATAAGTGCTTGTCTGGCCGTCTGTTTTTATGAAAAAGCCGATTTGACCGTGAGCATAAAATTTTTTATAGTGTGGGCATGTGGGGTAATGTGTGTCAAAGTGTCGCTATTGCCCGAAAATGATAACGGAGTGGGATAAAGTGTTTGGCGGCGTTCATGAATTGAGCATAGACAGCAAAGGGCGGTTGGCGATTCCTGCCAAGTTCCGCGAAATGCTGCTGCGCCATTACACCCCGGCCGTGGTGGCCACGCTGGATTCGCGCCACCGCCTGCTGATTTATCCCGAACCGGAGTGGGAAGGGGTTGCCCGCCAGCTGTTGGGTTTGAAAGTGGCCGGCAACCCGGCCTTGCAGCGTTATCAAAACCTGTTGTTGCACAATGCCGATACGCTGGAGCTGGATACCGCAGGCCGTGTGTTGCTGCCGGCCAATCTGCGCCGCCGTGTGGATTTCGATAAAGAAGTGACTTTGGTCGGCCGCGCCAACCGCCTTGAGCTGTGGGGCAGAGAGCATTGGGAAGAAGAAATGAATCAGGCGCTGGATATTGATGCGGACGAGCTGGCGTTTGAATTGAGCAAAACGGATTTGCAGCTATGAGTGAAACCACGCCGCACCGCCACATTACGGTATTGCTGAATGAAGCGGTGGATGCGCTGAATATCCGTGACAACGGTGTGTATGTTGACGGCACCTTCGGCAGGGGCGGCCATTCGCGGCTGATTTTGTCGAAGCTGGGCAGCGAAGGCCGTTTGGTGGTGTTTGATAAAGACCCGCAAGCCATTGCCGTAGCCCGTGAGCTGGCTGCCCGAGATTCGCGCGTGAGCGTGGTGCACAACGGTTTTGCCACGTTTCAGACGGCCTTGGATGATTTGGGCATTGGCAAGATTGACGGCGCTCTGTTTGATTTGGGCATTTCGTCGCCGCAAATTGACGAAGGCGCGCGCGGATTCAGTTTCCGTTTTGATGCGCCGCTGGATATGCGTATGGATCCGACCCGCGGCCAATCCGCTGCCGAATGGCTGGCGGCGGCTGAAGAGCAGCAGATACACGAGGTGATTAAAAATTATGGTGAAGAGCGGTTTAGTCGCCAGATTGCGCGCGCCATTGTTTCGCAACGCGAGGCCGCGCCCATTGATACAACCGGCAAGCTGGCGCAGCTGGTGGCGCAAAACGTCCGTACTCGCGAGCGCGGACAGGATCCGGCGACGCGGACGTTTCAGGCCGTTCGCATCTTCATCAACCGTGAGCTTGAAGAAGTAAAAGCCGTGCTGCCGCAAGCGGTGCAGCGTTTGAATACGGGCGGGCGCCTTGCGGTGATTGCCTTTCATTCGCTGGAAGACCGCATCGTGAAGCAGTTTATGAAGCAATATTCGCAACATGCGCCGCTGCCGAAATGGGCGGCAATACGTGAAGCCGATTTGCCGCAGCCGCCGCTTACCTTAATCGGTAAAGCTGTGAAGCCGTCTGAACAAGAAGTGCAAGGCAACCCGCGCGCCCGTTCGGCCGTATTGCGGATTGCCGGGCGCACGGGCGGTCAATTTGAAGCATCTGAGCAGGCCGTCTGAAAAAATAAGTGTATGAATAAATTAAATGTGATTTTGCTGGCGGCGGCGTTGTTGTCGGGCTTGGCGGTGGTAACCGTGCAAGACCAGTCGCGCCAATACTACATAGCGTTGGATAAGGCCGAAAAGCAGGAAGTGCAGCTTGAGCAGGATTATGCGCGCCTGAAGTTGGACCAGGCCAAGTTGTCCAACCACCAGCTGATTAAAAATGCAGCCGAAAGGCAAAACCTGCATCCGCCCGCCATGGCCGATACCCGCATGATTCAGATGCAATAACGGCCGGCACGTTCTGCCAATGGGTTTGTAAGAGGCAAAAACATCTGTAAATCGAATGGTCGGGATGCCGCGGGAGGCCCCGCAACGGCCGCAGAAGATTTTGTATGCCGGCGGATGCTGCCGACCATTGAATGAAATATTATAAAAACGAGAAGTTGCTATGTTAATCAAAAACGAATACAAGCCGCAGATGCTGCCCAAGCAGCCCAAGGGCAAGAAACCCGTCAGCACCAACGGGCGGATTGCGTTTGTGTTGGGCGGCTTGGCGCTTGCCTTTGCCGCATTGGTAGGGCGGGGCGTGTATCTGCAAACCACACAGCATGATTTTCTGAAAAATCAGGGCGACCAGCGCTTTGTGCGCACCTTGGCATTGCCCGCATCGCGCGGCACCATTACCGACCGCAACGGCGCCACCTTGGCGCTGAGTGCGCCGACCGAATCGCTGTATGCCGTGCCTTCCAGCATGGATGCGATGCCGCCGGCCGACAAGCTGGCCGAGCTCTCGGCGTTGACCGGTGTGCCGTTGGAAACCCTTGAGGCGCGGCTGGCCAAAAAAGACAAAGATTTTATCTATCTGAAACGCCAGCTGCCGAAAGAAACCGCCGATAAAGTGGCGGCCTTGGGCATTAAAGGGCTGGCTTTCCAAAAAGAAGCCAAACGCCATTATCCGATGGGCAATCTGTTTGCCCATGTGATCGGTTTTACCAATATCGACGGCAAAGGCCAGGAAGGCTTGGAGCTGGCGCGTGAAGATGATTTGCGCGGAGAAAACGGCGCCAAAGTGGTGTTGCGCGACAATAAAGGCAACATCGTCGACAGCCTCGATTCGCCGCGCAACCGCGATCCGAAAAACGGCCACGATATGGTGATGTCGATGGATCAGCGTATCCAAACGCTGGCTTATGAAGAGTTGAACAAAGCCATCGCCCACCACCGTGCCAAAGCCGGCAGCGTGGTGGTGCTGGATGCGCAAACCGGTGAAATTCTGGCGTTGGCCAACAGCCCGGCTTATGATCCCAACAATCCGGGCAAGGCCGACAGCGAGCAGCGCCGCAACCGCGCCGTTACCGATATGATTGAGCCCGGCTCCGCCATGAAGCCGTTTGCCATTGCCAAAGCATTAGATTCGGGCAAAGTGAATGTGAATACCTGGTTTAACACCAACCCCTATAAAATCGGCCCGGCCACCGTGCGCGACACCCATGTTTACCCTTCTTTGGATGTGCGCGGCATTATGCAGAAATCATCCAACGTGGGCACCAGCAAGCTGTCGGCCATGTTTACGCCGCATGAAATGTATGATTTTTACCGCAGCATCGGTGTCGGCCAGCGCATGCATTCGGGCTTTCCGGGCGAATCGGCCGGCCTGTTGCGCAAGTGGGAAAACTGGCGGCCGATCGAGCAGGCCACCATGTCGTTCGGCTATGGTCTGCAATTGAGCCTGCTGCAACTGGTGCGCGCCTACACCGTGATTACCCACGACGGCGAATTGCTGCCGATAAGTTTTGAAAAGCAGGAAGCCGCGCCCAAAGGGCAGCAGATTATCAAGCCCGAAACCGCCAAAGCCGTGCGCAATATCATGATTTCGGTCACTGAAAAAGGCGGCACCGGCACCGCCGGCGCAATAGACGGCTTTGATGTGGGCGCCAAAACCGGCACCGCCCGCAAACTGGTCAACGGCCGTTATGTCAACAATAAGCACGTGGGCACCTTTATCGGTTTCGCGCCGGCGCAAAGCCCGCGGGTGATTGTGGCGGTGAGCATCGACGAGCCTACTGTTAACGGCTATTACGGCGGCGTGGTGGCCGGGCCGGTGTTTAAAAGCGTGATGGCGGGCAGCCTGAATATTCTCGGCGTTTCCCCCACCAAACCCTTGAAAGAAACCATCGTGCAGGCCGCCCGCAACCCTTAGACAAGAGACCTTTGTATGTTCAGCGAATTATCCCCTTTAGCTGAAACCCATCTGCCGCCCCTGCTGTGTGATTTTACAGCAGGGCGGTTGCTGCATTCAGACAGCCGCAAAATCCGCCCCGGCGACATCTTCATCGCCTGCCAGGGCGAATATACCGATGGGCGCAGCTATATTCCCGCCGCCATCGATAACGGTGCGGCGTTTGTGTTTTGGGACGACGACGGCACATTTGCGTGGCCGTCTGAATACACCGTGCCCAATCAGGGCATCAAAGATTTGAAACGCCGCGCCGGCATTGTGGCTGCTGCGGTGTACGGCAATGTTTCAGACGGCCTCACCGTTTGGGGTGTAACCGGCACCAACGGCAAAACCTCCATCAGCCAATGGCTGGCGCAGGCCGGCGATTTGCTCGGCACCCCCACCGCCGTTATCGGCACCGTGGGCAACGGCTTTTGGGGCAAACTCGAAGCCGCCACGCACACTACCCCCGATCCGGTGTCGGTGCAAACCCTGTTGCACCACTTTGCCGGGCAAAACGCAAAAAATGTGGCGATGGAAGTGTCCAGCCACGGCCTCGACCAATTCCGTGTGAACGGCACCGCGTTTAAAAGCGCCATTTTCACCAATCTCACGCGCGACCACCTCGACTACCACGGCAGCATGCAGGCATACGGCGAAATCAAGGCGCGGCTGTTTTATTGGCAGGGTTTGCAGCATGCGTTTATCAATATCGACGACGACTACGGCGCTGTATTGGCAGGCCGTCTGAAAGCCGAGCGCCCCGATTTGGCGGTATATGGATATGGTTTCGGCGAACAGGCCGACATCCGCATCAACCGTTTTAGCGCTGCTTCAGACGGCATGAACGTGATGCTGGCCACACCGTGGGGCCGCAGCGAAATCAACAGCCGCCTGCTCGGACGCTTCAACGCCCAAAACCTTGCCGCCTGCGTAGGCCTGCTGTGCGCCAACGGTTATCCGCTGGATAAAGTATCGGCCGCGCTGGCGCAAATCCGCCCCGCCACCGGCCGCATGGACTGCATCATGAACCCCGGTAAGCCGCTGGTGGTGGTGGATTATGCCCACACCCCCGATGCGCTTGAAAAAGCCATTGCCACGTTGAATGAAATCAAACCGCAAGGTGCTGTGCTGTGGTGCGTGTTCGGCTGCGGCGGCAACCGCGACAAAGGCAAACGCCCGCTGATGGGCGCCGCCGCGACCGCCGCCGACAAAGTGGTGGTAACCAGCGACAACCCGCGCATGGAAGAGCCGCAAGACATTATCAATGATATTCTGCCTGCCGTGCCGCAGCCCGAACGGGTGGAAGCCGACCGTGCAGCCGCCATCCGATACGCCGTGGCGCAGGCCGCACCGCAAGACATTATCCTGATTGCGGGCAAAGGCCATGAAACCTATCAGGATATCTTGGGTCAGAAACAGCATTTTTCCGATTTTGAAGTGGCCGAAGCGGCGTTGGTCGGGCGATAGTTTTCAAGCGGCCTGTATAGGTTCAGGCCGTCTGAAAACAAGCACAGGATGGGTGTAAACCCAGCAAAATAATTCGATTGCTGAAAATATGAAGAAGGCATTAAATTAATGCAGTGGTTTAAACGTATATTTCCGGATTATTCACGCTTGCCGAAAAGCGGCAAATTTTTGGCATGGCTAACTTTTTTACAGGCTACACATTGGCTGGCTGTGTTGGTATTGCAGCAGGTTTTTGCGCCTGAAACGGTTTTTTGGTGGTCGGTATTGGTGATGCTGGCGGTGGCTGCACTCACTTTGGCGGCATCGTGGAATGCTTTTAAATATCGGGTCAAAGGCTTCCGGCTGATGTTGCTGGTATTTGCATTGGCTTTGATTAAGGTTCAATTTGGCAACAAGTTTTTTATCGATTTGACAGGAGTGCTGTCTTTTAGCGTGAGCTGGCATACCAATAATATAATGTTTGGTATCAATTTTTTAGCATTGCTGTTTTTGTGGTTGGCTGGAAAAAATATTGCTTATTTTACTGATGAAGCAGCCAGGCAACGCTCTGCAAATACGCCTGAGCAGATAGAAAAGCAGCAGGCGTAGGATGGGGCAAACTCATCAACATCTGATACGATACGAAAAATGATGGGTTCACGCCCACCCTATACTTAAAATCATAAATACGCTTTTCAGACGGCCTTTGCATAAACCACAGGCCGTCTGAAAGAAACTATAAATCATATGAAACCTTTAGATTTAAACTTTATTTGTGAAGCGCTCCATCTGCCGTTGCCGTCTGAAAATGCAGCGGTGCAGCGCATTGTTACCGACAGCCGCGATATACAAAGCGGTGATGTGTTTTTCGCGCTTGCGGGCGATCGCTTTGATGCACATGATTTTGTCGCCGACGTGTTGGAAAAAGGCGCATTGGCGGCGGTGGTGTCGCGTGAAGATTGCGCGGCGCTGCCGGATACGCTGCATGTGGCAGACACGCTGCACGCCCTGCAAACGCTGGCGCAGGCTTGGCGCAACCACATCAACCCGTTTGTGGTCGGCATCACCGGCTCATCGGGCAAAACCACGGTGAAAGAAATGCTGGCGGCAGTATTGCGCCACAGCTTCGGTGCGGAAACGGTGTTGGCCACAGCAGGCAATTTCAACAACCACATCGGCCTGCCGCTTACCTTGTTGAAGCTCACGCCGGCGCACCGTTATGCGGTAATTGAAATGGGCATGAGCCATTTTGGCGAATTGGCGGCATTAACACAAATCGCCAAGCCCGATGTGGCGCTGGTCAACAATGCCTTGCGCGCGCATGTCGGTTGCGGTTTTGACGGCGTGGGCGATATTGCCCGCGCCAAAAGCGAGATTTATCAGGGCTTGGCTTCAGACGGCCTGGCGCTGATTCCGTGTGAAGACGCTCATCAGGCGGTGTTTCAGACGGCCTCAAAAGCATTTAAACGGCAGACGTTCGGTGTGCAGGGCGGTGATATTCATGCTGAAAACATGGTATTGAAGCCTTTGTCTTGCGAATTTGATTTGGTGTACGGCGGCAAACGGGCGGCGGTGGTGCTGCCGGTGCCGGGGCGGCACAATGTGCACAATGCCGTGGCCGCCGCCGCATTGGCCTTGGCGGCAGGGTTGGATGTGCAAAACGTTGCCGACGGTCTTAAAAATTTTGCCAACATCAAAGGCCGTCTGCAAATCAAACCGGGCATCAAAAACGCCACCGTGCTCGATGATACTTATAATGCCAACCCCGACAGCATGAAAGCGGCGTTGGATGTGTTGGCCGAGCTGCCCGCACCGCGCGTGTTTGTGATGGGCGATATGGGCGAACTCGGCGCAGACGAAGCCGCCGCCATGCATGCCGAAGTGGGCAGGTATGCGCACGGCAAAGGCATCGAAGCGGCTTATTTTGTCGGCGATGAGAGTGTGCATGCGGCCGAAGCATTCGGTGCGGCGGGTTTGTGGTTTGCTGATAAAGATCCGCTGATTCAGGTGCTTTGCCACGATTTGCCGCCGGGTGCGCATGTGCTGGTGAAGGGGTCGCGTTTTATGAAAATGGAAGCTGTGGCCGCCGCGCTGGCCGAACATTGAATCGGGTTAGCCAGATGCCGTCTGAATGTTTCAGACGGCCTGTGCGAAGCGGCAACATCAATAAAAGCAATATCAATTAAAGGAATCAGCCCATGCTGTTATGGCTTGCAAATATTTTCGACAACTGGATTACTGCCTTTAATGTGGTGCATTACACCACGTTTCGCGCCGTGATGGCGGCACTGACTTCGCTGGCATTTTCGCTGCTGTTGGGGCCGTGGACCATCCGCAAGCTCACGGCGCTGAAAGTCGGCCAGGCGGTGCGCCACGACGGCCCGCAAACCCATTTGGTGAAAAACGGCACCCCGACCATGGGCGGCTCGCTGATTCTGACCGCCATTGCCGTGTCTACGCTGTTGTGGGGCAATCTGGCCAATCCGTATATCTGGATTTTGCTGGTGGTGCTGCTGGCCACCGGCGCGCTCGGTTTTTACGACGATTGGCGCAAAGTGGTTTATAAAGACCCCAACGGCGTGTCGGGCAAGTTTAAGCTGGTGTGGCAATCAGTGGTGGCGCTTTCGGCCGGCGTGTTTTTGTTTTATTTTGCCCATTTGAGTGCCAGCAATGCCTTTATCGTGCCGTTTTTCAAGCAAATTGCCTATCCGCTCGGCGGCATCGGCTTTGTGGTGCTGACTTATTTTGTGATTGTCGGCACATCGAATGCGGTCAACCTCACCGACGGCTTAGACGGCTTGGCGGCGTTTCCGGTGGTGCTGGTGGCGGGCGGCTTGGCAATTTTTGCCTATGCCAGCGGCCACGTGGAATTTGCCCGTTATCTGCAATTGCCGCACGTGGTGGGCGCAAATGAAGTGGTGATATTCTGTGCCGCGATGTGCGGGGCGTGTTTGGGCTTTTTGTGGTTCAACGCCTATCCCGCGCAGGTGTTTATGGGCGACGTGGGCGCCTTGGCGCTGGGCGCAGCTTTGGGCACGGTGGCAGTGATTGTGCGCCAGGAAATCGTGCTGTTTATCATGGGCGGGTTGTTTGTGGTGGAAGCGGTGTCGGTGATGTTGCAGGTGGGCTCTTATAAAACCCGCAAGAAGCGCATTTTTCTGATGGCGCCGATTCACCATCATTACGAACAAAAAGGCTGGAAAGAAACCCAAGTGGTGGTGCGCTTTTGGATTATCACCATGATTTTGGTGCTGATTGGCCTGACGACTTTGAAAATCCGCTAGGGTGTCTTGATGTGTTGTTGATGAGGTTTTTTTGTTCCTGTAAATGCAGATACCAGGCAAAAAACGCAGCAAGATTGGACATCTTGCGAGGCTTTTTCACGCAGCAGATGTGTTTTCAGAGGCAAAATACCCCCATCAATCGAATGGACAAGACACTCTGAAAGCCGTCTGAAAGCCATTGTGTTTAACAGTAGGAAAAATGATGTTTATCCATCCAAAAACTTTTGCTGTTTTACTTTTGCCGGTGCTTGTCAGTGGCTGCTTGACTTTGTCTGGCCATTACGAGTTGAAAGCCTTTGATCACAATGGCAAACCGGCTTTGGGCAATATTCGCTCGGTAGCCCAAGGCAGCGGCATTTATAGCGCGCGCAACGCGATGTGCTCGGCATTGGAGACGGGGGCAACCATTCGTATTTATCATTTGGAAACGGGTAAAGAGTTGGCAAGCGAAAGCCCTTATCATTGCCGCCGGCATAAAAAGGCCGTCTGAACATGAGCACGATGTATGCCTCACTCGGCGGAGAAACGGCAGTGGCCGCACTGACCGACCGTTTTTACGATTTGATGGATTTGGAGCCGTGTTATGCGGCTTTACGCGCCACACACGGCGAAACGCTGGATTACGCGCGCGAGCGCCTGTTTCAATTTTTAAGCGGCTGGCTCGGCGGCCCCGATTTGTATCAGCAGGCGCACGGTCATCCGCGTTTGCGCCAGCGGCACATGCCGTTTGCCGTCACCATGCAGCTGCGCAACGAATGGCTGGCTTGTTTTGCGCAGGCTTTGCAGGAATTGGCAGTGGCAAAAGAGCTGGCCGAGCCGCTGCTGTTTAATCTGTTTGTATTGGGCGACTGGATGCGCAACCAGCCCGAACCGCAATATGCGCCGCCGCAACCGCCGATGGCCGCCGATGTGCAGCGCCTGCCGCAATTGCAGGCGCTGTTGCAGCAATACGGTATCGAGGGTTTTTTTCAGACGGCCTCTGTCATGGATGTTGAATAAGCGATGAATTGGCAAAATAAACAAGTATTAGTCGCCGGCCTCGGTGGCTCTGGCGTATCGATGATTGCCTTTTTGCAGGGGCAGGGCGCGGCGGTGTCGGCTTACGATGCCAAATTAAGCGCAGAACGCGAAACGCAGCTGAAGCAGCGGTTTCCCGGCCTGCCATGTTATACAGGCCGTCTGAACGATGCTTTGCAAGGCGTTGAAATATTGGCGCTCAGCCCCGGCATCAGCGAGCGCACGCCCGAAATCGCAGCTTTCAAACAAGCGGGCGGGCGGGTGCTCGGCGACATTGAAATACTGGCCGGTCTGCTGGCGCAACAAAGCGGCAAAATCATTGCCATCACCGGCAGCAACGGCAAAACCACGGTCACCAGCCTGGCGGGCTATTTGTGTGAACAATGCGGCCTCGATACGGTGGTGGCGGGCAATATCGGCACACCGGTGCTGGAAGCGTATATGCAGCGCGGCGGCCGGCCTGCCGATGTGTGGGTGTTGGAGCTTTCCAGCTTTCAATTGGAAAACACCGATCATCTAAACGCCGATGCGGCGGCGGTGCTGAATATTTCTGAAGACCACCTCGACCGCTATGACGATTTGCTCGATTACGCCCACGCCAAAGATAAAATTTTTCGCGGCAGCGGCGTGCAGGTGCTGAATGCCGATGATGTGATGTGCCGTGCCATGCGCCGCAGCGGCCGCGAAGTGAAATGGTTTTCGCTGGCGCAGCCGGCCGATTATTGGGTGGAGGGCGGTTCAGGCCGTCTGAAAGCGGGTAATAACGATTTGCTCGCCGCTGCCGATATTCCGCTGCAAGGGCTGCATAATGCCGCCAATGTGCTGGCCGCACTGGCCTTGTGCGAAGCCGTCGGGCTGCCGCGCACCGAATTGCTCAAACATGTACAAACCTTTAAAGGCCTGCCGCACCGTGTCGAAAAAGTGGGTGAGAAAAACGGCGTTGTGTTTATCGACGACAGCAAAGGCACCAATGTCGGCGCCACCGAAGCGGCGATTGCCGGGCTGCAAAGCCCGCTGGTGCTGATTGCGGGCGGGCAGGGCAAAGGCCAGGATTTCACGCCGTTGCGCGCCGCGCTGCACAACAAAGCCCGTGCGGTGCTGTTGATCGGTGCGGACGCGCCGAAAATCGAAGCCGACCTGCAAGGCTGCGGTGTGCCGCTGGAGCACTGCCATACGCTGCAAGCGGCGGTGCGGCGCGCTTATGAAATCGCGCAGAGCGGCGATATCGTGTTGCTCAGCCCGGCTTGCGCCAGCTTTGATATGTTTCAAGGCTATGCCCACCGCGCGCAAGTGTTTGTTGAAGCATTTGAGGCTTTATAGCTTATTTACCCGCGGCATATCCTTAAGCCGCAGCTGCTGATCCGGCCGGCTTTTTTGAAGGGTTTTCAGACGGCCTTTCTGATACAGGCCGTCTGAAAACCGAAAATGATGATGTTGATATGATTACCGAATCCAAAATCCTCGACCGCAAAATCTTGAAAAGCGGCCATAAAATCGACCAGTCACTGTTGTGGATGGTGGTGCTGATGCTGTCGTTCAGCCTGCTGATGATTTATTCCGCCTCGATTGCCTATGCCGCGCACGACGGCGGCGACAAATGGTTTTACCTCGGCCGGCAGGCGGTGTTTCTGGCCGCCGGCACGACAGCCGGGCTGGTGGCGGCCAAAATTCCGATGGCCAAGTGGAAAAAACATACGCCGAAAATTCTGATTTTCAGCGTGATTTTATTGATAGCAGTGTTGGCTGTCGGCCGTGAAATCAACGGTGCCAAACGCTGGATTCACTTGGGGCCGGTCAACCTGCAACCGACGGAAGTGTTTAAGTTGGCGATTATTCTTTATCTGGCCAGCTTTTTTACCCGCCGTGCCGAGATTTTGAAGCAGTTTAAAAAAGTGGCTTTTGCCGGTGTGCCGGTGGGTATCGGGCTGGGGCTGATTATGCTGGAGCCGGATTTCGGCTCGTTTGTGGTGGTGACCGTGGTGGCCTTGGGTTTGCTGTTTTTGGCCGGGCTGCCGTGGAAATGGTTTTCTATGATGGTGGGCATGGGCTTACTGAGCATGGCCGGACTGATTGCAATAGCGCCTTACCGGGTGGCGCGGGTAACGGCGTTTCTGAATCCGTGGGAAGACCCGTTGGGCAAGGGCTACCAGCTCACCCATTCGCTGATGGCGATTGCGCGCGGCGAATGGTTCGGCGTGGGCTTGGGTGCGAGCCTCGAAAAACGTTTTTATCTGCCCGAAGCGCATACCGACTTTATTTTGGCGGTGATTGGCGAAGAATTTGGTATGGCGGGCATCTGCGTGTTGATTTTCTGCTACGGCTGGCTGGTGTGGCGGGCGTTTTCCATCGGCAAACAGGCGCGTGATTTGGAATTGTATTTCGGTGCGTTTGTGGCTAAAGGTGTGGGCATCTGGTTGGGCATTCAAAGCTTTTTCAATATCGGTGTGAATATCGGCCTGCTGCCCACCAAAGGGCTCACGCTGCCGCTGATGTCATACGGCGGCTCGGCCGTAATTGTGATGCTGGTCAGCATGGCGCTGCTGTTGCGGGTGGATTATGAAAACCGCTTGAAAATGCGCGGTTATAAAGTGGAAGGATAACTGAAATGGGCGGCAAAACCTTTTTATTGATGGCCGGCGGCACCGGCGGCCATATTTTCCCTGCGCTGGCGGTGGCCGAAGCTTTGCGCGCGCGCGGGCATCATGTGGTGTGGTTGGGCAGCGAAGGCGGCATGGAAACGCGGATTGTGCCGCAACACGATATTTTGTTGGAAACGCTGGCCATGAAAGGGGTGCGCGGCAACGGCTGGAAACGCAAGCTGATGCTGCCGTTTACCTTGTCGAAAGCGGTGGCGGCAGCGGCTAAAATCATCAAAAAACACCGTATCGACGGCGTTATCGGTTTTGGCGGGTTTGTCACGTTTCCCGGCGGCCTGGCGGCAAAAATGGCCGGTGTGCCGATTGTGATTCACGAGCAAAACGCCATTGCCGGCATGGCCAACAAACAGCTTGCCCGCTGGGCGCAGCGCGTATTGTATGCGTTTCCGCGCGCCTTTGATAATGCCGACGGGCTGGTGGGCAACCCCGTGCGCGCCGATATCGCCAACCTGCCTGCGCCGGAAACGCGTTTTGCCGCCAGAGAAGGCCGTCTGAAAGTATTGGTGATGGGCGGCAGCTTGGGTGCCGATGTGTTGAATCAGACCATGCCCAAAGCGCTGGCGCTGCTGTCTGAAAACGAACGGCCGCAGATTTACCACCAATCGGGCCGCAATAAGTTGGGCAATTTGCAGGCGGAATATACGCAGTTGGGCGTGGATGCCGAGTGTGTGGAATTTATCGACGACATGGTCTCGGCTTACCGTAAGGCCGATGTAGTGGTTTGCCGCAGCGGTGCGCTTACCATCGCCGAACTGACCGCTGCCGGTGTGGGCGCGCTGCTGGTGCCTTATCCGCATGCCGTCGACGACCATCAAACCGCCAACGCCCGCTTTATGGTGCATGCCGAGGCGGGGCTGCTGCTGCCGCAGTCGCAGCTGACTGCCGAAAAGCTGGCGCAAGTGTTGGGCGGGTTGAGCCGCGGACAATGTTTGCAGTGGGCGCAAAATGCCCGCACGCTGGCCCTGCCCGACAGCGCCGACGATGTGGCGCAAGCCGCCGTTGCGGTGGCGGCGTAAGCTTTATGCCGTCTGAATGGCAAAGATGCGGCGCATGTTTTCAGACGGCCTTTGACCGCCTTTACAATAAAAGCATGGCGCAGATTGCAGACGGCCTTTAAAATAACCTTTTTCGAGCATTTCAAGGCCGTCTGAAACACGAGGTTTGGGAACTGAAACCATGATGAAAAACAGAGTAAACAACATTCATTTTGTCGGCATCGGCGGCTCGGGCATGAGCGGCATTGCCGAAGTTTTGCACAACCTCGGTTTTAAAGTATCCGGCTCCGATCAGGCGCAAAGTGCCGTGACCCAACATTTGAGCAGTTTGGGCATTCAGGTTTACCCCGGCCACACCGAAGCGCATGTGGCCGATGCCGATGTGGTGGTCACGTCTACCGCCGTGAAAAAAGACAACCCCGAAGTGATGGCGGCACAAGAGCGCAAAATCCCCGTGATTCCGCGCGCGCTGATGCTGGCTGAATTGATGCGCTTTCGCGACGGCATCGCCATTGCCGGCACTCACGGCAAAACCACCACCACCAGCCTCACCGCCTCGATTTTGGCGGCGGCGGGTATGGATCCGACTTTTGTCATCGGCGGCAAACTCACCGCCGCCGGCACCAACGCCCGTTTGGGTAAAGGCGAATACATTGTGGCCGAAGCCGATGAATCGGACGCCTCGTTTCTGCACCTGACCCCCATCATGTCGGTGGTAACCAACATCGACACCGACCACATGGACACTTACAACCACAGCATCGACAAGCTGCATCAGGCGTTTGTGAGCTTTATCCACCGCATGCCGTTTTACGGCAAAGCGTTTTTGTGTATCGACAGCGAGCATGTGCGCGCGATTCTGCCGCAAATCAGCAAGCCTTTTGCCACCTACGGGCTGGACGAAGATGCCGATATTTATGCCGCCGATATTCAAACCGACGGCGCTCAAATGCGCTTTACCGTACATGCCGAACAGGAAGGTGTGGCGCCGTTTGAAGTGGTGCTGAACATGCCCGGCCGCCACAATGTGCTCAACGCCCTGGCCGCCATCGGCGTGGCCTTGGAAGTGGGCGCGCCTGTTGAAGCCATCCAACAGGGTTTGCTCGGTTTTGCCGGCGTCGGCCGCCGTTTTCAAAGCTATGGCGAAATCAGCCTGCCTGCCGGCGGCACGGCGCTGGTGATTGACGATTACGGCCACCATCCCGTAGAAATGGCGGCCACGCTGGCCGCCGCGCGCGGTGCTTATCCCGACAAACGCCTGGTGTTGGCCTTTCAGCCGCACCGCTACACCCGCACCCGTGATTTGTTTGAAGATTTTGTCGGCGTATTGGGCAAAACCGACTGCCTGGTGCTCACCGAGGTATATGCTGCCGGCGAAGAGCCGATTGTGGCTGCCGACAGCCGCGCATTGGCACGCGCCATCCGCGTATTGGGCAAGCTGGAGCCGATTTATTGCGAAGAAGTGGGCGAATTGCCGCAAACCTTGTTGAACGTATTGCAAGACGGCGATGTCGTACTCACCATGGGCGCCGGCAGCATCAATAAAGCGCCGCAGGCATTGGTAGCGGCGGCAGCCGGCAAGCAGTAACAGGCCGTCTGAACAAGAAACAGGAAATAAATATGCAAGATTTCGGTAAAGTGGCCGTATTGGCAGGCGGGTTTTCCAGCGAGCGCGAAGTATCGCTCAACAGCGGCGGCGCCGTGCTGGCAGCGCTGCAAAGCAAAGGCATTGACGCCCATCTGTTTGATCCGCAGCAAACACCGTTGGGCGAATTGAAAGCACAAGGTTTTCAGACGGCCTTTAATATGCTGCACGGCACTTACGGCGAAGACGGCGTGGTGCAGGGCGCATTGGAGGCCATGCAGATGCCTTATACCGGCTGCGGCGTATTGGCTTCAGCCATCGGTATGGACAAATACCGCTGCAAACTGCTGTGGCAGGCGCTCGGGCTGCCGGTGCCCGAATTTGCGGTATTAAACGACGACAGCGATTTTGATGCGGTCGAGCGCCGGCTCGGCTTGCCGCTGTTTATCAAGCCCGCGCTCGAAGGCAGCAGCGTGGGTGTGGTCAAAGTAAAAGAAGCAGGCCGTCTGAAAGCCGCCTACCAATCCATCAAACACCTGCACGGCGAAATTCTGGCCGAACGCTTTATCGGCGGCGGCGAATACACCTGCGCGGTGTTGAACGGCCAAGCTTTACCGAGCATCCGCATCATTCCGGCCACCGAATTTTACGATTACGAAGCCAAATACAACCGCGACGACACGGTATACCAATGCCCGTCGGATTTGGACGAGGCCGGTGAGGCGCAAATACGCGCGCTGGCCATACGCAGTGCCGACGCCATCGGCGCAGAAGGCTGCATCCGTGTTGATTTCTTGAAAGATGCCGAGGGCAGACTTTACCTGCTTGAAATCAATACCCTGCCCGGCATGACCGGCCACAGCCTGGTGCCGAAAGCGGCGGCGGAAAGCGGCTTGAGCTTTGCCGATTTATGTGTTGAAATCTTGAAGCGTGCACATGTGGGATAATGCCGGCGCCATGCGGCGCATCACCCGATGGCTGTTTACCCTGGTATTGCTGCTGTTGCTGGGCGCGGGCGCGGTATGGCTTTACCATTCGCCGCATTTTCCGATTAAGCAGGTCAGAATCGAAGGCGATTTGCAGCGTGTCAGCAGCAGCCAGTTGCAAACCGTGGCGCAAAAATATATCCGCGGCAATATTTTCAGCGCCGATCTCAACGGCGCGCAGCAAGCATTTGAAAAACTGCCGTGGATTGCCAAAGCACAAGTGCGCCGCCGTTTGCCTGATGTGGTGGAAATCCATCTGGTCGAGCGGATTCCGGTGGCGCGTTGGCAAGGCGCCGGCCTGGTCGACAGCGACGGCCGGGTGTTTCAGGCGGCCACAGACGAGACGTTTCCCGAATTCGACGGCCAGCCGGGCACCGGCGCAACCATGGTGGCGCATTATGCCGAATTCAGCCGCATTCTCGAGCCGCAAGGTTTGGCGATTGCCAAGCTTGAATACACACCGCGCTCAGCCTGGTCGGTGGTGCTGACCAATGGCGTCAACGTGCGCTTGGGGCGCGAGCAGGAAACGCCGCGCCTGCAAAGGTTTGCTGCCGTATGGCCCGGTATTTTGCGGGCGCAGCAGGGTAATTTGGATTATGTCGACATGCGCTATAAAGACGGCTTTGCCGTACGCCACCGCAACCGCGACGAAGAAACAGGCGCCACCGCCCAAGCAGAGGCTTCAGGGGCGGCCGCAGAAAATCAACAGTAACACGAAAATGAATGGAACATCATGGTAAAAGGCAAATACATCAGTGCCCTGGATATCGGCACCTCTAAAGTGATTGCGCTTATCGGCGAAGTGCAGGAAGACAACGAAATCCATATCGTCGGCTTGGGTCAGGCGCCTTCGCGCGGCCTGAAAGCCGGCATGGTGACCAACATCGACGCCACCGCACAAGCCATCAAACAAGCCATGAACGAAGCCGAGCTGATGGCCGACTGCAAGGTCGACAGCGTCACCACCGGCATCGCCGGCAACCACATTCGCAGCCTCAATTCGCAAGGCGTGGTAAAAATCAAAGACGGCGAAGTGTCGCAGGCAGATATCGACCGCGCCATCGAAACCGCCAAAGCCGTGAATATTCCGCCCGACCACAACATTTTGCATACCGTGGTGCAGGAATACATCATCGACAACCAGCCCGGCGTGAAAGAGCCCATCGGCATGAGCGGCGTGCGCCTCGATACGCGCGTACACATCATCACCGGCGCCATTACCGCGCTGCAAAACATTCAAAAATGCGTTAACCGCTGCGGCCTGCACATGGATCAAATCATGCTGCAACCCTTGGCCAGCGGCCAGGCGGTGCTGACCGAAGATGAAAAAGATTTGGGCGTGTGTGTGATTGATATCGGCGGCGGCACCACCGATATCGCCGTGTATACCAACGGCGCCATCCGACACACCGCGGTGATTCCGGTGGCCGGCGATTTGATTACCAAAGATTTGGCGCAAGCCCTGCGCACGCCGCACAATGCCGCCGAATACATCAAAATCAACCACGGCGTGGCCATCGCCAGCATGGACGGTCTCGATGAAATGATTGAAGTGCCCAGCGTGGGCGACCGCCAGCCGCGTCAGATTTCCCGCCGCGTATTGGCCAGCGTAATCGGGCCGCGGGTAGAAGAAATTTTGGAGCTGACCCTCAATGAATTGCGCCGCAGCGGCTTTCCCGAAGAAGTGCTCACATCAGGCGTGGTGCTGACCGGCGGCGCCTCGCTGCTGACCGGCATCGTTGATTTGGCGGAAGACGTGTTCAACCTGCCGGCGCGTATCGGCGTGCCGCATGAAATGGGCGGTGTTTCCGAGCGCATCCGCAACCCGCGTTATGCCACCGCCATCGGCCTGCTGCAAGCTGCGCGCGGCGATGTCTACGGCAGCTCCGTCAGCGGCGCCGTGGCGGTTAAGGAACCGCAGGAAAGCTTGCTGGTCAAAATAAAAGAGTGGTTGAAAAATAATTTTTAACGCGCCTGCAAATACATGCCGGAGCGAACGTAAAGTTGTAAGAAGCCTTTTGCAATCGGGCTTGTAGTTCTTATATAATGTCAACAGTTTATTATTCGAGTCATCACGTTTTCGTCCTGACGCAGGGCGCAGAGGAGTAGTTATGGAATTGGTTTACGACGTAGTAGAGTCTGCCGCAAGCCCTGCGGTAATCAAAGTGATCGGTATCGGCGGCGGCGGCTGCAATGCCATCAACAATATGATCGACAACACCGTGCAAGGCGTAGAATTTATCAGCGCCAACACCGATGCGCAGGCTTTAGGTAAAAACAATGCCGCCAAGCGCATTCAGC
Source organism: Uruburuella testudinis (assembly GCF_022870865.1). Taxonomy (NCBI): domain Bacteria; kingdom Pseudomonadati; phylum Pseudomonadota; class Betaproteobacteria; order Neisseriales; family Neisseriaceae; genus Uruburuella; species Uruburuella testudinis. Next base: position 340,772 of record NZ_CP091508.1, read on the forward strand.
TGGGCGTTAACCTGACCCGCGGTTTGGGTGCGGGTGCCAACCCCGAAATCGGCCGTGCCGCCGCACAGGAAGACCGTGAAGCCATTGCCGACGCTATCCGCGGCGCCCATATGCTGTTTATCACCACCGGCATGGGCGGCGGCACCGGCACCGGCGCCGCGCCCGTGATTGCCGAAATCGCCAAAGAGCTGGGCATTCTCACCGTAGCCGTGGTCACGCGCCCCTTCGGCCATGAAGGCAAACGCATCAGCATCGCCCAAGAAGGCTTGGATCACCTGAAAAGCCAAGTGGATTCGCTGATTGTGATTCCGAACGACAAACTGATGACTGCTTTAGGTGAAGACGTGACCGTGCGAGAAGCCTTCCGTGCTGCCGACAACGTATTGCGCGATGCCGTAGCCGGTATTTCCGAAGTGGTGACCCGTCCCGGCTTTATCAACCTTGACTTCGCCGACGTGAAAAACGTGATGAGCATCATGGGCATGGCCATGATGGGCTCTGGTGCGGCACAAGGCATCGACCGTGCCCGCCTGGCTACCGAACAAGCCATTTCCAGCCCGCTGCTGGATGATGTTACTCTAGACGGCGCACGCGGCGTTTTGGTTAACATCACCACCGCTCCGGGCTGCCTGAAAATGTCGGAATACCGCGAAATCATGAAAGTGGTAGACGAATACGCCCACCCCGATGCCGAGCGCAAATACGGTACGGCCGAAGATGAAGCGATGGAAGAAGATGCCATCCGCGTGACCATCATCGCCACCGGTTTGAAAGAAAACCAAAACACCGGCGGCAATAATCTGCGCATGGTCAAACAAGCGCAGGCCACCGGCACCGACGACGGCTTTCCGGGTATGGGCGGCGTGCTCCGCCCCAACCGCGAACCGCGCAGCATGAACCTGACCGCCTCAGATTTCTCCAATCAATCGGTGTTGGACGATTTTGAAATTCCCGCCGTATTGCGCCGCCAGGCAGACTGATATCGCGTCTGAAAAAAAGCCCGCACAACGTGCGGGCTTTTTTTCAGACGGCCAACCCATTTCAGACGGCCAACCCATTTCAGACGGCCAACCCATTTCAGACGGCCAACCCATTTCAGACGGCCAACCCATTTCAGACGGCCAACCCATTTCAGACGGCCAACCCATTTCAGACGGCCAACCCATTTCAGACGGCCAACCCATTTCAGACGGCCAACCCATTTCAGACGGCCAACCCATTTCAGACGGCCAACCCATTTCAGACGGCCAACCCATTTCAGACGGCCAACCCATTTCAGACGGCCAACCCATTTCAGACGGCCAACCCATTTCAGACGGCCAACCCATTTCAGACGGCCAACCCATTTCAGACGGCCAACCCATTTCAGACGGCCAACCCATTTCAGACGGCCAACCCATTTCAGACGGCCAACCCATTTCAGACGGCCAACCCATTTCAGACGGCCAACCCATTTCAGACGGCCAACCCATTTCAGACGGCCAACCCATTTCAGACGGCCAACCCATTTCAGACGGCCAACCCATTTCAGACGGCCAACCCATTTCAGACGGCCAACCCATTTCAGACGGCCAACCCATTTCAGACGGCCAACCCATTTCAGACGGCCAACCCATTTCAGACGGCCAACCCATTTCAGACGGCCAACCCATTTCAGACGGCCAACCCATTTCAGACGGCCAACCCATTTCAGACGGCCAACCCATTTCAGACGGCCAACCCATTTCAGACGGCCAACCCATTTCAGACGGCCAACCCATTTCAGACGGCCAACCCATTTCAGACGGCCAACCCATTTCAGACGGCCAACCCATTTCAGACGGCCAACCCATTTCAGACGGCCAACCCATTTCAGACGGCCAACCCATTTCAGACGGCCAACCCATTTCAGACGGCCAACCCATTTCAGACGGCCAACCCATTTCAGACGGCCAACCCATTTCAGACGGCCAACCCATTTCAGACGGCCAACCCATTTCAGACGGCCAACCCATTTCAGACGGCCAACCCATTTCAGACGGCCAACCCATTTCAGACGGCCAACCCATTTCAGACGGCCAACCCATTTCAGACGGCCAACCCATTTCAGACGGCCAACCCATTTCAGACGGCCAACCCATTTCAGACGGCCAACCCATTTCAGACGGCCAACCCATTTCAGACGGCCAACCCATTTCAGACGGCCAACCCATTTCAGACGGCCAACCCATTTCAGACGGCCAACCCATTTCAGACGGCCAACCCATTTCAGACGGCCAACCCATTTCAGACGGCCAACCCATTTCAGACGGCCAACCCATTTCAGACGGCCAACCCATTTCAGACGGCCAACCCATTTCAGACGGCCAACCCATTTCAGACGGCCAACCCATTTCAGACGGCCAACCCATTTCAGACGGCCAACCCATTTCAGACGGCCAACCCATTTCAGACGGCCAACCCATTTCAGACGGCCAACCCATTTCAGACGGCCAACCCATTTCAGACGGCCAACCCATTTCAGACGGCCAACCCATTTCAGACGGCCAACCCATTTCAGACGGCCAACCCATTTCAGACGGCCAACCCATTTCAGACGGCCAACCCATTTCAGACGGCCAGCCCATTTCAGACGGCCAGCCCATTTCAGACGGCCAACCCAATGCAGATAGCTGAGCCTGCCGAAGCCATTATGTTGACATAAAAGGCTTCGGCAGGCTCAGCTTGCTCATCGGTTAAATGGTATTGTCGCTGCGTTTCATCAGCAGCAGATACAGAATAAAGCCCAAGGCGCAGCCGATAAACCAATTGAAGTCGGCCAGAGGTTTGATGCCGGCCAAGGTAATGCTCACGCCGACCGCCACCGGCGGTATCAGCGCCAGCAATGCTTTGATGTTCCAGCCGCCGCGATACCAGTAAGCACCGTCGGGGCGGGTGCTGTAGAGGGCGTCGACATCGATTTTTTGCTGGCGGACGATATAGAAATCGGCCAGCAAGATGCCGAACAGCGGCCCGATAAAGGCAGAAAGCATATCCAGAGTATAGTGGATGGTTTCCGGAGAGTTAAACAGATTCCAGGGCATGATAAACACCGAGCCGATGGCAGCAATAAAACCGCCGATGCGAAAGCTGATGTGCTGCGGCGCCACATTGGCAAAATCGAAGGCGGGCGATACGAAATTGGCCACGATATTGATGCCGATGGTGGCGGTCACAAAAGTAAAGGCACCCAACAGCATCACGCCGACATTATCGATGCGGGCTACGGTGTCGATGGGGTCAGTCAGCATTTCGCCAAATACCGGAATGGTGCCGGAAGTAATGATCACAGTCACCAGGGCAAACAGTGTGAAGTTGATCGGCAACCCCCAGAAATTGCCTTTTTTCACGGCTTTAAAGCTTTTGCCGTAGCGTGAAAAGTCGCCGAAGTTCAACATCGGCCCTGAAAAATAAGACACCACCAACGCGATGGCGGTTAGCATCGGCAAAATGGCATCGCTGCCGAAATATTTGACCTCGCCCAGATTCAGGCTGATGTTGCTCAAGCCGGCGCGCTGCACAATCCAGATGGCCAGCAGCAGCATCACCACATAAACGGCAGGGCCCGCCCAATCGATAAATTTTTTGATGGTATCCATGCCGTGCCAAAATACAGCGGCTTGCAATACCCACATAATGCCGAAGCTGAGCCAGCCCAACAGCGACAAGCCCAGCAGGCTGGTTTCCGCCAACCCTTGTGCGGCAGGAAACGCCCACAAAATCAGAATATCCAGCGATTTTGAGGCCAGAAAAGTTTGAATGCCGTACCAGGCCACCGCAATCAAACCGCGGATGACCGCCGGCACATTGGCGCCGAATACCCCGAATGCCATGCGGCAGGCCACCGGATAAGGCACACCGGCCTGCTGGCTGGGTTTGGCGACCAGATTGCATAAAAACTGCACAATCACAATGCCGACAATCAGCGATATCAATACCTGCCAGCTGTGCAGGCCGAGGGCAAACAGGCTGCCGGCAAACACATAACCGCCAACACTGTGCACATCAGACATCCAGAAAGCAAAAATGTTATACCACGACCAGTTTTGCCGGGCACCGGAGAGCGGCGCCAAATCATTATTATAAAGTTTATGGCTGTATTCTTCCGATACACTATCGGTTTGCCCGGCAGAGGGTGCCATTGCACCGTCTATCACAGAATCGAAGGTTTTTTCCATTTAGCGCTCCCAATTTGACTGCATGGTTAAAAAATAATGAGGTGAAAATATCGGGAAATCTGCTGCAATAACCGTTTGCCCGCATCTGTTTGGATGACGGTGCCATTGTGCAAATTTCAATCAATCAGGTTATTTCATTGCGTGAAAGTGTGCACCTGTCGAAGAAAATGCTCAATATAATTCAAACACGCTATAAAAAATAACCATAAATTTTTTATAGCCGGAAGATTCAAGGTTGATTATTTTAAATTAAATTTATTTTAACGCATAAATTGTTGACAATATAATCTATGATTGTTGACAATATGCGCATATTATCTGATGCTGAAACCAGTTTCACCGAAAGGAAACACCATGCATATCCGCCTGATCAACCCCAATACCTCGGCACACATGACCGAGGCCATGTTTCAAAGCGTTCGTGCTTACGCTGCGCCCGGCACGGTGCTGTCGGCCGTGACATCGGCGCAGGGGCCGGTGTCGATCGAATCGCATTTTGACGAAGCGGTAAGCGTTATCGGTGTGTGTGATGAAATTTTGCAGGGCTGCGCTGAACAGGTAGACGCCTATATATTGGCCTGTTTCGGCGATCCGGGCATTTGGGCGGCGCGCGAGCTGACTGATGCGCCGGTGATCGGCATTGCTCAAGCCGCTTTCAGCACCGCAGCCATGCTGGCGCCGCGTTTTGCGGTGGTTACCAGCATGCAGCGCACCGTGATTATGGCGCATCACCTGCTGGCACAATACGGCATGGCATCGTTGTGCTGCCATGTCGGTGCGGTTGATTTACCGGTGCTCGATTTGGATAACGGAGCTGCCGTTGAAGCCATTATCCGCCATGCCGTGCAGGCGCGCGATCAGCACGGTGCCGGCGCCATCGTGCTCGGATGTGGCGGCATGTCGCACGCCCGCGCCGAAATCGAAGCGGCTGTGGAGGTGCCGGTGGTAGACGGGGTGGCGGCGGCGCTGAAGCTGGCGGAAATGCTGGTGATGCTGGGTCTGAAAACCGGCAAACACGGTGATTTGGCCTACCCGCTGCCGAAGACCTTTACCGGCGGTATGAGCCGGTTTAGTCGCTAGGGTGTTCTGACCATTAAGAATACCCCGGGTTTTGCATGGGCATAAAAGCCGCACCATGTATCTTGCAGCCAAAAAGCTTAAATTGCTTTACAATAACAACATGTATGTAATTTATGCGGTTTGCTATTATTCATGAACGAACACACCACAGCGCCCGCCGCCACCGGCGACGACTATCTGCTGCTCGGCCAATACGCCGAACGCGCCTATCTCGAATACGCCATGAGCGTGGTCAAAGGCCGCGCGCTGCCTGATGTTTCAGACGGCCAAAAGCCGGTGCAGCGCCGCATTCTGTATGCAATGAAAGACATGGGCTTGAGCCACGGCGCCAAGCCGGTGAAATCGGCACGCGTGGTCGGCGAAATTCTCGGTAAATACCATCCGCACGGCGATGCTTCGGCCTATGATGCGATGGTGCGTATGGCGCAAGATTTCACCCTGCGCTATCCGCTGATCGACGGCATCGGCAACTTCGGTTCGCGTGACGGCGACGGCGCGGCGGCCATGCGTTATACCGAGGCGCGGCTGACACCGATTGCCGAATTGCTGCTTTCCGAAATCAATATGGGCACGGTTGATTTCGTGCCCAACTATGATGGTGCGTTTGAAGAACCGCTGCACCTGCCTGCACGGCTGCCGATGGTGTTGCTCAACGGTGCTTCGGGCATCGCCGTCGGCCTGGCCACCGAAATCCCGTCGCACAATCTTACCGAAGTCACCCAAGCCGCGATTGCGCTGCTGAAAAAGCCGGGCATGAATGTTGCCGATCTGATGCAGTATATTCCCGCCCCCGATTTTGCCGGCGGCGGCCAAATCATCACGCCTGCGGCCGATTTACAGCATATTTATGAAACCGGCAAAGGCAGCGTGCGCGTGCGTGCGCGTTATGAGATCGAAAAGCTGGCGCGCGGCCAATGGCGTGTGATTGTGAGTGAATTGCCGCCGAATACCAGTGCGCAAAAAATCCTCGCCGAAATCGAAGAGCAAACCAATCCCAAACCCAAAGCCGGCAAAAAACAGCTCAACCAAGACCAGCTCAACACCAAAAAACTGATGCTCGATTTAATAGAAAAAGTGCGCGACGAGAGCGACAGCCAATCGCCCGTGCGCTTGGTGTTCGAGCCGAAATCCAGCCGCATCGAGCCGGAAAACTTCATCAACACGCTGATGGCGCAAACCGGCCTCGAAGGCAATGTGTCGATGAATCTGGTGATGATGGGCTTGGATAACCGCCCGGCGCAAAAAAACCTCAAAACCATCTTGCAGGAATGGCTGGATTTCCGCGTGATTACCGTCACACGCCGTCTGAAATTCCGTTTGAACCAAGTGGAAAAACGCATTCACATTCTCGACGGGCGCATGATTGCGTTTCTGCATATTGATGAAGTTATCCGCGTGATTCGTGAAGCAGACGAGCCCAAACCCGAATTGATGGCGGCGTTTGACCTTACCGACATTCAGGCCGAAGACATTCTCGAAATCCGCCTGCGCCAGCTTGCCCGTTTGGAAGGCTTCAAGCTGGAAAAAGAATTAAACGAATTGCGCGAAGAGCAAGGCCGTCTGAATCTTTTGTTGGGCGATGAGGGCGAAAAACGCAAACTGATTATTAAAGAGATGCAGGCCGATGTGAAGCAGTTTGGCGATGCCCGCCGCACCTTGGTAGAAGAAGCCAGCCGCGCCACACTCACGCAAACCACTGCCGATGAGCCGATTACGCTGATTTTGTCGGCCAAAGGCTGGATACGCAGCCGTGTCGGCCACAGTCTCGATTTGAGCCAAACCAATTTCAAAGAAGGCGACGGCCTCAAACAGGTGCTGGAAGGGCGCAGCGTGTGGCCGATGGTGGTGCTCGATTCACACGGGCGCACCTACACGCTCGATGCGGCTGAAATCCCCGGCGGGCGCGGTGACGGCGTGCCCATCGGTTCGCTGATCGAATTGAAAAACGGCGCCGAAGTGGTGGCGATGATGACCGGCCTGCCCGAGCAGCATTACCTGCTCAGCAACAGCGGCGGCTACGGCTTTATCGCCAAGCTGGGCGATATGATCGGCCGTGTGAAAGCCGGCAAAGTGATGATGACGTTGGAAGCGGGGGAGAAAGTGCTGTCGCCGCAAACCGTGTATGCCGTATCGCTGATTAACCCCGACTGCAAAGTGGTGCTCGCCTCCAGCGGCAACCGTTTGCTGGCGTTTGCCTTGGGCGAGTTGAAAGTAATGAGCAAAGGGCGCGGCCTGCAATTGATGAATCTGGCCGACGGCGAAGAGCTGGCGCATGCCGTGGTGGTGAGCACGCCTGAGTTTGTGGTGGAAAGCACCGGCAAGCGCGGCGCGGCACACAGCGATCGGCTGCGGATTCGGGATATTGAAAACAAACGCGGCCGCAAGGGCAAGATGCTGGATATATCAGGCCGTCTGAAAGGTTTGAGTGGCGGTTGACGGTGTGTGTGATGTAAATAGCCGTTGCCGTAATATCAACAATAATGGTTTTCCGCTAGAATGCAATTATTCCGGCAGGATATCTGAAGTTTCAAAACAGAATAAAAGCAACAACGGCTGCATGCGGCAGGCTGCATGCGGGTTGACACAAAGCATACAAGGTGTAACCGGATGAGCGGACACAAGCTATTCGTCAAACAAGATTGGGAAAGCCAGAGCGAGCGGATTCCGGGGCTGATTAATATCGCCCGCACATCCATCGTGTTGTCGTTGCTGGTGTTCCAAGTGTTGAGCGGCGCCCTCGATGTGAAAAACGGAACCGCCCACACGCTTTTTCCGCAGGCAGAGTTTTACAGCTGGGTGGCGGTTTACGGCGCCATGATTCTCACAGCGGCATTCAAGCCCGAATGGCAGTGGCAAACGCTCGAGCTGCCCAACGCCAGCGCCGTGGCCGACATCACCATGATGATGGTGCTGACCTACCTTACCGGCGGCATCAATACCGGTTTCGGCATTTTGGTGCTGCCTTTTGTTGCCACTTCATGCCTGCTCAGCCACGGGCGCTATCCAATGCTGTATGCCACGTATGCGGCCATGCTGGTGGTGTTGAACCTGTTTCTCAGCGGCCACATCGGCCTGGATCCGGCGCAATGGGACAATCATGCGCTGATTTCCGGCGTGTTGCTCACCGGCGCATGTTATCTGGTGGCGGCACTCACGGCATTTTCTGCCACTTATCTTCAGGCGGCCACAGAGTCGGCAGCCAAACACCAATTGGCTTACCGGCGCGTGAGCGGGCTTAACCGGCTGGTGCTCAACCGCGTGCAGGAAGCCGTGGTGGTGATTGATGCCGCCCAGCGCGTGTGGTTGTTTAACCGTCAGGCCAAAACCTATTTTCCCAGCCTGGCGGTCGACCGTCAGGAAACCGTTTTCAGCGAGCTGGCCGCCCGTTGGCGGCGCCAGCCCGATAAAGGTTTTGAAACCGATATCCACATTTACCAGCACTCAATGCATGTGCGGGCAGTGCCGCTGATTCAGGAAGAAACCGAGCTGCTGATGCTGTATGTGCGCTCGCTGCGCGAAGTGGCGGCCGAAGCGATGGCCACCAAGCTGGCCTCGCTCGGTCAGCTCACCGCCAATCTGGCGCATGAAATCCGCAATCCGATGTCGGCCATCCGCCACGCCAACGATTTGCTGCAAGAAGACGACAACGACCCCACCAGAAGCCGGCTGCACGATATCATCGACAGCAATATCCAGCGCATCGATAAAATGCTGGAAGACGTGTCGCTGATTCACAAGCGCGACAGCATCAGCCGCGAAACCATCAACCTGATGAAATTCTGGCTGGCGTTCAAGCAAGAATTCACATTGAGCAACCCCGCTGCCGTCGGCTGCCTGAAAATGAATATGGACGGTAGCAATCTGAGCGTGAAAACCGATCCTATGCATTTGCAGCAAATCATGTGGAACCTCTGCAACAATGCCTGGCGGCACAGCCGGCAGGACGAGCACGCCATTACCGTGCTGATCAAACCCAGCGGCCGCATGCACATTTCGATTGTGGTGGCCGATAACGGCAAAGGCGTGCCACCCGATGTGCGCAATCATCTGTTTGAGCCGTTTTACACCACTGAAAAACAAGGCACCGGCCTGGGTCTGTATGTGGCGCGCGAGCTGGCGCATGCCAACTTGGGCCAGCTGCACTATCATGCCGAGATGAACGGGTTTGAATTGATTTTACCGAGAGAAGACCATGAGCAAGCATAATCTGCAAGATCCGGTGCTGGTGGTGGATGATGAAGCCGACATCCGCGATCTGATGGAAATGACACTGATGAAGATGGGCTTGCGTGTCGATACCGCCGTGGGTGTGGAAGAGGCTAAGGCCAAGCTGGATGAAAACGATTATTCGCTGGTACTCACCGATATGCGCATGCCCGACGGCTCGGGTTTGGAAGTGGTGCAATACATCAGCCGGCTGCTGCTCGATACGCCGGTGGCGGTGATTACCGCATTCGGCAACGCCGATCAGGCCGTGGAAGCACTCAAAGCCGGCGCGTTTGATTATCTGCAAAAACCGATTACCTTATCGCAATTGCGCTCACTGGTGAAATCGGCCGTCACCGTTAACGAGCCGGCAACCGCCATGGCCGAGCCGGAAAGCCCGGCGCCGAGCGCCGTTGCCGGCAAAAATCAGGAAGCAGCAGCCGGTGCGGCCGCTCCTGCGCCGGTGCTGAATACGCGTAAAGGCGTTTCAGGCGGCATCGACAAACCCATGAGTGTGCCCGACGGGCTGCGCTCGCTCAAGGAGCGTTTCAGCAGCGGCGAAACCGAAGCGCACACCCCTTTGCCGGAGCAGGAATTGTTCGGCGAAGAAGACATGCCGCGCCTGCTGGGGGTATCGCCGCAAATGGTGGAAGTGCGCCATCTGATCCGCCGCTTGGCCCGCAGCGATGTGCCGGTGTATATCGCCGGCGAATCGGGCAGCGGCAAAGAGCAGGCTGCCCGCAGCATTCATGAATTATCCGCACGGGCGGCGCAGCCTTTTATTGCGGTCAACTGCGGCGCCATTCCGGAAAACCTGATGGAAAGCGAATTTTTCGGCTATAAAAAAGGCAGTTTCACCGGCGCCGATGCCGACCGGATGGGGTTTTTCCAGTATGCCGACGGCGGCACACTGTTTCTCGACGAAGTTGCCGATCTGCCCTTGGCGATGCAGGTCAAGCTGTTGCGCGCCATTCAAGAAAAAGCCGTGCGCCGTTTGGGCGATGCGCGCGAAACACAAGTGGATGTGCGCCTGGTGTGCGCCACTCACAAAAACCTGCACAAGCTGGTTGAAGAAGGCAAATTCCGGCAAGACCTTTATTACCGTTTGAATGTTGTGTCGCTGAATATGCCGCCGTTGCGCGAAATGCGTGAAGATTTGGGCGGTCTGATTCTGCGCCTGCTGCACAAACACCGCCACGGCCAGGAAATGTACCGACTCAGCCCCAAAGCGCAAGATGCGCTGTTGCGCTACAGCTATCCGGGCAATTTCCGCGAATTGGAAAATATTCTCGAACGGGCGGTCGCACTGACCGTGGGGCAGATTATCCAGCTCGATGATTTGCAGATTCAAACCGATAACCTGTTGTACACCGATGCGGCGGCCGGCGCAGAAATGCACTTGCTTGACGAAATTGCCGAGCCGGCAAAAACCAATTTGGCCGCAGGCAGCCGCCTGCCTGATTTTGTGCCGGGCCAAACGCAGATTCAGGATTATCTGGACGATATCGAACGGCGCATCATCACCCAAGCCTTACAGCAAACCCGCTATAACCGCACCCAGGCCGCCAAGTTGCTCGGCATCAGCTTTCGCTCGATGCGTTACCGTATGGAGCGGTTGGATATCAGCTAGGGTGTCTTGGTGTGTCGTTTATGGAGGAATTTTGCCCCTGAAAACGCATCTGCTGCGTTAAAAAGCCTTGCAAGATGTTCAATCTTGCTGTGTTTTTTGCCTTGCACCTGCACTTTTATCACAAAAAATCTGAATAATTCTGAATCGTCAGGACACTCTAGGCTGATGTTGGGCGCAGCGCAGGTTGATATCCGTATGATTTTTCCGCAGCAGATATTTCAGACGGCCTGACAAACATCAGGCCGTCTGAAAAAGCATTCAAATCGATATAGTTGTTCAACTGAATCCTTTTACTTGATTGTTTTGCCGCCTTGTCAGCTTGTTGTGATGAACGGATATTGAGTTGAACGGCTATAATGCCGATTTCTATCTTTGAGGCCGTCTGAAAACCATGACCACTCCTGTTTACCTGATCAACACCGACGATAAGCTGCAAGCGCAAATCCGCTCGTTCGGGCTGCTGCCGCAAACCGAAGCACCGCAAAGCGGCGAATATCTGCTGGCCGGTCATGAAGGCATCGCCCTTTGCCGCGCCGGTGAAAAAGGGCAGGTCAGGGTGGATTTTGCCGGCGGTGCGGCGCAATACCGGCGCCAAAAAGGCGGCGGCGAGCTGATTGCCAAAGCCGTCAACCACACCGCCTCACCTACCGTGTGGGACGGCACCGGCGGCTTGGGTCGGGATGCTTTCGTGCTCGCTTCGCTGGGTTTGCACGTTGACGTGTTTGAGCAACACCCTGCGGTTGCCTGTTTATTGGCCGACGGCCTGCGGCGTGCGGCGGATGAGGATGCTGAAACCGCCGCCACCGCCGCCCGCATCACCCTGCATTTCGGCGACACCTGCACCTTAATGCCGCAATGGGCGGGTTCGGCCGGCCGTCCGGATGTGGTGTATCTCGACCCGATGTATCCCGAACGCCGCAAATCGGCAGCGGTGAAAAAAGAAATGGCCTATTTTCACGGTCTGGTCGGCACGGCGCAGGATGAAGCCCGCTTGCTGGCCGTTGCCCGCGCCGTTGCCAAAAAACGCGTGGTGGTCAAGCGCCCGCGTTTGGGCCAATTTCTCAACGGCGAAGCGCCGGCCTATCAATATTCGGGCAAAAGCACACGTTTTGATGTGTATCTGCCTGAATATCCCGAGCATGGATAAAACTGCACCGCCTATTTCCTATTTATAGACAGATGGGCAAGGCTATGCGGTTTGGTTGTGAAACGCTTGCTCAAGCCCGGGTATGAATCATCTGCACTTCGTAGGCTTGCCATCATCGGATACCAGGTTTCAGGCCGTCTGAAAACCGGATTGCCAAAGCGCTGGTGCAGACACATCAACAGCGGCCGGTATATTTGTTACAATTGCTTGTTTTACCGACTTCAATTGATTGAAAAATGAACGGACAAATTCGATTCGGCCTGCGTTTGAGCGAGACCGAGCATGCGCGCTTATGGGCGCGCGTGCAAAACCATTTTGCTTGGAACGAGCGCGAGTGGCAGCCTTTGTGGCTGAACGGCGAGCGTTTGGGTTTGGTCAGCGAAAAGTGGCGGCAGCTCATCCGGCAAGACTGGCAGGGCGGGCTGGACGTGCGCGAAAGCGGCTTGGCGCTGTCTGCCGATAATTGGCTGGCGATGGCCGATAATCTGCAAAATATGGCGCAAGGCTGGAACCGCTTGGGGGTGTTGGAAGGATGGCGCAACGAAAAATTCGATGTGGCCGATGATAGCGGGCGGCCGTTGTTTGCGTTGGAACGGGCGGCATTCCGTCCGCTCGGCCTGCTCAGCAATGCCATCCACATCAACGGCCTAACGTGCCGAAACGGCGAGTGGCGCTTTTGGATCGGACGCCGCAGCCCGTTTAAAGCGGTAGACCCCAATAAGCTGGATAATTTGGTCGGCGGCGGGGTGTCGAGCGGCGAGCGTATTGAAGAAGCCATGTTGCGTGAGGGTGCGGAAGAAGCGGGGTTGCTGCCGCCGCTGCTGCAAGGGCTGGATTGCCGCAGCTGCCGTTTGAGTATGCGCCGGGTGTCGCGCGGGCTGCACCGCGAGCGGCTGCATATTTTTGATGTGGTGCTGCCGCCGGACGTGCTGCCGGAAAACCAAGATGGCGAAGTGGCGGAGTTTATGCTGATGGATTGCCATGAACTGGCCGCAGCCATGGCCGACGGCCGCTTGATGAATGATGCACTGCTGGCCACGCTGGATTTATTTTTACGCGGCGGCCTGCTCGATGAGGCACATCCGCTTGCGCAATGGTTGTCAACCTCTGCCGACTGCCGTTCGTTAATCAATTTTTAAAAAACATTTTTTAATCAACAAAGTTATGCCGCTTTCGAATCATTAAAATAAATCGGCCTTAAAGTTTCAGACGGCCTGATGTCGGCATCGGGCGGTGATGCGAACACAGGGGCGTTAAAATTTTTTGCAGAGATAACGTGCGTGCAGCATTTTTTCAAGTGTTTGATGTTAATGAATTTCTTTTCAAGTGCCTTTTGGGCGGCATGGGTATCGGCTGCCCGGCCTCAGACTTCGGGCAGAGGTTTGCGGCGGTTTGTCATGATTTTTCTGTAATTGTATGTATAATCAAATCCGCAAGCACCTGAATTCGGCGGCGCCGGCGGTTTATGCCGGCCGGCAAGTGTGCTTTTATTATCAAAAGAAAATGATATATGAGTGGTTAGAATACCCTGGGACACACAGGGATTATATGAAAATAGTTTTGCCGGTTTTGTTGTGATTTGAATTAAATTGGAATACTATTTAGTTAAAGAGAGAAGCTTCTAAGTGCCGATTAAAAAAGGTTTTTAGCAGAAAATAGTTGGAGAAAGAAAATGTCTGCCCAATCAAAACATGCATCTGTTAATATCAGTCTGATTCAGGCGCGTGAAGCGCTGATGACGCAATTTCGTCCCATATTGAATAATGCCGGCATCACCGATCAGCAATGGCGCATCATCCGCCTGCTGGCTGAAAACGGCACTCTTGATTTTCAAGATTTGGCCAATCAGGCCTGCATTTTGCGCCCCAGCCTCACCGGCATTCTCACCCGTTTGGAAAAAGCCGGGCTGGTGGTGCGTTTGAAACCCTCTAATGACCAGCGCCGCGTGTATTTGAAGCTGACCGCATCGGGCGAAAAGCTGCACCGTTCTACTTGCGAGCAGGTCGATGCGCGTTATGATGTGATCGAAGAAGTGTTGTCGAAAGATAAAATGAAGCAGCTGCAAAGCCTGCTTGGCGAATTGTCGCAAATCGGGCAACATATCAAGTGATTCCCGAACAACGATAAAACACCATGTCTTCAGACCACACACACACACCTGCATTTCAGCAGGATTTCCGTCATGCTATGGCTTCGTGCGCTGCCGGGGTGCACGTGATCACCACCGACGGCGCCGCCGGGCGTTACGGCATTACCATGACGGCGGTAACGTCGATTACCGATGAGCCGCCCACCGTGATGCTGTGCATCAACCGCAAAGCCGCCATCATTCCGATACTTTCCGCCAACCGCGATTTGTGTATTAATGTATTGTCGGCCTCGCAGCAGGATGTGGCCGAACATTTCGCCGGCATGACCAAGCTCTCGCCCGAAGAGCGTTTTGAATATCATATTTGGCACCGGGGCGAAAACGGGCAGCTGCAAGTGGAAGGTGCGCTGGCGCATCTGCACGGCCGCATCATTGCCGAGCACGAAGTGGGCACGCACAAAGTGTTTTATGTGCGCATCGGCGAAATCAAGATACACGGTGCCGAGCCGGCGCTGGTGTATTTCCGCCGCCGGTTTTGCGAATTGGCCTAAACATACGCCGCCGGCTGCCGTGCGGCTTTTTTGTGCGGGCTTGGTGCCGACACCGCTTGCAAACAGAGTGCCGGCAGATTTTGGCAAGCGGCTTTTTGCACATGTTGCCTGTGAAACAGTTATAATGGCGCCGTAAACGCTTGGTTTTTGCCGCCCTGCCGCAGCATCGGGCGTTGCCGTAATCTTCATTTAGGAAGCTGCATGAGCGAGTTGGACAGTATTCTCACCCACAACCAAACATTTGTTTCATCAGGCGAATACGCCCAATTTTTCAGTAATAAATATCCCGAGCGCGAGCTGGCGATTTTATCCTGTATGGATGCGCGCATGGTTGAGCTGCTGCCGCGCGCCTTGGGCTTGAAAAACGGCGATGCCAAGCTGATTAAAAACGCCGGCGCCGTGGTAACCCATCCGTGGGGTTCGGTGATGCGCAGCCTGCTGGTGGCGGTGTTTGATTTGAAAGTGAAAGAAATCATGGTGGTGGCGCATTATGATTGCGGCATGCGCGGCCTGAATGCCGAGGCGTTTCTCAAGCGGGCGCATGAAAACGGCATTCCCGACGACCGCATTGTTACCCTGCGCAATGCCGGCATCGATCTCGACGGCTGGCTGACCGGCTTTGATGATGTGGAAGACAGTGTGCGCCATACCGTAAGCATTATCCGCCGTCATCCGCTGATGCCCGATAATGTTGCCGTGCACGGCTTGGTGATTCATCCGGCCACCGGCAAACTGACCTTGGTGGTGGACGGCAAAACCGAATGTGCCATTACGCCCAAATAATACCCATCCATTCACCGAAGTAAACGAACAAGGCGAACCAACGCCGTTAGATTATTTTTATGAATGGGTATAACCCCATAAGGCCGTCTGAAACGGCTATGCAAACCCTGACGTAATATGAAAAAAATCGGACTTTTCGGCGGCACTTTCGACCCCGTCCACAACGGCCATATCCACATCGCCCGTGCTTTTGCCGATGAATTGGCGCTGGAGCTGGTGGTGTTTCTGCCGGCGGGCGACCCCTATCACAAAGACAGCACCCAAACGAGCGCGCGCCACCGCTTCGCCATGACCGAGCTGGTCATGGCTGCGGATGCACGTTTTGCCGTCAGCGATTGCGATATGGTGCGCGAGGGCGCAACCTACACGTTTGATACCGTGCAGATTTTCCGTCAGCAATTTCCCGGTGCGCAATTGTGGTGGTTGTTGGGGATGGATAGTTTGCTGCAATTGCACACTTGGAAAAAATGGCAGACCTTGGTGCAGCAAGTCAATATTGCGGTGGCTGCCCGCCAAGGCGAAAGCCTCAACCGGGCGCCGCGCGAATTGCACGGCTGGATTGGCGAAGCGCTGCAAAACGGCAGCCTCAGGCTCTTGAATGCGCCGATGTATGATGTCAGCTCCACCGCCATCCGCAACACACTGGCGGCAGGCGGCAGCGCCGATGAGTGGCTCGACCGCAGAGTGGCGCGCTATATCGGGCAGCAGCAGCTTTACCGAAAATGATGCCTGCCCATTTGATTAGCAGAAGTATTTCAGACGGCCTTGAATCAGCGCCGTGATAGCCTTATATTCAGATAACAAATTTAATCAACAGGATAATGAATGAACGAACAAGAACTGCAAGATTTGCAAAAAATGGTGGCCGTGGCCGTCAACGCTTTGGAAGATATTAAAGCCAAAGACATCACCGTATTGGAAACCCAGGAAAAAACCTCATTGTTTGCCCGCATGATTATTGCCAGCGGCGACAGCTCGCGCCAAGTGAAAGCGCTGGCCAACAATGTGGCGGTGGATTTGAAAGAAGCGGGTTTTGAAATTTTAAGCACCGAAGGCCAAGACAGCGGCGAATGGGCACTGGTGGATGCCGGCGATTTGGTGGTGCACGTGATGCTGCCGGCCGTGCGTGATTATTACGATATCGACACCTTGTGGGGCGGCGAGAAGCCTTCTTTCCATGCCGGCGCCGCCAAACCGTGGCATGCTGCCGACAATGCCTGATGCAGGTTAACCGGAATAAGCCGTGAAATATCAGGCCGTCTGAAACTGATTCAGACGGCCTGATGTTTTCAGTGTCATAGATATCCGCAAAAAATAATCGAATACCCATTCATAAAGGTTAAGCAAACAAGGCGGCGGGCCAACGCCGCTAGGTTGTTTTGTGAATGGGGATGACTTGCATGATCTCCTGCGGCCTTATCAGCTTATTTTTTTCTAAGATACCTGCCAACAGAAAGTCTGACCGTTATGAACATTACCGTATTGGCCGTCGGCACCAAAATGCCGCGCTGGGTCGATGAAGCCGTGGGCGAATATGCGAAACGATTCGGCCGCGATGTCAACTACAGCCTTAAAGAAATCAAACCCGAAAAACGCGGTGCCGGCGTGAATGCCGCGCAAGGCATGGCGGCGGAAGAAAAGCGCATTCTCGAAGCCGTGCCGCCGGGCGCGTTTTTGGTGGTGCTCGACGAGCGCGGCAAAGCGCCCACTTCGGTAGAATTGGCCGGGCAGTTGAAGCAATGGCAGCAAAACGGCGAAAACGTGTGCTTCGTCATCGGCGGTGCCGACGGCATGACCGACCATGTGAAGCAGCAGGCCCGCATGATGATGCGCTTGTCCAGCCTCACGCTGCCGCACGGCATGGTGCGCGTTTTGCTCACCGAGCAGCTTTACCGCGCCGTATCGATTTTGCACAACCATCCCTATCATCGTGAATAGGCCGTAAAGCTTGAGGTCGTCTGAACGCTTTCAGACGGCCTCAAGCTTTACGGTGCGGATTTAACGTTGCGCCTATTGAAAAGAAGTATTACCCATTCACAAAAGTAAGTTAACCAAGCGGCGAGCCGAAGACGGAAAAAGTCGTACGACGAGGCGCGCCAACGCCGTGAGATGATTTTTGTGAATGGGTATCAGCCGACAAAGCCGTGCAGATAGGCGAACCCATGCCGCCAGGTTGTTTTGACGACACACTAGGGTGTCCGGACAATTCGATTTACGGGTGTATTTTGCCCCTGAAAATGCATCTGCTGCGTTAAAAAGCCTCACAAGATGTCCAATCTTGCTGCGTTTTTTGCCTTGCATCTGCATTTCCAGGAACAAAAATCCCCTCATAAACGACACATCAGGACCCTAAGCCATCAAGCTGCCGGGGTGCAGTTTTTCACCAGAATATTGTCTACCGGAGTGGCCTCTTGGTTGACTTCCTGTTGCTCGTGGCGCACCAGAAAGCCATTGTCTTCCCGATAAAAGTCGGCGTTGTGCTGGTTGCTGATGGTCCAGGTGTAGTCGCCGCCGCTGAATGCGGTTAAATCTTCATTGCTCAGTTCGCCGTCGTAATCCATGGTAACGGTTTGGCCGTTGTAGCGGATTTGCGCAACCGCATGAGCCTCGCCCGCCACATAGCGCGCTTCGATGCTGCGGTCTTCATCGCAGCGGTAAGCCTGCCATCGGGCATCGTTAATCACCAGCTGGTGTTCGGCGGGTGCGATATCGTCGGGTGCGGCAGATGCGGCCGCTTCTTGAGGCGCCGAGGCTGTGCCGGCATGGTCTTGCGAAGCGGGCGAGCAGGCGGCCAGCGCCAACAGCGCAGCAACCGGCAGGAAAAAATGTGTGTTCATCATATTCTCATCATGATACGGTTGGTAACATGCGATACGATAACACAAAAATGCCGTTATGCCGCAACCGCCCGGCGCCGCGCAGTTTCTGCGTGGTCAAAACAATCTCTGCTATAATCGCGCATAAAACCCCGCTTCAGATATTAAAAGAACATGCCATGAGCCAAACCCCCTTACTTGATATTGTCGATCTGCCGCAAGATTTGCGCCGTTTGGAGAAAAAACAGCTGCCGCAATTGTCGGCGGAATTGCGCGCGTTTCTGCTGGATTCGGTCGGCAAAACCGGCGGCCATTTTGCCAGCAATCTCGGTGCTGTCGAGCTGACGGTGGCGCTGCATTATGTGTATCACACGCCGGAAGACAAATTGGTGTGGGATGTCGGCCACCAGAGCTATCCGCACAAAATTCTCACCGGCCGCAAAAACCGCATGAATACCATGCGCCAATACGGCGGCTTGGCGGGTTTCCCCAAACGCAGCGAGTCGGCCTACGATGCTTTTGGCGTGGGGCATTCTTCCACTTCTATCGGCGCGGCGCTGGGCATGGCCGTGGCCGACAAGCTGGCAGGCAACGGCCGCCGCAGCGTGGCGGTGATCGGCGATGGCGCGATGACGGCGGGGCAGGCGTTTGAAGCGCTCAATTGTGCAGGCGATACCGATGTGGATTTGCTGGTGATTCTCAACGACAACGAAATGTCGATTTCGCCCAATGTGGGCGCACTGCCGAAATACCTCGCACGCAATGTGGTGCGCGATATGCACGGCTTGCTCAGCAGCATCAAGGCGCAATCGAGCAAAGTGTTGGGCGCATTGCCCGGTGCGATGGAAATCGCCCAAAAAGTGGAACACAAAATCAAGAGCATGGCCAGCGAGAGCGAACACATCAAGCAATCGTTGTCGCTGTTTGAAAACTTTGGTTTTGCCTACACCGGCCCCGTCGACGGCCACGATGTCGAACATCTGGTCGACGTATTGCAAAATCTGCGGGCGAAAAAAGGGCCGCAGCTGCTGCACGTGATTACCAAAAAAGGGCAGGGCTACAAGCTGGCGGAAAACGACCCGGTCAAATACCACGCCGTATCAACGCTGGCGAAAGAGGGCGATGCACCGCCGGCACCCGTGCCGCCGCCCCGGCCGACCTACACGCAGATTTTCGGGCGCTGGTTGTGCGACCAGGCCGCTGCCGACAGCCGGCTGGTGGCGATTACCCCGGCCATGCGCGAAGGCAGCGGGCTGGTGGAATTCGAGCAGCAGTTTCCCGAGCGTTATTTCGATGTCGGCATTGCCGAGCAGCATGCCGTGACCTTTGCCGGCGGCCTGGCCTGCGAAGGCATGAAACCGGTGGTGGCGATTTATTCCACCTTTTTACAGCGCGGCTATGATCAGCTGGTGCACGATGTGGCGCTGCAAAACCTGCCGGTGCTGTTTGCCGTCGACCGTGCCGGCATTGTCGGCGCCGACGGCCCCACCCATGCCGGCGTGTATGATTTGAGCTTTTTGCGCTGCATTCCCAATATGGTGATTGCCGCACCCAGCGACGAGCAGGAATGCCGCCTGCTGCTTGCCACCTGTTATCAGCTGGATGCTCCCGCGGCGGTACGTTATCCGCGCGGTTCGGGAGCCGGCGCCGATGTTTCAGACGGCCTCGATACTGTGCCTGTGGGCAAAGGCGTATTGAAACGGCAGGGCGGGCAAACCGCGCTATTGGCCTTCGGCAGCATGGTGCAGCCCGCCCTGCAGGCCGCCGAAGTGCTGGATGCCAGCGTGGCTGATATGCGTTTTGTGAAGCCGCTTGATGAAGCGCTGATTATCGAATTGGCACACCGCCACGATTATCTGGTCACCCTCGAAGAAAACGCCGTGCAGGGCGGTGCGGGCAGCGCGGTGCTGGAAGTGTTGGCGCAACACAAAATCATGAAACCCGTGCTGGTGCTGGGTGTAGAAGATACCGTGACCGAACACGGCGACCCCAAACAGCTGATGACCGATTTGGGCTTGAGCGCCGATGCGGTGTTGGCGCAGATACAAAGCTGGTTGGCCGGCTAGGGTATCCTAGCGTGCTGATTGATAAGGTAAAGGCCGTCTGAAAGGTATCATTGCTTTTCAGACGGCCTTTGTATGATTATGTGCAGTTTCGCAGTATCATAGCGCATTCACACCCCCATAAGCACGGCAGCCATGATCAGCATTTTCGATATTTTCAAAATCGGCCTCGGCCCCTCCAGCTCACACACCGTCGGGCCGATGAAAGCCGCCGCTGCCTTTTCAGACGGCCTCAGGCACAGCGGCCTGCTCGGCGATACCGCGCGGATTGTGGCCGAAACCTACGGCTCGCTGGCGCTGACCGGCCAAGGCCACGGCACGTTTGATGCGCTGTTGCTCGGGCTGGAAGGCAGCCTGCCGCACGATGTGCCGTTGGCTGATATTCCCGCACGTCTGGCACGCATCCGCGAGCGGCACGAACTGTATGTACACGGGTGTACTTTGGCCTTCGACTCCGCCGCCGATTTGCGCATACACGGCGATGAAGTGCTGCCGAAACACCCCAACGGCCTGCGTTTCTGCGCGTACGATGCAGACGGCCTCGAATTGCGTGCACAGGTTTATTATTCGGTAGGCGGTGGTTTTGTGGTTACCGAAGAAGCGTTCGGGCAGGAAAACGACACCGCCGCGCCCGTGCCTTACCCGTTTGCCAGCGCGGCAGAATTGTTGGCGCAGTGCCGCACCGAGCAGCTCAATATCTGCGAAGTGGTGCTGGCCAACGAAATGGCCTTGAGCGGGGAAAGTGAAGCCCAAGTGCGCCAGCGCGTGGCGGCGGTGGCGGCTGCGATGGAAAGCTGTATCAAGCGCGGCCTGGGGGCAGACGGCGAATTGCCCGGCGGGCTGAACGTGCGCCGTCGTGCGCCGCAATTAGCCGCCAAATTGAAGGTATTGCGCGAAACCGAGATTGTGAACACGCAATTGTGGCCGATGGTGTATGCGATGGCGGTCAACGAGGAAAACGCTGCCGGCGGCCGCGTGGTTACCGCACCGACCAACGGCGCGGCGGGCATTATTCCGGCGGTGCTGCATTATTACCGCAAGTTCAATCCGCACGCTTCGCAGGCGCGGGTAGAAAATTTTCTGCTCACCGCCGGCGCCATCGGCATTCTGTATAAAACCAATGCCTCGATTTCGGGAGCAGATGTGGGCTGTCAGGGTGAGGTGGGCGTGGCCTGCTCGATGGCCGCCGGCGCCTATGCCGAAGCCATCGGCGGCACGCCGGCGCAAGTGGAAAACGCCGCCGAAATGGCGATGGAACACCATTTGGGTCTGACCTGCGACCCTGTGGGCGGGCTGGTGCAGATTCCCTGTATCGAGCGCAACGGCATCGCCGCCGAAAAAGCGCTCAAACTCGGCGCGCTGGCGTTGCTGGAAGACGGCACCGGTAAAAAAGTATCGCTGGATATGGTGATTCAAACCATGCTGCAAACCGGCCGCGACATGAAGTCCACCTACAAAGAAACCTCGTTGGCGGGGCTGGCGGTGACGTTAAAACAAAAAGCAGTGCCGGTGTCGGTGCGGGTGGTGGAATGTTGAGGGTTTGCCCGCGCCCATCCATCGCATTATCTGACTGCATGGGTGTGCTTAAATCAATCAGGCCGCCGTCTGTTTGTGTGTTAACCAGCGGTTGGCCAGCAGCGCACCGGTCACACACACCGCCATCGGCATCAGAAAAGCGCCGGATACGCGGGTCAGCTCCAACACGAATACCAGCGCGGTAAGCGGCATTTTCTGCGACACGGCCAAAAAAGCCGCTGCGCCCACCAGCGCGGCGGCTTCAACCGATAAGGGCGGCAGCATATGGTTCCAGCCGAATGCGCATGCCAGCGCCAGCATGCCGCCCAGCATCATCGAGGGCGTAATCAGACCGCCGTAGGCACCTGCCGCCAATGCCAGCAATACCACCAGCCATTTCACGGCAAACAGCGTTAAGCTGCTCTGCCCGTCGAGCAGGCCGGCAAAACCCAGTTGGTTGCCGGCCTTGCCGTTACCCAGTACCGCCGGAAAATAGACTGCCAGCAAACCGATCAGCAAAAAAGCAGCCACCGCCACCAGTATGATTTTCGGATCGTCACGCCGCATCAGCGGCAGCGGCGCGACAGTTTTGCGAAACAGTGCCACCACGGCGCCGATCAGCGGCCCCATCAGCAGCGCCCAGCCGATAAGCGCGGTATTCACAGAGGCATCGATCAGATGGTATTGCACCAAATCGCCCATGCCCCAGCGCGATACTGCCGTGGCCACCACAGAAGTGAGCAAGGCTGCCGCCACCGCAGTCGGCGACCATACGCACAATAAGGTTTCCAGCGTAAACACTGCCGCCGCCAGCGGCACGTTGTACACCGCCGCCAAACCCGCGCCGGAAGCGCAGGCAATCAACAGGCGGGCTTCGGTTTCGCTCATGCCGAGGCGGCGCACCCACGCAGAAGCGAAGGCGGCGCTCATTTCCCGCGGCGCCACTTCACGCCCCATCGGCGAGCCCAGCCCCACGGTAACGATTTGCAGCAGCGAATGGCACACCGTGGTCAAAAAAGGCAGACCTTGGCGGGGTTTGTCGAGCGCCGCTTTAATCGATACCAACGGCGCACCGCGCCGTTTGATGAGATACCAGCCCACGCCCACCAGCAGCCCGCAAAGTGCCAAAGCAGCCACCCGGCGCCACGGCGGCGCATGCTCCACGCCC
This sequence comes from Uruburuella testudinis, assembly GCF_022870865.1. Classification (NCBI taxonomy): domain Bacteria; kingdom Pseudomonadati; phylum Pseudomonadota; class Betaproteobacteria; order Neisseriales; family Neisseriaceae; genus Uruburuella; species Uruburuella testudinis. The sequence continues at coordinate 364,016 of NZ_CP091508.1, forward strand.
AGCCGGAACGGAATTTCTCCGGCACCTGTCAAGCCATAGCCGTAGGCATGGTGCTGGATAAAATGCAGCAGCCACGACAATCCGATACCGGCCAAACCGGCAATGATACCGATGGCAACCAGGGAAAACAGTAAACGCGGTGTGAATTTCATAAATTATGATGACCGGCAACGGTGCGGCAGCCGGCATGGCTTATATGCCGGTGTGGCCGGCGGCAGCGGGATAAAGCGCCGTCAAAACCTGAAAACCGTTGTATGCGTGTCTTAAGCAGAGAGAAAACGCACATTATACCCCAGGCCGTCTGAAAATAATGATGGTGGACAGCGCAATGAAGCAAACCTGCGGTTTGCCGCCCTCTCCCCAACCCTCCCCCGCAGGGGAGGGAGCCAGGGTGTCCTGACCATTCAGAATGATTCAGATTTTTTTGTGATAAAAGCACAGATGCCAGGCAAAAAACGCAGCAAGATTGGACATCTTGTGAGGCTTTTTAACGCAGCAGATGCGTTTTCAGGGCAAAAAACACCCGGAAATCGAATGGTCAGAACACCCTGACAATCGCTTGCAGATATGTGCAGGCCGTCTGAATAGCTGTGATGTTGTTGTTTTGGATGAACGGGCAAGATTAACCGTTGCCGGCTTCGACTTCGGCTGGCGGTGAAGCTGCCAGCAGCGGGCGGATGCAGGAAAGCACCCGGTCCTGCATTTGGTTGTTATCGGTGTGGTCGTCGGTCCACCAGTGCAGAGTCAGGGTTTCGCCGCCGCTGATGCCGGTGAGGGCGATTTCGGGCTGATAAACAAAGGGGGCGCATTCGCGGCTGAGTTTGTCGAGAATTTGCGCTTTGAGCCTGTCGGCATCGGTATCGGCGGGCAGGGTGAGCGTGGCGCTGAGGCGGTGGCGGCCGTTGCGGGTGTTGACCGTTACCGGCGAAGTAAACAGCTGCGCGTTGGGAATCACAATCCGCCGCCCGTCGTAGGTGCGCAGGGTGGTGGCACGGATTTCGATGGTTTCCACCGTGCCCTCGAAGCTGCCGTTGATGATGCGGTCGCCGATTTTAAACGGCTCGTTGAGCAGCAGCAAAATGCCGGACAGCAGGTTTTGGAAAATATCTTTAAACGCAAAGCCGACCGCCACCGAGCCGATGCCCAGCGCGCTCACCAGCTGGCCGGGGGTAAAGCCGGGCACGGCCACCATCATGGCAATCAAAAAGCCGGCGAACACAATCAGCGCCGCGCCGATGCGCTGCAAAACCAACAGCAGGTTGTAGCGGTTGGCCATCCGCCGCGACAGCAGGCGTGCGGCCAGCTTTTTAAACAGCCGCGAGGCGAGCCAAAACACGATAAACAGCAGCAGCGCCAACACCAGATAAGGCACGCGCTGCCAAAACGCATCAATCATGCCGTGCACGCTTTTCATCATGCCGGCATAATGGCTGAGGCTGGTTTGGGTGTGTTCGGCAAGGGCGGAAACGGAACGGTTCATGATGTGTGGTTTTGATGTGCGGTTTTCAGACGGCCTATACAGATGCAGAGGCGCTGTGTTATTGTCAAAGCCTATTCTAACATCAAACAATCAGCCGATGACACACATCCTTTCCCTGCACACGCCAGCGTTTGCGCAACTGCCCGAATCGTTTTACCGCCGTGTATCGCCCGAACCGCTGAACCAACCTTATTGGGTGGCGCAAAACCACACTTTGGCCGCCGAAATCGGCATGCCGTCTGAAATGTTTTCAGACGGCATGTTGGCTTATTTGAGCGGCAGTGCGGCACATTATGACCCTGCGCCGATAGCTTCTGTGTACAGCGGCCACCAGTTCGGCGTGTATGTGCGCCAGCTCGGCGACGGCCGCGCCATGCTGTTGGGCGATTGGTTCGATCCGGCAGGCGGGCGCTGGGAGTGGCAGCTTAAAGGCGCGGGCAAAACGCCGTATTCGCGCTTTGCCGACGGCCGCGCCGTGTTGCGCTCGTCGATTCGCGAATATTTGTGTTCTGAAGCCATGCACGGCCTCGGCATCCCCACCACGCGCGCGCTGGCGCTGGCCGGCAGCGATGATGCGGTGTATCGCGAAGAAGCGGAAACCGCCGCCGTGGTGACCCGCGTGGCGCCGAGTTTTATCCGCTTCGGCCACTTCGAATACCTCTATCACAACGGCCGCCACGAGCAGATTGCCACGCTGGCCGATTTTCTGATCGAGCATCATTTTCCCGACTGCCGCCAAGCCGAAAACCCTTATTTTGCGCTGTTTCAGCAGATTTCGCAGCGCACGGCCGATTTGGTGGCGGCCTGGCAGAGCGTGGGCTTCTGCCACGGCGTGCTCAACACCGACAATATGTCGGTGCTGGGGCTGACCATCGATTACGGCCCCTTCGGCTTTCTTGATGCCTACGACCGCCGCCATATCTGCAATCATTCCGACACCGGCGGACGCTATGCCTACAACGAGCAGCCCTATGTGGTGCATTGGAACCTGTCGCGGCTGGCTTCCTGCCTGTTGCCGCTGGTATCGGAAAGTGCGCTGATTGATGAGTTGGAGCGCTTTCCCGACCTTTTTCAGACGGCCTATGCAAACAAAATGCGCGCCAAGCTGGGCTTGCAAACCGAGCAGAAGGGCGATGACGAATTAATCGCCGATATGTTTACCGCACTGCAAAGCCGAAAAATTGATTTCACCCTCTATTTCCGCCATTTGGCCGATGTGGGCAACCGCCACGACGACCCCTTGCCCGAAGCCCTGATGGCGCTGTTTCATGGCCCCACCGAATCGTTTATTGCCTGGATAGGCCGCTACCGCGGCCGCTTGCGCGCCGAAAACAGCGACCCGGCCGCACGCAAAATGCAGATGCATGCTGTGAATCCGCTGTATGTGTTGCGCAATTATCTGCTGGAGCAGGCGATTGCACAGGCAAAAAACGGCGACTACCGCGAAATCGAACGCTTGCACCGCTGCCTGCAAAATCCGTTTGCCGAACAAAAAGCATTTGCCGATTTTGCCGAAGCCGCACCCGATTGGGCGGCGCAGATTTGTGTGAGCTGTTCGAGTTAATTTGGGTGGTTAAGCAATAATACCCATTCACAAAAGTAAGCTAACAAGGCGTCGAGCCGAAGACAATATAGTTATAGATTCGGCAATTTTAATTCTAAAAATATTTTCTTAATTTCTATTTAAAAACAATTAGATTGATTAAAAAAAATGTAGTTATTTAATTGCCGTTTCTATAGTACGGCAAGGTGGGCCAACGCCGTTAGGTTATTTTTGTGGGTTGGTATCAGGCCGTCTGAAAGCACGATGAATCTATTCTGCTTTCAGACGGCCTGTTTTATTGTGCGATTTGATTGTGCGAGGTTTAAAAGTATCAACCGCTATTTTCTGCCACGTTTGGCGCGATTCATTCGCAAAAGCCGCCGATGCGTGTAAAAATCCAAATAGCGATTGGAAGCGCTGCTTAAAAATTGTACAATTCCAACCTTTCCCACTGATTTCAGAGCCATGCAGATCGGCGCTTATTCCGTAGACACTCCTATTGCGCTGGCGCCGATGGCCGGCATTACCGACAAGCCGTTCCGGCAGCTTTGCCGTGCGTTCGGTGCCGGTTGGGCGGTGGGCGAAATGCTCACCAGCGACCCGTCGCTGCGCCATACCCGCAAAAGTTTGCGCCGCAGTGATTTTGAGGGGGAAACCGGTGTGCGGGTGGTGCAGATTGCCGGCAGCGATCCGGTGCAATTGGCCGAAGCGGCGCGTTATAATGTGGCGCAGGGCGCGCAGATCATCGACATCAATATGGGCTGCCCGGCGAAAAAAGTATGCAATGTGCTGGCGGGCAGCGCGTTGTTGCAAAACGAGCCGTTGGTGGCAGAAATCCTGCATGCGGTGGTCGGCGCCGTTGATGTGCCGGTTACCTTGAAAACCCGTTTGGGTTGGCATGACGAGCATCAAAATATCGGCACCGTTGCCCGCATGGCCGAAGATGCCGGTATTGCCGCGCTGGCGGTGCACGGGCGCACGCGTACGCAGATGTATAAAGGGCAGGCCAGCTATGATTTGATTGCCGAAGTGAAAAGCCGTCTGAAGATTCCCGTGTGGGTCAACGGCGACATCACTTCGCCGCAAAAAGCCGCCGCTGTGTTGCAGCAAACAGGTGCCGACGGCATCATGATCGGGCGCGGTGCGCAAGGGCAGCCGTGGCTGTTTCGCGATTTGGCTTATTTTGCCGAACACGGCTGTTTGCCGATGCCGCCGGATTTGGCCGAATGCAGCGCCACGGTGTTGCAACATGTGCAGGCGATGCACGCATTTTACGGCGAAACAGCAGGGGTGCGCATTGCCCGCAAACACATCGGCTGGTATCTCGACCCGCTGCCCGGCGGTGAAGCGGCGCGGCGCGACATCAACCGGCTCGACAGTGCGGCGGCGCAATATGATGCGGTGGCGGCGTTTTTAGACCGGTTGCCGCACCACACCGATGCATGGGTTTGCGCTTATCGGTAAAGTCATGGCTTTCAGACGGCCTCAAATCATGACCGGGCCGTCTGAAAAAATGAAATTTTGCCTAGGGTGTCCTGACAATTCATATATCATCATCTTTTTTGTGATAAAAGCACATTTGCTGCGTTAAAAAGCCTCGCAAGATGCCCAATCTTGCTACGTTTTTTGCCTGGCATCTGCACTTTTATCACAAAAAATCTGAGTCATTCTGAATTGTCAGGACACCCTAGGGTAGCCTGACCATTCGATTTTATAGTGTATTTTATATGCCGATAAAAAGTTTCAGACGGCCTCTGTGTTTGCCGATGCCGTCTGAACCGTTTCCAACCGAATAACGATAACAACAAAAAGATAATATGATGCCGAATAAAACCCATAATCTGGCCGACTGTGTGTCGCAAAATATCCGTCAATATTTCAAAGATTTGGATGGTGAAACGCCGTGCGGTGTTTATGATATGGTGCTGCACCAGATTGAGAAGCCGCTGCTCGAATGCGTGATGGCCGAATGCGCCGGCAACCAGTCGAAGGCGGCATCGGTGTTGGGGCTGAACCGCAATACGCTGCGCAAAAAACTGGTGCAGCACGGCTTGATCGAATAAGCCGGATTTTTGTTTTCTTTTCTTTTTCACTCACTTGTATTATCTGCATATAAAGGAACGACGATGGCAGCAGTCAAACGGGCATTAATCAGCTTATCCGACAAAAGCGGCGTGGTGGATTTTGCGCGCGCGCTGAATGATTTGGGCGTGGAAATCCTCTCAACCGGCGGCACCGCCAAATTATTGGCCGATGCGGGCGTGCCCGTGATTGAGGTGGCCGACTATACCGGCTTTCCCGAAATGCTCGACGGCCGCGTGAAAACGCTGCACCCGAAAATCCACGGCGGCATTCTCGGCCGCCGCGACCTGCCCGAACATGTGGCGAAAATGGAAGAATACGAAATCGGCAACATCGATATGGTGTGCGTCAACCTTTATCCTTTTGCCGCCACCATCGCCAAGCCCGGCTGCACGCTGGAAGATGCGATTGAAAACATCGATATCGGCGGCCCCACCATGGTGCGCTCGGCCGCGAAAAACTGGAAACACGTGGCCATCGTGACCGACAATGCCGATTTTGCTGATGTGGTGAGCGAATTGCAGGCCAACGGCGGCGCATTGAGCGACAAAACCCGTTTCAACCTCTCGCGTAAAGCCTTCAGCCACACTGCCCAATACGACGGCATGATTTCTAACTACCTTACCAGCCTGTCGGACGACAAACTTGCCGGCGAGCCGGAAGTGGGCGCGTTTCCCGGCCAAATCAACGGCAGCTGGCTGAAAGTGCAAGATTTGCGCTATGGCGAAAACCCGCACCAACAGGCCGCGTTTTACCGTGATTTCTATCCCGCCGCCGGCAGCCTGAGCGCTTACGAGCAATTGCAGGGCAAAGAGTTGTCATACAACAATATCGCCGATGCCGATGCCGCTTGGGAGGCCGTTAAAGCATTTGACGAACCGGCATGCGTGATTGTGAAACACGCCAACCCCTGCGGTGTGGCTGTGGCCGCCGACACTTTGAGCGCCTACAAACTGGCGTTTGCCACCGACACCACCAGCGCATTCGGCGGTATCATCGCCTTCAACCGCGAAGTGGATGCCGAAACGGTAGAAGCCGTTACCGGCCAGTTTCTCGAAGTGTTGATGGCGCCGAAATTCACCGACAAGGCCAAAGAAATCATCGCCGCCAAGAAAAACGTGCGCGTATTGGAAGTGCCGCTGATGGCCGGCGCCAACCGCTTCGAATTAAAACGCGTGGGCGGCGGGCTGTTGGTGCAAACACCTGATGTCCACCGTATCCGCCGCGAAGATTTGACGGTGGTCAGCAAGCGTCAACCGAGCGAGCAGGAATGGAAAGATTTGATGTTTGTGTGGAATGTGGCCAAATATGTGAAATCAAATGCCATCGTGTTCGGCAAAGGCGGCCAAACTTACGGCATCGGCGCCGGCCAGATGAGCCGCGTGGATTCTACCCGCATCGCCGCCCGCAAAGCGCAAGACGGCGGTTTTGATTTGAACGGCGCCTGCGCGGCTTCAGATGCCTTTTTCCCGTTCCGTGACGGCATTGATGTGATTGCCGAACAGGGCATTAAAGCCATTATCCACCCCGGCGGCTCCATGCGCGACCAAGAAGTGTTTGATGCCGCCGACGAACACGGCATCGCCATGGTGCTGACCGGCGTGCGCCATTTCCGCCATTAATTTTGATGTGATAAACGGTGAGGCCGTCTGAACGCGTAGGGCATTCAGACGGCCTTTTTGAATCAGCACCGGCAGTAAAAAGAAGCATGGAATGGGCAAGCTGATAAAAATCTTTGCAACAATCCGGCAACCAGATTCATGGCAACGGCATCCATACTTTCCGGCGCAAGAAAATGAAAACTGATAGGCGGCTTATGATGCCCATTCAGACGGCCTTTGCCGTAACCCGCAGTCAGCGCCCAAACAAATTGGCAATGGCTTCCATTTGTTCATCGGTATAAGCTTGTTGCCCCAAACGCGCAGATACTGCCCATTCGCCACTCAAGCCGTGTTTGGCGGCGGTGTCGTGCCATTTTTCGATTTTGGCTTCATCAGTGGCGTTTTTCGGCAGCGGCTCGGTTTTAATAATGGATTTAGGCAGTGTCTTCATGCTTTGGCGCTCATTATCGGCTGGTGGATTGATATAGCCGTTCAACTGATACCATGCATCAAAATAGCTTGACGGCATCGGCTTGCCGCTTTGTATGATGAAGTTGGACAGCTACAGCATACGCTTTTCAGGCCGGTTTGCAAAATACAGGCCGTCTGAAGCCTAGGGTGTCCTGATGTGTTGTTTATGGAGGGATTTTTGTTTCTGAAAATGCAGATGCCAGGCAAAAAACGCAGCAAGATTGGACATCTTGCGAGGCTTTTTAACGCAGCAGATGCGCTTTCAGGGGCAAAATACACCTATAAATCAAATTGTCTGGGCAGCCTAGGTAAAGTAATTGGGTTTCAGACGGCCAGAGGGTTTGCCAACAACAAGATTTGTGTTTCAAACAACAAGCTCAAACGGATGGCCTGTATTCATTATGCTGCCATATCGGCAAACACATCACGCGCAACTGCAACGGTTTCCTCAATCAGTTCGGGCGTGTGTGCGGCCGACATAAAGCAGGCTTCGTAAGCCGAGGGGCCGAAGGCCACGCCGCGATTGAGCATGCCGTGGAAAAAGCGCTTGAATGCATCTGTGTCGGAGCGGGTCATGTCGGCATAGCTTTGCGGCGGCTGTGCGGCAAAATAGAGGCCGAACATACCGCCGATGCTGTCGCTGCTGAAGGTAATGCCCGCATCGGCAGCGGCGGCATTGAAGCCGGCCAGCAGTTGGCCGGTGCGCTCGCTGAGTTGCTCGTAAAAGCCCGGGCGCTGAATGATTTCCAGCGTTTTCAAGCCGGCCGCTACAGCCACCGGGTTGCCCGACAAGGTGCCGGCCTGATACACGCCGCCGAGTGGGGAAATGCAGGCCATGATGTCGGCGCGGCCGCCAAACGCGGCCAACGGCATGCCGCCGCCGATAACCTTGCCCATGGTGGTGAGATCGGGGGTGATACCGTGCAGCGATTGCGCGCCGCCTAATGCCACGCGGAAACCGGTCATCACTTCGTCGTAAATCAGCACTGCACCGTGCTGTTCGGTCAGGGTGCGCAAGGCGGTGATAAAGGCTTCAGACGGCCTCACCAGATTCATGTTGCCGGCAAAAGGCTCCAGAATCACGCAGGCGATTTCTGCGCCGATTTGGGCGAAGGTTTCTTCCAACTGTGTCACATCGTTATACGACAACACTAAAGTATGTTTGGTAAAGTCGGCAGGCACGCCGGCGGAACTGGGGTTGCCGAATGTGAGCAGGCCGCTGCCGGCTTTGACCAGCAGGCTGTCGGAATGGCCGTGGTAGCAGCCTTCGAATTTGATGATTTTGTCGCGCCCGGTAAAGCCGCGTGCCAGACGAATCGCGCTCATGGTGGCTTCGGTGCCGGAGCTGACCAGGCGCAACTGCTCGACGCCGGGCATGATTTTGGCGATTTCTTCGGCAATCACGATTTCTGCTTCAGTGGGGGCGCCGAACGATAAACCGCCCAAGGCCGCTTCGCGCACGGCTTCAATCACTTCAGGATGGGCGTGGCCGACAATTGCCGGCCCCCATGAGCCGACATAATCGATATAGCGCAAGTCGTTTTCATCCCAAACATAAGCGCCTTCGGCTTTTTTGATAAAGCGGGGAATGCCGCCCACGCTGCCGAAAGCGCGCACAGGTGAATTAACGCCGCCGGGAATGATGGCTTTGGCGCGGTTGAAAAGTTGCTCGTTGCGGTTCATGTCGGAAATCCTTTAATCATCAAAAATGCCGTCTGAAAACGTTCAGACGGCATTTTAACAGTTTTGACGTGCTTTTTCAGAAGCCTTGCTTTTAAAAGCTTTTCAATTTTCGGGTGCTCAACACAATAATCACGGCACTCAGAATCATGCTGCCGCCTAAAAAGGTGATGGCTGCATTAAACGAGCCGGTCAGATCACGCAGATAGCCCACCACATAAGGGCCGAAAAAGCCGCCCAAATTGCCGATGCTGTTGATCATGGCAATGGCACCGCCGGCTGCGGCTCCGGTCAGAAAGGAAGGCGGAATCGCCCAAAAGGGCGAAAAAGCCCCAAACGCGCCACACAAAGCAATCATCAGCAGAATAAAAGCCAGCACGACATTGGCGGCAGCGATATAGGCGGCGGCTGTCAAAGCGACGGCGCTGATGCTCAGGCAAACTGCCACGTGCCGGCGGCGTTCGCGTTTTTTGTCGGAATGGCTGCCCACCCACAACATCGCCAGCATGGCTGCGAAATACATGAATCCGATCAGCCAGCCGAGGTTTTGCAGGCTTAATGAGGTAACGGCTACCATGCTGCGCGAGATGGTGGGCAAAAACATATTGATGCCGTAATAGCCCATCATCCAGAAAAGATAACCGGCCGACAGCAGCAACACATATTTGTCTTTCAGTGCTTGCAGGAAGGTGTAGTGTTTGACCGCTTGCTTGGCTTGCTGCTCTTTATCCAGCGTTTGCATCAGCCAGTTTTTTTCATCGGCACGAAGCCATTTGACATCGGCAATGCGGTCATCGAGATAGAAAAATGCCATGATGCCGAGCGCCACGGCGGGCAAGGCTTCGAGAATAAACATCCATTGCCAGCCGGCCAGCCCCCAGCCTTCGATGCCGAGCAAAAAGGTAGAGAGGGGCGCGCCCAGCGCATTAGCACCGGGAATGGCCAGCATAAAGGCGGCAATGGCTTTGGCGTGGTGTTTGGTTTGGTAAAAGCCGCTCAGGTAGTGCACCATGCAGGGATAGAAACTGGCTTCTGCAACGCCGAGCAGAAAGCGCACGGTATAAAATTGCCAGGGCGTTTTGATAAAGGCCATCAAAACGGCCAGCAGCCCCCAGCTGACCATAATCCGGCAAATCCATTTGCGCGCGCCTACTTTGGCCATCATGGCGCTGCCCGGCACTTCCAGCAGAAAATAGCCGAGAAAAAACATGCCGGCACCGAGGCCGAAAACGGTGTCGGAAAACTGCAAATCCTGATTCATTTGCAGGGCGGCGAAGCTGATGTTCACGCGGTCGAGAATGGCGATAAAAAAGCAGAGAAACAAAAACGGTATCAACCGCCGGGTAACTTTGCGCACGGTGCTGCTTTCCAATGCAGACAATTGGGTATTCATGAATTTCTCCTCATTATTTATGATTGTTGTTCAGGCGTTGCAAACGCCTGTTTTTTTATCTGTATAGGTTGTATGTTGCGGTAGTCAGGCCGTCTGAAACCTAGGTTTCAGACGGCCTGAAACGGCCGCTGTCAGCCCAGCCAGTTTTTGACTTGCGAAATGACGGCCTGTGTGGAAATACCGTAGCGCTCATGCAGGGTCGGCAAGGCGCCCGCATCCAGAAACGCATCGGGCAGGGCAATGCGTTTGAAGGGCACGGTAACTTGTCGGCTCATCAACAAAGCTGCCACCGCCTCGCCCAAGCCGCCGATAACGGTGTGGTTTTCGGCGCATACGAGCAAGCGCCCCTTGCCGGCTTCGTGCACAATCGTTGCTTCGTCTAAGGGTTTGAGTGTGGGCACATGCAACACGGCCGCGTCGATATGGTCTTTTTGCAATTGCTTGGCCGCTTCCAGTGTGCGCATGGTCATCAGGCCGGTGCTGACAAACAACACATCTTTGCCATCGCGCAACAGTTTGGCTTTACCCAATTCAAACTGATAGCCGTATTCATCGAGCAGCAGCGGTACTTGGCCGCGCAGCAGGCGCATATAAACCGGCCCGCGGTAATCAGCAATGGCGTGGGTGGCCTGTTGGATTTCCAAGGCATCGCAAGGGTCGATAACGGTCATATTGGGAATGCTGCGCATCAAGGCCAAATCTTCACAGGCCTGATGGCTGGGGCCGTAGCCGGTTGTCAGCCCGGGCAGGGCGGCACAGATTTTTACATTCAGATTTTCTTCGGCAATCACTTGGTGGATAAAATCAAATGCACGGCGGGTGGCGAATACCGCATAGCTGGTGGCAAACGGGGTCAGGCCGGTTTTCGCCATGCCGCCGGCGGCGGCCAGCAGCAGCTGTTCGGCCATGCCCATTTGATAAAAGCGCTCGGGATGGGCATCTCGGAAAAGATGGATGTCGGTGTATTTGGCCAAATCGGCACTCAGCCCGACGATGTCCGGCCGCTGCTCGGCAAGGGCATTGAGTGCATGGCCGAAGGGTGCCGATACGGTTTTCTGGCCGGCCTCGGCAATCGACGCAATCATGGCAGAAGTGGTCAGGCGGGGTTTGGCGGCGGTAGTCATGCGTCTGCTCCTTCGGTTTTATCGAGAACGGCCAATGCCTGCGCCCATTCGTGTGCATCAACGCGGATAAAATGGTTTTTCTCGCGCTGTTCTAAAAACGGCACGCCTTTGCCCATCAGGGTGTCGCACAAAATCACCCGCGGCTGTGCTTCATTCAAATGGCGTGCCGTGTCAAAGGCCGTCTGAACGGCATCAATATCATTGCCGTCAACGCGCTGGACGTGCCAGCCGAAAGCGGCCCATTTGTCGGCCAATGGTTCGAAATTCAGGATATCGGTGGAGGTGCCGTCGGCTTGCTGGCGGTTGATGTCGACAATGCAAATCAGATTGTCGAGCCGGTGGTGTGCCGCCGACATGGCTGCTTCCCAAGTCGAACCTTCGTCCAGCTCGCCATCCGACATTGAGTTGTAAACAAAACCTGTTTTGCGCTGCTGTTTCAACCCCAGCGCAATGCCGACGCCGATCGGCAACCCTTGCCCCAATGAGCCGCCTGAAATTTCCATGCCCGGTGTGTATGCGGCCATGCCCGACATCGGCAGATGGCTGTCGTCGCTGCCATACACTTCGATATCGTCGGGGCTGAGGATGCCGGCCTCCATCAGAGCGGCATAATGGGCAATCGCATAATGCCCGTGCGACAGCAAAAACCAGTCGCGCTCCGGCCATTCGGGGTTGGCCGGGTCAAAGTTCATCGCATGGCAATAAGCCACAGCCAATACGTCGGCATAGCCCAGGGCTTGGCCGACATAGCCTTGCCCCTGTATTTCGCCCATTTTCACCGCATAACGGCGGATATTGCGGGCGTGTTGGTGTAAAGTCGTCATCGTTGTGCTCCGTTTAGTGAATCAGCATGCCGCCGTTAACATCCAGCGTGATGCCGGTCAGATAGGCCGATAAGCCGCTGCCGAGAAACACGCAGGCATTGGCGACATCTTCTGCATCGCCCAAGCGGTTGAGCGGAATGCCTTTCAAAATATCGGCCCGCATTTCATCGGTGAGTTTGCCGGCGGTAATATCGGTTTGAATCAGCCCCGGCGTAATGCTGTTGACACGGATATTGTCTGCGCCCAACTCGCGCGCCATTGCCTTGGCCAAACCCAAGACCCCGGCTTTGGCGGCCGAATAGTGCGGGCCGCCGAAAATACCGCCGCCGCGCTGGGCAGATACGGAAGACAGGCAGATGATGCTGCCGCCGCCGCCCGAGCGCATTGCCGGCACCAAGGCCTGGCTCATGTTGAGCGTGCCGCGCAATGAAACATCGGTAACTGCGGTGTAGTTGTCCGGCGTGATGTCCATCAGCTTCAGCGGCTGGGTGATGCCGGCATTGTTGACCAATATATCCACACGCCCGAAGGCGGCCAATACGGCTTGGGCGGCTGCGGCACAAGCGGCATGGTCGGCCACATTGCAGGCCAAACCGAGATGCCCTCCGCCCGGTAAAGCGGCGGCGGCCGCTTGGGCGGCTGTTTCGTCCAAATCCAGTATCGCCACCCGCGCGCCCTCTTCGGCGAAGCGCACGGCCGTTTTACGGCCGATGCCGCGTAAAGACGCCGCACCGGTAATCACCGCAAATTTTCCATTCAGCAAACTCATCATCACTCCTTTTGATTTTTCGTTTGTTTATCGTTTGGCCAGTATAGAAAGCTTGACATCAAGTCTACAAACGAATAAAAAGGCCGAACAGATGAATTAAATTCACCCGAATATGCGCAAAATCCCCCCGTTGAAAGCCTTGCAGGCCTTTGAAGCCGCCGCGCGTAACGGCTCGTTTATCGCGGCTGCTGAAGAATTGTTTCTCACGCCCTCGGCCGTCAGCCACCAAATCCGCCAACTTGAAAACCGCTTGGGCTTAAAACTGTTTCACCGCGGCCACCGCAGCATTGAGCTAACGGATGTGGGGCAGCGTTATGCCCGTGCCGTCAGCACTTCGTTTAAGCAGATTCAGGCGGCCACGCGCGACATCGAATGCTCGGGTAAAAGCGATATTCTGACCATTCAGAGCACCCCCAGCTTTGCGGCGCAATGGCTGATGCCGCGGTTGGCGCGCTTTTCAGCTCAGCATGATGATATCGACGTGCGTTTGAATGCTTCGATGCAAATGGCCGATATTCATGCAGAAGAGGCGGATGTTGTGATTCGTTATGGTGATGTTTTTGCCGAGAAAGGCATTGTGATGGAGAGCTTGCCGGAAGAAAATATCCAAGTATTGTGCCCACCTTGCCTGATGCCGTCTGAAGGTTTTTCGTTATGTCATCAAGTATTGATTCATTCAGAAGTCAATCTTTATCAATGGCGCGATTGGGCAGGGGAATATGGCGTTGGCGGGCTGGCATTGGATCGGGGGCCGCGGTTTGACCGGACGTTTATGGCCATTCATGCCGCTACCGACGGCGTGGGGGTGGCTTTGGAAAGCGCATTGATGGCCGAGCGGGAATTATCGGAGGGAAAATTGCTGCTGCCGTTGGCTGATATGGGCATCAAAATCAGTACGCACAAATTGCTTTATTCTAAAATTAAAGCGCAATCGCCGAAAATAGTGCTTTTCCGGGCGTGGCTTTATGGTGAGTTGGCACAATCTTGCGCTGCGGTGGATGCTTTGATTGAAGAGAGCCGGCGCGTCTGATTGCCGCCGGCATGAATATGGTCAGGGCACCCTAGGGCGTCCTGACCATTCATATATCATCATTTTTTGGCCGGTATCTGCATTTTCAGGAGCAAAAATCCCTCATATAAAGACACATCAGGGCACTTTGGTTCATCATTCGATTAACAGAGCCAAATCACCTGTCAATCGAATGGTGAGGATGCGCTAACGCTGCCAAATATAATAACGCCCTTCCGAAGCCTGCATGGCCGTGTCGATTTCGCGGCGGGTGGTGTCGGAGGCGAAATGCGGCAGGTATTGCGCAAGCGCGGCCAGCATATCGGCCATGTTTTCAGTATCTTGCGGCAGGCGCACGCCTTGGTTGGGGCGGCCGATATACCAATAAGGAAAAGGCTCGAAATCGCCTTCGATGTTGATGGCGACGATTTCGATGTCTTGCCAGGCAATGCGGCCGAATTCTTTGCCGTTGGCTTCGCCGGTCAGATAATCCGGTGTGATGGCAGCGTGATAGCTAATGGGATCGGGTTGCTGAGGAGTGAGGTGTTCGGTTTCAAACCGGTGCCATTGTTGTTTCAGGGTCTCAAACATGATGTCTCCTTAGGGTGTTCTGAATGACTGCCAGCTTGAATACGGGTGTTTACTCAAATAGGCATTGGTATACATGCCGTCTGAAGTGATTTCTTCACCGAGCCAGCTGGGGCGTTCAAACGGGGTATCTTCGTCGGGCAGCTCCAGTTCGGCCACCATCAGGGGCGCGTTGTCGCCGAAATATTCGTCGATTTCAAACACAAAGCCGCCGTATTCGACTTCATAGCGGTGTTTTTCCAGCTTGAACGGGCACATGGTGGCCATCATGGTTTCGGCGTGGGCCAGTGGGATTTCATATTCGAATTCGCTGCGCGATACATCGGAAATATAGCCTTTGAGCGTGAGCCAGGCTTGGTTGCCGATGATGCGCACGCGGATGGTGCGTTCTTTTACCACGCTCAAATAGCCTTGGCGCAGGGTTTTGGGCGTGCCTGCCTGCGTGCGCCAGCTGTCGTTTTTTAACAGGAAGCGGCGTTCGATTTCAACAGTCATGTTTCAGACGGCCTTTCAGAAGGGTTTGAAAACAACAAGATAAAGCGCAATAATCATAATCAGCACGGGTATTTCGTTAAACACGCGATACCATTTGTGTGAATAGCGGTTGCGGCTTTCTTGAAAATCCAGCAACAGCCGGTAGCAGTAAAAGTGATAGCCGAGCAAAATCACACCGAGAGTGACCTTAGTATGTACCCAGCCTTGCCCCCACCAACCGGTAACGAACGGAATGGCAAAGCCGAACACCACCGCACCGACGGCCAGCGGCGTCATAAATTTGAACAGCCGCTCAGCCATGCCGAGCAGCCGCTGGTATTCGCCGCGGTTGCCCGGCTCGACTTGAGCCAGATTCACATAAATGCGGGGCAGATAAAACAGCCCGGCAAACCAGGCGATAATGAAGAAAATGTGCAGCAGCTTAAACCACAAATACATTTCAGACGGCCTTTCAGAATAAACAGGGGTATTGTAGCCGCAAAAGGTTAAAATATGTGAAAAAACGCCGGCGCCTTTCACTTTATCATCTTACTTTCTTGCCCCACCTGCGCCTGTATGATGATTGAGCCGAACGGCGCTATATCAGCTTGAAAAATCCGGCGGATAAGGTTGCGCAGCCGTGCTTGTTTGAAGAGAAAGTCAGCCGAAATTGAGCCATTGCAGCACACGGTTGCCCCACTTGCCCGCATAATAACCAAACAGTGAATAACTTTCTTGCAGCAGAAAATGCATTTTTTTGCGTGATTCGCTGTAGCGGCTGGTGGGGGTGCCTGAAGTTTCCGCCTGCAACCCCAAATCACGCGCCATCACTGCCGCTCGGGCTGTATGGTAAGGGTCGGTAACAATCACAATGTCGGCAATATCGTGTTCGCGCAGCAGCGGTTTGATGTTGAGCAGGTTTTGATAAGTGTCGCGCGAAGTGTTTTCAAACAAAATGTCCCGCGCGGGCACTCCTTGCTTGAGCGCATAGCGCCGCCCCACTTCGGCCTCGGTCATAAAGCCTTTTTTGGGGGTGCCGCCGGTGAATACCAGCTTATCAACCCGCCCGGCCTGATACAGCGCAATGGCATGATTGATGCGCTCTTGAAACACCGGAGAAGGGCGTTTGTCCCATGCCGCCGCGCCGAGCACCACCGCCGCATCGGCATGGTATTGGGCAGGCAGCACACGGTTGCCGCTGCGGTAAACCTCGGCTATGCACATGCCGAACAGCACCAGCACCAGCATCAGGCTGAGCATGATGCCGCGCAACAGGTAATAGCGCAAGCCGTTGCGGCTGCGTAAAAGCGATATCTTCATGAACGTTCAGACGGCCTTACATGCCATCAGGCAGGATTCGGCATCATAATAATGCTTCGATATTTTCCAACGGGCGGCCGACAGCCGCTTTATCACCCGCCACCGCAATCGGGCGTTCCAGCAGTTTCGGGGTGGCGGCGATGGCGCGCAATAAATCTTCATTGCTCAAATCAGGATTGTCCAGCCCCAGTTGTTGGTATTGTTCGTCTTTTGTCCGCATCATGCTGCGCACCGAGTCGGCACCGAGTTTGCGGAAAATAACGGCCAATTCTTCAACAGAAGGCGGTGTGTCCAAATAATTCACCACATGGGTTTTTACGCCGCGCACCTGCAACAGCGCCAGCGCCGCCCGTGATTTGCTGCAACGGCTGTTGTGGTAAAGCGTTACTGTTTGGGTCATGGTGTTTCCTGCTTTCTGTTTTAATCAGCTTATTGGATTTGATTGTAAACCAGCCCCGCCGACTTGTCGCCCCCGATGCATTTATTTCAACACATATCAACAGCGGTGCATGAAAAAGCCCATGGGTATGCGGGATAGCGATACTCCCATGATACAACAACCGGTGCGATATACGACATTTAGATAAACGGTTATATTTTTAGATAATCGGTTGTTTAAAGTGATGCTTGGTTATATAATCTCTTTAAATAATTATTACCAAGCTTAATAAAACTTAAGCAAAATGCACACTTAGGGCATTAAGGCCGTGAATCTTGTTTTGAGTTCAGCCGCTTGCTGTCAAACAATATTCTCGCTCCCCAAAGCCGGCACATTAAGAATAATACCCATCGGGAGAATGGATCATGACTGAAAAATGGCTACTGGGCGGCATGATGTTGCACATCGGTATGCTGCTGCCCTATGCATTCCAATTGGCCTGGTTGGGCTGGTGCTGGCGCCAACGCCGTAACCGCCCGCGCAAGGCCACGCCTGAAAATCTTTGGGAAGACGAGCTGGTGGGCGAACCGACGCCTTCAATGTTCCGTTGAAACACCGTTTAATGCCATTCAAAAAAGCTGTTTAACACTGCGACGGCCAGCCGATTTTAATTTGATTCTAAAAAGAAAATTCGGCTCCGATGCAGGGGTAATCGGTTTCGCATGCATCTTCTGTTGAAATGGTATCCTGACCATTCAATTTAGGGGGCTTTTCACTCCTGAAAACGCAGCAAGATGTCCAATCTTGCTGCGTTTTTTGCCTGGCATCTGTATTTCCAGGAACAAAAATCCCCTCATAAACGAATTGTCAGGGCACCCTAGCCCCGCCGCCTTGCTTTTTGAAATCGATATGATGGGCGCTGTTCGAAGGAAGTATAGACAAAGGCGTTGAAAAGCCTACAATAACGCCAAATCGATAACTGAGGAAGCGTGATGAAACTTTTGTCTGCCGTTTTGCTGGCAGCTGCATTAACCGCTGCCGGCAGTGTGCAAGCTGCCGATATTCAAGATTGGAAAACCGGAGCGCCGAAAAATCCGGCAGCTTTAAAAGCCCCGGTGCGCATCGTTAATTTGTGGGCGACATGGTGCGGCCCCTGCCGCAAGGAAATGCCGGCCATGTCGGCTTGGTATCAGAAACAGCCCAAAGGCAGTGTTGATCTGGTGGGCATTGCGCTCGACAGCAGCGATAATATCGGCAAGTTTCTCAAACAAACCCCGGTCAGCTACCCGGTTTGGCGCTATAGCGGCAACGACAGCCGGGTATGGATGAAAACGTTTGGCAACAATGTCGGTGCGCTGCCGTTTACCACGGTAGAAGCGCCCAAATGCAGCTACCGGCAAACCATTTTGGGGGAGGTAACCCCAAAAAAATTGGATGAAGCCGTGAAAACCGCGCGAACCAAATGCAGAGTATAAATTCCGGTGTCGGACGTCTGTTTAAAGAAGTAGGCTGACATAGCCGGTTTATTTTTAAATCGATAAACAGATTTGATTGATTCGACCGATGTTTCATACCCATTCACAAAAACAACCTAACCGTATTGATTCGCCTGTGCTCGAAGAGGATTGGTTTTGCTAAGGCACCGAAGCGCTAAGTTAACCGGCCCTGTACGTGTGTTTTCTTTGTCCCGCCGCCGTGTTTGCTTGTTTTTGTGAATGGGTATTGGTGTTAAAGAAAATATCAACTGAGTTATCTATTGGTATAATTCCACCCTCAAAAGGCCGTCTGAGAAATTTTTCAGACGGCCTTTTGATTGGTTTTATGGTGGCAATGCCGGTGCTTTTTGAATGAGTGGCATTAACCAATCATGATGGCATCCTAATCATTCTCGGGCATTCTGAACATTCGATTGAGGTCGCGCTGCATCCATTAAGTATGCTGACAATACGGTGAGCCAATGCGGTTAGGTTATACCACCCATTCACAAAAACAACCTAGCCGCATTGGCTCGTCTGTGCTCGAAGAGGATCGGTTTTGCTAAGACGCCGAAGCGCCAAGTCAACCGGCTCCGTATGTGCGTTGTCTTCGGCCCGCTGTCTTGTTCGCTTACTGTTGTGAATGGGTATTATATGGATGAATCGGCATGATGCGGCTTCTGTTTGGGTATGGGATGCATAAGCCGGTAAAGCAAAAACCCGCTAAAAATAGCGGGTTTTATGATTTGGCTCCCCGACCTGGGCTCGAACCAGGGACCTGCGGATTAACAGTCCGTCGCTCTACCGACTGAGCTATCGGGGAATTGAGTTGCACATTATATTTCTATGTCGGCCGGGCGTCAACTGTTTTCTTGCTTTTTGAGCCGGTAATTACAGAATATCGGCAATATGCTTGGCCGACCGTTTGGCATCCAGCAAAATCAACCCGAGTTTGCCGCTTTCTTTTGCCAGCAAGGCCAATACGGCGTTGTTGCCGGCTTGGCTCAGTAAAATATAGCCGTTTTTGCCTTTAATCATCACTTGATCCAATTCCCCGCAGGCCAGTTCTTGAACAGCGCGGTTGCCTAATGCCAGTAAAGTCGCCGACATGGCGCCGACACGATCTGCATTCAAATGATTCGGCAATAAAGTGGCAATCGGCAGGCCGTCTGTCGAAATAACGGCAGAAGCGGTAATATCGGGTGATGTGCTGTTTAAGTCGCTCAATACGGAAATTAATAACTGTTCACGCATAATTTATTCCATTCGGTTGGTCGGGCGGGTGCGCTCGTTGGCCTGATATCGGGGCATATCACAAGCCTGTTCAACGGCTGCCATAACGGCTGTATAACACTTTTACTAAGGTAACAAAAGCTTCTTTATTCAAATCAGGCATACCGCCAATCACCAAAATCAGCTTGGCCGCGCCAATATACAGTGGGAAAAAAGTCAGCTCGCTTTGGCCGGAAGGGTCGCAAATGCCCCAGGCGCTGTGGTGGATATGCAGGTTGTTTTTTACCAGCAATTGATGCTTTTCCGATACCTGGGTGATTTCGCTGGCCAATACGCCGATTTCTTCAGCCGCTTCATGGTGGAAGCCGGCATTGGCAAAATAAAGGCCGTTTTCGTCTGCCAACAGCGCTTTTCCAGAATTGGAAAGTGGCTCTAACAGCTCGGGCAGTTGTTCGTCAGACATCAAAACATCATCGGTGCTGATCTGTTCGTCGCCATATAGAAATTCGAGGCGCTGCAAACGGTAGAGCAGATTCAGAGCGGTATTGATATCGCTGGTATCCGCCCATGCCAACAGCTTTTCGCTGCTGATGGTTTCTGATGTGTCTGCGCGGAGCAGGCCGTATAAAAGGGTGCGGCTGGCGCTCGGGGTATTGCCCGACACGGCATAATAGGCGCCGGCCGGGGTAACTTTAGGATATAAATTCGATTGCAAAGAAAGTGTTGAGTCCATCTTATACCTCTAATCCCGGATCGATTGAAAACAGCATCGCGCTGACTAATTGCTTGACATCATCTTCACGACGGGCATCAATTTCAAAAACAGGCACGTTAAAATTATTTTGAGCCAGATACTTCTGATAAACATCCACGCCCGGCAGCGAGCGGATATCCATTTTGGTGATGCCTACCACCAAGGGTGCGGTTTTGAGCAGCTCGCGGAAAGCATCAAGAAAAAACTGCAAATCTTTTAAAGGATTGGTGCGCGTATTGTCTAGCAGCAGAATCAGCCCCATGCTGCCTTGGCTCAAAATTTCCCACATAAAATTAAAGCGCTCCTGCCCCGGTGTGCCGTAAAGATGCACTTTGATTTCTTCATCCAGCCGGATAACGCCGTAATCCATTGCGACGGTGGTGTAGCCTTTGCGCACCAAGGTCATATCGGATGCATTGGCATCGGTTTGCACCGGCGGCTCGTCAGACAAGGCGGCAATGGCGGTTGTTTTACCTACGCCCACAGGGCCGGTAAAGATAATTTTATTTTCTTTCATGAGCCGCCCTCCCTTAGCGTTTGCCCAATAGTTTGCGCATCAAGCGTTGCAGCAGGCTGCGTGGCTGCTCGGCCGACGGGCTCACGGCTTTTTGAGCTTCTTTGGCCATTTGGTCGTCCGGCACATCGCTGCTGACATTCATGCTGTCGGCGGTTGCGTTTTCTGCTTTGGCTTGTGCGGCGGCGTATTCGTCATCGGTCGCCAAAAATCCCGTTACCGAGGTGGCGGCCAAATAATTCAGGATATCCGGCATCTCCAAAGGCATCACCTTATACAAAACATTCAGGTTGACCGATGTTTTGGTTAAAAATGCAGACAAACGCATGGATTCGGGCACGGGAGCCAAACGGGTGAGGTTGGGCCACCGTTTCAGTGTAAACACGGTTTGCGGTGTCATCGGATAGACCAGCCGGCCTTGCGCCGTCCATATCGCCATTTGCCACAAACACGACATAATGGTCACCTTGGCCTTTTCTTTCCAAATCGGATTGTCGGGCACAATTTTTGAAACCACGGCCAGATGGTCGTCTTTACTCAATCGCTCAAGCTCGGCGGCACTTACGGTAAGTAAGACGCGCTGTATGCTCGGAAACACTATCAGCACCGGCCGGCCTTCGTGCAATACGGCAATATCCTGATGCCCGTGGCTTGCTGCTTTCAGCGCCCCCAGCAAGCCACGGCGGGGGCTGAAGCGGCGGATGGTGGTTTTGCGCGGCGCCCGGCTGTCGGGCGCTTCGCCGGCAGATTCGGTATTCTCCGACACTTCAAAGATGTGGCCGCCTTGAGAGAGGCTGCGCAACACCGGAAACAAAGTGTCGAACTTAATCGGTTTGGCCAGGTAGGGGCTGGTTTCTGACGGTGTTTTACCGGCAAACATGGCCACCGGCACGCCGGGGTAGGCTGCTTTCAATTCGCGCCAGCTTGCAAGCCCCGCTTCGCTGTCGGTATCGACCAGCACCAAATCGGGCTGCTCGGCAGATTCGCGGGTAATAATTTCGTAATGGGTGGTGTGGTGCATTTTAAACGCCATACGGAATACGGCATCCTGCTGCTCGCCCATTCCTTGCAACATCACCCGCACGGTTTTGATTTTTGGTAACAGATTATCCATTATCGCCACTCTTTATTGGTTTCATTGTTTGGCATGCTGGTTGACCCGGCGCAACAAACGGCTCATGGCCAACACCACCTCTTCAGGCAGGCTGTTGACACGTTTGCGCAAGATGCGCAGGAATTGCTCCAGACGCGGCCAATCTTCGGTGCGCTCATACAGATCAAACAACATAACATACAGCTGTGACTCTTGCGGATATTGCAGCACCGCTTGCTCCAATGTGCCGACAGCCTGCTCCAGCTGGCCATACATCAGCAAAGATTCCACTTCTTTCATGGCGGCTTCCGCAGGCGATGTGTGTGTGCTGACAACGGAATCGTCTTTTTGCACCAAATCGCGGTATTTCGATTTCATTTGTAAGGAAGAGGGCTGCAAATAGCCTTTTTCCAAGCCGATTTCGCGCACTTGCTGCTCATTGGGCCCTTTTTCCAAATCATCAAACACTTCGTGATAGCCCAAGCTGTATCCCCAGCCGAGCATGCGCTCTTTTACCTGGCGCCCGTATTGACCCAAGGAGTAATAGAGTTTCCATAAATGTTTGGCAAATTGGTTGACTTCTTCATGCTGATAATCAAGCTTTAGCGCATCGATAATCAGGCTCGCCGGTTTTGGCGATTTTTGAATGGCACGGTTGTATTGACGCAACACCGTTTCGTAATCCACGGTGTTTTGCAGCAGTTTGGCGCTTTTATCGGGGCGTACAAAACCGAGAACAGCGCCCATTTCTTCTTCAGACACGCCGGCCAGTTCGGCCTTGCCGACCACAATCGGATTGCGCCCCCGCGCAGTAAATACATTGCCGGTACGGCTGCCGGTGTGAATGGTCAGCGACGGATTGACGGCTTGGCTTTCGCCCAAGCCGGTTTTTTCGCCGATTTGGCGCGCCACTTCTTTCATGCCCCAGCCCAAGCGGTTCTCTGCCAATACCCGCAGGCGTAAATGTGTGGAATCGGCCATCAGGCCGGCTTTGATGTATTCGGAGAGGCTGTTTTCCGGCAAAGCTTCATCATGTTTTTCTAAGGTTGCAGCCAGTAAGTCGATGTTGCCGGTGCGCAAGCTCAAGCCTACCAGCTCATGCACTAATTTTTCCGGCGCGCCGGCGCTCAGGCTGTCGAGATAGCCGGCAAGCGACAATGCGGCTTTGTCTTCATAGCCGAACTGTTTGTACACCTGGTATTCGGTCAGCGGGTCGACTTCTTGGGCTGATACCGAAGCGGTTGCTGTGTCGTTGTTGCCGCCCCATTCCCAATCTTGATTATCGGTTTGCTCCACCGATTGGTTGATTTGGTTGATCCAGTCGTCGGCCTCTTCCGCATTATCCCCTTGCGTAGAGCGGCGCCGTTTGGATGCTCCCGATGCTGCGGTGCGCGGTTTGGTTGCCGCATCTGAAGCCGCACCCTGCTGATAGCGCACAAACAGCAGCACCAGCAGCAGTAACACCAGCAATATGATTAATAGTGAATAATTCAAGAATATCTCCCGATACGTGTATAGTGAAATCATCACAAAACCGCCATGATGCAGCGTTTTCCCAAGCTGCGCCGGTCATTTCCGGCAGCTGTCGGACGAATCATTCTGCCGTCCTTATTGTTTTGCACTGTCCACCCAACCCGGCAACTATGCTGCTGCCTGAGCGGTATGGGTATGATCATTCGTCAGCCAGAAAATACCTGAGCCGGCAAACAGGGCGCCGATTGCGCGGCAGGCATGCCTTTGGTGCTCGAGCGCGGCTGTTTCACGAGTTTATTATAATAGCATGATTTAACCGTTTATTACATCAAAACACATTGGCATACAGGCGGTTATTTTGATGCCCGCTCAAACCAAGCGATGGATTCCACATGCGCAGTTTGTGCAAACATATTCATCACTCCTGCGGCTTTGAAGCGGTAACCTTTTGCCACCAACACCGCGGCATCACGGGCAAAGGTGGCCGGATTGCACGACACATACACAATCCGCTGCGGCAGATAGGGCGCGTGCAGCGCCTGCACCACAGCATATGCGCCGCTTCGGGGCGGGTCGAGCAGCATTTTGTCGAGCTTGCCCCACGAAGCCACTGTGGCCGCATCGGTTTCAAACAAATCGGCCGTCTGAAAGCGGGTGTTTTCCGCACATCCGTTTGCCTGTGCATTTTGTCGGGCACGCTGCACCAGCGCTTCCGCTCCCTCAATTCCCAGCACGCGGGCGCCGCATTTGGCCATCGGCAGGCTGAAATTGCCCAGCCCGCAAAACAAGTCGGCCACCTGCTCTCCCGGCCGGATATCCAGCATGGCCAAAGCCCGGTGTACCATTAAGGCATTCATCTGCGCATTGATTTGGGTAAAGTCGCCGGGGCGGAACGGCATGATTATCCCAAATTCCGGCAAACTGTAGGCCAGCGGCGGCGCAACGTGCGGATAAAACGGATAAGCGGCTTCCCGCCCGTGCTGCAACCAAATCTGCCACCCGTCTCCGAGGCCGTCTGAAAGGTTGTGCAGTGCTGTTAATGCGCTTTCAGACGGCCTGTGTTGCGTGCACACATTCAATACGGTAAGCGCATCGCCTGCTAAAAATTCCACAAACTTCACCACGCAGCCGGCCGCCACCGCCGCTTGCAATGTCGCTTTCACTTCAGGCAGCGCTGAGGACACCGCATCCGGCAACACCGGGCAAGCGTTGATATCCACCACATCTTTGCTTTTGCGCGCTTGAAAACCCAGTTGCAAACGGCCTTGCTTATCTGCCGACACTGTTAGGCGCGCACGCTGGCGGTAGCCCCAAAACATGCCGTAAATCGGTGCGAGCAGCTGCTCGGGCCATACTTTGCCGATGCGCTGCAATTGTTCTTCCAGCACCCGCTGCTTGTAAGCCACTTGCGCTTCGGGGGCGGCATGTTGCAGCGAACAGCCGCCACATGTGTCAAAATAACCACACTTGGGCCGCACCCGCGCCGCACTCGGTTGTAACACCGCCACCGTTTCCGCTTCATCAAACTGCTTTTTACTGCGTACAGGCCGGTAGCTTACCCGTTCGCACGGCAACGCGCCTTTGATAAATACCGTTTTCCCGTTGCACCGCGCCACCCCGCGCCCTTCATAATCCAGCGAAAACACCTTCGCGATGCTGACGCCTGCCCCTGCTTTGCTCATGACAAATACCTGAAATATCTGTTTACATTGACTGTTTAACCGCAAATTACAGCCGAAAAACGTATATTTTCGCACAAAACCCATCGGTTTGCGGTATGATTTCCAGCTGTTTTAAATCACCAAACCATCACTAACACAATGAAAAAATTCGGATTCAGCCTGCTGGCGCTGACACTGGGCAGCCCGGTTTTGGCCAACACACCCATTCCCGACTTCCGGCCCGCCGCAGAAGGCCAGCATGTTGTGATTAATATTCCGCAGCAGCGGCTGTTTCTCTACACCAACGGCCGCCTGACCAAAGCCTACCCCGTTGCCGTGGGCAAAGCCATGACCCAAACCAATTTGGGCGAACACAAAATCGGCCCCAAAGCATTCAACCCCACTTGGTATATTCCCAAGAGCATTCAAAAAACCCGTAAAGACGGCGTCAAAACCATTCCGCCCGGCCCCAACAACCCGCTTGGGCCGGTGTTTGTGCGTATGGGCGACCCCAAGCTCGGGTTGGGTATCCACGGCACCAACACACCGAGCAGCGTGCCCGGCGTGCGCAGCCACGGCTGTGTGCGTATGAAATCGCCGGACGCGCTCGAATTTGCCAAAACCATTTCCAGCGGTTCGCCGGCTTCGGTGATTTACCAAATGGCCACGCTGAATACGGATGCTAACAACAATCTGTGGCTGGCGGCCTACCGCGATCCCTACAATCAGAAAAACCTCGATACTGCCGCTTTGCGTAAAAGCATCGCCGCCTGGGCCAAGGCACACGGCAAAACCGTTAACACCAAGCGTGTTGAGGCGGTGTTGAAAAACCGCTCCGGCATGATTAATTGCCTGACCTGCGCATCCGGTGTCAAAGTTAAAGGTCCGCTGAAGTCGGTGGCCTGGACCAGCGGTTCGGCCGAATATACCCAACCGAAACCGGTACCGAAACCCGCGCCGGTGGCAGATGAAATCATGCCGGCCGGCAGCGCCATCGAAGTGGATGCTGAAATAACCAAACCGCAAACCGGTGTGCCTGCCCATGCGCCGATACCGGTTGAAGCGGTAGAGCCTATGCTTCAATCGCAACCGGTGCCGCCCGTGCAGCAGCCGGTGCCGCCGCAGCAAGCGCCCGCCGCCGGTCAATACCGCCCCATTGAGCGCGAAAGCACCGACAATCTGTTTTAAACGCATTAAAACGCATATTGGTTTGATATGATTGAATAGGCCGTCTGAAACATGTTTCAGACGGCCTATTCAATCATGGCGGGTGATGACCGTTATTTTTTCAGATACATGGCTAAAGTATCGGGAAAATCGGTGAAAATACCGTCGGCTTGAGCCTGATGAAACAATGCCGCATACATTTCATCGAGATTGCGCACATAAGCCGGCAGGGTTTCGCGGCGCACGGTATAGGGGTGCAGCTGCATGGCGGTGGTTTGGATATCGGCCACCATCGGCGTAACGGCGATTCGGCCGGGGCGTGATTTTTTCTCGTCCAGCAGCATATACCAGGCCGGCCCCACGCCATCGGCGTAGCGGGCGATTTCTTTCATTGCGCCGGGCTTGAACATCCAGCCGTAATCATAATTCACCCATTTGCCGCCTTGCTGCTCCTGCGTTTCGCCCCAATCGCTATAGGCCACCAATTGCACCAGCTTGATATCCATGCCCATTTGCGGCAACAGCTCGGTTTTAATGCGTTTGAGCTCGTTGAAATCAAATGTTTGCAGATAAACGGCATCGCTGTTGCGGGTGTAGCCGTATTTTTTCAACATTTCCAGCGTGGCGCGGGCAATGTCTTTGCCTTCTTGATGGTGCAGCCAGGGGGCTTTGATTTCAGGATAAATGCCGATGCGCCGGCCGCCGGTTTTTTCCAGCCCGCGGATAAATTGCAGCTCTTCTTCAAAGGTGTGGATTGTGAAGTTGCCCTGCCACAGCGGAAAGCGGTCGGGATACACCGGTATTTGGCTGCCGTTTTCGGTTTTGAAGTTTTCAGTCATGCGCAGCGAACGGATTTCGTTCAGCGTGAAATCCAACACATAATATTTGCCGTCGGCACGGGCGCGGCCGGGAAATTTTTGCGCCACATCGGTGAGGCCGTCGAGAAAGTGATCGTGTATCACCACCAAATGACCGTCTTGGGTCATCACCAAATCCTGCTCGAGATAATCGGCTTTCTGTCCGTATGCCAGCGCCTTGCTTGCCAAGGTGTGTTCGGGTAGGTAGCCGCTGGCGCCCCGATGTGCGATAACCAGTTTTTCTGCCGCCATTGCGCTGCCTCCCATGGCCAATAAGGCCCATGCCCATAAAATACGCTTCACTTTATACGCCCTTGATGTGATTGAAAACACAAAAGTGTATAAAGGTTTGATGACAAGAATAAGGCCGTCTGAAAAGCAGGCGGTAAAAAGCATATTTTTCAGACGGCCTGTATACCGCGATATCGGTGACTACTTGTTGCGGATGCGCAAAAAAGTGGCGAAACGCGGTGTGCCTTTTTGGGTAAAGCCGCGGTATTTATAGGTAACGGTGCTGCCGATGGGCGGCGGGTTGTTGCGGTCGGCATCTTTAAAACCGCTGCCGATACGGAATTCGCCGTGGCGGTTTTTACAGCTGATGGCACCGAGTTTGCCTGCATATTTGCCTTTACCTGCGTGATGGCGGGTGACGGTGCATTCTTCGTCGTGTGCCGATTTCAGTTTCAACAGCTGGCTGCTGCGGCCGCCGGCATAAGGCAGATTGGGGTTGCGCAGCATCACGCCTTCACCGCCCGCTGCTTCGATTTGTTGCAAAAATGCCTGTGCATGGGCATTATCGCGGGCGGGTGTTTGGGGAATCACCACAATCGGTGCATCGGGGTGGCTTTTTAACCAGCGCTGCAATACCGCCAGTCGCCGGTAAAGGTTGCCTTGGGCTTGCGGCACATCAAAAACATGCAGCCTAATGCCGTGCCAATCGCCCGAACCTTTGCGCACGGCGGCAGATATCTGCTCGAAGCGGCCGCGGCTGCTGTAGAGTTCGCCGTCAAGCGGATAAGGCGGAAAAGCGCCTGTATAGCCGGCCGGCGGGGTAAAAGCATAACCTTGGCGGCTGAGCAGGCGTTTGCCGTCCCAATAGGCGCGCACGCCGTCGAGCTTTTCGCTCATGGCCCAACCGCCGACATTTTGGCCTTTGAATTCCTGCGCCAGCAATAAATCGGCGGCAGGGGCGGGGGCGGAGATGAAAAACAGTGTGCAAACGGGTATGATGGCTTTCATGAATCGGTTTCCCTTTTAATGTGTTTATAATTGATATGCATATTATTACAGGCCGTCTGAAAAATAAAGGAATGCAATATGGCTTTACAATTTGAAATCATGCCGGTAACGCCGTTTCGGCAGAATTGCTGTTTGATTTGGGATGATGAAAATAAAGAGGCGGTGCTTACCGATGTGGGCGGTGATACGGCGCATGTGTTGCAGGCTGTGGCAGAGCGCGGCCTGCACTTGAAAGAAATATGGCTCACCCACGGCCACCTCGATCATGCCGGTGGTGTGCCCGAGTTGCGCAAAACGCAGACGGTGCCGGTATTGGGGCCGCATGCCGACGATGAATATCTGTTGCAGTCGCTGCCGGAGGTTACCGCTTCTTATGCGGCTTACGGCTTTCCGGTGTCGCCTGCGTTTGCGCCCGAGCGCTGGCTTCATGAAGGCGACAGGCTTTCGGTGGGGGCTTATAGGTTTGATGTGCTGCATATCTCCGGCCACACGCCCGGACATGTGGTGTTTTATTGCGAACAGGCGGAATTATTGGTGGCGGGCGATGTCTTGTTTTATGAGAGTATCGGCCGAACCGATTTCCCGCGCGGCAACCATGCGGATCTTATCAGCAATATCGCCGCCAAACTGCTGGTGTTGCCGGCGCACACCCGCGTGATTCCCGGCCATGGCAGAATGACCACAATCGGGCATGAAAAGCAACATAATCCGTTTTTATAATCGGTATATCTGTAAAAATAGTTTAAGTTGTTTCATAAATACGCCTTATTCTCATTGCAGGCTGTAGTATTGTTTCCGTGCAGCCTGATGCGGCACGTGTTTGCGGGGCAAACATTTTTTTATCAAATATAAGGAGTGAGCTAATGTCTATTGATTTGGGCCATTTGTTGCAAAGCCAATTGGGTAATGTATTGAGCCAGTTTTTAACTGCCAAAGGCGAAACAGCAGAAACCGGCGCCCGTGCCGGTGCCTTGGCGATTCCGGCCATTGTTGCCGGTTTGGTGAAAAATGTCAGCAGCAATCCGAGCAATGCTTCCGGGCTGTTTGACTTGATCAAAGGCGCGGCCGGCAGTCAGTTGACCGGTGCGGTGCCGCAGGCGGCCGAAGGCAATTTCGACAGCCTGATTGATTTGGGCAAAAGCCTGCTGCCGAATCTGTTGGGCGGCAATGCAGCAGCGGTTTCCGATCAAATCGCCCAAGAAAGCGGCGTTTCCAAAGCTTCTGCCGGCTCACTCCTGTCGCTGGCTCTGCCGCTGGTGTTGTCGGTGTTGCGCGGTCATGCACAAACCAACGATTTGAACCAAAGCCAATTTTTGGGTTTGCTCAGCCAACAGCAAGGCTGGCTGTCGCAAGCGCTGAGCGGCAATATGCTTTCAGCCTTGGGCATCGGCAGCCTGAGCGGCCTGTTCGGCGGCTTGTCTAACCTGGCCGGCAGCATCGGCGGTGCCGGCGCGGCTGCCACTGCTACAGCTGCAAGCGTGCCTGCGGCCAAAAAATCAGGCATCGGCAAATGGATTGCCTTGGCTGTGGCCGCGCTGCTGGCCTTGTTTGCCTTCAAGAGCTGCAACAACCAACCCGCACCGGCCACTGCCGAGCCTGCCGCTTCTGCGGTATCGGATGTGACGGCTTCTGAAGTGGTGGTTGAAGAAACCGTGGCCGCTTCCGTGCCGGCGGCATCTGCGCCTGAAGCCGTTGCTCCGGCAGCTGCGGATACTGCCCGTGTGGTTTATGAAGACGGCGTGGCCAAATTCTTCTTCGCTACCGGTAAAAACGATGTGGCGGAAGGTGCTGAAGTGATTGTGGCCGATGTTGTGAATGCGGGTAAAGACGGTAAAAAACTGGTGGTCAGCGGTTTTGCCGACAGCACTGGTGATGCCGCCGCCAATGAGGCATTGTCGAAGCAGCGTGCCGAAGCGGTTAAAGCGTTCTTTGAAGCCCAAGGTGTGGATGCTGCCAACATTGAATTGCGCAAACCGGAAAATACCACCGGCGCTGTAGGCAATGATGTGGAAGGCCGTCGCGTGGAAGTGAAAGTAGAAGGTTAATCACCGGGCTCTTCTTTCCGATAAAGCGGTTGCGGCACCATGATTTGTGCCGCAACCGCTTTTGTTTGTGGGCAGCAACTGTGGCATTGCGGATAGGTGTTGACGGGTGTGTGCTGTTATTTATCGGCGTGTAGCTGCGTTTTTCTGTATGAATGTCGGGCCGTCTGAAACGGATTTCAGACGGCCTCAAAGCGGGTTATCGTCGCCGGGCTGCGCAATGACGAGCAAGCACAGTTCAGATACTTGTATCCGACAAATCATTCGATATTCTTATTGATGCCTAATGATTTTGGCCGTCTGAAAAATGTCGGATTCGAGAATTTAACCTACAGGGTGTATCGCATGGGTTTTGCTCACGAAAGCCCTATGCGAATGTAAGGCCGTCTGAAAGAAAGTGCTTTCAGGCGGCCTTATATATTCAAGCCCTAAACAAGGGGCATTTCTCACGATATCTTACTTGTTTTCAGAATAATACCCGTTCACAAAAGCAAGCTGACAAGGCGGTGAGCCGGAGACGGTGCGTACGGGGCTGGTTGGCTTAGGGTATCCTGACCATTCGATTGACGGGTGTATTTTGCCCCTGAAAACGCATCTGTTGCGTTAAAAATACTCGCAAGATGTCCAATCTTGCTGCGTTTTTTGCCTTGCATCTGCATTTCCAGGAACAAAAATCCCCTCATAAACGAATTGTCAGGACACCCTAGTGTTTCAGCGCCTTGGCGACGCCGGTCTCTGAGCTCAGGCGAGTCAAAAAACAGCCGCCGTTTAAGCAACGGCGGCTGTTGGGTTTTGCTTGGGGCTTAGAAAAAGGTGCGTAATAACAAGAAGCAGATAACCGATAAGGTGGCTGCGGCGGGCAGGGTAATCACCCAGGCCAAGCCGATGGGTTTCATCAGCGCCCAATTGGCATTGCGGTTGACCAGGCCGATACCCAATACCGCGCCTACCAGAATGTGGGTGCTGGATACCGGCAGACCCAACAATGAAGCCATCATCACCACTGCGGCGGCGGCAAGCTCTGCGGTAAAGCCGGATGAGGGGTGCATTTCTGCCAAGTTGGTGCCGACAGTTTGAATCACTTCTTTACCGATAAACCATAGGCCTACAATCAAGGCCACGCCGAAAGTCAGCATGGCAATCGGCGGAACGGGCGCTTGCGTACCGATGTCGCCGGTACGCAATACGTCCATGATGGCGGCAAAAGGGCCGATGGCATTGGCAATATCATTGGCGCCGTGGCTGAAGGCAAAACCTGCGGCGGTAAATACCTGCATCCAGCTGAACATCAAAAAGGTGGATTTGCCCAAGTCTTTTCGTTTCAGGGTTTTGGCGTAAATAAATGTGGCCATCCAGATGACCGCGCCTACCATAAAGATGGTCAGATAACTGCTCAGGCTGCTCATGCCCAGGTGCAGGTTTTTCAGGCCTTTGAAAATCAGCATGGAGGCAATCATCATGCCGCCCAGAGAGGCAATCAGCGGCACCCAGGATTGCAGGGCTTTGTAGACATCAATGGTGCTTTTGCGGTTGTCGATGTCATACAGGCCTTTGTAGTATGCAGATTCAAGCTCGCTAGGGTCGAGGTCTGATTCGCCGTAGATTTGCGCATCACGCGCCATGGCAGAAGCGCATTCGATTTTTTCAGACTCGCTCAGGCTTTCGAAATATTGGCGGTGTTGCTCTTTATAGGCTTTTTTCTCTTGTTTGATGGCTTTCAGACGGCCTTCCGCATCCATATTGTAATCGAGTACGTGTTTTTTGATTTGGGAAAACAGCAGATAGGAAACTAAGCCGCCCAATACGGGAGAGAGCACCCAGGAAGCAGCGATTTGCGCCATGTTGTTCCATTGGATCAAGGCAAAGCTGTTGGCGCCGCCGCTGATGAAGCCCAAGCACAAGGCACTGCCGACGATACCGCCGATAATGGCGTGGGTGGTGGATACCGGCCAGCCCCGCTTGGTGGCAAACAGCAGCCATAAAGCGGCGGCCAGAAGTGCCGACATCATGATATACACAAACTGCATCGGCTCAAGATCCATCTGGTTGAGATCAATAATGCCTTTGCGGATGGTATTGGTGACTTCGCCGCCGGCAATCACCGCACCGCTCACCTCAAAAATAGCGGCAATGATTAATGCTTGGGGAATGGTTAATGTGCCGGCGCCGACGCTGGTGCCGAAAGAGTTGGCGACATCGTTGCCGCCAATGTTGAAGGCCATAAATACGCCGAACAGCGTGGCCAGTAAAAACATAACGGTGTGGTTGTGGTTGGTGTAGCCCAACCCCCAAAAAATAAAGTAACCGACCATTGCAATCAGCAATGCGGCAAATACAAAATTGATTTTTGTTATGCTTGAGCTCGTGGGCGTTTGAGCCATGTTTGTTCCTTGCTGTTTATCAGGATGCTGCCGAGTATAAATGGGCGTATTCTATTACAAAAAAGTGACAGGAATGTGACATTCTTATTCTATCATTATAAAAGTGCCGCAGGCCGTCTGAAAGAAACTTGAAGATGTGTTTTGATGTGGATTCATAAAGAATGGCGACGGCGGTGTAAGCAGAAGAGTGTGCATGCAAACGACAGAGCAGAGCAGAGCAGAGCAGAGCAATGCAGCCGGATTATTTTTTTGAATAGCATGTGGCTGTCGGTATAAAAGGCCGTCTGAAAACAGACGGCCTTTTATCGGCACCCGGTTTAAGAAACCACCACGCCTTGGGCGCGTTGTTTTTCAATGGTGCGGTTGATATACCATTGTTGGGCGATGGTCAGGATGTTGTTGACTACCCAATACAATACCAAGCCGGCGGGGAAGAAGAAGAACATCACCGAGAATATCATCGGCATGATTTTCATCATTTTTGCCTGCATCGGGTCAGTGGGCGGCGGGTTGAGGTAAGTTTGGATAAACATGGTTACCGCCATAATAATCGGCAGAATAAACCAAGGGTCGGGGCGGCTGAGGTCGGTAATCCAGCCGATCCAAGGTGCTTGACGCAATTCTACTGATGAGAAAATCGCCCAATACAAACCGATGAACACCGGAATTTGCAACAGCATCGGCAGGCAGCCGCCGAGCGGGTTGATTTTTTCGTCTTTATACATCTTCATCATGGCTTGTTGCAGCGCCATGCGGTCATCGCCGAATTTTTCTTTCAATTCTTGCAGACGCGGTGCAACGGCGCGCATTTTCGCCATCGAGCGGTAAGAGGCATTGGTCAGCGGATACAGCACGGCTTTCACAATCACGGTCAGCAACACAATCGCCCAACCCCAGTTGCCGACAAAGTCATGCAGCTTGTTCAAGAGCCAGAATAAGGGCGAAGCAAAAATGTGTACTTTGCCGTAATCTTTGGCCAATTGCAGATTATCAGCGATTTGGCTGATGGTGCTGGTGGTTTGCGGGCCGGCATAGAGCTCAATCGGGAAGTTCAGCCCGGCATTGTCGGCAATGGCAGGCAGCGGCACGCGCACGCCGGCGGTGTAGAGGTTTTCACCGCTGCGCTTGATATCGAGTTGGCAGGCGCCGTTGCTGCAAACGGTTTGCCCGTCTTTGGGTTGCAGAATCCAGGTCGACATAAAATAGTGCTGGATCATGCCCACCCAGCCGGAATCGGCCTGGCGCACATAATCAGCCTGGTCGCGGCCGGATGTGAAGTCGTCATCTAAATCATCGAACGGCACTTTTTCAAATTTGCCGGCAGGTGTATACACCACCGGGCCGGTATAGGTGTGGTTGAAATAGCCTTCACCGTCGGGTTTGCCGTTATCGCGCAATACGCGGTAGGCTGCATCCAGTTTGACCGGCGCACCGCTGTGGTTGGTGACATCAAAGCGCACGTTAATCAGGTAGCTGCCTTTGGTAAAGGTGTAAACTTTATCGATTTTCAGACCGTTGGTTTCAGGGGCGCTCAGGCGCACTTCCACGCTGTCGCCGTTGAGGGTGTATTGGCGCTGGGGTGCCTGAAAGGCCACGTCTTTCAAAATGGGCTGGCCGTTGGCATTTAACAACTCTGATTGGGCCACGTATGTATGGTTTTTGCTGCTGTCAAACAGCACGAAATCTTTGGTTTCGTCACTGCTGGCATTGTATTTCAGCAGAGTCAGCTGGCGCAGATCGCCGCTTTTTTCATCAATTACTGCTTTTACCGTATCGGTGGTTACGGTAATCGGCGTGGTGTCGCCCAAAACAGGTATTGCGGTGGTGTTCGCCGTGGCTTGTTGCTGGCTTTGGGCGGTTTGTTGTTGCGCCGGCGTGGTGCGCGGTGTGGGAAATATTTTTTCCCAGCCGAGCAAAATCACCAGTGCAACGGCAAAAAAAGCCATAAGTCTTTTAAAATCCATAGTTTTTTCCTGATGGTGCTTAAGGTAAGTAGGTGTGTGGCCGTGGTTTCAGACGGCCATTATATATAAACCGATAAAAAATAACAGGAAAACACAGGTGTCTGCCGTATATTTATTTGGCCGGTATCGCGCCGTTATGGCGGTTTTCACCGGATGCCCTAAGGTACGGGATCGTGACCGTGGCCGCCGAAAGGGTGGCAGCGGGCGATGCGCTTGAGTGCCAGCCAGCCGCCTTTGAACGGACCGTATTTTTGCACCGCCTCTACAGCGTATTGCGAACAAGTCGGCGTGTAGCGGCAGCGGGGCGGAATCATCGGGCTGACGGCATATTGGTAAAACCGGATCAGCCCGAGCATCAGTTTGGACAGCATCTCAATGCGCCTCCATCAAGCGGGCGAGTTGCGCGCGCGCTTCAGCAACGTTGTCGGCATCAAAGGGTTGGCGCACCCGAACCACGAAATCATGCGGGGGCAGCGATGCCTTGTGGCAGCGGAACCATTCGCGGATGGTGCGCTTCATATAGTTGCGCCGGTTGGCACGTTTGGCCGCTTTTTTGCTGACCACCAAGCCCAACCTGGGGTGTCCCAAGCCGTTGTCGCCCGATTGTAACACTTGCAATAAGGGGCGGCTGCGTTGATTTCTTAATGCAAAAACGGATGAAAAATCATCCGTTTTTAATAAGCGATACTGCTTGCCAAAGCGATTGTCCAATTTAAACGGCCAAACGTTTGCGGCCTTTGGCGCGACGGGCGGCCAAAACGGCACGACCACCGCGGGTTTTTGAGCGAACCAGGAAGCCGTGGGTGCGTTTGCGGCGGGTAACGGAAGGTTGATAAGTGCGTTTCATGTCTGTTTCCTAAATTTTATCTGAAAATCAAACCGCAAATTACACCCGAATTTAAAGGTTTTGTCAATCAATATAAATGGTTTGCGCGTAAAAGCAGGCGCAGGCCGGGGTGTGCCGTTGCAATACCGTCACAACAATGTGTTGATGGCGGTTGTGGATAAACTTCGGTATAATCCGAAAATCTTTGCAGTAATGCTCGGGCCATCTGAAAAAAGATGGGCAGCATTGAGTTTAGTGCATTGATTTTAAATATTTTCAGACGGCATCCCGTTTGATTCCACCTTTGAGCAATAACCTCATGACGCTTGCAGAATTTTGGCCGCTGTGCCTCCGACAACTTCACGACACGCTGACGCCGCAACAGTTTGATACTTGGATTGCGCCGCTGACCGTGGGTGAAGAAAACGGCGTGTGGGTGATATACGGCAAAAGCCAGTTTGCCAGCAATATGTTGCGCAATCAGTTTGCCAAGGTGTTTGAAGCGGCGCGCGAGCAATGGGCGCCGACGCAGCAGGCGTTTGTGTTTAAGGCCGGGCGCGGTCAGGTTTATGCGATGGCAGCGGCTGCAAAAGCGCCGGCTTCGGCGCAAACGCCCGAGCTTCCCGCTGCCGCGACCGCAGCAGCAGAAGCGGCTGGCCGGTCTGCCGTTCAGACGGCGGCCAAGGCGGCGGGTAAAAAAAGTGCTCAAGAAATTCTGGCTGAGCGTATGCGCCAGCTGCCTCCTGAAAGCAGCGCTTTGCAGTCTGAACCGACCGAGAAACAGGCTGAAAGCCAAAAGCAAAAACACACACAGGCGCGCGCGCATGAAGCGCAGCGTTATGTGCAAACCAATTTGTCGTCAGACTATACGTTTGCCACTTTGGTAGAAGGTAAGGGCAACCGCATTGCCGCCGCCGCCGCCCAGTCGATTGCTGAAAACCCGGGGCAGGGCTATAACCCGTTTTTCCTCTACGGCAGCACCGGTTTGGGCAAAACCCACCTGGTGCAGGCCATCGGCAACGAGCTGTTGCGCAACAAACCCGATGCCAAAGTGCGCTATATGCATTCGGATGACTATATCCGCAGCTTTATGAATGCCGTGCGCACCAACTCTTATGATGTATTCAAGCAGCAATACAAGCAATACGATTTGCTGATTATCGACGATATTCAGTTTATCAAAGGCAAAGACCGCACCATGGAAGAGTTTTTCTATCTGTATAACCACTTCCATAATGAGAAAAAACAGCTTATTCTTACCTGCGATGTGCTGCCGACCAAAATCGAAGATATGGACGACCGGCTCAAGTCGCGTTTTTCATGGGGTTTAACGCTGGAGTTGGAGCCGCCCGAGCTGGAAATGCGGGTGGCGATTCTACAAAAAAAAGCCGAAGCGGCTCATGTGGATTTGGACGAACAGGCGGCATTTTTTATCGCCAAGCACATCCGCACCAATGTGCGCGAGCTGGAAGGTGCCTTCAAGCGTGTCGAAGCCCGCAGCCGTTTTTTAAAAAAACCGATCGATATCGATTTGGCCACCGAAGCCTTG
Source organism: Uruburuella testudinis (assembly GCF_022870865.1). Classification (NCBI taxonomy): domain Bacteria; kingdom Pseudomonadati; phylum Pseudomonadota; class Betaproteobacteria; order Neisseriales; family Neisseriaceae; genus Uruburuella; species Uruburuella testudinis. The sequence continues at coordinate 400,981 of NZ_CP091508.1, forward strand.
CAAGATATCGTGGCCAGCTCGTATAAAGTGATTACCGCCGATTTGATTATTGACGCGACGGCGAAATATTACCGTATAAAAATCAGTGATATACTGGGCAAGAAACGCACCCGCCAAATTGCCCGCCCCCGCCAGATTGCCATGAGCCTGACCAAAGAGCTGACCAATCTGAGCCTGCCGTCTATCGGCGATGCATTCGGCGGGCGCGACCACACCACCGTGATGCACGGCGTGAAAGCGGTGGCCAAACTGCGCGCGGAAGACCCGGAGTTGGCGCAAGATTACGAAAAACTGTTGATTATCATCCAAAATTGATTACCCCGAAGGGACAAACATGTTGATTTTACAAGCCGAACGTGATGCCTTACTCAAACCCCTGCAAGCCGTTACCGGCATTGTGGAACGCCGCCATACCCTGCCGATATTGAGTAATGTGTTGCTGGAAAACCTGCACGGCCAAACCAACATTTTGGCCACCGATTTGGAAATCCAAATCAACACCATCGGCCCGCACAGCGATGCCGAAGATTTCCGCATTACCACCAATGCCAAAAAATTGCAGGATATTTTGCGCGCCTTGCCGGAAAGCGCGTTGGTGTCGCTTGATTGGGCGCAAAACCGGCTGACCCTGAAAGCCGGCAAATCGCGCTTCAACCTGCAAACCCTGCCGGCTGAAGATTTTCCGCTGATGAGCGTGGGTGAAGAGGTGAGCGCTGTTTTCTCATTGCCGCAAGAGGCGTTTAAAAACATGCTCTCGCAAGTGCAATACAGCATGGCTGTGCAAGACATCCGCTATTATCTCAACGGCTTGCTGATGCAGGCCGAGGGCGATCAATTGCGGCTGGTGGCTACAGACGGTCACCGTTTGGCTTATTCGGGCACCACCATTGATGCCGATTTGCCCAAAGCCGAAGTGATTTTGCCGCGCAAAACCGTGCTCGAATTGTTCAAACTGTTAAATCAGCCGAGCGAACCGATTACAGTTGAGCTGCTCAATAATCAGGTGCGCTTCCGCTGCAACGACACAATCATCGTGAGCAAAGTGGTGGACGGCAAGTTTCCTGACTTCAACCGGGTGATTCCGCTCGACAACGATAAAATTTTCTTGGTCAACCGCACACAGCTGCTGGGTGCATTGGAGCGGGCGGCGATTTTGGCCAATGAAAAATTCCGCGGCGCGCGGCTGCATATCCAGCCCGGCCTGCTCAGCGTGGTGTGCAGCAACAACGAGCAGGAAGAAGCGCGCGAAGAGTTGGAAATCGCTTATCAGGGGGGTGAGCTGGAAGTGGGCTTCAACATCAGCTATCTGATGGATGTGTTGCGCAATGTGCATGCCGACGATATGCAGCTGGCGTTTGGCGATGCCAACCGCTCGACTTTGTTTACCATTCCGAATAACCCGAATTTCAAATATATTGTGATGCCGATGCGGATTTGATTCGGATAAACCAACCAACAGGCCGTCTGAAAACATGTTTTCAGACGGCCTGTTGGTTGGTGCGGTATTGAGTGCCGGAATGGGCATGATGTGTTTTTTAGGCGAAGCCCGCGCTGCCATACTGCTTACCATCACCGCCCGCAGCGAGGACAAATAGGTGTTGGTTGGTACGCCGGTTAAGCGTTTGCCAATATGTTAAGGCCGTCTGAAAACGGTGACAATGCAGTTTCAGACGGCCTTGCTTTGATGGTGTTGCCGATAACGGTGCATAACGCAGGTGTAGCGTGGGCTCCGCCCGCAAGCTTTCTGCTTAAGTTAAACCCATTCATAAAAGTAAGCGGACAAGGCGGCGAGCCAAAGACAGCATACATGTGCGGGGTTGGTTGGTTTGGTGTTTCAGCCTTGACGAAATCCGCTCTCTTCGAGCTCAGGCAGGTCGAGGCCGTTAGCTTCTTTATTATGAATGGGGTTTATGTTGATGGCATTGGAAATTGGCTGCGCACGATGTCGAGCCAGGCCCGTAATGCCGGGCTGGGTTGCTGGTGTTTTTTCCAGCCCATCGCCAGCTGCCAGCGGATTTCCGGCTGGGTTAGCGGCACGGCGGCAAAAATTTCGGGGTTCATGGTGCGGGTGTAATATTCGGGCAGCAGGGCGATGCCCATATGCCGCTCCACCATATTGGCGAGCAGATCCCATTGACTGGTGCGGCAGACTACATTAGGCGCGAAACCTTGTTGCTGGCAGGCCGTCTGAATCATGTCGTTGAGCGAGAAATTTTCGCCGAATAAAATAAAAGCTTCGTGTTGCAGGCTGCGTAAAGGCAGCGGGTGATTGTGGCGCAGGGCATCGCGGCGCATCAACACCATCAGGCGGTAGTCGCACAGCGGTATCGAGTCAAATTCGCCGGACACCGGTGCCAGCAGCTGGCCGACATCCAGCTCGTTGTTGCGCAAAGCTTTTTCAATGGCCAGCGAGCCTTCTTCCAAAAACGATAATTCAATTCCCGGCCATGCCTGCCGGAAGGCGAAAAAAGCATCGGTCAGCAGGCGGCTGCCGAGCAGCGAAATGCCGATGCGCAAGGTGCCGGTTTTGATTTGACGGTAGTCGTGTATGTCTTGCAGCAGCAAATCGCGTTCGTGCAGCAGGTTGAGCGCATGGCGGTAGACTTGTGTGCCGATGGGCGTGGGGGTGACCTGGCGTTTTTTGCGGCCGCTTTCTTTATACAGCAGCGGTATGCCCAATTGTTGCTCCAGCGCCAAGATGATTTTGCTGACGGTGGGTTGGGTCAGGTGCAGTTTGTCGGCGGCGGCAGAGAAGCTTTGCAGCCGAACCACTTCAATAAAGCAATGCAGGCTTTTGAAATCCATTATTCCAATTCCGCATAATATTGGGTTGAATAATTCATATTATGCAAAATCGGCACGCCTATAATCAAGCACATCTTTTCTCGAATCGGGTAAAAACATGGAAAAACTGATTCAATTTGTGCGCATCGGTTGCCAATTGGCCATTGTTGGGGCGGTTTGGCTGCTGGCAGAGGGCATCTGCCGCATCACTGCGCTGCCGTTGTCGTCGGGCGTGCTGGGGCTGTTTATCATGCTGGGGCTGTTGGCAGGCGGGGTGGTTAAAGTCGGTATGGTCGGGGCGGGCGCCAAATGGGTGTTGGGCGAATTGGTGTTTTTCTTTATTCCGATTATGGTATCGGTGGTGCAATATCGCGATTTATTGTGGTCGCAGGGGTGGCAGCTGTTGCTCACCATTGCCGCCGGCACGGTGCTGGTGATGCTCAGCACTGCGTTTACGCTGAATTATTGCTACCGCTTGCAACGGCGCTGGCATAAGAAATTCCATGCTTGAAACGGATAGATAATATGGATGTTGTCGCCCTTTTATGCCTGTTGTGGACTTGTGCCGCTTATTTTGCCGCCCGCAAACTGCATGCGCGCAAGCCGCTGATGATTTTGTCGCCGGTGGTTACGGTGTCGGTTGCCACGGTGTTGCTGATGCTGTTGCTGCACATTTCATACGAGCGTTATCACCACTATACCCAAGGTATCGTTTTTCTGCTGGGGCCGGTAACGGTGGCGTTTGCGGTGCCGATTTATGAAAACCGCGAAGTGATTCGCCGGCAATTGCCGATATTATCGGTGGCGATTGTGGTGGGCATGCTGGTGGGGGTGGTCAGTGCCTTTGTGATGGCGCATTGGTTTCATTTTAGTGAAGAAGTGACCAACAGCCTGATGGCGCGTTCGGTGTCGACGCCGTTTGCAGTGGTGTTGGCCGGCCAGATCGACGGCTCGGCGGCGCTGGTGTCGCTGTTTACCATTATCACCGGGTTTGTCGGCATGATTTTCGGTGATTTAATTCTGGCGTTTTCACGCATCCGTTATCATGTTGCCAATGGTGCCGCCTTGGGTAATGCGGCCCACGGCTTCGGCACCTCCCGCGCCGCGCAGCGGCATGAAACCGAAGGCGTAACCGCCAGCCTGACCATGATTTTGGCCGGCTTGTTTATGGTGATATTGGGGCCGGGCATGGTGCATCTGGTGGTTTGGCTGTTGTCTTGAACCGGTGCAAAAACGGCAACGGCTGTATCGGGTATTAGCTGAAAAAACATTCAAAATCAGGTATAATTCAAAGATTATGCGCCTGATTTCGTGATGATGAAATCCAGGCCGTCTGAAAATCCTTTCAGACGGCCTTTTCAAAGAAGCGTTTTGATTCAGCCAATGCTTCCGGCGCAAAACAGCATTTATCCAGCAAGAAAAGACATCTATGAGCGACCAGCAAAAACACGAAGAATACGGTGCCGACAGCATTCAAGTTTTAGAAGGCTTGGAAGCCGTACGCAAACGACCCGGTATGTATATCGGCGACACCCAAGACGGCTCCGGCCTGCACCACATGGTGTTTGAAGTGTTGGACAACGCCATCGACGAGGCGCTGGCCGGCCATTGCAACAAAATCGTGGTCACCATTCATGCCGACAACTCAGTCAGCATCAGCGACAACGGCCGCGGCATGCCGACCGGCATCCACCACAAAGAAGGCCGCTCTGCCGCCGAAGTGATTATGACCGTGCTGCATGCAGGCGGCAAATTCGACAACAACAGCTACAAAATTTCAGGCGGCCTGCACGGCGTGGGCGTTTCTGTGGTTAACGCCCTTTCCGACTGGGTGACGCTCACCATTTATCGCGAAGGCAAAGAACATTTTGTGCGTTTTGAAAACGGCGCCGCCGTCGCCCCTTTGAAAGTGGTGGGCGATTCCGATCAAAAAGGCACTGTTGTGCGCTTTTTGGCCAGCGAAACCACCTTCGGCGAAGTCGAATACAGCTTCGATATTCTTGCCAAGCGCATCCGCGAGCTTTCCTTCCTGAACAACGGTGTCGATATCGAGCTCACCGACAAGCGCGACGGCAAACATGAAAACTTTGCCTTTTCAGGCGGCGTGGCCGGTTTTGTGCAATACATGAACCGCAAGAAAAACCCGCTGCACGAAAAAATCTTTCACGCTTTCGGCGAAAAAGACGGCATGAGCGTGGAGTGCGCCATGCAGTGGAACGACAGCTACCAAGAATCGGTGCAGTGTTTCACCAACAACATTCCCCAGCGCGACGGCGGCACCCACCTGACCGCATTGCGCCAAGTGATGACCCGCACCATCAACAGCTATATCGAAGCCAACGAAGTGGCCAAAAAAGCCAAAGTCGATACCAGCGGCGACGATATGCGCGAAGGCCTCACCTGCGTATTATCCGTGAAACTGCCTGATCCCAAATTCTCATCGCAAACCAAAGACAAACTGGTATCCGGCGAAATCGGCCCCGTGGTCAACGAAGTGATTAACCAGGCGCTGACCGAATTTTTAGAAGAGCATCCGGCCGAAGCCAAAATCATTACCGGCAAAATCGTTGATGCCGCCCGTGCCCGCGAAGCCGCCCGCAAAGCGCGTGAAATCACCCGCCGCAAAGGCGTGATGGACGGCTTGGGGTTGCCGGGCAAGCTGGCCGACTGCCAAGAAAAAGATCCTGCTTTATCAGAGCTGTATCTGGTCGAGGGCGATTCTGCCGGCGGCTCGGCCAAGCAAGGGCGTGACCGTAAATTCCAGGCCATCCTGCCGCTGAAAGGCAAAATTTTAAATGTGGAAAAAGCCCGCTTTGAAAAAATGCTTGCCAGCCAAGAGGTTGCTACGCTGATTACCGCATTGGGCGCAGGTATCGGCAAAGAGGAATTCAACCCCGAAAAACTGCGTTACCACCGCATCATCATCATGACCGATGCCGACGTAGACGGCGCCCACATCCGCACCCTGCTGCTCACCTTTTTCTACCGCCAAATGCCCGAGCTGGTAGAGCGCGGCTATATCTACATTGCCCAGCCGCCGCTTTATAAAGCTAAGCACGGCAAGCAGGAGCGTTATCTGAAAGACGAATTCGAGAAAGACCAATTCCTGCTCGGCCTCGCCTTGGATAAAGCCCAAATCGTTTCAGACGGCCTCATTCTCGACGGCGAAGCGTTGGCCAAAACCGCCAAGCAATTCCTGCTGGCCAAAACCGTTATCGAGCAAGAAAGCCGGGTGATTGATAACTTGGTATTGCAAGCATTGCTCTACGCGGATGAGGTGGATTTGAGCAGCACCGAATCCACCGATGCCGCCATTGCCATGCTCAACCCGCTGCTGGATGAAAAAGAAGTGGCGCTCGAACGGGTGGACGGCCATGAAGGCAGCCATTTCATCAAAATCACCCGCAAGCTGCACGGCAATGTGATGATCAGCTATATCGAGCCGAAATTTCTCGGCAGCAAAGCTTATCAAACCCTCATACAAACCGCCGCCATGCTCAAAGGCTTGATCGGTGAAAATGCCGAAGTGGTCAAAGGCGACACCCGCCAGCCCGTTACCAGCTTCGCACAAGCGCTTGATATTTTGATGAATGCCGCCCAAAAAGGCATGTCGATTCAGCGCTACAAAGGTTTGGGCGAGATGAACCCCGAGCAACTGTGGGAAACCACCATGGATCCCGCCGTGCGCCGCTTGCTGAAAGTGCGCATCGAAGACGCCATCGCGGCCGATGAAGTGTTTGTGACCCTGATGGGTGACGAAGTCGAACCCCGCCGCGCATTTATCGAAAACAATGCATTGGTGGCGCAGAATATCGACGTTTGATGACGTGATTTGAGTAAAGGCCGTCTGAAACAGCAAAGGTTTCAGACGGCCTTTTGATTGCCGTTTGCTTTATACCCATTCACAAAAATAAGCCAACGCGTTAGCTTATTTTTGTGAATGGGTATAAATTAAACAGCCATCAGATATTATGAGCGGCAGGCGGCCAAACAATCTTTTACCAGCCCGGTGCCGGCGTATACCAAGCCGCTGTAAACCTGTACGGCGGTGGCACCGAGGCGCAGCTTGTCGGCGGCATCTTCACCGGTCATGATGCCGCCCACGCCGATGATGGGCAGTTTGCCCTCGAGGTGCGCAGCCAGTTGTTGCAGCACGTGGTTGGCGGCTTTGCGCACGGGCAGGCCGCTGAGGCCGCCTTGTTCGCCTGCGAGCGGGTGGGTGCCGAGCGGGGATTTGTCGATGGTGGTATTGGTGGCGATGATGCCGTCCATTTCGGTTTGCACCACCATATGGGCGATGTCGGCGATTTGGGCTTCATCCAAATCAGGCGCGATTTTGACCGCCAGCGGCACGTAGCGGCCATGCGCGGCGGCCAGTTGCGCCTGCTTGTTTTTCAAGGCGGTGAGTAGGGCGCTCAATTCATCGCCGCCTTGCAGAGCGCGCAGGTTTTTGGTGTTGGGCGAGGAAATGTTCACCGTGATGTAGCCGGCGTGGGCATAGGCTTTTTCAAGGCAGATCAGGTAATCGTCGGCGGCCTGTTCGATCGGGGTAGCGGCGTTTTTGCCGATATTGATGCCGAGTATGCCATTGAAACGGCTGTGTTCGATGTTTTTAATCATGGCATCAATGCCGTGGTTGTTGAAGCCCATGCGGTTAATTACCGCCTGGTGTTCAGGCACGCGGAACAGGCGCGGTTTGGGGTTGCCTTCTTGCGGGCGCGGGGTCACGGTGCCGATTTCGATAAAGCCGAAACCCAGTGCCGCCAGCGCATCGATATATTGGCCGTTTTTATCCAGCCCTGCGGCCAGGCCGATGGGATTGGGCAAGTCTAAGCCCATCAGGCGGGTGGGGCAGGTCTGACGGTTGACTGCGGGCAGCAGGCCGAGCTTGTAGGCGCGGTTGAGCCCGTTGAGTGTGAGATGGTGGGCTTGTTCGGCATCGAGTTTGAACAGCAGTGGGCGGAGCAGGGAATACATATTGAGGCCGTCTGAAGAGTGGGTGGATGGATTTTATTTTACCTGATTATGTGTATTTAAAAAAATAGCCCGGCAGCACCGCTTATTTTAAATATGAGTATGATCGGTTTTAGGACATCATGACTATTCGTTTCGAGGAATTTTTGCCTCTGGTTGCGCAGCTGCGGCGTTCACAAGCCCGACAAGGTGTCGGTTTGGTCAAACCTGTTTTGCGGCCGATGTTTTATGGTTTTCAGTAGTATTAATAGCCATTATCGTTTATAGTGGATTTTATTATCTGCCTGAAGGAGTAATGAATATGAGCAAGCGTATTGAAAAAGACACCATGGGCGAAGTGGCGGTGCCTGCTGAAGCTTATTGGGGCGCGCAAACCCAGCGCAGCCGTGATAATTTTAAAATCGGCGGCGAAACCCTGCCGGCACCGATGATTCATGCCATGGCTTTGGTTAAAAAAGCCGCCGCCATCACCAATGCCGAGTTGGGGCGCCTGGATGAGGCGCGGAAAAACCTGATTGTGCAGGCGGCGGATGAAGTGATTGCGGGCGGTTTGGCCGACCAGTTTCCGCTGGTGGTGTGGCAAACCGGTTCGGGCACGCAGTCGAACATGAACATCAACGAAGTTTTGGCCAACCGCGCCAATGAGCTGGCCGGCGAGCCGCGCGGCAGTTATCGGCCGGTGCACCCCAATGACCATGTCAATCAGGCGCAATCTACCAACGACAGCTTTCCCACTGCCATTCATGTGGCCGCCGCGGTGGAAATCAACCGTTTGCTGATACCGAATATTCGAGCCTTGCGCGATACTTTGCAGCAAAAAGCTGCCGCATTCGACAGCATTGTCAAAATCGGCCGTACCCATTTGCAAGATGCCACGCCGCTCACGCTGGGGCAGGAATTCAGCGCTTATGTGAGCCAGCTCGATCATGCGCTGCTGCGGCTGGATGCGGCCTTGCAAGGCTTGTATGAATTGCCGTTGGGCGGCACCGCCGTGGGCACGGGGCTCAATAGTCATCCCGATTATGCGGTGCGCGCTGCCGAAACGCTGGCCGGCCTGACCGGGCTGCCGTTTGTGACCGCGCCAAACAAATTTGAGGCGCTGGCCGCCCGCGATGCGGCCGTGTTTGCCAGTGGCGCGCTGAAAACGCTGGCAGCCGGTTTGAATAAAATCGCCAATGATATCCGTTGGCTAGCCAGCGGGCCGCGCTGCGGATTGGGCGAACTGCGGATTCCCGAAAACGAACCGGGCTCATCGATTATGCCGGGCAAAGTCAACCCCACCCAAAGTGAAGCGATGACGATGGTGGCGGCACAGGTGTTCGGCAACGACACCACCATCGGCATGGCCGGCGCATCGGGCAATTTTGAGCTCAACGTGTTTATGCCGGTGATTGCTTATAATCTGCTGCAATCCATCCGTCTGCTCGGCGACAGTTGCGACAGCTTCAACCGTCACTGTGCCGCCGGTATCGAGCCGGTGCGCGACAAAATCGATCACTATCTGCACGATTCGCTGATGCTGGTTACCGCGCTCAACCGCCATATCGGCTATGAAAACGCCGCCAAAATCGCCAAAACGGCTTATCGGGAAAATAAAACGCTCAAGCAGGTGGCGGCTGAATTGAATTTGGTCAGCGAAGCAGAATTTGATGCTTGGGTACAGCCCGAAGAAATGGTGCGGCCGAAGTAAGAGTATGCGGGTGTCGTAAGTGGGTATGGAAGCACAGTATCATTGAGCCTGTAAATGGATAGCAAACAACAGGCCGTCTGAAAAGCACCGTGGCGGTGTTTCAGACGGCCTGTTGTTTGGGCAGTGCGTTGTGCCTACCAGTTTTTATCCAATGTTTCTTGCACTTTGGCTTCCACTTCGGCGCGCAAGCGGCGGCCGAGCAGGCTGCTGAGCGGGTCTTCCGGGGTGTAGTCGACCAGCTCGGGCGCTTTAATCACATCGCGCGCCACGCTGTAAACGTTGCCGTAGTCGTCGATCAGGCCGACTTTTTTGGCTTCGTTGCCGGTGTAGATGCGGCCGCTGAAAATATCGGGGGTTTGCGTTTCGTTGATGCGGTTGCCGCGGCCGAGTTTGACCGATTTGATGAATTCCTGATGGATATCATCGAGCATTTCGGTCCAGATGGCTTGCTGTTCGGGCGTTTCGGGGGTGAAGGGGTCGCCCATGCCTTTGTTGCTGCCGGCAGTTTTCAAGCGGCGTTTGATGCCGAGTTTGTCCATCAGGCCGGTAAAGTCAAAGCCGCCGCCGATAACGCCGATACTGCCGACAATGCTGGAGGGGTCGGCATAAATTTTGTCGGCGGCAGCGGCGATGTAGTAGCAGCCGGAAGCGCACATGTCTTCAGCCACCACATACAGCGGAATGTTTTGATGGGCGGCTTTGATGCGGCGGATTTCGTTAAAGGCGATGTTCGACACCACGGGCGAACCGCCGGGGCTGTTGGCGCGGATGATGATGCCTTTCACGCTTTTGTTGGCATAGGCCCTTTCCAGGCTGTCGCGCAACATGGCCACTTGGTCGGTGTAGGCATCGCCGATGGTGCCGTTGAGGTTGATGACGGCGGTGTGCCGGCCTTTGGCAAGGGTGGTGGGTTCGCCGCCACTGCTGCCGCAGCTGCGCAGGCTGACCAGCACTGCTAAAAACAGCAGCACGGCCACGCCGCGCCAGATGTTGCGCCACAAGCGGGCGCGGCGTTGCTCCTGATAGGCTTCGAGCAGTACATCGCGCAAAGTGTCTTGCGCCCAGCCATGTTGGGTGGTGGGGGCGGATGGCGGCAGGTTGTCGCCTTCGCGGCGGATACGGTATCGCATATAGGTTCCGTGGTTGGATGAGGTTGGGGCTATTGTAGGCGTATTGAGGCCGTCTGAAAAGGAAAGGTTCGCATTTGGGGATTTTGGCTGACTGATGAAACGCGGTAGGCATCATCATCTTGCGCAGCTTTTTAACGCAGCAGATGTGCTTTTGCGCAAAAAATCTGAATAATTCTGAATGGTCAGGACACCCTTAGAGTGTACGCAGAAAGCCGGGCAGCTCTGTCAGGCTGCTTAACACAGTCAGGCATGGGGCGCTTTGCAGCTGGGCGGCATGATGTGCGCCGGTGCTGACGGCAATGGCGCGGGCACGGGCATTGGCGGCCATTTCCAAATCATAAGTGGTATCACCGACCACAACGGCATCGGCAGGGCTCAAACCCAGCTCATCGCATAATTCCAAAACCATATCCGGCGCGGGCTTGGAAGGGCATTCGCTGGCGCAGCGGGTAGCCAGCCAGAAAGCGGCGGTGCCGGTTTGGGCAATGGCGCCGTCTAAGCCGCTGCGGCCTTTACCGGTAGCCACGGCCAGCCAGTAGCCTTGCTGTTTGAGTGTTTCCAAACAGGGCAGGGCGCTGTCGAACAGGCGCATATTGTGGTTGTTGGGGTTGAGGTAGTGGCTGCTGTAGGTGTGCATCAGTTTTTCACGCAAGGCTTCATCGGCTCGCGGGGTCAGCGCTGCGACAATCCGCGCCAGGCTGTAGCCGATAAAAGGGCGCACGGCCTCGGCAGCGGGGGCATCCAGGCCGTGTTCTTCAAAAGCCGCCTGCATGGTTTTGATAATCGGGCCGGTGGTGTCGGCAAGCGTGCCGTCCCAATCGAAAATAATCAGTTTTGGAGCCATGGCTTTCCTTTCAGACGGCCTTTGCCGTGTGATACCCATTCACGAAAACAAGCCGATAAGGCGATGATTGTTGCGTATGGGCATGATGGGCGCGTATCAAGATAATTCTGAATACTATAGCAAAGTTTTAAGGCATACACACAGCTTTAATGTATCCGCAGCAAACCTGTCGGAAAACAGAGGCCGTCTGAAAAAATACCGCTTTTCAGACGGCCTGTTGCGCATTCAAGAACACAAGCGGGCAAAGCAGGCTTGTGCAGGCAGGCGCTTGGTTTGAACGGATAGTGTGCAGCGGTGCCGCCGATATTAAGGTGTTTGGCGGTAAACCGGTATTTTTCGCGACAAAAGGCGCAGTTCCTGTTCGGTGTCTTCGATTAATTCAACCGCTGTGCAGTTGAGCCCCTTGGCCAGTTTGAAAATGGTAACCAGCGAGGGCTGCTGCTGCCCCAGCTCTAAAGTGCTGACGTAAACCCGTTGGATATCGGCTTCAAAAGCCAGTTGTTCTTGCGTGAGTTTCATTTCTTTTCTGCGTTTTCGTAATGCCTTGCCAAAGGCGGTGGGGATAGCTTCCAAAATCTTCTCCTACAGTTGTAGGAATTTCATCAGTATGCTATGCTCAAGTCTTCATACTATTACATGAATTATTAAATTTAAATATTGAAAGATTCGATATGGGCGGGTTCTCAGCTTTGTCAAATATTTCTCCGCACGCTTGGAAAAGATGCGGATCATATAAAGAAGCCGGTGATTGTATGAACACAGGTGCTGTTATGCGTATCGATGCTGAGGGCGTTATTTCGGTGCGGCCCTCGGCAGGTGCGCGGGCGGCCATTGAAAGCGTGTTACGGCCGGCGCATTCGTCCATCAAAATTTCATTGCTCTGCGGCGGTCATGCCATCGGCTCGTGTTTCGGTGATTGGAACAGCCGGGAGCAGATGCTGAAGCTTTGGTTGGACAAGGGGCGGATTCAGCAAGCCATTATGCAGCATGGTGTGATTGAGTTGAGAATGGAAGATTTGTTCCACCTCGGTATGTTTAATAATGAAAATTTTGAGTGCTAGGGTGTCCGGACAATTCGATTTACGGGTGCTTTTTGCCCCTGAAAACGCATCTGCTGCGTTAAAAAGCCTCGCAAGATAGCCAATCTTGCTGCGTTTTTTGCCTGGCATCTGCATTTTCAGGAACAAAAATCCCCTCATAAACAACACATCAGGACACCCTAGTGCCCATTCGTTCTGAAGTTGCTGAAGGATTTTCGGGTGAGTCATATTTTCTACAAGGTATGCGGCCAAGCCTGCCAGTTTCATATCTGTTCCAGCAAATCAAAAACCGACCAGAAGGTCGGTTTTTGATTCAGATTTAAGGGTTAGGCGGTCCAGTCTTGCAACTTCTGTTCAATGGTTGGATGTAATAACGCCGTTTGCATAGCATCCAATGTGCGGATAGCGTGCTTGTCGGCCACTGCCAACAGCCACTTCCTCGTTTTCGGATTGTCCCAGCGGACACACCATAGGTTACAGCTGTGGGCGGCCAGTTTAACTGCCCGTTCAGTGTGCCCGTGCTTCAATGCCAGCCGTAGTGCGAGTTTGTTGCGGTTGAAGTAACCCGCTAGTTTGTCACGCGTTTCTTCACGTGACTCCTGGTTCGCAGCCAGAGGGAGAATGGTAACGGGGATTGTGTGTAGGATATTCATACAGCATAGTCTTCGTCTGATAAACTGATACAATTATATTCAAATTCCCGCCGGTCGTCTTCGATTTGCGCCATCAACCATTTCTCCGCCAAGTTGTAGACTGCTTGCGGGTCTGCATCTACATAGAGAGAGTTTTAAAGAGGGGAATTTTGCTCCCGAAAAGGCAAATGCCGGGGGCAAAAAAATATCTGTAAAGTGCATGGCCGGAATGCCTCGGGGCATTTATCTTGGCGCTTGTGTCGGCTGCAACTGATGCTGTTGTTGCGGCATAAAAATCAAGGCCGTCTGAAAGATTTTTCAGACGGCCTTGATTTTGAAGGCATATTGATTGGGGCTCATTAATCAGTATCTATATCAATATGCTTATTTGCTGCATTGCCCCGGTGCGGCCATTTTTAGTTTTGCCACGGCCGCCCTGCCTTTTTGTTCGGAAACCTGCTCCAAATTGGCGCCGCCGACAAATACCCCCAGTTTGATGTATTGGCGGATAAAGTAATTTTTGCCCGGCTCAGTAGTTATCAATAATGGGTTGGGCGAAAATTCTGATTCGGTAGAAATTTTCTGTTCGCCGCTGGGCACTTCAGTGAAGAAAAACACATGAGGGGCAGATTCACCCAAGCATTCGCCGTTGACCCAGATGTCTTTTTTAAGCGTACTGCCAAAAGAACTGTCGCGGTACACATAAAGACCGGATAGATTTCCTTTGGGGGTATCGAATGATTTGGCTTGTGCCATCTCTTCGGCAGGCACCAGATTCACAGAAGCGCAGCCGCTCACCATGATCGATAAGGCCACGATTACCGGTAATGTTTGTTTTAAAATCAGCATGACTTTTTCAATGTAATTTAAAGTTAGGTATGTTTTTGTTAAGAATGCTGATTTTAATTGAAAACAAGAATCGAAGCAACTTGAGGTGCGCGTTAATCGAACAGGCTGAGGCCGTCTGAAAAGGCAACCCTGAGTTTGAGCTGTGCCTCCGACGGATGCCTTGGCCGGAAAATAACGGTATGCAGGCCTTTGCTTTCAGACGGCCTGTTGGTTTGCCAGCATCACCATCAATTGCTGCAACTCCTGCGGCAGCGGTGCCGAAAGTTTCAGTGGCTCATCGGTGAGCGGGTGGTTTAAATGCAGCTCGGCAGCGTGCAGAAACATGCGTTTGAGGCCGATTTTTTGCAGCCGTTTGTTGGCCTGATAGTCGCCATAACGCTCGTCGCCGGCAATCGGACAGGCTTGTGATTGCAGGTGTACGCGGATTTGGTGGGTGCGGCCGGTTTTGAGCGTGGCCTCGATGTAAGTCAGATCCGACAAGCCGATTTGATGTAATACACTGCCAGAATAGCGGCCGAGCACACGGAAAATAGTGTGCGCCGATTGGCCGTTTTCACTCACGCGCACCATTTTTTCGCCTTGTGCGCCGGTGTATTTGAACAACGGCAGTTTCACATGGATTTTATCCTGCAAAAGCTTGCCCACGCCTAGGGCGAGATAGATTTTTTTCGGGTGGTCGTTGCGGATGGCTTCGTGTAGCTTCACCAAGGCGCTGCGTTTTTTAGCAATCATCAATAAGCCACTGGTGTCTTTGTCGAGCCGGTGCACCAATTCCAGATAACGCGCTTCGGGGCGGGCGCGGCGGATTTGTTCGATAACGCCGAAGCTCACCCCGCTGCCGCCGTGCACGGCCACGCCGGCCGGTTTGTTGATGACCAGCAGGGCATCGTCTTCATACACGATATCGAATAGGCGCGCCGGCGCGGCGGCCTGCATTTCAGACGGCCTTTGCTTTGCTGCGGTGCGGATGGGCGGAATACGCAGCAAATCGCCCCCGGCAATGCGGTCGGTGGGCTTGCAGCGCTTTTTGTTGAGCCGCACTTCACCGGCGCGGATAATGCGCTGGATATGGCTTTTAGGCACGCCTTTGAGCGTTTTGATGAGGAAGTTGTCGAGCCGCTGGCCGGCATCTTCTTCGGCGACGGTTAAATGATTGACCAAGTCTTTGCTAATTGTCGGCATTTTCTCTATAATCTGTTAACTGTTTCAATAAAAGCGGACGTGCCGGCAAGCGCTTGAGCGCGGCCGTTTGAAACAGCGGCAGCCTGATGATTGCGGCTGCCATATTGCGAACTGAAATATTTTATATTAAAAACGCACTCATAGGGCTGCGGATATTCGGAATCATCAATATTCCGCCGCCTTCCAAAGCATTTCCTTTGTTTGCCGCCAAGCCAGGCAGGCAAAGCAGTAGTTAAGTTTGACCTTTTCCGGCAGGTGCCTGCCCGTGCATAAGACGCCCAGGCGCAGCTTCGGGCAGTGCGGCCGCCGGACGCAATGATGAAGACGGCTCAGATTTCCGGCGGTGCGCACTTATCCGACCCTTGCGCACACGCTGCGGTGATGTCGGCATTCTGTACGGCAGGCTGCCGCACCTGATGCCGCTGCCGGGCAGCACGGGCCATCCGGCCCGCAGCAGCCCCGGAGCTTTTGAACCATTTGTGAATCATCATCTTTTTTGCGCTGAAAGCACATCTGCCGCGTTAAAGAGCCTCGCAAGATGTCTGATCTTGCTGCGTTTTTTGCCCGGCATCTGCGCTTTTACCACAAAAAATCTGAATCGTTCCGAATGGCCGCAAAGCCCTATACGGCGGCACACCGCATGTTCTTTACTCCCTTCTCGTTCGAATAATGCCCCACACGCCGTTCAGACGGCCTGACCATTGGCGGCTTAACAAGTGTCGAATACTGATTACATGCCTCGTGAGTGCAATAACGAGGTTGTTTAAATGAAACGTATGTTATTTAATGCTACGCAGGCCGAAGAGCTGCGCGTGGCGATTGTGGATGGCCAAAACCTTTTAGATTTGGACATCGAAACGCTGGGCAAAGAACAGCGTAAAGGCAATATCTACAAGGGTGTGATTACCCGTATCGAGCCGTCGTTGGAAGCGTGTTTCGTAGATTACGGAACCGACCGACACGGCTTTTTGCCGTTTAAAGAAGTATCACGCGCCTATTTTCAAGATTATGACGGCGGCCGCGCGCGCATCCAAGATGTGCTCAAAGAGGGTATGCAAGTCATCGTGCAGGTGGAAAAAGACGAGCGCGGCAATAAAGGCGCGGCGCTCACCACCTTTGTCAGCCTGGCCGGCCGCTATTTGGTGCTGATGCCGAATAATCCGCGCGGCGGCGGCGTGTCGCGCCGCATCGAAGGCGAAGAGCGCCAAGAGCTGAAAGCGGCAATGGCCGAATTGGAAGTGCCGCGCGGCATGAGCCTGATTGCCCGTACCGCCGGCATCGGCCGCAGCGTGGAAGAGCTGCAATGGGATTTCAACTACCTGCAACAATTGTGGCAGGCCATCGAAGAGGCTGGTAAGGCACACCACGAGCCCTATTTGCTGTTTATGGAAAGCTCGCTGTTAATCCGCGCCATCCGCGATTATTTCCGCTCTGATATCGGCGAAATTCTGGTTGATAATCAAGAGGTTTACGAGCAGGTGTCCGAGTTTATGAGCTATGTGATGCCCAACAACGTAGGCCGTCTGAAACTTTATGAAGACCACACACCGCTGTTTTCCCGTTTTCAAATCGAGCATCAAATCGAGAGCGCCTTTTCACGCAGCGTCAGCCTGCCCTCCGGTGGTGCCATCGTTATCGACCATACCGAAGCGCTGGTGTCGGTAGATGTCAACTCCGCCCGCGCCACCCGCGGTGCCGACATTGAAGACACCGCCTTCAAAACCAATATGGAAGCCGCCGAAGAAGTGGCGCGCCAAATGCGCCTGCGCGATCTTGGCGGCTTGGTGGTTATCGACTTCATCGATATGGAAAACACCAAGCACCAGCGCGATGTGGAAAACACCTTGCGCGATGCCCTCAAAAAAGACCGCGCACGCGTGCAGATGGGCAAACTTTCCCGCTTCGGCCTGCTTGAGCTGAGCCGCCAGCGCCTGAAGCCCGCCTTGGGCGAAAGCAGCCATGTGGCTTGCCCGCGCTGTGCCGGCACCGGCGTCATCCGCGGCATCGAGTCGACTGCGCTGCACGTGTTGCGCATCATTCAAGAAGAAGCCATGAAAGACAACACCGGCGAAGTGCACGCACAAGTGCCGGTGGATGTGGCCACGTTTCTGCTGAATGAAAAACGCGCCGAGCTGTTTGGCTTGGAAGAGCGTTTGGATGTATCGGTATTCCTGATTCCGAATATCCATTTGGAAAATCCGCATTACGAAATCAGCCGCGTGCGCAATGATGATGTGGACGAAGATGCCGCGCCGAGCTATCAGCGTGTCAACAAACCCGAAGCAGCCGAAGATACCCTGTTTGGCGGCGCCGAAAAAGCTAAAGCCGCCCGCCCGGAGCCGGCTGTGAAAGGGGTGAAGCACACCCAGCCGGCACCGACGGTGAGCGAAGCGCCGGCCGCGGCTGCTTCGTGGTGGGACAACATCAAAGTCTGGTTCAGCAAGCTGTTTGGCAGCCACGCCGAGCCCGAAAAAACCGCCGAGGCCGAAAAGCCCGCGCGCAATAAAGAAAACGGCCAACGCAACAATGCCCGCCGCAATCAAAACCGCCGTCAGAACACCCGCCGCAACAGCAGCAAACGTCAGGACAATGAGGGCGGCCAGCAGGCTGAAGCCACGGAAAGCAAAAAAACCGAGAGCAGCGATAACCGTAACGGCGGCGGCAATAACAGCAACCGCAATCCAAACCAAAATCGCCGCAATCAAAATGATAACGGCAACAGCAACCGTGAGCGCAACAACCGCCAAAACGGTCAAAACAGCGAGCGCCGCAATGACAAGGCCGATGCGGAAGCCGTAGAAAAACGCAATCATCCGCAAAGCGAACAGCAAAACCGCCGCCGCAACAACCGTAACCCGCACAGCCCGGAAGCGCCTGCGGAAGCTCCGGCCGTTGCTTTAGCCGCCGTGCCGGCAGTAGAGCCTGTGGCAAACGAAGAGCCGCTGGTGGTGCGCGTGGGTGTGGATCACGAAAGTGAAGGCGAAAGCAAAAACAACCGCCGCCGCAGCAATAGCGAGCGCAATCGCAACCAGCGTGACCGCAACCGCAACAACAAAAAGCGCAATATCCCTTCCGCCGAAAAAATCGAGCATTATCTGATGATCGAAGAGGTTGGCGATAAAGTGCGCAATGCCGTTGCACATGTGTTCGGCGAAAGCGAAGAAGCGCCGGTAGCCGTGGCTGTGGCCGCACCGCTGTCGGAGCCGGAACACGAAGTTGTTCAAATTCCCGCTACCGGCGAGGTGCAGGAAGCGGTATTGTTCGGCATTGAAGATGACGTGGAGACGGAAGGCAAGATAGCGCAGGCAACTGATGCGCAAGCAGAGCAGATGATGGTTGACAGCGCTGCCGGTAAAGTGCGCGAAGCCGTTGCGCAATTCATTGCTGCCGATACGCCTGAAGCGCTTGCCGATGCCGCCGCGCACGATGAAGTTGGCACGGCTGAAAATGCCGAAGGGCCGGTGTTGGAGGTTGAAGCCACAGCGGCGGAAAGCCCGGCTGCGGAAGTATATGGCAGCCCGGATTTGGGCAGTTTGGTGCAGGTGCAAACCCGTGCCGAAGCCGTTGCCGAGGCCGCTAACCGTATCCAACCCGAACCGGCCGCGGGCTTGCGCCGTGCCGATTTGCCGAAAGTAGTTGAAACCGATGCGGCAGATGAGCCGATGGTGCAGGTGGAAACCCGCCGATAAATCGGTTTTCTGTGGTTAAAAGCCCGGTTGTGTGAGCAGCCGGGCTTTTTGCGATATGTGAATGGGCTTGATTTGCCAGATGGTGGCAAATCCCTTACAGTAAGGCCGTCTGAATAGATGACGGAAAACTGTTATGCATTCTCAAACCATTCTCGATTTCTGGTTTGCCGAAGAAACCCGCCCGCATTGGTTTGCCAAAAGCAATACCTTCGACCGCCTGATTGAAACGCGCTTCGGCGAAGTATTGAAACAGGCCGCCGCAGGCGGGTTGGCGCATTGGCGCACCACGCCGGAAGGGCGGCTGGCGGAAATCATTGTGCTCGACCAGTTTTCTCGCAATGTGTACCGCGACACGCCGCAAGCGTTTGCTCAAGACGGGATGGCGCTGGTGTTGGCACAAGAGGCGGTAGCGCAGCCGGGGTTTGCCAACATGCCCGCCGCGCAGCGCAAATTTGTGTTGATGCCGTATATGCATTCGGAGTCGGCGCAAATCCATGCGCAGGCCGAGCCTTTGTTTGCCGCGCTGGATGACCCGCTGACGCAGGATTTTGAAAACCGCCATCGGGCGATTATCGAGCGCTTCGGCCGCTATCCGCACCGCAATGCCATACTCGGCCGCACCGATTCGGCGGAGGAAGCGGCATTTTTGCAGCAAGAAGATTCATCGTTTTAAACCGGAGGGTGATTTGGCCGTCTGAACCGTCTCGGGTTCTATGATACAAAACGAATCTTAGATAGTTGATTTTATTTGTAAAGTGTTGGATTCGAGTGAGCTGTTTTGAATCGCTTGTACAGTAAAACTCAGATCAATGTATCACCGGGAGACAAATTACGAGGGTGTAATACCCATTTACAAAAGTAAGCTAACGGCGGCGAGCCGACGGCAGTACACGCGTACGGCAAGGCGGGTCAACGCCGTTAGCTTATTTGTGTGAATGGGTATGAATGATATTTTCAGACGGCCTTCGGTATGGCTTGCCCAAGCCGTCAATAAGCATCAAGCGGCATGGCCAACAGCGCTTCGCCGCCGTGGTGTACCTGTTCGGCAAAGGTGTTGACCTGGGGCAGCACATAAGCGAAATACACTTTGGCGGTGTGTTGTTGCGCTTGGTAAAACGCTTCGCCCAACGGCGCTTGCGCTTTGCCCGCCAGCGCATCGGCAGCGGCAAGGTAGGCGCGGGCTTCGGCAATGGCGCCGAGGGTGCAGCCCATTTGTTGCAGGTAGGCGTTGGAAGCGGCAGCGGCCAATGCGGGCTGCCCGGACATTTGCGCAACAATGTCGGCCACGCTGCGTTCGGCCAGAATGATGGCCTGTTGCAGGGCATCGGCCAGCGCGGGTTGGGATTGGGCAAGCTGTGCAGCCACGGTTTTGCCGGCTTCCAGCATCGCCAGCGGCACCGCGCCGCCGTTGGCTGCGGTTTTGCGGCCGATTAAATCTAATGCCTGCACGCCGTTGGTGCCTTCATAAATCGGGGTGATGCGGACATCACGCATGTATTGCGCCACGCCGGTTTCTTCTACATAGCCCATGCCGCCGTAAACCTGTATGGCCAGATTGGTGAGCACCACGCCGTTGTCGGTGCACCAGGCTTTCACAATCGGAATCAGATAATCCAGCGTTTGCGCGGCCTGCTTGCGGGCAAGCGGGTCTTCCAGCCCGTGCGCCTTATCGATGGCGGCGGCGGCCTGCATATACAGTGCGCGTTGGGCGGCAAGGGTGGCTTTTTGCACCAGCAGCATGCGGCGTACGTCGGGGTGGTGGATGATGGTGGCCGGGGCGTGGTTTTCGCTGCCCAATTCGCGGCTTTGTACACGCTCTTTGGCATAGGCAAGCGCATTCTGATAGGCGCGTTCGGCCACGGCATGGCCTTCGATGCCCACGCCGAGGCGGGCGTGGTTCATCATGGTAAACATATAGGCCAGCCCTTTGCCGGCTTCGCCGACCAGATAGCCTTCGGCTTCTTCAAACTGCATCACGCAAGTGGGGCTGGCGTGAATACCGAGCTTGTGTTCCAGCCCGACCACATGGGCGGCATTGCGCCCGCCGAGGCTGCCGTCGGCATTCACCAGATATTTCGGCACGATAAACAGCGAAATGCCTTTGACTCCGGGTGCGGCATCGGGCAGACGCGCCAGCACGAGGTGAACGATGTTTTCGGTGATTTCCTGCTCGCCCCAAGTGATGAATACTTTTTGGCCGCTGACGGCATAGGCGCCGTTATCTTTCGGCACCGCTTTGGCGGCCACCTGCCCCAAATCGGTGCCGGCCTGCGGTTCGGTCAGATTCATGGTGCCGCTCCACACACCCTGGCTCATTTTGGGCAGATAAGCCTGCTTCTGCTCGTCAGAGGCATGATTGAAAATCGCTTCAATCGCGCCCAATGTGAGCATGGGCAGCAGCGAAAAGGCCAGATTGGCGGCGCACCACATTTCTTCGCAGGCAGCGGCCACCACCGCCGGCAGGCCTTGACCGTCGTATTCGGCCGGTGCGCGCAAGCCTGCCCAGCCGGCATCGCAATATTCATGATAAGCGCCGGCCAAATCGGGGTGGCTTTCCACTTTGCCGCCGATGAGTTTGGCACCGTTTAAATCGCCGGTGCGGTTGGTGGGTGCGAGCACTTGTTCGGCAAAGCGCGCGGCCTCTTCGAGCACTGCATCCACGGTGTCGGTATCGAGGCCGTCTGAAGCGGGTAAAGCCAAAACTTCGTCTAATTTGCCGTGCACGTGCAGAGCAAAACGCAATTCGTTGACCGGGGCTTGGTAATTCATGGTTTCTCCAATATCAATAAGCTTGTTGTTGTGGTGTGTGCTTACTTTAGCGGCAATCACGCCGCTTGCAAAGGCCGTCTGAAAGCCTTTTTTGGAGCAAAGCGCCTAATCTTTGCGCAGCGGCAAGAAAAGCGTGATGTTGTGTGGTGTTGCGGCACATCTTCCTGTCGAATGATAAACGGGTATCCAGCCTTTCAGACGGCCTCATTGGGATGACAAACCCCGCACATCCCGCTATGCTTGCATCTTTGTCTTTTCAAGCTGCAAACCCCTATGAACATTACCCGAATCATCGCTCAAGAATTAAACGCCACCGCCGCCCAAATCACTGCCGCTGTCGAGCTGCTCGATGACGGCGCCACCGTGCCTTTTATCGCCCGTTACCGCAAAGAAGCCACCGGCGGGCTCGACGACACCCAGTTGCGCACGCTGGCCGAGCGGCTGCAATACCTGCGTGAGCTGGTCGAGCGTAAAGCCACCGTGCTCAAATCGATTGAAGAACAAGGCAAGCTTACCGATGAATTGAAAGCGCAAATTGAAGCGGCCGACAACAAAACCACGCTCGAAGATTTATACCTGCCCTACAAACCCAAGCGCCGCACCAAAGCCCAAATCGCCCGTGAAAACGGTTTGCAGCCCTTGGCAGAATTATTGCTCAACACGCCGTCTGAAAGCCCCGAAGCCGCCGCAGAAAGCTATCTCAACGAGCAAGTGCCCGACACCAAAGCCGCATTAGACGGCGCCCGTGCGATTTTGATGGAACAATTTGCCGAAGATGCCGAACTGATTGGCCGGTTGCGCGAAAAATTGTGGCACGAAGCCGAGATTCACGCCCAAGTGATTGCCGGGCAGGAAACAGCAGGCGAAAAATTCAAAGACTATTTCGACCACCGCGAGCCCGTGCGCAGCATGCCCAGTCACCGCGCCTTGGCCGTTTTGCGCGGCCGCAACGAAAACATTCTTCAGACGGCCTTAAAATACCAGCCCGATGAAACGCCGATTACCGAACAAAGCGAATACGAACAACTCATCGCCAAACAATTCAATATTGAAGACCAAGGCCGCGCCGCCGACAAATGGCTGCGCGACAGCGTGCGCTTGGCATGGCGTGCCAAAATCTTCCTGTCGCTGGAATTGGATGCCTTCAACCGTCTCAAAGAAGCCGCCGACAACGATGCGATTACCGTGTTTGCCCGCAATCTCAAAGATTTGCTGCTGGCCGCCCCCGCCGGCCGCCTGACCACCCTCGGCCTCGATCCCGGCTACCGCAACGGCGTAAAATGCGCCGTGGTAGACGACACCGGCAAGCTGCTCGACACCGTGATTGTGTATTTGCATCAGGAAAACAATATGCTGGCCACCTTGGCCAACCTGATTAAAAAGCACAAGGTCAAACTGATTGCCATCGGCAACGGCACCGCCAGCCGCGAAACCGACAAACTCGCCGGCGAATTGGTGCAAGGGCTGCCCGAGATGAAGCTGCACAAAATCGTGGTGAGCGAAGCCGGCGCATCCATCTATTCCGCCTCCGAGCTGGCCGCCAAAGAATTTCCCGAGCTGGATGTCTCCTTGCGCGGCGCCGTTTCCATCGCCCGCCGCCTGCAAGACCCGTTGGCCGAGCTGGTGAAAATCGATCCCAAATCCATCGGCGTCGGCCAATATCAGCACGATGTCAACCAAAGCCAGCTCGCCAAATCGCTGGATGCCGTGGTGGAAGATTGTGTGAACGCCGTGGGCGTAGATGTTAACACCGCCTCCGCGCCGCTGTTGGCGCGCATTTCCGGCCTCAACCAAACCTTGGCGCACAACATCGTGCAATACCGAGATGAAAACGGCGCTTTCCCGAGCCGCAAAGCCCTGCTCAAAGTGCCGCGTCTGGGCGACAAAACCTACGAGCAGGCCGCCGGTTTTTTGCGCATCAACGGCGGCAAAGAGCCGCTCGATGCCAGCGCCGTCCACCCCGAAGCCTACCCCGTGGTTGCCAAAATGCTCGCCGACAGTCAAATCTGCGCCGCCGAGCTGATCGGCAACCGCGATAAAATCAAACAAATCAAACCTGCGCAATACACCAACGAGCAATTCGGCCTGCCCACCATTCTCGATATTTTGAGCGAACTCGAAAAACCCGGCCGCGACCCGCGCGGCGAGTTTCAGACGGCCACCTTCGCCGAAGGCATAAACGAAATCAAAGACCTGCAAATCGGCATGATATTGGAAGGCGTGGTCAGCAACGTGGCCAACTTCGGCGCCTTCGTCGACATCGGCGTGCATCAGGATGGCTTGGTGCATATCTCCACCTTATCCGACAAATTCGTACAAGACCCGCGCGAAGTGGTGAAAGCCGGCGACGTGGTGAAAGTAAAAGTGATGGAAGTTGATGCCGTGAGAAAACGGATTGCGCTGAGCATGCGGCTGGATGACAAACCCGGCCAAGCAGTCAAACACGACAGGCCGTCTGAACGTTCAACAGGCGCACGCCGCGATAACCGCAGCAATACACGCAGCCAGCAACGTGAAAAAGCACCGAATAATTCGGCGATGGCAGATGCATTTGCGAAGTTGAAAAGGTAGGGAATTGATGATGTAAAAATGGGAAACGGCGCACCGGAGTGCGCCGTTTAATTTTTTGGATTTAGTCACAAGGACATCACCTTGTTAACGGAAATAATCCAATCTCTTTTAAAGTACGGTCTAATTATATTAGATTAAACACGTTACTACAAGTTTCTTGTTTGGTGTATATTTACCCAAATAGTTATTTTGAATCATAAGGGAGATGTGGGTTATGAATTACCGTCTGGGTTTTGATTTGGGTTATACATCATTGGGTTGGGCTTGCATTTTGCTGGATAATGATGATCAACCATGTGAGGTACACGATTTCGGTGCGCGTATTTTCCCGTCCGGGCGGGATGCTAAAAGCAAACAACCTACATCAGTAGAGCGCCGTAAGAAAAGGGGCGCGCGCCGCAATCGTGACCGTTATTTGGCAAGGCGGTCGCGTTTGCTCGCCCAAATGATAGCGTTTGGTTTGCAACCTGAAAATCAATCAGAGCGGCGTGAGTTGGCCAAGCAAGAGCCGTTGGCGTTGCGGGCAAAAGGTATCAGCGAGCAATTAACGCCGTTTGAGCTGGGACGGGCGTTGTTCCATTTAAATCAGCGGCGAGGTTTTCAATCGAATCGAATTGCTAAACGACAAGGTGGGGAAGATGAAGCTGGTTTGAAAAAAGGCATTCATGCATTGGAAGGCCGTCTGCAAGAGAGCCGGCAGACTCTAGGCCAATATCTGTATGCCCGATTGGAAAAAAACCTTAATACCCGCTTGAGTAAGGAAGAGACTGATGAACGCTGGACTTCGCGCCAAATGTATCGGGATGAGTTTGAACGCTTGATGAAAACACAACAGATTTATCATCCGACATTGCTGGCGGATGACGTGGTTGCTGCTTTACGCGAGACTATTTTCTATCAACGTCCGCTCAAGATAAAAGAAGCCGGATTTTGCGCATTGTTGGACGGGAAAAGGCGGGCCCGCTTGGCGTATCCGCAAATGCAGCGGTTTCGCATTTATCAGGAAGTTAATAATCTGGATACGGTAAAAGAAACAGCGGATACACCGGAAATTACACCGGAAATGCGACAGCAGTTGGTTCAATATCTGTGTGAAGATTTTTCCAAGTTGCGAAAAGACGGCGTATTAAGTTGGCATGCTATTCAAAAGATTATCGGCATTAAAGGTGTGAAATTCAATTTGGATGCCTTGGGACGTGGCGGACTGCAAGCGGACACTACCTCCCGGGCTATGATGACGGCGGCTCCTGATTGGTGGCCGACTTTGGATGATACGCAACAACGGGATGTTGTAGATGCTGTGATGAGCGCACAAACCGATACCGATCTGCAGCAACGGCTTAAGGTGAAATTTGATGCACTTCCGGAAAGAATTTCTGCGGCATTGGCAAAAGTCAGTTTGCCTGAAGGTTATGGCCGTATATCGATTGATGCGGCTGAATTACTGTTGCCGCCTTTGAGCGAAGGCAAGGTTTATAGTGATGCCTGCCGGTCAGTGGGTATCAATCACAGTGATGATTATGATGGTCTGCTTTATACTCAAGGCGATCTGCCTTTTTATGGTGAGGTATTACAAAAACATGTTGTAGGCGGCATCAGGACAGCACAATATCGTGAAAAGCCTGAAGTTTATTACGGGAAAATCAATAATCCGACCGTGCATATGGCATTAAATCAATTCCGGCGGGTGCTGAATGAGCTGGTTCAACAATATGGCTGCGCTCCGAAGGAAATTCATTTGGAGCTGGCGCGTGAAACGGCGCTTTCAGCTAAAGATTTGGCCAAATTGAATCAAGAGCATAGTAATAATCGAAGAAACAATGAAAAAATCAATGAGATCCTGCGGAAATTGAATGTTGCTGAATCTTATGATAATCGAATGAAGTACCGTCTGTGGGAAGATTTGGATAATGATCCCAGTGGCCGTTGTTGTCCGCTGAGCGGTAAGGTTATCAGCTTGGATTTGCTGTTTTCATCACAAATTGAAGTGGAGCACATTATTCCTTTCTCGCGCAGCTTTGATGATTCACGCAACAATAAAATGGTTTGTTTCAAGTTGGACAATGTTTTGAAAGGAGATGACACTCCTTATGAGGCATTCGGACAGTCGGATAAGTGGCCTGATATTTTGGCACGTGCCAAAAAAATGTCACCTGATGTGCACAAAGGCGGTAAAAATGCCAGCGGGTTTCGTGTAAACAAATTTTGGCGTTTTCTGCCTGATGCAATGGAACAATTGCAAGGTGATGCTGAAAGTTTTTTGGCACGGCAATTGAACGATACCAAATATATGACACGTGTGGCACGGCGTTATGCCGAATATGTTGCCGGTAAAAACCATGTTTTGGCGATTAAAGGCAAATTTACTGCTGATTTACGTCATCACTGGGGGCTGGACGAATTAACCGGCAATTTAGTGGAAGGCCGTTTTCAAAAAGACCGCAGTAATCATCACCATCACGCTATTGATGCAATTGTGATTGCCTTGAGTAGCCCAAGCATGATTCAAAAATTAGCGCAAGCCAATAAGCGTGCATACAAGCAGGAGGCAGATAAGATGGATTTGGACGTACCATTACCGTTTCCTGATTTTTCGGTAGCGGAGATCAAAGCACGTTTGCAGACCTTGGTGATTTCGCATAAGCAGAATCATAAAAGCCCGGAGCAGGCGCGAGCGCATGGCGGCAGTATCGGCCAGTTGCATGAAGACACCAATTATGGGCACATTCATGACAATATTTATGCGACTCGAAAGGATTTGCTGGCTGATAAATTCTCTAGCCGGAAAGATATTGATGAAATTGCCAGTCGAACAATCCGTGAAGCAGTGATGGCACTGTTTGAACCTTATGCTGATGAAAAAGGCAAGCTGAAAGACAGCAATAAGACGGCATACCATCAGGGTTTGGAAGCATTTAAACAGCAATATGGTGTGAAAAAAGTGCGCATTCACCAAGCCAAGAACGGACTCATTCCCATTTGTGATTCAGATGGCCATGCTTACCGTTATGTAATAGGCGGTAATAATTTTTGTGCAGAAATTTGGATGCCAACTAAAGGTAAAAAAGCAGGGAAGTGGCAGTGTGAAATTATCCGCAATTTTGATATCAACCAGAAAAACTTCCTGCCCAAGTGGCGGCAGGAAAATCCAACTGCTATGAAAATTATGCGTTTACAAATTAATGATATGGTTGCTTTGGATCGAGATGGCAAGCGGGTCATTTGCAGGGTGCAGAAAATGAATGTGAGGGGGCAGGTTATTTTACGGCATCACAATGACAGTGAAACAAAAGACAGTACGGGGATTTCCACTTCAGCCGGAACACTGCAATCCCAAAATGCCCGTAAACTGTTTGTTTCCCCAAGTGGGAGAGTATATGACCCCGGCCGGGCAAAGCAGCCCAAACAGAAAGGCTAGCTATGTCTGTTGTGGAAATCAGCGAACAAAGTGTTTATTTGCATACTGAGAGAGGCTTCCTGCTGTTAGCAAAAGGACAGCAGGAAGTTTCCAGAATTGATTTGGACCACATCACAGCCATTATCGCTAAAGCTCATGGGCTGACTTACTCTCACAATCTTTTAGTCAAACTGTCAGAGCGGAATATTCCTTTGGTGTTAACCGACAGCAGTTTTATGCCGGTCAGCATTATACAGCCAGTGGCTGTCCATCATGCACCAGTGCCAGTGTTGGCTGCACAAATAGCAGCCACAAACGGTCAAAATAATCTTTTGTGGCAGAAAATTATTCAGGCAAAAATCAAAATGCAGGCGGCTGTATTGAATGAAATCGGTCTGCCCGATCATGATTTACTTGATCTGAGGGCAAAGGTTTCATCGGGTGACCGTAGCAATGTAGAAGCTCAAGCTGCGAGAAAATACTGGGTTTTATTGTTTGGCCAAGCTTTTCGCCGTCATCAATATGGCGAACAGCCAAATAGCTTGCTAAATTACGGCTATACAATACTTCGCAGCACTCTGGCACGAGAAATTTGTGCCGCCGGCCTGCACCCTGCGATAGGCATACATCATAAACACCGGCACAATGCTTTTTGCCTTGCTGATGATTTAATTGAGCCATTCCGTCCTTTAGTTGATTACACTGTCTATCAGCTTGTGCAGAATGGGCATGAAGATTTGTGTGCACACAGCAAGAAAATCTTGGTAGATGTATTAGAACGGCTATTAAGGGTCGATACGCGCTGGCAAACGGTTGCCAATAGTATGCAAATACTGTCGCAGAGCTTGGCAAAAAGTTATTTGAACAATAACCAAGCTTTGAAATTACCTAAATCTATGCTAAAGCGTTTTATATAGCGCTTTACAAATTTTAATTGTTTGCTTATGAAACATTCAGGATACCGAACAATGTGGCTTGTTGTGATGTTTGATTTGCCTACGCTGGATGAGGCAGACCGCCAGAGAGCGAACCGGTTTAGAAATTTCTTGAAAGACAACGGCTTTCAAATGTCGCAATTGTCAGTTTATTTCAAATATATTGGTGTTCGTGAAAATTCGCCTAAAATCATTAAGTTGATCGAAGACAATACACCTGTTGGGAAAGTGAGCATTCTGTTTTTTACTGATAAACAGTTTGCCGATATTATTTGTATTCACAATAACCAAATTGAGAGGATGCCGGATAAACCCGATCAGCTTTTATTGTTTTGATATTTTTGAGATAAAGAAAAAGCGATAACTATCTGTAATGTTGATAGTTTATCGCTTCTATTGTACTTTAAAAGAGATTGGCTTAGAACCGCAACTGGAATGCCTAGCATACCAATAGCCGCCAAATTGTACTTTAAAAGAGATTGGCTTAGAACCGCAACTTATGCTAGAATCTATGCTTTCCCACCCTCATTGTACTTTAAAAGAGATTGGCTTAGAACCGCAACATCCCCCTGCTGGGGATATTTTCAATTAATATTGTACTTTAAAAGAGATTGGCTTAGAACCGCAACAGGCGGATGTTTGATAGCGTTCGGGCTGGTATTGTACTTTAAAAGAGATTGGCTTAGAACCGCAACCCAGCCTGGTTATCACACCGAAAGAAACCAATTGTACTTTAAAAGAGATTGGCTTAGAACCGCAACAGGGACGATGGTAGACGTGTTGAACTCTGCATTGTACTTTAAAAGAGATTGGCTTAGAACCGCAACGAACGGGGTGACGTGATGAATGCGCGCCAGATTGTACTTTAAAAGAGATTGGCTTAGAACCGCAACTTCTGGTTTTCCTTCTTGATTTGTGTATGGATTGTACTTTAAAAGAGATTGGCTTAGAACCGCAACTGAGGGGGCAGGCGCATGACATTCGCACCAATTGTACTTTAAAAGAGATTGGCTTAGAACCGCAACTGAGTAATTTTACTTAACCCTACTGTTCAGATTGTACTTTAAAAGAGATTGGCTTAGAACCGCAACCATACGCCCGTTGATGCATCATAGCCACGTATTGTACTTTAAAAGAGATTGGCTTAGAACCGCAACTATATGTAAACATTAATGCCCATACTATATATTGTACTTTAAAAGAGATTGGCTTAGAACCGCAACTACTGTCAGTAAGCGACTGGTAGTTGAGGAATTGTACTTTAAAAGAGATTGGCTTAGAACCGCAACCTCGGAGGTAGCTTAAAAAACCATTGGAGCATTGTACTTTAAAAGAGATTGGCTTAGAACCGCAACCTCGGAGGTAGCTTAAAAAACCATTGGAGCATTGTACTTTAAAAGAGATTGGCTTAGAACCGCAACAAACGGCTCTGTTCTTATAGTTGATGAAGCATTGTACTTTAAAAGAGATTGGCTTAGAACCGCAACTTCGAAGAACGGGAAAAACCCAAAGCCGAAATTGTACTTTAAAAGAGATTGGCTTAGAACCGCAACGGTATCGGTAGTATTCACACCAATAAGCTTATTGTACTTTAAAAGAGATTGGCTTAGAACCGCAACTACAAAACCAACATGCCTAAACACGTTGGTATTGTACTTTAAAAGAGATTGGCTTAGAACCGCAACTAAATGCCCCTAAAAGAACAAAAGCATTGCATTGTACTTTAAAAGAGATTGGCTTAGAACCGCAACGTTGCTTCATAATAAGTACCAATGGTATGAATTGTACTTTAAAAGAGATTGGCTTAGAACCGCAACCTCAGCCTCAGGCGACAAGTGCAAGGTGATATTGTACTTTAAAAGAGATTGGCTTAGAACCGCAACGCTGTTCTTCACCGGAAGACATTAAGCCCAATTGTACTTTAAAAGAGATTGGCTTAGAACCGCAACACCTCTAGACATATTCAGCACAACAGGCGTATTGTACTTTAAAAGAGATTGGCTTAGAACCGCAACCAATGACTGGTTTTACCGCAAGCACAGGGCATTGTACTTTAAAAGAGATTGGCTTAGAACCGCAACGATGGTTCAGTAACAACAACAGTCATTCCCATTGTACTTTAAAAGAGATTGGCTTAGAACCGCAACCATCGGGTGACCCAATACCTTCTTATCTCCATTGTACTTTAAAAGAGATTGGCTTAGAACCGCAACTAAGCGCAAATGTACCTGCTGCCACCCCGCATTGTACTTTAAAAGAGATTGGCTTAGAACCGCAACTATATTTTACCGATACCTGTTTCCAGCCAAATTGTACTTTAAAAGAGATTGGCTTAGAACCGCAACAATTCAGGGCAAGGGCGGCATTGGTAAATCATTGTACTTTAAAAGAGATTGGCTTAGAACCGCAACTAATTTAATGGAGAGTGTCCGTTTCGCCGTATTGTACTTTAAAAGAGATTGGCTTAGAACCGCAACGGTGTTGTTATGAAGGACAACACAATAGCCATTGTACTTTAAAAGAGATTGGCTTAGAACCGCAACTGCTTATGCGCGCATGTCGCTGGCTCAAGAATTGTACTTTAAAAGAGATTGGCTTAGAACCGCAACCAAGCGCAATGAAACATGGTGGTACTCGTTATTGTACTTTAAAAGAGATTGGCTTAGAACCGCAACAGATAACCGACAATATCGAAGCTGGGAAATATTGTACTTTAAAAGAGATTGGCTTAGAACCGCAACATCTTGTTTGTTCTGGTTTGCCGTCTTGATATTGTACTTTAAAAGAGATTGGCTTAGAACCGCAACCTCTAATAGTTCGTGGAGATGAAATGGCCCATTGTACTTTAAAAGAGATTGGCTTAGAACCGCAACAAGACAAACCAACTGCTGTTCTGCAACCTAATTGTACTTTAAAAGAGATTGGCTTAGAACCGCAACTGTGACGGCTACCGGGTGGCTGCGGTCTTTATTGTACTTTAAAAGAGATTAGCTTAGAACCGCAACCGTACTGGTGCGCTACAGCTATTGCATGAGATTGTACTTTAAAAGAGATTGGCTTAGAACCGCAACATATGCTTGCGCGCTTCCGCGAGCCATGCATTGTACTTTAAAAGAGATTGGCTTAGAACCGCAACTGTGACGGCTACCGGGTGGCTGCGGTCTTTATTGTACTTTAAAAGAGATTGGCTTAGAACCGCAACTTTCCGTTCCTGCGTTTCCGGATAAATCCGATTGTACTTTAAAAGAGATTGGCTTAGAACCGCAACCTATGACCGTGCGTTCAACGCGGCCTTGGCATTGTACTTTAAAAGAGATTGGCTTAGAACCGCAACTTTATCCCACTCCGTTATCATTTTCGGGCAATTGTACTTTAAAAGAGATTGGCTTAGAACCGCAACTACACACCCTTATCATCCCAAGCAGTGGCGATTGTACTTTAAAAGAGATCGGCTTAGAACGGCAACAAGATGCGCTGGTGGGCGGTACTATGAAGGTTATAATTCAGAAAGTTTGATTAGATTTAAAGTAATATGCCTTCGGAAAATAATATTTATAGATTCGGCAACTTTCATTCTAAATATTCCTTGTGAATTTTATTTTCAAAAAATTTTTTATTTAAAAGATACGGTTGCTTCATTTTCTTTTCTTTTCTATAAAATAACGCGGATATAGCTATGGCTGATTTTCCCACCGAAACCCACCCCTTACTTCCATTCACTCCGCCCAATGCCAAGCTGTTGATGCTTGGCTCGTTTCCACCGCCGCGTGTGCGTTGGAAGATGGATTTTTATTATCCGAATTTCCAAAACGATATGTGGCGGATTTTCGGGCTGGTGTTTTTTGATGACAAAGATTATTTTGTCGAGGCGGGCGGTAAGGCGTTTAAGGAGCGGCTTATTCGGGATTTTCTCAACGAAAAAGGCATTGCCATCAGCGATACGGCATATAAAATCAAGCGCTTGCAAGGCAATGCGGCGGATAAATTTTTGCAGATTGTCGAGCCGGTGGATTTGGCGGCTTTGCTGGCACAGATGCCGCGTTGCAATACGCTGATGACTACGGGCGAGTTGGCGACGGATACTTTGTTGCAATTGATGCCGTCTGAAACGGTGAAGCCTGCGATTGGCGCTTTCAGTAAAGCGCAGTTTGCGGGGCGGTGTTTGAGGCTGTATCGGTTGCCGTCGTCGTCGCGGGCGTATCCGTTGGCGTTGGCGAAAAAGGCTGAGGCGTATGCGGGTTTTTTTCGGGAAATCGGTTTGCTTGAGGCCGTCTGAAGGTTGGGTATGCCCAATAAAAACGCACCATGTTGATTGCATGGTGCGTTTTTATTGGGTTGTTTGATGCGGTTATATCCATTTACAAAAGTAAGCGAACAAGGCGGCGAGCCAACGCGGTTAGGTTATTCGTGTGCAAGGGTATTATTTGGCAACCCAATCGCCTTTAATCGGGCGGGCGAAGTAGGCAAGTACGGCAATCATACACACTTCAATCGATACCGACCAATAAACGTGGCCGAGAATTTCGCTCCACAATTCGGCGGCGTTGAGGTTCCACAGCCAGCCGGTGGCGCCGTCGGCATAGGCGGGGTTGCGGAAGCCGAGCATCGGAATCAGCAGGCCGTGCATCACGATGGTGATGACCAGACCGTAAAAAGCGCCGTACCACAGGCGGATTTTCGGCCAGTAAACCGAACCGGCCACGTAAACAAAGGCAAATACGAAGCTGAACAGCCAATGGTATAAAGTCACCGCGCCGGGTACGGTTACGCCTTGGTAAACGTAATCGAGCGAGTGGGAATTAAAGCCGAGCCAGCCGAGCCAGGCATCGATGTTGGCGCCCGGCGGCGAAATTTCGCCGGGCATGCGCGGCGGCATGTTGACTTCGGAGCCCCATTTGACTAAGGAGCTGAAAAAACCGCCGATCAGGGTGGTCCAGATAATGATTTTGCAGTTGATTTGGCGGGCGGAGGCGGGGGGCTTGAGTGTGCTCATCAGATGGTTTCCTGTTGGGTTTTGTAAATTTGGTGTCGCCATTATTGGGTGGTTTATGCGTTTAGACTTTGATATAAATCAAGTTTCAAAATAAATTGTAATATTATTACAATTCGGGAGTGGTGAAAATAATTTTACTGATTTGATATTTAATGATTTTTATCGACAAGCCAATTGTCATGATGATGGTTGCGTTAACATTTATTTGCTTATGGTGTTAAATCAGGTGCGGCTCAAATAAAAGGCCGTCTGAAACGTTGGGGCGTTTCAGACGGCCTGAGGCTTATTCACAGCAATAAGCGAACTGCATTTGGTTTCAACTGAGATTTTGCTAGGGTGTCCGGACAATTCAGAATGATTCAGATTTTTTGTGATAAAAGTGCTGATGCCAGGCAAAAAAACGCAGCAAGATTGGGCATCTTGCGAGGCTTTTTAACGCAGCAGCTGCACTTTCAGGGGCAAAATACACCCATAAATCGACACATCAGGACACCCTAGGGTGTCCTGACCATTCAGAATGATTCAGATTTTTTGTGATAAAAATGCAGATGCCAGGCAAAAAAACGCAGCAAGATTGGACATCTTGCGAGGATTTTTAACGCAGCAGCTGCACTTTCAGGGGGCAAAATACACCCATAAATCGACACATCAGGACACCCTAAGGGTTCGCTTTGTCGGAACAGCTGTTAAAAGCGGTGGTGCAGGCCGAGTTGGGCGGCGGTTTGTTGGATTTTGCCGGTGTTGCCGTTGTTGAGACGGGTTTTGCTGCCTACGCGCACATGCGCCATGGAGAGGCGGGCGGAAGTGCGTTTGCTGAAGCGGTAGTCGCCGCCGAGAATGATTTGGTCGAATTTGTCGACCAGCAAATCGCCGCTGTTGACGCCTTTGGCCGCCCAGCCGTGGGCATAGGTAATTTGCGGTTTGATGTTGCCGAAGCGGTAGGTGGCGGTAACGGCGGCGTCGGTTACTTTAACGGCTTCGCTTTTGTCTTCGCGGATAGAGGCGCCGTTATAGCTGTTGAAGCCGTTGGTGAAATAGCCGATATAGCTGTTGCCGGTTTCATAGCCTTTAGCATGCTGTGCGCCTACGCCGATAAAGAGGTTATTGGCATCATAGCCTGCCAGCAGGCGGCCTACGTGGCTGTCTTTGTAGGCGCCGTTGCTGTTTTGATAGCGGTTTTTGCGCATATTGTAGCCGAGTTGCACAAAATAGCCTGCGTTGCTGTAGTTGAGGCCGGCATCGTATTGGGTTTGTTCGGGCTGGCGGTGGGTGCGGCGGTCGGCCGGGTTTTGATTGTCGCGCGGGGAAACTTGAATGTTGGCGTCGAAGCCGGCAATTTTGGGGGTGTCGTAGCGGATGGAGGCTTTGCGGTTGCCGGTGCGGGTGAATACGCCGAGGCCGAGGGCGTTGTTGCTGTACATCCACGGGTCGATATTGTCCATCCAGTTGAGCTGGTTGCTGATGTTGCCGGCGCGGAGTTTGCCGAATTTGCCTTCAAGGCCGACAAAGCTGTCGCGGGTGGCCCAGCCTTCGCGGGCGTTGATAACTGAAATGCGTTGCTCCACCTGCCAAACAGCTTTTAAATCATCGCTGATTTTTTCGCTGCCTTTAAAGCCGAAGCGTGAGGTGTTGTCAACGATTTCGGTGGCCACGGCGCTTTTTTCGCTGCCGTTGCTACCGCTGATTTTGACTTGGCCGGCGGCGATGCCGGATTTGATTTGGCCGTACATTTTCACTTCGGCGGCCGCCAGCGCGGGCAGGGCGGTGAAGGCGAGGACCAGATATTGTTTCATTTGAAATTCCCTTGGAGCGGTTGTCAGAAACCTTGGATGCGGCTGCCGGTTTTGCTTGGTGTGATGGGCAGGCCTGGCCGTGGTTGCTTGAGTGTTAAAGTGATAAGGTGCGCACAAGTACACCGTGAAAAAAGGTAATGATAAATATTTATTTGTAAAAACTCAATGAATATTCATTTTTGAAGCCGTACAAAATACTTTTTCAGCGTGGAAGCGTGCAATCGCGCCGTCGTTTTGCGGTTGGGGAGACAGTTTTGCCAAAGCCTTATTCTGATGCTTTGGGCGGTTATTGTTTTTGGCTGAATCAGGCCGTCTGAAAAGTTGGGCGGCTTGTTTTCATGTATTTGTTATAAAACCTTCACGGTGTTGTCATCATGGCTTTGTAGAGTGGCGGTATTGTCCTATGGAGAATGATGATGCTGCAACGTGAAACCGCAAGCGGCCATGCCGCTGTGCCGAGTCGTTTAACTGTGTCGCTGGCACGCTGCGATGCGGATATCGAAGAAGCGCAGCGGCTGCGCTATAAAGTGTTTGCCGAAGAATTGGGCGCCAATATCCGAAGCGCCGATGGTTTGGATAGCGACCGTTATGATGAATATTGCCGCCATTTGATTGTGCGCGACGACAACAGCGGCCGGGCGGTGGGCTGCTACCGCTTGCTCACGGCCGAAGGCGCGCGTGCGTTGGGCGGCTGGTATAGTGAGAGTGAGTTTGATTTGGGGCGTATCGCGCATCTGCTGCCGCACACGGTGGAGCTGGGGCGTGCTTGTGTACACCGTGATTACCGCCACGGCGGTACGGTGATGCTGTTGTGGTCGGGCTTGGTGAAATTTATGCAGATGCAGAAATTGGAATACATGATCGGTTGCGGCAGCATGAGCATGGCCGATGGCGGCCATTTTGCGGCCAGCCTGTATCGGAAGCTGGCGCAGGATTATCTTTGCCCACCCGAATATCGTGTGTTTCCGCATTTGCCGCTGCCGTTGCAGGCTTTCAGCCATGATGTGCCTGCCGAATGCCCGGCACTGATCAAGGGCTATTTGCGCGCCGGAGCCTATATCTGCGGGGAGCCGGCTTGGGATGCGGATTTCAACTGCGCCGATGTGCTGATTATGATGCCGATGTCGCGCGTGAGCCCGCGGTATCTCAAGCATTTTGCCAAGTAAGTTTTCAGACGGCCTCTATCGATATGAATGAATCAAAAATCAGCCTTTTACGTTTGCCGGTACGCTTGCTGTGTATCGGCTGGCATGTGGCCGGCGGGGTGTTGCAGATGGCATTTTTGTTCCGCTTTTTAAGCCCGGCGCAAAAGCGTGACCGCATTCAGGCATGGTCGCAGCGCTTGCTGTCGATTTGCGGGGTGGCGTTGCAGGTGCGCGGCCTGCCGCCGCTGCCGTGTGCCGGCGGTAATCTGTTGGTGGCCAATCATGTGTCGTGGCTGGATATTTTTGCTCTGAATGCGGTGATGCCCAACCGTTTTGTTGCCAAGGCTGAGGTTGCCCGCTGGCCGCTGGTCGGCTATCTGGCGCGGCAGACGGGCACATTGTTTGTGGCGCGGGAACGCAGCGGCAGCACGCAGGCTAAAGTGGCTCAAGCGGCGGCTATTTTGCAGTCCGGCGATAATTTGGTGTTGTTCCCCGAAGGCACCACCTCTATGGGCGACAGGCTGTTGCCGTTTAAATCAAGCTTTTTTCAGGCGGCATTGGATCGGCGCAGCGCTGTATGGCCTTTGTTGTGCCGCTATGTGGATGGCGGCGGGTGCTTGAATCCGAATATGGCTTATTGCGGCGATACCAGTTTGTGGCAGTCGTTGTGCTTGATTTTGCGGCAGCGGCAAGGCAGTTTGGTGGTGTTGGATTTTCTACCGCCGGTGCCGGCGCAGGGCAGCCGTCGCGAATTGGCTGAAAAAGTGTATGCACGAATGGCGGATAAATTGGCCGAACCGGTGTGTCTGGTGCAGACAACCTACACTGCTACCGCGCAGGAATGGGCGCGGGCAAGCTGATCGGGCATGCTGAAGAGCGTGCAAACGTGCTTGAAGGAAAAATCACGCCTGATGCCCCCGATAGCGGGAGTGGTCAGGAGGATGTTGCAGCAGATAACAGGCCGCCTGAAAGTTTCAGACGGCCTGTTATCTTTAGCCGGTTGATTGTTTGGTGGGTGTAATTTTAGGTACTATACATTCTTTTATTATAAAAAAGATTATTAAAATCAAAAGATGAGGATAAATATCGATGGATAAAGCGTAAAATAGGTTGCAAACAGGAATAATTGCTATTAACATTGCGTGATTATGAAAAACGAACGTATCCTTACGCCATCGGTATTTGCCGTGATGGCATTATTGCACATCGGTTTGATGTCGTTGCTGTGGCGCACGGGCATGCCGGTGCAAGGGGTGGTCGAACACATCGAATTTGTCGATCTGGGCGACTTAGGCGGAGGTGACGGAAAGCCCGAAGCCGCCCCCGAAGCTGTCCGCCCGCCGCCCCCACCTCCTAAAAAAGTGGTGCCCAAGCCCAAGTCGGTGGAAAAGCCGGTAATCAAGCCGGTAGTCACCAAAAATGAGCAGGCGGATATCCGTCAGAAAATCGAAAAACCCAAGCCCAAAGAGCCTGAAAAAATCGAGCCGCCCAAAGAGCCGGAGCAGCCTAAACCGCAGCCGCGCGCACAGCCGGCAGAGCAGGCGCCGGCGCGTACGGCTGCGGCCGATAACCGCGGCAGCGGCGAAGCCCGCGGCAACAATGCGCCCGGCAGCAATGAAGGCCGTGGCAGCGGTCGCGGCGAAGGCACGGGAGCCGGCAGCGGCGGCAGCGGCTCCGGTATGGGCGGCGGCACCGGTGCGGGCAGCAGCGCCGGCAATGCGGTAAAAGCCACCGGCCAGCTTCCGCGCCCGCCTTATCCGCCGTTGTCGCAGGAAAACGGTGAAGAGGGCACGGTGTTGTTGAAGATTATGGTGGCGCCCGGCGGCAAGGTATCCAATGTTACCGTAGCCAAAAGCAGCGGCCACAACCGTTTGGATCGCGCCGCGCGGCAAGCCGCACGCAACGGCCGTTTCCAAACCAAAGTTTGGACCGAATACAGCGTGCCGGTGGTATTTAAGCTTGAGTAGCGCTTGCGTGCGGGCGGTTTTTGTTCAGGATTTTCGTGCTCGAAGCGCATATGAAGATATCGGGCAAAATACCTGTCGATTAAATGAGCAAAGCGCTTAAATTGAGGTTGGCCGCCGCCGTTTGCCGGGCTTTCGCGGCAGGTGCCGGTTGAAACCGCAGCAGCATATGGTAGCAGGTATGTGCCAAACCGATTGAACCTTCAGGCCGTCTGAAAACATGCGGGCGGTTTTAATGATTAATTTAATTTATATGGAATAAAAAATGAATTTAGCTTTAGTTTTCCAATCAGGCGATTATGTGCTGATGAGCGTGTTTCTCGTGCTGGTGTTGATGAGCATCATCACATGGACGGTAATTGTGGTGCGGGCGCTGAAATTGCGCCGTGCCAAAAAAGGCAATGCCGAAGTGCAGAAGCTGATTTGGAACGCCAATACTCTGGAAGAAGCTGTGGCACAAGTGCGCGATGTTGACTCGCCCATCAGCGACCTGACCCTCGAAGCTGTGAAAGCGCATGAAAACTACTGCCAGTATAAAGACACCAAAATTGCCGCCGCCGTGCCGTTGAGCGAATATCTGGTGCGCCAGATCCGCAACAGCATGAGCCAAATCATGCGCCGTTTCGACGGCGGCCTGACCGCTCTGGCCTCTATCGGCGCCACTGCACCGTTTATCGGTCTGTTTGGCACGGTATGGGGTATTTACCATGCATTGATCAACATCAGCGAGAGCGGCCAGATGAGCATTGCCGCCGTGGCCGGCCCCATCGGTGAAGCCTTGGTGGCCACCGCTGCCGGCCTGTTTGTGGCGATTCCCGCCGTGCTGGCCTACAACTTTTTGGTGCGCGGCAACAAAACCCTGTCGCAAGATATGGATGCTTACGCCCATGATTTGCACGTGCAACTGTTAAACAGCAAGGATTAAACCCATGGCATTCGGTTCGATGAATTCCGGCGAAGATGCGCCGATGTCCGATATCAACGTCACTCCGCTGGTGGATGTGATGTTGGTACTCTTAATTGTGTTTATGATCACCATGCCGGTGCTCACGCATTCGATTCCGCTGCAACTGCCCACCGCTTCTGAAAACGCCAAGCAGGAAAATCAGCCTAAAGAGCCGGTGCGGCTGACCATCGATGCGGACGGCGCCTATTATCTCGGCGCCGAAACCGCCGACAAGCAAAGCCTGGAAGCGCTGACCGCAGAATTGAAGCAGGCGCATGATGTTAATGAAAACACCATCGTGGCCATTGCTGCTGATAAAGATGTGCCCTATGATTTTGTGGCACAGGCGCTCAATGCGGCGCGTGAAGCCGGCGTGAGCAAAATCGGTTTTATCACCGAAACCAAAGCTGATTGATGCAGAAATAAATTGCCGCAAAGGCAGATTATCATCAGCTGGATATCAGCAGGCCGTCTGAAACCTTTGTTTCAGACGGCCTCAGTGTGTTTGGGCGGATTGTTGCAGAGGCGTTCAATAAAGTATGGTTGTGCCACCGAATTATTCTGACCTTGTTGTCTGATGCTCATTTACAAAATAAGCTAACGGCGTCGGCTCGCCGCCTTGTCAGCTTACTTTTGTAAATGGCTATCAGATAGCCGGTGCTTATCAAAAACTCATTTTGGGGTTTCAGACGGCCTGACCGTTATTTAAGCCTATCGGCTTGTTCCCTCTCCCAAGGGAGAGGGAACTCGGTTGCTGTTGTTTTGCCGTTGCACGTTTTTGCCGGCGTTTGTTTTTTCCCGCCAACCTTACCGCTTCAGCAACCTGGCTCCCTCCCCTGCGGGGAGGGGTGGGGAGAGGGCGGCAAAGCGCAGGTTTGCTTTATCGCGCATTCCACCATTATCCTCATTTTCAGACGGCCTATTCCTGCGCCAACTTCGGCTGCCTTGGCAACACCTCGGCGTATATCGGGTAATCTTGGCTGTACGCACCGCTCATACCCATTCACAAAAATAACCTGACTGTGTTGGCTTGCCTTGCCGTACTCACTGTACTGTCTTCGGCAGCCGCTTTGTCAGCCTACTTTTGTGAATGGGTATCATCTGGCGGTGTTGTCGTATCTGCTGCCCGTCGCTTGCCGGCAGCCAAAAAAAGCCCGGGAAGCCCGGGCTGTGAAAACTGCTGGATATCTTTGCTTATTCCACACGTTCGCCGTGTACATTCAGGTCGAGGCCTTCGCGTTCCACGTCTTTTTCTACACGCAGGCCGCCGCATACCACTTCCACCACTTTCAGAATCACAAAGCTAACCACACCGGTGTAAACCACAGTGGTCAGTGCATCTTTCAGTTGAATAAACACTTGCGAGCCTACGGTTGCATCGCCGCCGAAAACCTGGTTGTTGAAAAACACGCCGGTCAATACGGCACCGATAATGCCGCCGAAGCCGTGAATGCCGAAAGCATCAAGCGAATCGTCATAGCCCAGTTTGCGTTTGATGACTACGGAAGCCAGGTAAGCGCCTGCTGCGGTGAGTATGCCGATGGCCAAAGCACCTTGCGGGTCGACAAAACCGGCCGCCGGGGTAATGCCCACCAAGCCGGCTACTGCGCCGGAAGCCAGGCCCAATGCTGAAGGGCGGTGACCGGCAATTTTTTCACAAGCAAGCCAGGTTAATGCGGCTGAAGCAGCAGCAATTTGGGTAACGGCCATGGCCATGCCGGCAGAGGCATCGGCAGCAACGGCAGAACCTGCGTTAAAGCCGAACCAACCCACCCACAGCATTGCCGCACCCACTAAGGTGAGCGCCATATTGTGCGGCGGCATGGCTTCTTTGCCGTAGCCGATGCGTTTGCCCAACACAATGGCTGCCACCAAGCCGGCTACACCGGCATTGATGTGTACCACGGTGCCGCCGGCATAATCGAATACGCCGCCTTCACCCATAAAGCCGCCGCCCCACACCCAGTGTGCGGTCGGCACGTAAACCAGCAGCATCCACAAGCCGGAAAACAGCATCATGGCCGAATATTTCATGCGCTCGGCAAAGGCGCCGGTGATGATGGCGGTTGAAATGATGGCGAATGTCATTTGGAAAAACATAAACACGGTTTCAGGCACACTGCCGGCGTTGGGTGATACCGTGGTCATTTCTTTGGCCATGTCCATGCTCATGCCGCTCAAGAATATGCGGTCGAGGCCGCCGATAAAGGCATTGCCGGGTGTGAACGCCAGCGAGTAGCCGATAACCATCCATAACACGCTGACCAGAGCGGCAATCGAAAAGCTGTGCATCATGGTGGAGAGAATGTTTTTCTTGCGCACCATGCCGCCGTAAAACAGTGCCAGGCCGGGCAGGGTCATAAACAATACCAGTGCGGCGGAGGTCATCACCCAGGCGGTGTCGCCCGAATTGATATCGCTGAAAGGTTTCCACCAGTCTTCGGTGCCCGCGGCCATGGCTGCGGCAGGCACAAGGGCGAGCAGGGCGGCGGCGGTCTGCTTGGTGTTGATGTTTTTCATATTGGGGTTCCTTTTCAAACCGTTTTAATTGTAATTTGATTACACGGCAACATCGCCGGTTTCACCGGTGCGGATGCGGATAACTTGATCGACAGGGGTGACGAAAATTTTGCCGTCGCCCACTTTTCCGGTGCGTGCGGTTTCGATAATGGTTTCAATCGCACGCTCCACGGCATCATCGGCCAAGACAATGTCAATCTGGATTTTGGGCAAAAAATCCACCGCATATTCGGCGCCGCGATACACTTCGGTGTGGCCTTTCTGGCGCCCGAAACCCTTGACTTCGGTAACCGTCATCCCCTGAATGCCTATATCACTCAAGGCTTCACGCACATCGTCCAGTTTGAACGGCTTAATCATGGCTGTTACTTTTTTCATTTGCTGCTCCCTTTGAAGTGTCAACAATCGGTTGCTGGATAGGTAGGCTTAACCTTACTTCACAAAGCAGCTGCTTCGCAATAGAATTGTTGACAATTTTAACAAAATGGGCAGATTTAGCAGCAATCTGCGTTAAAATGGTGAATCTATATTTGTATATTAATTTCAAAATGTTGTTAATTAATATAATATTTTATTATTTAAATAATAATTGGAATTTTATAATTTTTATTTTGATTCAGACGGCCTTTTATCGACGGTTTGGCTGTTTTTCAGATGTAATCTATTAAATTTTTGAGATTGTATTCTGCTGTATATGGAATAAAACAACAAAAAACCCGGCGCGCCGTTCACAATATTTTGGGCTGGCACGGCAGTCGGGTATAATCGCAGCTTAAAGATTTATTTTCGTTGGCATATGGTGATGGAACACGGCAAACCAGA
Source organism: Uruburuella testudinis (assembly GCF_022870865.1). Classification (NCBI taxonomy): domain Bacteria; kingdom Pseudomonadati; phylum Pseudomonadota; class Betaproteobacteria; order Neisseriales; family Neisseriaceae; genus Uruburuella; species Uruburuella testudinis. The sequence continues at coordinate 443,650 of NZ_CP091508.1, forward strand.
TTCGGGCGCACGGTGCTCGAAAGATAATTGAGATAATTGAGGATCGGGCTTTTTCACCATCAACAGCAGTCAAACCTACTTTTCAGAGAAGCGCCATGTTAGTTTGCAACCCCTATGAAATCGTGATTCACGGCACCACCAGCAAGGGCAAAACGTTTCGTCCGAGTGATTGGGCGGAGCGTTTGTGCGGCATTTTGTCGTCGTTTGATAAGGGCAACCGCCTGTCTTATCATGAATGGGTGCGGCCGATGCTGGTGGATAAAGTCCGCTGTGTGGCTGTTGATAAAAAGCTGGAAGAAATCAATCCGCCCATGTTCCGCTTTTTGATGGATTTTGCCGCCGACAACGATTTGCGGGTGATGGATTGCAAAGCGCTGCTGGATGAGCGCAGCGAGCAGCAGGCGCAAGCCGATGCGGAGCCTGAGCGCGTGCTGTTGGCGCGGGCCATCGAAGAAAAACAGGCCGCCGAACGGGCGGAAGATACACAGGCCTCGGTGCCCAGTGTGCTGCGTGAAATCGAAACCGGCGAAACTGCTGTGGCATTTGCCGCCTTGAGCGTGCTGCGCCCGATGCTGACCGATGTCAACCGCTTTGTGGAGCAGGTAAACAGCTTGCAGCGCAGCGAGGGCTACCGCCTGCTCGGGGTGTTTGAAGAGGGTAAAACCAATGCGGTGGCGGTGTGCGGTTTCCGTGAAGAAACCAATCTGGTCAGCGGCCGCCATATCCATATTGATGATGTGGTCACGATTCCGCAGAGCCGCGGCAAAGGTTATGCCGCACGTTTGCTGGCGCAAGTGCGCCGGATTGCCGAAGATGCCGGTATCCAGCAGATTCATATCGATTCCAATGTGGGCAGCGAGCGGGCGCAAGCGCACCGTTTGTATTTTGAAAACGGTTTTGAAATCAGTGCGCACCATTTTGTATTGAAAGTGGAATAATTGGCACGAATATTCAAACAGGCCGTCTGAAACGTTTCAGACGGCCTGTTTGAATTAAGGTTAACCGTATTTATCAATCGCGTTTGTGTTCGATATAGTCGCGCGTGCCGGCTTTGCTTTGATCGGGTTCTACCGTGTATTCGCCTTCGATAATGTCGGCATCGTTGCGGCGCGTGCGGCTGCCCGGCTCGAAAGGGTTGGGGGCGGTAAACGTGCCCGACATTTCGGCCACCGGTTTGCCTTTAAACGGCAACAGCAGCAGCAGGGCGATGGCGAGCGATACGAAGCCGGGGCTCATCATCAGTAAGGCCGACACGGTATAGCGAATCGGCCACAACAATTGATAGAGCGATACCTGCTGGCCGCTGCGCATGGTGGCGCCGGCCAGCAATACGCCCGACAGGCCGGTGTGGCGCAGCATCATCACGCCGGCGACAAAACTCAATACCATCAGCCCGAAAGTGGCACCGCCGCCCAGCCAGTCGGCCATCCACACGATAGACATGATTTCTAAAAACAGCAGCAGTAAAAAACCGATACCGAAAAAGCGCATAAGGGCATTTCCTTTATTATTGATTATGGGTAAGCAAGAGGGGCACCGGCGTGTTTTATCGGGCATCAATCACATCACCGCCGCCGGTAGGAAACCCTAAAATAAAGCCAAAAACCGCGGCTTTCAAGCTGTTTGCTTGTCAAAACGGGTAAAGTAGGGCGGCAGGCGGGGCGGGTAAAAGAAAGTAAAGCCACTGCAATCCGGTGGGGAAAACGTGTCGGAGAGGGGTTGAGATTTGTTATCCTTATTGCTTATGAACACACCAAACCTTGTTATTCTGAAAAAAATCCTGCTGGGCGCTGTGGTTGCATTTCTGGCTGCTTGTGCCGGCAGCCCGGCCAACGGCCCGGTGCCGGAGGGGCATTACCGCGTGCAGCCGGGCGACAACCTCTACCGTATCGGTTTGCGCTTCGGCCAAAGTGTGAACACGCTGGCGCGCTGGAATAATCTGCGCGATGCATCGCAAATCGAAGTGGGGCAGGTGTTGCGGGTGCGCTCCGGCGGTGCGGCGGCGACTTCGTCACGCGCCACCCGGACGGCAAGTCATACCCCCGGCCGCAGTGTTGCACCGGTTAACCGGCTGAAGCTGCAATGGCCGGTGGCAGACGGTGCGCGTAATATTATCGCCCATTATAACGGCACCACCAACAAAGGCATCGACATCGGCGGCAACCGCGGCGCAGCTGTTCAGGCGGCCGCAGACGGCAAAGTATTGTATGCAGGCGAGGGGGTGCGCGGTTACGGCAAGCTGATTTTAATCAGCCACAACAGCAGCACGCTCACCGCTTATGCTCATAACGACAGCATCAATGTGCAAAAAAACCAAAACGTGCGCGCGGGTCAAACCATTGCCGCCATGGGCAGCAGCGACACCGATAGGGTGAAACTGCATTTTGAAGTGCGCATCAACGGCAAGGCGGTCAACCCGATGCCGTATCTCAACCGCTGAGCATGTTTAGCTGAGTATGTTTAATAGAAAAAAAGAAGGCCGTCTGAAGCAAAATGTTTTCAGACGGCCTTGCTTGATTTTGCACCGGCAGCTTGGCTATACGACAATGGCGCCCATCGAGTCAGTGGGCTTGAAGGCGGCCAGAATGCCTTCGATGATGCCGATAACGCCCGGAATAAACGTCCAGCTGAAGAGAAAATACAAAATGCCCATCCACACTCGCCCAGCGCAAAATTTGTGTACGCCGAACGAGCCGAACAGCAGCGCCATCGCCACATACAGCGCTTTGTTGCAGGTATGGGGATAAGAAGCGGCGTAAGAAACAGCTTGCATCGGGTGGTTTCCTTTGGTGGTAATTAACTGCACTTAAATGGCGCAAACGGCGGCGAATTAAAGTCGATGGGTGCGTAAAAATAAGCAAATCGGTTTCAGACGGCCTGTCGGTGCGGTATTGCCATCAGAATGGCAGCCTTATCTAGGGTGTCCTGACCATTCGATTTACGGGTGCTTTTTGCTCCTGAAAACGCAGCAGACGTGCTTTTAGCGCAAAAAAGTTGATGATATATGAATGGTCAGGACACTCTAGGGTGTCCTGACCATTCGATTTACGGGTGCTTTTTACCCCTGAAAACGCATCTGCTGCGTTAAAAAGCCTCGCAAGAGGTCCAATCTTGCTGTGTTTTTTGCCTTGCATCTGCATTTCCAGGAACAAAAATCCCCTCATAAACGAATGGCCGGGACACCCTAGGATGATAGAGGCTAATCTTAAATTTCTTTATTCCGCTAACGTTTTTATCAGCTGAATCAGCCGCTGTGCTTGTTGCGCTGCTTTTTGCCGGATGTCGTTTTCTGTATAACCCGCGTTTAATGATGTGCCGTGGAAATAAACAGGCTCGATATACTGCATTTGGGTGTAATAAGCGGTTTGTGCCAGGTTTTTGCAAAATTCTTCAATTTTGAAATGATGTTCGCCCAAAGGCTGGTATTCGCTTTGCGGCGCACCCACGGTAAAGCTGGGAATAAACAGCTTGTCTTTCAATTTATCGCCGTTGCGGCCATAGGCGAATTGATATTCAAACACGGTGTCGAACCACTGCTTCAAAATGGCCGGCATGTTATACCAATAAAGCGGGTATTGGAACACGATTGCTTTGTGTTGCAGCAAGGCCGCCTGTTCTGCTCCGGCATCGATATCGTAATGGGGATACAGCCGGCAGAGGTCTCTGATTTCGATATCAAGGCCGCTGTCGGCCAATTCGGTAATGATGGTTTTGTTGGCAACAGATTGTTGGAAATTCGGATGCGCTAAGATGATCAGTGTCATGATTTTACTTTCTTTACTATAAAAATGATAGTTGCTTGAATGGTTTGAGTGTATTAGGCTGATAACGGATTTTCAATAACTATCCGATTGAATAGGTTGGCAAAATGAAAGCAGAATGTTTGACAGACAATGTGCGGCTGGGCGATAAGGTTTATCCGTGTACCGTGAGTATGGCCATGGATTTGGTGGGCGGAAAATGGAAAACGGTGATTCTTTACCATTTGCAAAGCGGCGAAAAAAGGTTTGGCGAATTGAGAAAAGCGCTGGTGTCGGTAACCGAAATGACCTTGAGCCTGCAATTGAAGCAATTGGAGCGGGACGGTTTAATCGAGCGCCAAGTGTATGGTGTGAAACCGCCGTTGAAAGTGGTGTACCGGCTCACGCCGTTTGGCGAAACCTTTATACCGGTGTTGGCTGCGATAACACGGTGGGGCAATCAAGTGGCTGCGGAGCAGGGCAATTTTGCAGTGGCAGAGAATGCCCGTTTATAAAAGTATGGCTGTTCAAATCCATCATTATGCAAGACGGTGGGCTGCTCACAGAGGCACAGCGTCAGCTTATTGTATACATGGCTATCAGGCCGTCTGAACGGCCTCAAAAGCGGATGGTGCCGTGTTCGCACACAAAAGCGTCCAGCTTGATATCATGCGCTTCATGCGGCAGGGTGTCGCACAATTGGCAGGCAAAGCCGACGCCGATTTTGTGCGGCTGCAAACGGTGGCGGGTGGCGGCCAGCGACACATCGTAATAGCCGCCGCCTTGCCCCAGCCGGTAGCCTTGTTTGTCGATGCCCACCAGCGGCAGCAGCAAAGTATTCAAGCGGTGCATGCGGATTTTTTTGCCGCCGAATTGCGGAATCTTCAACCGGCCGCGGCTGCGCACCCGTTCGGCTTGAGCGGCATCGGCGGCGTAAGGGGTAAACCACAGCCGCAGCGAATTCGGTTCGATATAGGGCAGATAAACGCAGGCGCCGCGCTTGAAGGCCGTCTGAATAAAGCCATCTAAGCGCAATTCGCTGCCGATCGGCCAATATACGCCGATATGCGCACCGCGCCTGATGTGGCGGCTGAGCAGGCGGTTGATGCGGCCGGTGGCGTGTGCGCGCTCGCGGCGGCTGAGGCTTTGGCGCGCGCGGCGCAATTGCCGGCGCAAGTCGGATTTTTCAGTGTGGGGCATGTTCAGACGGCCTCGAAAATAAAGGAATTCAGACCGGGCGAAAGCAGGGAGTTGACCTCCCAAGGCCGTCTGAAAGACTTCTAAAGATACAGTGGTTATCGGTTCAGCAAACGGCGTCCGCGGTTAATATAAGCCTGCATTTCCGTTTCGGGCACCATGCTGCCGCCGGTGCTCCAAATCAAATGGGTTGCGCCAGCCAATTGGGCAGCGCTGAAACGCCGGTGGGCCGCATAAGCCGAGCCGTCATCAAGCAGGCGGGCAATACCGGCGATACCGGCCGCGGCGGAAGGCTCGACACGGTGGCCGTCGCTGTCGGCCAGCAGCGCCAACAGGCGGAACAATTCATCATCTGCAATGGTGTAATAGCCGCTGACCAGGCGCTGCATGGCGCGGCCGACCAGGCCGGAAGGACGGCCTACGGCCAAACCGTCGGCGGCGGTGCGGTTGTCGAGGCCGATATCGGCCACCGAAATACCATCGTGCAGGCCGCTGTAAACGCCCAGCAGCATGCAGGGTGAATGCGTGGGTTCGGCGAAAAAACAGTGCACCGCATCACCAAAAGCCAGCTTTAAGCCGAAAGCCACACCGCCGGGGCCGCCGCCGACCCCGCAGGGCAAGTAAACAAATAAAGGCTTGTCGGCGCTCACTTCGATGCCGCGTTCGGCAAACTGGTGTTGCAGGCGTTGCCCGGCAACGGCGTAGCCTAAAAAAAGTTGGGCGGAATGTTCGTCGTCGACAAAATGGCAATAGGGATCGGCTTCGGCCAGCGCCCGTCCGGCAGCCACCGCTTCGCCGTAATCACCCGCATATTCCACCACGTTGACGCCGGCTGCGCGCAACGTATCTTTTTTCCATTGCCGCGCATCGGCCGACATATGCACGCTGGCTTTAAAACCGAGTTTGGCGGCCATGATGCCGATAGAAAGCCCCAAATTGCCGGTGGAGCCGACAGCGATTTCGTGTTGTGCAAACAGCGCCTGCGCTGCTGCCTGAGCCAGCAGGGCATAATCATCGCCCACTTTCAGCAGGCCGGCTTGTAAGGCCAATGATTCGGCATGATGCAGCACTTCATAAATGCCGCCGCGCGCTTTGATCGAGCCGGATACGGGCAGTGCGTAGTCGGCTTTCAACCACAGCCTGCCGGGCAGTGCCAAGCGGTAGCGCTGCGCCAGCGCTTGTTGCAGCAGCGGCGTTTCATATAACGGGCTTTCAATCAACCCGCCCGCTTCGGCGGTGTCGGCAAAGGCCGTCTGAATATAGGGGGCAAACCGCTGCAAACGTGCTGCGGCATCGGCCACGTGATCTGCACCGAACGGCACGTCGGCAATGGCTTCGGCGCAGGGCGGCAGTGTGGGGAACCAGGCGGTTTCTGCGGCTGCGGCAAGTTGCGCCAGCAGCGGGTCTCGGATGATGTCGGCATGATTCATTTCAGACGGCCTTGAAGTGGGTTGGCGGCAGTAGCAGTATATATCGTAAAGCTATTGAATATCCACGATATGTTGTTTGCATGATGGGAAATTTAACACAAGCCATATTCATCCATGGTTGTTCCGATGAATGGATATGGCTTGTTGGAATGCTGATGCAAAGTGTTTCAGGCGGCCTGAGGCCTTTGCAAAATTTCTATCTTTGGCACATTTCTTCGTTATGTGTTGCTCGAAAGCTTGTCTATTTAGTTGATATGTCTGCGATTTCTGTGCTGCGCTAACTTTGAGCTGTACGCAAATCTAGGGTTTTGCAAAAGTCTCGGCCTCTGTTTCTGTTTGGTGTCGTCAATCAGTCCAGCCGCTCAATACCACTTTGCCGACCATGTCGCCACGCTCTATCATGGCGTGTGCTTCACGCAGGTTGGCAGCGTTGATGCCGTGAAATGTATGGTTCAGGGTGCTGGTGATGTTACCGGTATCGGCCAAATCCGCCACTTGCTGTAAAATTTCGCCTTGGCGCGCCATATCGGCGGTGTGGTAGAGCGGGCGGGTAAACATAAATTCCCAATGCAGGCTCAGGCTTTTGCTTTTGAGCGGATTGGCATCGAGTGTGCCGGGGTCGTCGATTAAGGCAATGCGGCCTTGCGGAGTAATCAAGTCAACGATTTGCGGCAGATAACTGTCGGTGTGGCTGGTGGAAAACACATAAGCAGGTGCGCCGATGCCGAGTGCGGCCACTTGTTCGGGCAGCGGTTGGCGGTGGTCGGCAATAAAATCAGCACCGAGCCCGCGCACCCATGCCCGGCTTTCGGGGCGTGAGGCGGTGGCGATAACGCGGGTGCGGGTAAGCGCTTTCAGCAATTGGATGGCAATCGAGCCCACGCCGCCCGCCGCGCCGATTAACAATAAAACATCGGCACCGCCGGCAACGGGGTTGCCCACAGCCAGCCGGTCAAATAAGGTTTCCCAGGCGGTGAGCGCGGTCAGCGGCAGGGCGGCGGCTTGGGCAAAATCGAGGGTGGCCGGTTTGTGTGCAGCAATACGTTCGTCTACTGCCTGCCATTGCGCATAAGCACCGGGGCGGCTGATGTCGCCGGCATAATAAACCTCATCGCCGGGTTGGAAGCGGGTAACAGCGCTGCCTGTGGCTTTGACCACACCGGCCGCGTCAAAGCCGAGAATGCGGCAGCTGCCCGGCGGCGGTGTGTGTGCGGCGCGGATTTTAACATCGGCAGGATTGACGGAAACCGCCTGTATTTCCACCAGCAAATCATGCGGATTGAGCGTGGGAACGGGCAGCTCGATATCGATAAGCGATTGGGTGTCTGTGATGGGAAGCGGGCGCTTGAAGCCGACGGCGTGCATGTTTTTCTCCAAATGCGGTTAAAGTAGCTGTATCATGCCGTCTGAACATTTTTTTAACAAGAACGCACTTATTTTTCAGATAGTTACTTAAAAGATACCCATGAGTAAAATTCCGCACCTGAATTTTGACTGTGCCGACGGTTGTTCGGTTGAAGCCGCTTTGGCCGTTATCGGCGGCAAATGGAAAGGCACGATTCTCTACCATTTGTTTACCGGTAAAGTGTTGCGTTTCAACGAAATCCGCCGCATCTTGCCAAACGTGTCGCAGCGCACGCTCACGGCGCAGCTGCGCGCGCTGGAGCATGAAGGCATTATTGTACGCACAGTGTTTGCCGAAGTGCCGCCGCGGGTAGAATATGCCCTCACTGATTACGGCCACACACTGCATGAAGCCGTTATGGCCTTGAAAGCCTGGGGCGATGTGCACAAATTGAGGCCGTCTGATACCCATTTATTAAAATAACCTAAAGGGTGTTCTGAATTGTCAGGATACCCTAGGGTGCCCTGACAATTCATATATCATCATCTTTTTTGTGCTAAAAGCACATCTGCTGCGTTAAAAAGCCTCGCAAGATGTCCAATCTTGCTGCGTTTTTTGCCTTGCATCTGCACTTTTATCACAAAAAATCTGAGTAATTCTGAATTGTCAGGACACCCTAGCCTTGCCGGCCGGATTTGATGTAGGCCTGAAATCAAATCTTCATCAAAATAAAGGATAATTTATGTGGCACATCGTTGCCGTCGGCTATCTGTTTGTTACCGTGCTGTTTGCCGCCGCACAGCCGAGCGTGGCGCGTGCGCTGATTTATTTGGTGTTTTGGTCGGTGCTGCCGAGCCTGTTTGTCTTTTGGGCGGTCAAAACGCGGCGGCGCAACCGCTTGATGAAATTGCAACAGCAGCAAGATGAAAAAGACGGATAAATCTTTTCAGACGGCCTTGTTTCTTATATAATTTTGCAGCTTTCATTTCGAAAGCAGTTTTATTTTATTTTGTAACGCTCGCACTTGGCGCCGAAGGGTGCTTATGAATCAATAAGTTCTATGCGCTAAAGTGTTTGCTTTAACCCTTTAAGGAAATTCAATGTCACAAGTTACTATGCGCCAAATGCTGGAAGCAGGCGTTCACTTTGGTCACCAAACCCGTTACTGGAACCCGAAAATGGAACAATACATTTTCGGTGCCCGCAACAAAATCCACATCGTCAATCTGGAAAAAACCCTGCCCCTGTTTCAAGAGGCTCAAGACGTAGTGCGTCGTTTGGTTGCCAATAAAGGTACCGTATTGTTTGTAGGTACCAAACGTCAGGCGCGCGACATCATCCGCGAAGAAGCCAGCCGTGCCGGCATGCCCTTCGTTGACCACCGTTGGTTGGGCGGCATGCTCACCAACTACAAAACCGTTAAACAATCCATCAAACGCTTGGAAGAGAAAACTGCTATCTTGGAAAATGCTGAAGAAAGCGGCTTCAACAAGAAAGAAATTCTCGACATGCAGCGCGATGTTGAAAAACTGGAACGCTCGCTGGGCGGCATCAAAGACATGAAAGGCCTGCCGGACGCGATTTTCGTTATCGATACCGGTTACCAAAAAGGCACTTTGGTTGAAGCCGAAAAATTGGACATTCCCGTGATTGCGGTTGTGGATACCAACAACAGCCCCGACGGCGTGAAACACGTTATCCCGGGCAATGACGACTCAGCCAAAGCCATCCGCCTGTATTGCCGCGGTATTGCCGATGCTGTGTTGGAAGGCAAAAACCAATCTCTGCAAGAAACCGTTCAGGCTGCGCAAGCTGCCGAAGAGGCTGCTGCCGAGTAAGGTGTTTTCGAGGGGCAGCCGCCCCTTTTTTCAGGCCGTTGCAAACAAAGTTTCAGACGGCCTGTCCTTATTTACGATACGGCTCACGGGCCGTATCCCGATAAAATTGTTAGGAGTGAACAATGTCTGTAGTAATTACCGCAAAAATGGTTGCCGATCTGCGTGCCGCTACCGGTTTGGGCATGATGGAATGCAAAAAAGCCTTGGTTGAGGCTGAAGGCGATATCGAAAAAGCCGAAGAAATCCTGCGCATCAAATCCGGCGCCAAAGCCGGCAAACTGGCAGGCCGTACTGCTGCCGAAGGTGTGTTGGCTTATGCCATTGAAGGCAATGCCGGTGCATTGGTTGAAGTAAACTGCGAAACCGACTTTGTGGCCAAAGACGAAAGCTTCCTGGCATTTGCTCAAGCTGCGGCTAAAGCCGTGGTGGCCGGTAATCCGGCGGATGTGGCCGCGCTCAATGAAGTGAAAACCGCCGATGGCGAAACTGTTGAAGAGCTGCGCAAAGCCGTTATCGCTAAGTTGGGCGAAAACATCAGTGTGCGCCGTTTTGAGCGTATTGAAACCGCCAACAGCCTGACTGCCTATATTCACGGCGCGGCTGCCGGCGAAGGTGTGCTGGTTGAGTTTAAAGGTGCTGAAGATGTGGCCCGTAAAGTGGGTATGCATATCGTTGCCGCCAAACCGCAATGTGTGTCTGCCGACCAGGTTGACCAAGCGCTGGTGGAAAAAGAGCGCCATATCTACACCGAGCAAGCCAATGCTTCGGGTAAGCCTGCCGATATCGTGGCCAAAATGGTAGAGGGCCGCATCAACAAATATCTGGCTGAAGTTACCCTCAACGGCCAGGCTTTTGTGATGAACCCCGATCAAACCGTGGCTCAGTTCCTGAAAGAGCAAGGTGCTGAAGTGGTTAGCTTTGTGCGCTATAAAGTCGGCGACGGCATTGAGAAAAAAGAAGTGGATTATGCTGCCGAAGTGGCTGCTGCGGCCAAAGTATAAATCTTGAATGAAAATGAAGCACTCAGATTCGCCAATGAATCGGAGTGCTTTTTTTTGAAAACGTTTTCTGTCGGCACCCTTTGGCAAACGCCAGGGTGCTCTGACAATCCGATTTACGGGTGTATTTTGCGCTAAAAGCACATCTGCTGCGTTAAAAAGCCTCGCAAGATGCACAATTTTGTTGCGTTTTTTGCCTGGCATCTGCATTTCCAGGAGCAACCATTCCTTCATAAATCGAATGGCCAAGATGCCTTGGTGCTGTTTTAGCAATACTTAACGGTAAACAAGGGTAAAATGCGCGGCAGGTTCGTTTTCAGTAAAACATTTCAATCATCAATGACAAGCGGTTGCCGGGTTGGCGGCCGCCCGGATTTCAAAGGCCGTCTGAAAGGTGTCAGATCGCCGTTAACCGCCCGTTTTTCAGAAAGCAAGGGATTAAAAATGACACAGCAAACCAAATACAAACGCGTTTTATTGAAACTTTCCGGTGAGGCTTTGCAAGGCAGTGATGCTTTCGGCATCAACCGCGATACGATTATGCAGATTGTCGGTCAGGTAAAAGAAGTGGTGGATTTGGGTGTGCAGGTCGGCGTGGTGATTGGCGGCGGCAATATTTTCCGCGGTGTGGCCACGCAGGCTCAAGGCATGGACCGTGCCACTGCCGATTATATGGGCATGATGGCTACCGTAATGAATGCATTGGCTTTAAAAGATGCGTTTGAATCATTGGGCGTGAAAGCGCGCGTGCAGTCGGCGCTGTCGATGCAGCAGATTGCCGAAACCTATGCGCGCCCGAAAGCGATTCAATATCTGGAAGAGGGCAAAGTGGTGATTTTCGCCGCCGGCACCGGCAATCCGTTTTTTACCACCGACACCGCCGCTTCGTTGCGTGGTGCGGAAATGAATTGCGACATCATGCTCAAAGCCACCAATGTCGACGGCGTGTATACGGCCGACCCGAAAAAAGACCCCGCTGCCACCCGTTACCAAACCATTACTTTTGATGAGGCGTTGAATAAAAACCTGAAAGTGATGGATGCCACCGCATTTGCCTTGTGTCGCGAACAAAAGCTCAATATTGTCGTGTTCGGCATTGCCAAAGAAGGTGCACTCAAGCGCGTGATTTGCGGCGAAGACGAAGGCACGTTGGTACACTGTTAATGTTTTCAGACGGCCTTGCGGCAAAGATAGCGGCATGCCGTCTGAATCGGCTGCGCTTGTGGGAAAGCCGCAAGCACGGTACTATTCGCTTTTAGCCATTGATTCAGGCCGCCTGAGCCGCGTTTCAGACGGCCTATAACCCTGTTTGAGAGAATGCTTGCAATGATTAACGATATTCAAAAAAACGCCGACAGCAAAATGCAGCGCTCGTTGGAAGTGCTGAAAGAAAACCTCGCCAAAGTGCGCACCGGCCGCGCCCATACCGGCCTGCTGGATCAGGTGGATGTGGAATATTACGGCAGCCCGGTGCCGGTCAGCCAGGTGGCCAATGTGACCCTGATTGATGCGCGCACTATCGGCGTAAAACCCTTTGAAAGCAATATGACCAATGCCATCGAAAAAGCCATCCGCGATTCCAATCTCGGCCTCAACCCGGCCGCTATGGGCGATTTGATCCGCGTGCCGATGCCGATGCTGACCGAAGAGCGCCGCAAAGACTTGATTAAAGTGGTGCGCAGCGAGGCTGAAGAAGGCCGCGTGGCCATCCGCAATGTGCGCCGCGATGCCAATAATGATTTCAAGCGTCTGTTGAAAGACAAAGAAATTTCAGAAGACGATGCCCGCCGCGGTGAAGAGCAGATCCAAAAGCTGACCGACAAATACATCGGTGAGGCGGATAAAATGCTGGCGGCCAAAGAAGAAGACCTGCTGGCGATTTAAGCCGCAGGGAAAGGGCAACATGACAAGCAGTACGCAAACCATTCTGGAACATACGCAGATTCCGCGCCATATCGCCGTGATTATGGACGGCAACGGCCGTTGGGCGAAAAAGCGCTTCCTGCCCCGTGTGATGGGGCACAAGCGCGGCCTGAATGCGCTGGAAAATATGGTAAAACGTTGCGCCGGGTTGGGCGTGCGCTATCTGACTGTGTTTGCCTTTTCCACCGAAAACTGGCGCCGCCCGGAAGAAGAAGTGTCGTTTTTGATGGGCTTGTTTTTACAGGCGCTGCAAAAACAGGTGCAGCGGTTGCATGAAAACAATATGCGTCTCAAAGTGATTGGCGACCGCAGCCGTTTCGGCGCCGATATTGTGCAAGGCATCGAGGCGGCCGAAGCGCTTACCGCCGCCAACAGCGGCCTGACTCTGACGATTGCTGCCGATTACGGCGGCCGTTGGGATATTTTGCAGGCGGCCAACAAGCTGGTGCAGGCCGGGGCAACCGAAATTACCGAAGCAGCTTTGGCGCAACATCTGATGTTGGCCGGCGCGCCGGAGCCCGATTTGTTTATCCGCACCGGCGGCGAAACCCGCATCAGCAACTTTATGCTCTGGCAGCTCGCCTATACCGAATTTTATTTTACCGATACGTTGTGGCCGGATTTCGGTGATGAGCAGGTCGATGCCGCCATTGCCTCCTTTCAAACCCGGGAGCGGCGTTTCGGACGGACCTCCGAGCAATTGCCGCTCGAGCAGCAGCGGAGTTGATTTATGCTGAAACAACGTGTCATCACTGCTTTGGTTTTGCTGCCGTTGATGCTGGGTATGCTGTTTTGGGCAAATGCTTGGCTGTGGGCGGCATTCAGCGGCTTGATTGCCTTGCTGGCATTGTGGGAATACGGCCGTATGAGCGGCCTGAGCGCGGGGCAGAATCACCGCTATTTGGCCGCCACTGCGCTGTTTGGCGTGGTGGCTTATGCCGGCGGGTGGGCGTTGCCGGGTATGGTTTGGCTGGCCGTGCTGGTGTTTTGGCTGTTGATAATGCCGCTGTGGCTGAACCGGAAATGGACGCTCAAGGGCGATTGGCAGGCATACAGCACCGGCTGGCTGCTGATGGTGCCATTTTGGTTTGCATTGGTGGGGCTGCGCCCCGACCAAGAGGCGGCCACGTCTCTGCTGGCGGTGATGGGCTTGGTGTGGGTGGCGGATATCTTCGCTTATTTTACCGGCAAGGCATTCGGCAAGCATAAGCTTGCACCTGCCATCAGCCCGGGCAAAAGCTGGGAAGGCGCCATCGGCGGTGCGGTTTGCGTAGCAGTCTATATGATTTTGGTGTGGCGGGCCGGCTGGCTGGCTTTTGATACTTCCTGGCTTGGCGCCGTGCTGATCGGTTTGGTGCTGACAGTGGTCAGCGTGTGCGGCGATTTGTTGGAAAGCTGGCTCAAACGGGCGGCCGGCGTGAAAGACAGCAGTCATCTGCTGCCCGGCCACGGCGGTGTATTCGACCGCACCGACAGCCTGATTGCCGTACTCAGCGTGTATGCGGCTCTGATGGCTTTGTTCGGATAACCCTGAATATTTCAGACGGCCTTTATCAATCACTCACCGGCCGTCTGAAAACTGATATCAGCCTTCCGCCGTTTGAGAAGCAGGCGGATGATGAATTTGGGGATGAACCGGCTTTTGAGATGGCTGCCGTTTCGTTTGGATTCAAAAGCGTGGATGATCGGCAGGAAATGACGCCGACCTGTGCCGACAGCACGGATATTTGGGCGGCGTTGAGCCAAGCCCTTGAGAACATTCAGTATGGCCGGCGGAATATTATAAAATTTCGGTTGAGCCGGATATTGTCCGCCATATTTTTGACGGTTTGCCGATGGGTAAAGCGTGGTTGGTGCAACACTTTCCCGTGCAAAATGGCCGTTCGGAAACGACCGACACCCTTAAAGCGCCGATTGAGAAGAGATTGGCTATCCTGTTTGTGATGAAATCTTTTGATTTGAGCAATAAGGCCGTCTGAAAAATATCTGAAAAGTATGTGTATCAGATTGATTATTTAAAATATTCAGCCGTCTGAAATGTTTCAGACGGCCTCAAACAGAACCAAACCATGACGCAACAAGTCTTAACTGTTTTAGGCAGCACCGGCAGCATCGGCGTGAACACGCTGGACGTGGTGGCACGCCATCCCGAAAAATTCCGCATTTTTGCCTTGGCCGGCCACAAGCAAGTGGAAAAGCTGGCGGCGCAATGCGTGCAGTTCCAACCGAAATACGCGGTGGTGGCCGACGGCGAACACGCGGCCAAACTGGCGCAGCAGCTTGCCGCCGCCGGCTGCAAAACCGAAGTGCTGCACGGTGCGCAGGCCTTGATTGATGTGGCTTCGGCGGCGGAAGTGAGCGGCGTGATGGCGGCGATTGTCGGTGCCGCGGGGCTGCCCTCTGCCTTGGCGGCGGCGCAAGCGGGTAAAACCATTTATCTGGCCAATAAAGAAACGCTGGTGGTGGCCGGTGCGCTGTTTATGCAGACCGCTGCGGCCAACGGCGCGAAAGTTTTGCCGATAGACAGCGAGCACAACGCGATTTTCCAAGTGTTGCCGCATGATTACCAAGGCCGTCTGAATGCCCACGGCATCCGTTCGATTATCCTCACTGCATCGGGCGGCCCGTTTCTCCATGCTGATTTGGCAACGTTTGACCGCATCACGCCCGCGCAGGCAGTGAAGCATCCCAATTGGAGCATGGGGCAGAAAATTTCGGTGGATTCGGCCACCATGATGAATAAAGGGCTGGAGCTGATTGAGGCGCATTGGCTGTTTCATTGCCCGCCCGATAAGCTGGAAGTGGTGATTCATCCGCAAAGCGTGATTCACAGCATGGTGCGTTATCGGGATGGTTCGGTGTTGGCGCAAATGGGAAATCCCGATATGCGCACACCGATTGCGTATTGTTTGGGCTTGCCCGAACGCATTGAATCGGGCGTGGATGCTTTAGATTTTGGCAGTTTGGGCGGCCTGACGTTTTGCGAGCCGGATTTCAAACGCTTCCCCTGCTTGAAATTGGCGTATGATGCGATGCATGCCGGCGGCGGCGCACCTTGCGTGCTTAATGCCGCCAACGAAGAGGCCGTTAGCGCTTTTCTGGCAGGCGCGATCCGCTTTACCGACATTGCCCGTGTGGTTGCCCACGCGTTGGCACAAGATTTTTCAGACGGCCTCGATAGTATTGAGGCGCTGCTGACGCAAGATGCACAAACCCGTGCCGATGCACAGCAATATATTGCCGCTTTGGGCGGCTAGGAGCAGTTTTGACGATTTTAGCGTTTATTGTCGCGATTTTGATTTTGGTGAGCCTGCATGAATTCGGCCATTATGCTGTAGCGCGCCTGTTTGGTGTGAAAGTGCTGCGTTTTTCGGTGGGCTTCGGCAAGCCGTTTTTCACCAGAAAGCGCGGCGATACCGAATGGTGCCTGGCTCCGATTCCGTTGGGCGGCTATGTGAAAATGGTCGATACCCGGGAAGGCAATGTGGCCGAGACCGATTTGCCGTATGCTTTTGACAAGCAGCATCCGGCCAAGCGTATTGCCATTGTTGCCGCCGGCCCGATAACCAATCTTGTGTTGGCAGTGATATTTTATGCCCTGAGTTTTTCCTTCGGCGTAACCGAAGTGCGCCCGTTTGTGGGCACGGTGGAGCTGGCCAGTGTTGCTGCACAAGCAGGCTTTGCACCGGGCGACAGAATCGTATCGGTTAATGGCGAGCCGATTGATGATTGGAGCAAGGCGCACACCGAAATGGTGATGAATTTGGAAGCCGGCAAAGTGGCCGTGGCGGTGCAGACTGGGCGCGGCGAAGATGTTGTGCGCACCATCGATGTGGCCGGCACCCCCGCAGCGGCGGAAGTTATCAGGCGCGAAGGCAACATCGGGTTGTGGCCGTTTAAAATTCTGAACCGGGTAGGCATGGTGGTTGATAACAGCCCCGCTGCCCGTGCCGGTTTGCAGCCGGGCGACACCTTGCTGGCGGCCAATGGCGAAAAATTAGATTCGTGGCAGCAGTGGACTGATTTGTTCCGCCGCAGCCCGGGCTTGAAGCTGGCTGTTGATTATGAACGCAATGGTGAAATCCGCCATACCGATTTGCGCCCCGACACAGAGGAATTGCGCGACGGCACCCTGATCGGCAAAGTGGGCATTGCTGCCGAGCGCGACCAGGCTTGGGCTGATCAAATCAGCCACCGCTACACTCCCGGTATCGGGCAGGCATTGGTGATGGGCACGGAAAAAATGTGGCATTATTCCACGCTCACGGTAAAATTTTTCGGCAGGCTGCTGACCGGGCAGGCATCTATGAACCATATTTCCGGCCCGCTGACGATTGCCGATGTTGCCGGGCGCTCCGCCGCCATGGGTTTGCAGAGCTATTTGGAATTTTTAGCGCTGGTCAGCGTGAGCTTGGGTGTGCTGAATTTATTGCCGATTCCGGTTTTGGACGGCGGTCACTTGGTGTATTATACCGCCGAGTGGATACGCGGCAAGCCATTGAGCGAGCGCATTCAGATGATGGGCTTGCGTTTCGGCATGATAGCCATGCTCATGCTCATGCTGGTGGCCTTCTTTAACGATATAACCCGTTTGTTTGGATAATACTTTATGAAACTGAAACAAATTACCGCAACCCTGATGATGTTGGGCCTGTCGCCTTTTGCTTTGGCAGACTTTACCATTCAGGATATCCGTGTAGAAGGCCTGCAACGCACCGAACCGAGCACGGTGTTTAATTATCTGCCGGTCAAAGTGGGCGATACCTTCACCGATGCCCGCGGCGAAGAAATCATTAAAAACCTTTATGCTACCGGTTTTTTTGATGATGTACGTGTAGAAACCATGGGCAACCAAGTGTTGCTGACCGTGGTGGAACGCCCCACCATCAGCAGCCTCAACATTACCGGCGCCAAAATGCTGCAAAACGATGCCATCAAGCAGAATTTCAATACTTTCGGCCTCGGCCAATCGCAGCCGTTTAATCAGGCCACGCTCAATCAGGCAGTTGCCGGGTTGAAGCAGGAATACATCAGTCGCGGCAAACCTTCGGTAGAAATCAAGCAAACTGTTACCAAACTGGCACGCAACCGTGTTGCCATCGATATTGCCATTGAAGAGGGCAAAAGCACCAAAATCACCGACATCAGCTTTGAGGGCAACGAGCGTTATTCCGACCGCAAACTGCGCAATCAAATGTCGCTCAGCGAGGGCGGTATGTGGACGTGGCTCACCAAGAGCAATCAGTTTAACGAGCAGAAATTCGCCCAAGACATGGAGCGGGTGAGCGAATTTTATCAAAACAACGGCTACTTCGATTTCCGCATTCTCGACACCGATATTCAAACCAATGACGATCAAACCCGCCAAACCATCAATGTGAAAGTGCATGAGGGCGAGCGTTACCGTTGGGGCACGGTGCAAATCGAGGGAGACACCCGCGAAGTGCCGAAAGCCGATTTGCAAAAACTGCTGACCATGAAGGAAGGCCGCTGGTATGAGCGCGAGCGCATGGTGAACAGCCTGCAAGCGATTCAGACGGCCATGGGCAGCGCGGGTTATGCATTCAGCGAAGTCAACGTGCAGCCGATGCCCAACCCCGATACCCGCGTGGTAGATTTTGTGCTGCATGTGAATCCGGGGCGCAAAGTTTATGTGAATGAAATCAATATCAGCGGCAACAACAAAACCCGCGATGAAGTTATCCGCCGCGAATTGCGCCAAATGGAGGCCGCACCTTACGATACCGGCAAATTGCAGCGTTCGAAAGAGCGTGTGGAATTGTTGGGCTATTTCGACAACGTACAGTTTGATGCCAAGCCGGTGGCGGGTACGCCCGATCAGGTGGATTTGGATATGTCGGTCAACGAGCGCTCTACCGGTTCGCTGGATTTGAGCGCGGGCTGGGTGCAGGATACCGGCCTGGTTATGGCTTTGGGCGTGGCGCAGGATAATTTGTTCGGCACCGGCAAATCGGTGTCTGCCCGCGTATCGCGCAGTAAAACCACCCAAAACGCTTCTTTGTCGTTTACCGACCCCTATTTCACCCCCGACGGCGTGAGCTTGGGTTACGACCTTTACGGCCGCGTGTACGACCCGCGCAAAGCCACTTCCAGCACCCAACAATATAAAACCACCACCATCGGCGGCGGTGTGCGCATGGGGGTGCCGATCACCGAATACGACCGTGTGAATTTCGGCTTGGGTGCCGAGCATCTGGCTGTGAATACTTACGCCGGCGCACCGAAACGCTATCGTAATTTTATTGAAGAGCATGGTGAAGGCACGGACGGCGTGGGCAAGTTTAAGGGTTGGATTTATAAAGGCAGCATCGGTTGGGGCCGCAACAAAACCGACAGCGCCTTATGGCCGACCCGCGGCTACATCACCGGTGTCAACAGCGAAATCGGTCTGCCCGGCAGCAAGCTGCAATACTATAGCCTGACCCACAACCAAACCTGGTTTTTCCCGTTAAGCAAAAGTTTCACGCTGATGTTGGGCGGCGAAGTGGGCTATGCCAACGGCTACGGCAAAACCAAAGAGCTGCCGTTCTTTGAAAACTTCTACGGTGGTGGTTTGGGTTCGGTGCGCGGTTATGAAAGCGGCACGCTCGGCCCGAAAGTTTATGATGACGATGGCGACGTGATCAGCTACGGCGGCAATAAAAAAGCCAATGTATCGGCCGAACTGCTGTTCCCGATGCCGGGCGTGAAAGATGCCCGCACCGTGCGCCTGAGTGCGTTTGCTGATGCCGGCAGTGTGTGGGACGGTAAAACCTATACTGCTGCCGACAGTGATAATGGTGCGAGTATTTATGGCAGCCGCAGCCATAAATCTTCATTCAAAGAAGAATTGCGCTATTCTACCGGTATGGCCGTAACCTGGCTCTCGCCGTTGGGGCCGATGAAATTCAGCTATGCTTATCCGCTGAATAAGAAAAAAGGCGATGAAATCCAGCGCTTCCAATTCCAGCTGGGTACCACGTTTTAATCATGCCAGCGCCGGCAGAAGCTAAGAAAACCGGCGTTTGAAAGCATTAGGCGGCACGCGGCTATTTCGTCTGCTCTGCCGCTGAGGCAGCATTTCAGACGGCATGGTGTTATTTGATTGGCACCGCCAAGCCTGAATGGCATGGAAAGCGGAAGTGGGCGTGTTGCGATTGAAGATTGCTGCCGTATATTTGCTTGAACACCGGCGATGCTCAGGCCGAAGGGCTGTTTGAAGCCCGGGTCAACTGTTACTGGAACTTGTTATGAATAAATGTTCACGTGTCATCAGCTGGGGAGCCGCAGCAGCATTAAGTTGCGGCCTGCTCAGCCCGGCGATGGCTGCCGAGAACCTGCAAAAGCTCGGCTTTATCAACACCGAACGCGTTTATCAGGAATCACGGCAGGCGCAAGGCATTCAGAAAACACTGGAAAAAGAATTCAGCGCCCGCCAGCGCAGCCTGCAAAAATTACAGGCTGAAGGCGAAGCTGCTGAGAAAAAACTGACCGCCGGCAGCCTGCGCGGTGCCGAACGAGAAGCGGCAGTGCGGCACTTGGGCGAATTGGTGCAACAATACCGTTCGCAGCAGGCCAAATTGGCCGAAGAATACAATCTGCGCCGTAATGAAGAATTTGCCGCCTTGCAGCAAAATGCCAACAGCGTGATTGTTGAGCTGGCTAAAAAAGAAGGCTACGACCTGATTATTCAGGATGCCATTTATGTCGACAGCAGATTCGACATCACCGATAGTGTGATTAAAGCCTTAAATGCCCGCTAGAATGCTTAGGTATTCTGACTATTCGATTTACGGTGTATTTTGCCCTTGAAAACGCATCTGCTGCGTTAAAAAGCCTTGCAAAGATGCCTTCTAAATCTTGCTGCGTTTTTTATCCGGTATCTGCATTTTCAGGAGCAAAAATCCCCTCATAAACAAATTGTCCGGACACCCTAGCGCCGGAGCGGATGATTATTTTTCAGACGGCCTATAAATGATGAATCAACAGATTTACACCTTATCGCAGATTGTGGCCGAGTTGGGCGGCGAATGGCGCGGCGAAGATGTCGGTATTGCCGCCGTGCAGCCGCTGGCTGATGCCACGCCTGATCACATCAGTTTTCTGGCCAACCCCAAATATAAATCGGAAGTGGCTGCCAGCCATGCCGGTGCGGTGATTGTCAGCCCGAAAGCGGCTGATGAATTTACCGGCCGCAACCTGATTGTGGTGCAGGATCCTTATCTTTATTTCGCCAAAGTAGCCCGACTGTTTTCGCCGGTTGAGCCGGCGGTGGCGGGGGTTCATCCCACCGCGGTAATCGAACCGACGGCCACCGTGCCGGCCAGCTGTGAAATCGGGGCACATGTATATATCGGCGGCAACACCGTATTGGGTGAAGGTTGCCGCATTCTTGCCGGTGCGGTTGTCGAACATGATTGTGTGTTGGGCAGCCGGGTGGTGTTGCACCCCAATGCAGTGATTTACCACGGCTGCACTTTAGGCGAGCGTGTCGAAATTCACGGCGGCAGCGTGATTGGCGCCGACGGTTTCGGTTTGGCGTTTGCCGGAGATTCGTGGTTTAAAATTCCGCAAACCGGCGGCGTAACGCTGGGCGATGATGTTGAAATCGGTGCCAACAGCATGATAGACCGCGGCGCGATGGCCGACACTGTGGTAGGCAGAGGCACCAAAATCGATAACCAAGTGCAAATCGGCCACAATTGCCACATCGGCGAACACACCGTGATTGCGGCCTGCGCCGGGATCTCCGGCAGCACCAAAATCGGTTCGTATTGCATCATCGGCGGTGCGGCCATGTTTGTCGGCCATATCGAAATCGCCGATAAAACCACCATCGGCGGCGGCACTGCCGTTACCCATTCGATTAAAGAGCCCGGCCATTATGCCACCTGCTATCCGCTGCAAACCCATAAAGAATGGGCGCGCAATGCCGTGCATGTGCGTCATTTGAGTGACATGGCCAAAAAAATCAAACAACTGGAACAGCAGCTTGATACGCTGCAACCCCAACACAATAAGGACAATACCTAATGGACATCCAACTGCCCATCGAAGCCAAAGATATTCAAAAGCTGATTCCCCACCGCTACCCGTTTTTGCTGGTTGACCGCATCACCGCATTCGAACCCATGAAATCGCTGACCGCGATTAAAAATGTGAGCATGAACGAGCCGCAGTTTCAAGGCCACTTTCCCGGTTTTCCGGTTATGCCCGGCGTGCTGATTATCGAGGCATTGGCGCAAACCTGCGGCACGCTGGCGATTTTGAGCGAAGGCGGCCGCAAAGAAGAGGAAATCTATTTCTTTGCCGGTATCGACAACGCCCGTTTCAAACGCCAAGTGATTCCGGGCGACCAATTGGTTTTCAATGTGGAGCTGATTGCCAACAAACGCGGTATCGGCAAATTTAAGGCCGTGGCCACGGTAGAGGGCCAAGTGGCGGTGGAAGCCGAAATCATGTGTGCCAAACGTGCCGTAGAAATGTAATGCCTCAGGCCGTCTGAACGTATCCGTGCCGATCGGCAGGGTTTTCAGACGGCCTGAAATTTTTGATGCAGCCACAATAAAGGAGTGCCGTATGAGCCTCATCCATCCTACCGCGATTGTCGACTCGAAAGCCGAGCTCGACAGCAGCGTGAAAGTCGGCCCTTACACCATCATCGGCCCGAATGTACAAATCGGTGCCGGCACAGACATCGGCCCGCACGTCGTGATCGAAGGCCACACCAGCATCGGTGAAAACAACAAAATTTTTCAGTTTGCTTCGCTGGGCGCGCAGCCGCAGGATAAAAAATACCGCGATGAGCCCACCCGCTTGATTATCGGCAACGGCAATACCATCCGCGAATTCACCACCTTCAATCTCGGCACGGTTACCGGTATCGGCGAAACCCGTATCGGCGACGATAACTGGATTATGGCCTATGTGCATCTGGCGCATGACTGTGTGGTCGGCAGCCACACGATTTTCGCCAACAACACCTCCTTGGCCGGGCATGTGACCATCGGCGATTATGTGGTGTTGGGCGGCTATACCTTGGTATTTCAGTTTTGCAACATCGGCGATTATGCCATGACCGCTTTTGCCGCCGGAGTGCATAAAGACGTGCCGCCGTATTTTATGGCTTCAGGCTACCGCGCCGAACCGGCCGGCCTCAATAGCGAAGGTATGCGCCGCAACGGCTTCACGCCGGAGCAAATCGCCAAAGTGAAAGAAGTCTACAAACTCATCTACCGCAGCGGCTTGAGCTTGGATGCGGCCAAAGAAGAAGTGTTGAGAATGAGCGCCGATGCGCCTGAATTGGCCGTGTTCAAAGCATTTTTCCAAGCTTCGGAGCGCGGTATTATCCGTTGATTGTGTTGGTTTATATTCATTTTAGGCCGTCTGAAAATTGGTTTCAGACGGCCTAAATTTATGACGGCAAACGCAGATAAATGCATCAGTAAGAGATAAACAAAGATGATGTTCTTTTCATGCCGTCAAATCATTCAAAATTCCAAACGCAGCGATGCCCGGATGTTGCGCGGCGGGCCGAAGTTATGCTGGCCGTTGGCCGACATTTGGTTCAGGTATTTTTTATTGAACAGATTGTCGGCATTAACTTGGGCCGACAGTTGTTTGTTAAACCGGTAGCGCCCCATCAGGCTCACCAGCGCATAGCTTTTCTGGGTGAATTTTTGTGCTATCGGGCTGCTGAGGTTGATATAGCGGCTGCTCTGCCAGTTGATGCCGCCGCCGAGGGTGAGGCCGGCCAGGCGGTTGCTGAAATCATAGGTGGTAAAGAGTTTCAGGGTGCGTTCGGGAATGCTGGTGTTGATGCGGTTGCCGGCGGCATCTTTGCCTTTGGCTTGGGCATAGCCTAGCGAAATATTCCATTGCGGCGTCAGGCGGCCGCTTAATTCGGCTTCAAAGCCGTGGGTGCGGGTGCCTTTGGCGGCGTAGTAGGCTTGCACATTGTCGCTGCCGGGGATGATATTGCCGCCGTCGGGTTGAGCCAGGTTGTCTTGGTCGATTTTAAATACGCTCAATTGGCTGATGAGGCGGTCGTTGAAATAGCTGCTTTTGAGGCCGATTTCGTAGTTTTTGCCGCGAATCGGGTCGAGCATATTGCCGTTTTTGTCGAAAGCATTTTGTGCTTTGAAGATATCGGCATAGCTGGCATAGGCGGTGTGGTTGTCGTTGAGGTCGTAGAGCAGCCCGGCGTAAGGTGTCCACACATTGCCGGATTCATACTGGATGGCGGTGCCGTAGCTGGTGCCCTTGCTTTTCCAATTGGAAAAACGGGTGCCGATGACGGCGCTGAAACGCTCGGTGAGGTTGATGCGGGTGGCGGCAAACAGGGCGCGCTCGGTATCGGTGAGGTTGACGCTTTCGCTGCGGCTGTCCCAATCAGGCATCGGCCAGCTGCCGTCCCAGCTGTAAAAGTCGGTGGGGGCGGCAAAGCCCGTGCTGGCGGCATAGGAAAAGGTGTTGTTGTGGTTGCGGCTGTATTGGGCGCCAAATACCACATCGTGTTTGCGGCCGAAAGCTTGGTATCTGCCGTTGCTTTGCAGCTGCACGTTGTTTTGTTTGCGGATAATGTCGAATTTTCCCGGCCATACGTTGTAGCCCAGGCCGCTGTTTTTATCTACCGAGCCGGAAATATACATCAGCTTCGAATCGCTGCTGTTGCGCACATGGCTGGCTTTCAGCTCGATATGCCAATCATTGTTGAAATGATGTTTGAGGTTGCCGAAATAGCTGTAGGCTTTGCTGTTCCAAGTCGACCAACGGGTGCTGGTGGTTTTGTTAATCGGCCAGTCGGCAAAGCTGCCGTCACTGAAAGTGGCGGGCAGCCCGCCCCACATATAGCCGTTTTGGTGGTTGTTTTGATGGCTCGCCCCCACGCTCGCTTCGGTATCGTCGCCGATATCGGCATCTATCACGCCGTATAAAATATTATGGCTGTTTTTTTCATCATCAACCCAACTCTTGCCGGCCTGGCGGCTGGCCACGAAGCGGCCGCGCACGCTGCCTGCAGTATTGAGTGGCTGGCTGTGATCCAGCGTCAGCTCATAATCGTGCCAACGGCCGGCGCCGGCTTCGAATGAGGTTTTACGGGTTTTGCTGTCGGCATGCTTGCGGATGAAATTGACGCTGGCCGAAGGGTTGCCCGCGCCGGTGGTGAGGCCGGTGGCGCCCCGCACGATTTCCACGTGGTCAAACATTACCATATTGGTGAGATTGCTGCCGGCAATCCACTGGTTGTTGTAGTTCACATTCAGGCCGTCCATCTGGTATTTATCAATGGTAAAACCACGAGCGTAATAGGCGCTGCGGCCGCGGTCGATGGCTTGTACGAATACGCCGTTGGCTTTTTCCATGGCTTCGGTCACGGTGCGGATTTTTTCATCTTTCATGCGTTGCCGGGTAATCACGCTGGTGGTTTGCGGTGTTTCTTTATCGGAAAGCAGCATGCCGGTGGCGCTTTTCATGGCCGTAATGGTGTAGTCGCTGTTGTTTTCCGTTACCCGTGCGACGTTGTGGCTGCGTTCGGCGCTGACTGAAACGGCAGGCAGTTGGGTTTGATTTTCACTTTGGGGTGTATCTGCCGCCCAAACAGGCAGGGCGGTAAGCAGGGCACTGCTCAAAATGCTCGATTTGAACAGAAAATACGGGGTGTTATGCTGAATCATGAATGAAAACCCATTGTTAGATGAATCAATAAAAGATATAATTTTTACTTATTTTATCGTAAATAATTATTGTTTACAAATATTGTATCTGTATCGAGTTGGATTTGTATTCATGTAAATTATTTTTATTAACATTAAATTTTATTCGGCTGTGATGTTATGGGTTTTTATGCTGTATTGAAAATCAGTGGCTGGCGGGCTGTTTTTCAGACGGCCTTGCTGTCGCTTGTTTTATTGTCGGGTTGCAGCCGCGGGCAGGCGGAGCGGCCGATGATTGAGTATGCGCATGCCGGGCAGGCCTTTCCGGTTACCATTCATAATGCGCAAGGCAGCGTGACTTTACAGCAGGCACCCAAGCGGGTGGTGGCGTTGGGCACCGGCGCGGAAGATATTGCGGTGGAATTGGGTGTGCTGCCGGTGGCGGTCGAGGCGCATCCTTGGGGTGGCGATGGGCAGGGTTATCTGCCTTGGTTTAAAGAATATTTGGCCGAGCGCGATCTGCCGCTGCCGCCGACTTTGAATATGTATCCCGAATTGGATGTGGAAAAACTGGTGTCGTTGCAGCCGGATTTGGTGCTGGCGCCGCAATCGGGTTTGAGCGATGAAGAATACCGCCAGCTTTCCAGCTTTGCGCCGGTGGTGGCTTATCCGCACCGCGCTTGGCTGACCACCATCGACGAGCAGATTGATTTGGCCGCCGCCGCATTGGGCAGACAGGAAGCGGGGCAGGCGCTTAAAGCACGGCGGGCGGGTTTTTTTGCCGATTTCCGCCGCCGGCATCCTCAGTTGCAGGGGCTGACGTTTGCTTATATCTACGCGGGCGGGCGTGATGTGAATTTATCGCTTTATCTGCACGGCGATCCGCGGGTGGACACGTTGAGCGATTTGGGGCTGCGTTTTTTGCCGTCGTTGGAAAATATCCGCGCCAAGCCTGGGTCGATTGCCGGCACATTGGGGCTGGAGAATGTCGACCGCTTGGATGATGCGGATATTGTGGTGACTTGGTTTTCCAGTGAAGCAGACCGCGATGTTGCCGGCAGCCGCCCGCTGTATCAGATGATTCCGGCGGTGCGGCGCGGCTCTTATCTGCCGATTACCGATAAAACACTGGCGGTGGCCATGTCGGTGGGTACGCCGTTGAGCACCCGCTGGGGGGTTGAGCGCTTTTTGCCGATGCTGGAGCAGGCCGCTTTGCGTGTGCCAAAGCAAAAGGAGCAGCCGTGAGCCGTTTGCCCATCCGTTTTGCCGGCCTGTTGTTGATGATGGTGCTGACACTGCTGGCGTTGGCCTGCGGGCTGGTGTTCGGCAGTAAAACGCTGACTTTTCGTGATTTGCTGCATTATTGGTTTTCAGACGGCCTTGTGCAGAATTATGCCGATTTGGTGGTGGCGGGGCGGATTCCGCGCACCTTGGCGGCGGCTTGCTGCGGTGCGGCTTTGGGGCTGTCGGGAGCGCTGATGCAGGGGCTGACGCGCAATCCGTTGGGCGACCCGGGTTTGCTGGGGGTAAATGCCGGTGCCGCCGCTGCGATTGTGCTGTCGGCCTCGGTGCCGTGGCTGGCGGGTGTGTCGGAATTTTGGCTGGCGCTGGCGGGGGCGTTTGTGGTGGCCTTGCTGATTTGCAGCATCGGCTTGGGGCGCCGCACTTCTTATGCCCGGCTGGTGTTGGCCGGTGCGGCGGTGGCGGCGGCTTTGCAGGCTTATGTATCGGCCGCCTCGCAGCTCAATCCGATATTGTTCGACCATTTTCGCTTTTGGGGCAGCGGCTCGTTTGGTGCGGCGACTTTGCCGCAAGTATACGGCATGCTGCCGTTTTTTCTGCCGGCATCTTTGGCGGCGGTGGCCTTGGGCTATCATCTGAATCTGATTGCGCTGGGCAGCGATACGGCCAAAGCTTTGGGCGCAAACGTGCTGTTGATTCAGGCGGCGGTGCTGACGGCGGCTGCGGTGCTGGCCGGGGTGGCGGTTGCAGTGGCCGGGCCGATAACGTTTGTTGGTTTGGGGGCGGCGCATATCGTGCGGATGTGGACGGGCAACGATTACCGCTGGTTGCTGCCTTACAGCTTTTTTGCAGGTGCGGTGCTGCTGGTGCTGTCTGATGTTGTTGCGCGCACGGTGGTGGCGCCCGGCGAAGTGCCGACCGGCATCATTACGGCGTTAGCCGGCGCACCTCTGTTGTATCTGGCGGCCATGCGTTTGCCGAAGGGGAGGAAAGCATGATGCGCAAAAATCTGTTTTTGCCGCTCAAACGCCAGCACCTGTTTCAGACGGCCATGTTGCTGACGACGGTTGCTTTGGCGGTTATGGCTGCTCTATGGGGCAAACAGCAATGGTTGGGCGCTGATTTGCCGGCGTTGCTGCGCCATGAAGCGGGAGCAGTGAAAGAATGGCTGTTTTGGCAGTTGTGGCTGCCGCGTGCGTTGGTGGCAGCCGGTGCGGGCGCGGCGTTGGGCGCGGCCGGTGCGGTGTTCCAATGCCTGACCCGCAACCCGCTCGGCAGCCCGGATATCATTGGTGTGAATGCCGGTGCGGCAATGGGGGCTGTGGCGGCGGCTTTGTTGTGGCCGGGCTATGTGCCGGTAACACTGGGGGCGCTGCTCGGCTCTTTGCTGGTGCTGCTGCTGATTCTGCTGGGCACGCGCGGCAGAATGGATTTCGGTATGGACATCATCATCAGCGGCCTGGCCGTCAATGCCGCTGCGCTGGCGTTGGTGCAGTTCGGCCTGACCAGCGTGCGGCAGGAAAGCGCCCAGCAGATGGCGGCCTGGCTGAGCGGAAGTTTGGCTGCCCGCTCATGGGCGCAGGTGGAAGCGGTGTGGCTGGGGCTGCCGCCGTTGCTGCTGGCGCTGGTGTTGTTGAACACCCGCTTGGGCTTGCTGGCTTTGGGGGATGCGGCGGCAGCGGCATTGGGCGTACCTTTGCGGCGCACAGCATGGTTGGCGCTGTTGTCGGCCACGGCCTTGGCGGCTTTGGCTGTGGTGGCCGCCGGGCCGGTGGCATTTTTAGCGCTGGCCGCACCGCATTTGGTTCGCCATCTGTTCGACACCGACCGCCCGATGATTGCGGCCGCAGCGCTGATGGGCGCGGTATTGCTGCTGTTGTCGGATGGCGTGGCGCGCCTGCTGCCCACCGCTTCACAGTTGCCGGTCGGAGTGGTAACGGCCGGTTTGGGCGGCGTGTATTTGTGTATTTTGATGATTTTCAGCCGTAAAACGGCGTAAGGGCAGAAAATGTTGCGTGCGGAAAACATAACCTTGGCGTATGAAAAGCATACGGTGATTCGGAATGTGTCGTTGCAGGTCGCTGAGGGTAAAATAACGGTGTTTATCGGCACCAACGGCTGCGGCAAATCAACGCTGCTCAAAGCGCTGGCACGCCAGCTCAAGCCGGCGCAGGGCAGGGTAACGCTCAACGGCGAAAATGTTTTGCATTATCCGGGCAAAAAGTTTGCCAAACAGCTGGCCATGCTGGCGCAAAGCCCGAACGTGCCCGAGGGCATCAGCGCCCACCAGTTGGTGCGCTACGGGCGCTATCCGCATCAGCGGCTGACAGCGGGCTGGCAGCCTGAAGACGATGCGGCGGTGGCTGATGCGCTGGCGCTCACGCAAACCGGCATGCTGGCCGAACGGGCGGTAAACACGCTTTCAGGCGGCCAGCGCCAGCGTGTGTGGATCGCCATGGCTTTGGCGCAAGACACGCCTTATCTGCTGCTGGATGAGCCGACCACTTATTTGGATTTGGCCTATCAGATTGACGTTTTGGAGCTGCTGCAAAAGCTGAATCGTGAAACCGGTAAAACCATTGTGATGGTGCTGCACGATTTGAATCTGGCCTGCCGCTATGCCGATGAAATCATTGCTCTGTGTAATGGCGGTGTTTATCTGCAAGGCCCGCCCGAGAAGGTGATGACTGAGGCTACGGTTAAAGCCGTGTTCGGGCTGAACAATAAAATGATTGCCGATCCGATATACGGCACACCGATGTGTGTGCCTTATGGCAGTCGGTAGGCAGGCGATATCAGCAGCCAAGGCCGTCTGAAACACAGTTTTCAGACGGCCTTGGCTTTGCTCTGCGTATCAAATGTGCACTTTCGCCCCTAATGCGGCGATAAACTGCGCCAGCCAGGCCGGATGTGCCGGCCAGGCGGGGGCGGTGATTAAGTGGCCGTCGGTAACGGCTTCGGTGACGTCGATATCGGCATATTCGCCGCCGGCAGCGCGTACATCAGGTGCGCAGGCGGGGTAGGCGGAGCAGGTTTTGCCGCGCAGCACACCGGCGGCGGCCAGCAGCTGTGCGCCGTGGCAAACGGCGGCGATGGGTTTTTCGTCGGAATCAAAATCGCGCACGATGGCGATGACGCGCTCGTTCAGGCGCAGGTATTCGGGCGCGCGGCCGCCGGGAATCACCAGGCCGATATAATCATCGGGATTCACTTTGTCGAAATCGTAATTGAGGGTGAAATTGTGGCCGCGTTTTTCGCTGTAGGTCTGTTCGCCTTCAAAATCGTGGATGGCGGTGGCGATGTAGTCGCCCGCTTGTTTATCGGGGCAGACGGCGTGCACGGTGTAGCCCAAACCGTTCAGAAATTGAAACGGCACCATGGTTTCATAGTCTTCGGCATAATCGCCGACCAGCATCAGAATCTGTTTGCTCATACTGTGGCTCCTTTGAGTGGAACGGGGTTAATGTATTTTTTGCAAAATATAAGCATCGGCCAATTCACCGGTTATGCGGCTGCCGTCGCGGCTTAAGGCAATGATATGGTTTTCGGCAACAAAATAGCGGCGCCCGTCGCCAAACAGGGTAATGCTGTCGCCTTGTGCGTTCCAGCTAAACGTGCCGTTGCTGTCGAACACGCTTTGCGGGTTGTCGAGATATGCTTCATGCAGGCGGTAGCGGCCGTTATCTTGCAGTGTGAGGGTGGTGCGGATGCCGCTGCATGAAGCGCACGGCAGCGTGCCTTGGTAGGTGCCCGCCCAATCGAGCGCGGTGCGGGCGTTGTGGTGCTCGGGCGCGGTGTGCGTGGCGATTTCGGCCGGTGCGGGTGTGGCGCAGGCGGCCAGTGCCAGTGAGGCGGCGAGTGCGGCGGTGAGGTTTTTCATGCGAAGCCTTTCATATAGGCCGTCTGAAAGAATGGTTTGATTAATCTTTCAGACGGCCTCGGTTGATTAAATATCGGTTTCCAGATACACCACTTGGGTTTGCAGATATTCTTCCAAACCGTGTTTGCCGTCGGCGCCGCCGATGCCGGATTTTTTCCAACCGGCGTGAAAGCCCTGCATGGCCTCGAAGTTTTCGCGGTTGATGTAGGTTTCGCCGAATTGCAGGCGGCGGGTAACATAAAACGCTTCGTTCAGATTGGTGGTGTATACCGAGCTGGTGAGGCCGAATGCGCAATCGTTGGCCAGCGCAATGACCTGATCGAGCGTGTCGAATACGCCGATGGGCAACACCGGGCCGAAGGTTTCTTCTTTCATGATGTCCATGCTGTTGTCGACATTGGTGAGTACGGTCGGTTCGAAGAAATAGCCCTTGCCCTCGGCACGCTTGCCGCCGCAAACCAGCGTTGCCCCTTGTGATACCGCGCGTTGCACTTTTTCGGCCACCGCGTTGAGGGCGCGCTCTTCAATCAGCGGCCCCATTTCCAGCGCCCCTTCGGCAGCTTCGGCAGGGTTGCCGTAGCGCACGGCCTGCATGGCGGCGGTCATTTTGTCGGTAAAGGCCGTCTGAATGCTGCTGTGTACATACACGCGCTCGGCG
This sequence comes from Uruburuella testudinis, assembly GCF_022870865.1. Lineage (NCBI taxonomy): Bacteria > Pseudomonadati > Pseudomonadota > Betaproteobacteria > Neisseriales > Neisseriaceae > Uruburuella > Uruburuella testudinis. Next base: position 474,557 of record NZ_CP091508.1, read on the forward strand.
CAGTTGCAAATCTGACCGCTGTTGCCCACACGTGAGGCGAGGATGGATTTCACCGCCAAATCAATATCGGCATCTTTCAACACAATTGCCGGCGCTTTGCCGCCCAGCTCCAGCGAGACTTTGGTGATGTTTTGCGCCACCGCTTCCATCACTTGGCGGCCGGCTTCCACCGAGCCGGTGAGGCTGACCATATCCACCTGCGGATGTTCGGCCAGCGCATTGCCGATTTCTGCACCGGCGCCGTTAACCACATTAAACACACCCGCCGGCAAGCCGGATTCGTGTGCGATTTCGGCGAAGATATGGCAGTTGATCGGCGTGATGCTGCTGGGTTTCACCACAATGGTATTGCCCGTAACCAGTGCCGGCCCCATTTTTCGGGCAATCAGAAAGAAAGGGAAGTTCCACGGCAAAATGCCTGCAATCACGCCGAGCGGGCGTTTGAACAGCAAAATGTTTTCGCGCGGGCGGTCGCTCTGAATAATTTCCCCTTCATAACGGCGCGCCCATTCGGCCTGATAATCCAGATAATCGGCGGTAAACATCACTTCTATGCGCGCCAAATCTTTGGTTTTGCCGCCCTCGGCCACGATGGTGTCGGTGAGCTCGTCGGCCCGGGCGCGGATGCCGGCGGCGATTTTGCGCAAATACGCGCCGCGCTCGACCGCAGGCAGGCGCTCCCAAGCCGGTTGAGCCGCCTTCGCCGCCGCTACCGCCCGATCGGCATCGGCACAGCTGCCTTTCGGCTCTTGCGCAATCACTGCTTCGGTGGCCGGGTTCAGCACTTCGCGCCATTCGCCGCTAAAGGCGGTTTCAAATACACCGTTGATATACATGGCTAAAGTTTTCATGGTTTCGCTCGCTTTTTATGTGCAGATTTTTTTGTAGGAAGATGTAGTTTGAGTGTAACCGCTTCAACAGCGTCTCACAAGTGTTTGACACAAAGATGAAACAGCATGGTCAGGACACCCTAGGGTATCCCTGACCATTCGATTTACGGGTGTATTTTGCCCCTGAAAACGCATCTGCTGCGTTAAAAAGCCTCGCAAGATGCCCAATCTTGCTGCGTTTTTTGCCTGGCATCTGCATTTTCAGGAACAAAAATCCCTCCATAAACGACACATCAGGACACCCTAGGCCGTCTGAAAATGCGCTGGGATAAGTGATGGAATCCAAACCTGTCGTTTGTCGTCCGCATCATGCAAAGGCAGCAGGCGCCGCTGAATTTCGGTACAATAGCCGCCTGAATCAAAAACGATAATGACCGCCTGCCATGACCGCACCACATGTTTCCACCCGCCGCCCACCCACCATCGCCCTGTGCGCCGGTGAAGCCTCGGGCGACCTGCTCGGCGCCCATCTGATGGCCGCGATTAAAGCGCGCCGCCCCGATGTGCGCTTTGTCGGCATCGGCGGGCCGCGTATGTCGGCGCAAGGCATGGAAAACCTTTATGAGCAGGAAAAACTGGCGGTGCGCGGTTTTGCCGAAGTGGTGAAACGGCTGCCGGAAATTTTGAAAATCCGCACCGGGTTGGTGCGCGATTTGAAACGCATCCGCCCTGATGTGTTTGTCGGCATCGATGCACCCGATTTCAATCTCGGTGTGGCGGAAAAATTGAAAAAGGCCGGCATCGCCACCGTGCATTACGTCAGCCCTTCTGTGTGGGCGTGGCGGCGCGAGCGGGTAAAAACCATTGTGCATCAGGTTAATAAGGTGTTGTGTCTGTTTCCGATGGAGGCGGAACTTTACCAGCAAGCAGGCGGGCAGGCCGCGTTTGTCGGCCACCCGATGGCGCAGGTCTTGCCGCTGGATGCCGACCAAAAAGCCGCCCGCCTGAAGATGAAAATCGACTTATGGGAAACCGTGTTTGCGCTGATGCCCGGCAGCCGTGTCAGCGAAATCGATTATATGGCGCCGCTGTTTTTCCGCACCGCCAAACTGTTGCTCAAGCGCTATCCGAGCGCCCGCTTTCTGCTGCCGGTGGCCACAGCCGCCACCCGCAAACGGCTGCTGGAAATACTGGCTGACGACGAATTTACCGGCCTGCCGGTGCAGCTGATGAGTGCACACGCCGATCTGGCCTGCACCGCCGCCGATGTGGTGCTGGTCACCAGCGGCACGGCCACGCTGGAAGTGGCGCTGTGCAAGCGGCCGATGGTTATCAGCTATAAAATTTCGCCGCTCACCTATGCTTATGTAAAGCGCAAAATCAAAGTGCCGCACGTGGGGCTGCCGAATATTCTGCTGAACAAAGGCGCCGTGCCCGAATTGCTGCAAAGGCGCGCCAAGCCGAAAAAACTGGCCGCCGCAGTGGCCGAATGGTATGAATCGCCGCAAGATGTGGCTGCGCTGCAACAAGATTTTCACGATTTGCACCTGCTGCTGAAAAAAGACACCGCCGCATTGGCGGCGCAAGCAGTATTGGCCGAGGCGGGCGTGGCGGAAACAGAGGCCGTCTGAATGAATATCAAATAATCAGATGAGGCCGTCTGAACGAAAAATAAATCTTTCAGACGGCCTGAATAGTATTTAAAACAAGGAAATACATCATGAATGTGTGGCTGCATGCCGGTGTTGACGAAGCAGGGCGGGGGCCTTTGGCAGGCAGCGTGTTTGCCGCCGCCGTGATTCTGCCGCCCGAGCCCGACCTGCCCGGCCTCACCGATTCGAAAAAGCTGAGCGAAAAAAAACGTGATGCGCTGGCGCTACAGATTAAAGCCCAAGCGCTGGCTTGGTGCGTGGCCTCGGCGGATGTGGCCGAGATTGCCGAACTCAATATCCTGAACGCCACCATGCTGGCCATGCACCGCGCCGTGCAGGGTTTGACGGTAGCACCGCAAAAAGTGTGGATAGACGGCAACCGCGTGCCGAAAAATTTAGGTATGGAAGCAGAAGCAGTCGTGAAAGGCGACAGTAAAATCATCCAGATTTCCGCCGCCTCCGTGTTGGCCAAAACCGCGCGCGACGCGGAAATGTATGCATTGGCCAAACGCTACCCACAATACGGATTCGACAAGCACAAAGGCTACGGCACCGCCGCACACCTGGCCGCATTGGCCGAATTCGGCGCACTGCCCGAACACCGCCGGGATTTCGCCCCGGTCAGAGCGCTGCTGGCACAGGGGCGCTTGTTCGGATGATGTGGATAAAATAATATTTTGCACATGCCTGACGGTGCAAAATCTGATGCTGGTAAATCGGGGATAGCGTTTGGTTTGATTTTGGCGTGCTACAATTCGACCCAAGTAGTCTCAACCGTGCTGGTTACTGTAGCTCCTTTTCTCATTTCGCAGTGCTACAATCATCGACGCCTTGCGCCAATGTGCTTCGAGGTTGTAGCTCCCTTTCTCATTTCGCAGTGCTACAACCATTTCAAAAAACGCGTTTTTGCTATCAATGTTGTAGCTCCCTTTCTCATTTCGCAGTGCTACAATCGACGCCGCTTGTTCTTAATGCTTGCCCGGGTTGTAGCTCCCTTTCTCATTTCGCAGTGCTACAATCCGGTCAAATTGAGCCTTTGATGTATATACGTTGTAGCTCCCTTTCTCATTTCGCAGTGCTACAATTTGAGCCGCGGGATAAAGCCGCGGTTCAGGGTTGTAGCTCCCTTTCTCATTTCGCAGTGCTACAATTTGAGCCGCGGGATAAAGCCGCGGTTCAGGGTTGTAGCTCCCTTTCTCATTTCGCAGTGCTACAATCGAATTCGCGTTCAGCGGCGGTAGTGGCAGGTTGTAGCTCCCTTTCTCATTTCGCAGTGCTACAATCAGTAAATCTTTGGGGGCTGTTTTTTCATTGTTGTAGCTCCCTTTCTCATTTCGCAGTGCTACAATTGGTTGTGCCTGCCAAGCCGCCCAACAGGCGTTGTAGCTCCCTTTCTCATTTCGCAGTGCTACAATTTCCATGTCCTCCCATGATGGGCTAGTACCGGTTGTAGCTCCCTTTCTCATTTCGCAGTGCTACAATAGCAGCGCGTTGGCATGTGCCATCGCCGCAGTTGTAGCTCCCTTTCTCATTTCGCAGTGCTACAATTGAGTGCAATCAGCTTGTCATCGCGGTTGTGTTGTAGCTCCCTTTCTCATTTCGCAGTGCTACAATCACAATTTGGAGCGAGTGCAGGCAGAGCGGGTTGTAGCTCCCTTTCTCATTTCGCAGTGCTACAATTCGATGCGGTGAATTACTGCATCAAGCAGCGTTGTAGCTCCCTTTCTCATTTCGCAGTGCTACAATCTTCAAGTGAGAAGTATGAGCCGCCGATGGGTTGTAGCTCCCTTTCTCATTTCGCAGTGCTACAATCACCACCGAAACCCGAAGCAGGCGAATTTGGTTGTAGCTCCCTTTCTCATTTCGCAGTGCTACAATAAAGCCGCCAATGCCCCAGAAGCGTTGTGCGTTGTAGCTCCCTTTCTCATTTCGCAGTGCTACAATTGCATCACGCCGTCGTTGCGCGGATTGCCGCGTTGTAGCTCCCTTTCTCATTTCGCAGTGCTACAATCGGCTGCTGGTTCAGGATTTTTATTGCCAGGTTGTAGCTCCCTTTCTCATTTCGCAGTGCTACAATGAGCTAAATCAACGGGAATTGCCAGTTTGTGTTGTAGCTCCCTTTCTCATTTCGCAGTGCTACAATTAGACAAACGGGAAACCCTTATCTGATAAGGGTTTCCCGTTTATTTTTTACTTGAAAAAACACTTTAAAACAACAGTAATTGGTCTGCATTAACCTTTTTTTCCTGATTTTTCAGCTGTCCCAAAAGCAGGTGCATGCCGGTAAATTGCTTTTCGGTCACTTCCAAGCAGCGTATCGAGCCTTCTTCCGGCAGGTTGGCGCGCAGCCGAGTGTGGTGTTTTTGCAACGCATCACGACCGCGCACGATGCGGGTGTAAACTGATAATTGCAGCATTTGGTAGCCGTCTTTTTGTAGAAAAAGTCGGAATTGATTGGCGGCTTTGCGTTTGGCGACGGTGGTAACGGGTAGGTCGAAAAAGACGATGATGCGCATAAACTTGGCCTCACTCATAGTGATGTTCTTTCAAGGGCAAAATCTCGGGCAGTTTGAGTAGTTTGGCATTTTTTTCTGCCAGGCTGTTTTGAAAAGAAGCGATGGTACGGTCGATTGCTGCCAATACACTGAATGTTTGTTGCTCCAAGCGGATTTGGTGGTGCAGTAGGGACACCAGTATTTTCTTCGCTGCGGGCGTCAGCTCGGTATTCAGACGGCCTTGATCGTGCAGTTGCCAAACCATTAAATCGACCAAAGGCCGATACGGCTCGATAAAGTCGTCGGCCAAGTTGAAGGGGTTGAGTTCGCTTTTGTGAAACAGGCCGAGGGCGGGCAGCCAGCCGTATTGAACCAAGGCACGAGCAATAGCGGCGCGCAAGACGGCATAACCGTAATTGAGGTGGCTGTTGATTTCGCTCTCTTGCCAGCGCTTGAAACGGTTGCCGAAAACGGCTTGAAAATACAGAGCGGCGGCTTGAGCCTCCATGTTGCCGGTATCTCCGGATTTGACTGCAGCGGCCATGGCGCGTAAGCGTTTGGCTGCTAAATCGTTGCCGCTTTCATCGGCAGTTTGTGCTTGATTACAGATTTTTTGGCGGACGATGGCTTGCCAGAGTTGCTTTTTTTGCGGCTCACTGGCATTTAATTGTAATTTGAGCGTTTTCAGTTGGCGGTGGTATTGGGCATAAGGCAGCCATTGGCCGCAGGGTAGAAATTGTTCATCACAGGTCAGTAAGGTAATGCCGTTTAAGGCTAATGCGGAAAGCAAGGGTGCGGTGAGTACGGTTTCCGGGCTTTCAATCACAATAACCGCGATGTCTTCCAGCGGCACGGTGTAGGCTTGGCCGTTTTGCTGTATTAACATTTGCTGTTTTTGTAGCGATAGTTTGCCGCCTTCGCGTATTAATAGACTGCGCCAGCTCATGTTTTCCCCTTGATAATAAAATCCCTGCTTCAGACGGCCTGAAGCAGGGGTAACGGTTAGCGGATAGGAGGGCGTTTTTTCGGACGGCAACGGGTGATGGTTTTGCCCAATTCGTCGATTTGGTATTTTTGGAAAGATAGTGCGGTTTTGACACCGACACCTTCCAATACTCCATTTTTACCAACAGACGTATTTAAATCATGAATGCGGATGTTAATGTTTCCTGTCCCCCTGTGGCACCCAGCAAAATAGCCGAATAGTTTAGTTTTTTTAGTAATGACCTCTATGAGATCATTAGGATATAGAGAAAATTTAAACGTAAAGCTGCTATCAATCAACTGCCAATTTTCCTCATCCTTGAATGCAATGATGGCTTGGTTGGGCAGAATACCTTTGGCCACCTGCCAGCTATAGATAGGCACCAAGAAATATTTCCCTGCTTTCTCAAACACATCTACCCGCACCATCGTGGCATTGTCGGCAATACCGTTGCCGCCGCGCACCAGTACGCCGCTTTTCTGCACCTGTTCCACCCGAACAGCTTTCACTTGCTGGCCGCCCTGTTTGTAAAATGGTTCGGCAAAGGCTTTGGCGGGGTCATTGCCGTATGCGGCCAAACGTTCTTTCAGCGCTTCATACAGTTGCGGCTCGCGCGCGCGATTGACCATGTTTTCTAAAAGATTAGGCTTTAACTGAGTGAGGGCAACTTTCAATACGCTGATGCCCTCATCCAGGCGTTTGGCTGATTTAATGGTTTCCAAGTGTCCCTGTCCGCTCATTTTTCGGTTGGGCGCTCGGGAAACAAAGAGCGGCGCGACATATTCATGCACAGCCTCTGGGCGTGAAGACAAACGCTCGCTTAATAAAGCCACCAAAGCTTCCCGCGTATCCGCTTCCGGATAATCAGGCGCGCCGTCGGGTTTGCCGAATACGCGGATCATCACTTCTTGGCGGAAAAAATCCCAAGGTTGCGGAAAATGTGGGCGGCTGACCTCACCGGTTTCCTTGTCGATTATTTCGCCGTCAAACACATTCATTTCTTGTTGGCGCACAAAACGGGTAATCCGCTGCTGCATGGCGACAGATGAACAAGCCACTACCACAGCATCAAGTGCATGATGACGGTCGTTTTCTTCCCGCACTTTACGTAACCCCCACCGTGCACGCAACAGGCTGGTGATTTGGCCGTTGGAGGCAAACACGCGCTGCTGGCCTTTGCCGTTTAGCAGCATATTGTTGGCGATAAACTGACATAAAAAGCGGGCAACATAACGGGTATCATTGAGGTTGCGGGCTTTGAAGCCTTCCTCATCTAATTTTTGCAGCAAAATGCGTTGTTTTTTACTATGATGGAAACGGCAGTTTTCCACTCGTGCCACAAATTCGCGCCAACGCGGGCTATTGCCTGCGCCGCCCAGCCACTCGTAAGGCGTTTGGCTGCCTTTGTTTTGGTTTTCTCCGGCTAAGACCAGCACTTTATTGTTGAAGCTGTCGTCCCAAGTGCGCGAAAACGGCAGGGCATGGTCTATTTCGACATAGCCTTTTTCGTTCAGACGGCCTATATCAAGCGCATGACCGGAATACAGGCATTGGCCGTGCTGATATTCGTATAAACGCAGTTTGAGAATATCCAAAGCTTTGGGATGACTGACAAAATTGGGGAAATATTCACAGAACTTTTCCACCGCGCGCAAACGGTCTCTCTGATTGTCTTCCTGGTGCTTTTTGATTTCCTGCCGGTCTTTATAGGATTTGCCGACTTCGCGGCCGGTTTCGATGTGGATTCGGGCGGGGGAGCCGTAACGGCGCACAATGCCGTTAATCACTTTGCGTGCTTGCGAAAGGGTGCGCAACACCACCGGATTGCGGATTTCATCAGCCGGAATCGGGGGCAGAAATAATGCCTGTTGTTTGTTGTGCTGGCCGTGGTGTTGGCCGTAAACAGCGGTGCAAGCCTCATCGTAACGTATGCCTTGCTCCATCAGCGGCAAAATATGCTGAAGCGCTTTCAAGGAAAGTTGGATGAATTTATCGAAACTCAATCCGACCAATAATGCCTGTAAAACATTATCGGGTAATGTATCTTTCAGATGGCCTGCAATATCTTCATCCGTTTTATAAAGCGAAAAGACACTGCCGATTTCATCTAATATTTCAGCTTTGCCGGCCAAGCCCTGCCATTCGGTTTTCAGGCCGGCTTTTTCCAGCGCTTTGCGTACCGCATGATAGGCTTTCATTTCCATCAGCGTGGCCGATTCGGCGTTATCTTTGCCGTAACGCAAACCTTTGAAATAGGCAGAATCAGGCAAGGCTAATGCCTTGCGTATTTGGACGTAGGTCAGCTTGGCCTGCTTGTAAGGCATATCCATCAGCGTACGACGCTCTTGTTCATCTAATGCCCGCTCATCACCATGGGTTTGAATACGCAGATTGTTTAACTTGGTCAGCCAGATAAAACGTTCGGCAAAATAAGTATGCTTGGCGGCTTTGTATTCCAAAGGCTCAAAAGTGCACCGCCCCAACATTTTTTGAACCGCATGACCCGACAAGGCCGGACGTTGCTGCATCAATAAGGCTTCGACTTCCTGCTTGAGGCCGTCTGAAACATGCGGATTACCGAAAGATTGCTGGGCAGCAAACAGTTGGTGCAGCTCTTGCTGTATATCTTTGCGGTTGAAGGTGTGCGAATAATCGCCGCGTTGGTTGCGGATATGATTGCTCTCTGTCAGGAATTTTTTCATCGCCAGCTCTGCCGGGCTGCGGTATTCGTCACTTTGCAGGGCTTGATGGTTTTGATTGACGCCGGTCAGCAGTCTGCCCAATTCTTTATCGGCATTGTCGCTTTCATTTTTGCGTTGTGATAAATAGCCGCGATGCTTGACCAAATGCAGCAACACTGCCGCCCATTCTTTCGGCATCAATTTCCGGCTCAAACCTTCTACCCGCAGTTGCCACGGTGTGTTGGGTAAATCTTTAATCAAGCCTTGATTATCAAAATCAGCTGCTTGCAAAATGCCTTCCCGTTTCAATAAACGGCGGGCCCGTAGCAAACGGTGGGCACGGCGGCGGATTAGCCGGCGCACGCTGCGTGCTTGACGGCGTGCTGCGGCCAAAGAGTCACCGGTTTTCGGTACTTCAGCACGCTCGAATGTGCGCACGCCGATATCAATCAGCCGGATGGGATGTTCTTCGGCATCGATTTCAACGATTGCCCAGCCGACAGAGGCAATGCCTAAATCCAGGCCGAGAATGTAGTTTAATGGTTTTAGCGGGAAAGTTGGCATGACGGTTTTCCAGGGTTGTTATGTTATGCAGTGAAATATATAACAGTTGATTATTTTTAAGCAAATATAATTGACTACATTCCTTATCATTGGTATGATAAAACTTATTGTTGCACTGCGAAATGAGAAACGTTGCTACAATAAGGCCGTCTGAAAAGATGTGCCGTAACGCTCTGCCCCTTTCAAACTTTGTTTGAAAGGGGCATCGTTTTTTGGAAGTGTCGGTATAGAAACAAAGGCCGTCTGAAACATGAGTTTCAGACGGCCTTTGTTTATTCTTTTTTCCGTTTCGCTCGCGGATGGGCGTCGTCATAAATTTTGGCGAGATGGTCGAAATCGAGTTTGGTGTAGATTTGGGTGGTCGACAGGCTGCTGTGGCCGAGCAGCTCTTGTACGGCGCGGATGTCGCGGGCGGATTGGAGCAGGTGGCTGGCGTAGCTGTGGCGCAGCATGTGGGGGGAAAGGTGCTGCGGGCTGTTTTGTGTGAGCGCCCATTCGCGCAGGCGGTTTTGGATTTGGCGCTGGCTGAGGCGGCCGCCGCGGTTGTTGGTAAAGAGGGCGGTTTCGCCGGCGGCGGTGTGGCGGTGGGGCAGGTAGGCGCGGATGGCGGCGATGCTTTGGGCGACCAGCGGCACTTGGCGTTGTTTGTTGCCTTTGCCGGTAACGCTCACCCAGCCGTCGTCTAATAGGATGTCGGTAAGGTTGAGGTTGTGGATTTCGGAAAGGCGCAGGCCGGAGCCGTACATCAGTTCGAAGATGGCGTGATCGCGCAGGGCGATGGCGGTGGAATCGGTATCGTGGTCGAGCAGGTGGTTGAGGGTTTCTTGTTCGACGGCTTTGGGCAGCAGGCCGGGCGGTTTGGGGGCTTTGAGGTGTTCGGTGGGGTCGGCCTCGAGCAGGCCTTTTTCGACCAGCCAGCGGCAGTATTGGCGCCAGGCGGAGAGTTTTCGTGCCATGCTGCGGGGGTGTTGTTCTTGCTGGGAAAGTTTTTTCAGCGCGGCGGTGAAATGGCGGCGGTGGGGCGGCTCGCCGGCGGCGGTTTCGGGCAGCAGGGCGGCGAGTTGGCTGAGGTCGCGGCGGTAGGCGGCGAGGGTGTGGGCGGATTTTCCTTGCTGTTGCAGGGTTTGCAGGTAGTCGTTTTGGTGTTGGAGCAGTTGGGTAAGTTGCATGGCGGCGGCCGTTTGATACCTGTTTGAAAATAACCCGGCTGTGTGTATGGCCTTGAGAGCGCTGTTTTGCCGGCTGATGGTTTGAGCGGGTATGAAAGAGGTATTCAGACGGCCTTCGATGGATGATGAGGCCGTCTGAATGCCCATTCACAAAAATAATCTAACGGCGTTGGCTTACTTTGTCGTACGTGCGTACTGTTTCCGGCTTGCCGCCTTGTTGGCTTACTTTTTTGAACGGGTATGAATATTATTTGGCCAGGCTGACTTCGATTTCGAGGTCGGTCAGGTCAAGCTGCCATTGTTGCATGATGTGGCGGAACAATGCCAGCTCGGCGTTGTTGAGGGCGTTGTCGCTTTTGCAGATGCGCAGGGCGGTGGCCAGGGTGTTGATGCGTTCGCTGCGGCCGGTGATTTCGCCCAGCATGATGTTGATACGCTCGGGCTGGAGCAGGTTGATGCGCTCGCTGCCGGACTCGGCTACGATGTCTTCGAGATAGTGGGCGAGCACGCGCATGAATTCGGTTTGGTTGAGGCCGACGGCTTCGTAGAGTGCGGGTTGCAGTTCGGCAAATTCGCTGGCATCGATATCGCTGTCGGCCATGATGCACATGCTGACCACGCGGGCCATGGCTTCGGGGCTGTTGGCGGGATAGTTTCTCATGAGTGGTTTCCTTTTGGATGGTTGGGGCGGCCTGTGTTTCAGACGGCCTTATAAGATGTTGCGCAAGGCCGGCGGGATGGTGCCGACTTTTTGTTGGCTGTAATCAAAGCAAACCATGCCGGTTTGCACTTTGGCGATGGTTTGGCCGTCGCCGGGGCGGTGGATGTGGTAGAGCAGGGCGAAGCCGCTGCGGCCGATGTCGGCGGTGCCGATTTCGATTTCGAGCCCGTCGCCGTGGTGGGCTTGGGCGGTGTATTGGATGGCGGTGTCGGCCATAATCAAGCCGCTGCCGCCGGCATCAAGCTCGCTGAAGCCGTGTTCGGCCAACCAGCGGATGCGGGCTTCGTGGCAGAGGCGTAATACGGCATCGTTGGCGAGGTGGTTGCCGTAGTTGATGTCGCCGATTTGCACAGTGAGACGGGTGCGGAACAAGATGTTCTCCGGCAGGGGGAGGGTGATGCGCGCCATGTTGTTTTCCTCAAATTTTTCTGATAGCTATGTGCAAATATTAACATTTATTTTACGCGCATGAGGCGGTGGGTATGTTGTTTTGTGTTAAGCTTTCATAAAGCTTGTCGTGTAGATAATGGAAAGGGGGTGGGTTATGATCTATCGTAAAATTATGGTTCCCGTGGATGACAGCAAGGCGTCTCTGCGCGCTTTGACCGAGGCTTGCGGTTTGGCACGGGCATCTGATGCCGAAGTGTTGGCCGTGCATGTGGTGGACTTGGCTCAGTTTAACTGGGGTGCGGCTGAATTTGCCAATCATGAGGCGTTGCGCATGGCGGTGGAAGATGCGGGCGGCCGTGTGTTGGATCATGCTTCGCAGATGCTGGCGCAATCAGGTGTGCGCCATGAAACCAAGATTCTGGAAAGCGGCGGCGATAAAATTGCCGATTTACTGGTGGATGAATTGCACGACGCCCATTGTGATTTGATTGTGATGGGCACACACGGTTTCAGCGGGCTGATGCATTTGCTGATGGGCTCGGTGGCCGAAGGTGTGTTGCGCAAGGCTGATGTGCCGGTGCTGCTGGTGCGTCATCAAGACGATGATTGATGCGTGTCGTTGTTTTAAAGGCATGAATAAGGCCGTCTGAAAGCAAGTATTGCCTGCGTTTTCAGACGGCCTTTGATTGGCCGGTGTTTAGTTGCCGGTTGCCGTATTATTGTGCTTCGCCCGAGGTGCGCAGCGTGGGGCATTTTTGCAGGGTGCTCATGGCGGTTTCGACAACCATCGGTGCGGTTTTTTCCAAATCAAAGCGTTGCGGGTTGGAGAGCCAGAGCTGTGCCAGGCCGTTGCAGGCTGATTTCAGGTAAATAACTGCCAAATCGATGTTTAAGTCGGCCGGCAGTTTTTGCTGACGCACGCATAATGCCAGCGCGGCGCTGAGCTGGTCGTGCCACATCAGGTTGTATTGCGTCATCAAGTTGACAATCGCTTCGTTTTTCTCGGTATGTTCGCATTTCAGGTGCAAAATAGTCATAAATTTGCGGTAGGTTTCATTGTGTTGAATGCGTTCATAGAGATTAACCAGCGCACAACGCAGATTTTCCCAGGTGTCGGGCGAGGCGTTTTCAATATCTGCGCTCAAGCTTTCTCTGAAATCTTTGAAAATGTGTTGGAAAAGGGCATCAAACAAATCTTCTTTGTTTTTGAAATGCCAGTATAAAGCGCCGCGGGTTACTCCGGCGGTTTGGGCGATTTCATTGAGCGAGGCACGCGCCACGCCTTGGCGGTAGAAGGTGTCGAGTGCGGCGAGCATCAGGTATTCGCGGGTTTTGAGCGCTTCTGCTTTGGTTTTTCTCATGGTAGTATCGGTAACAAAGTTATTGTTTGTAAAAGTGAAATGCCATTATAAGAAAAAACTTTAATACGTGCAAGCATGCATGTATAATAACAACGTTAAATTTGAGTTAGCACAATCTGGGTTGAAGTAAAACAACATTAATCGGCTGTCGGCATATCTTGGAAAATCAGTTTCTGAGTATGCCGGCAGCCTGATTGGCTTTTCGTATTGTGTCATTGTTAATCAATCATATTAATCAGAATAGGAAAGAAGAATGGCGTTTAATGCTCCTAAAACTTTGCGTGTCGCGGCGTTGGCCGTAGCGACCGCGCTGGCTTTGAGTGCGTGCGGCGGCGAAGATCAGGCCCAACAGCAGCAGGCCGGGCAACAAGCTCCGGCTCCTGAGGTGGGTGTGGTTACGGTCAGCCCTGCCGATGTGACCATCAGCACCGATTTGCCGGGCCGCCTCGAATCCCGCCGCACGGCCAATGTGCGCGCCCAAGTGGGCGGTATCATTCAGCAGCGCTTGTTTCAGGAGGGCAGCTATGTGCGCGCCGGCCAGCCACTGTATCAATTGGATAACGCCACTTATGTTGCCGGTTTGGAAAGTGCCCGCGCACAATTGGCTTCTGCCGAGGCCACACTGGCGAAAGCCAATGCCGATTTGGCGCGCTACAAACCGCTGGTAGAGGCTGATGCCATCAGCAAGCAGGAATATGATGCTGCCATTCAGGCCAAGCGCGCCGGCGAAGCAGCGGTGAAATCGGCTCAGGCGGCGATTAAGTCTTCACAAATCAATGTGAATTATTCGCGCATCACCGCACCGATTTCCGGCTTTATCGGCCAATCGAATGTTTCAGAGGGCACGCTGGTGTCGGCCAATGATGCCACGGTGCTGGCCAGAATTCAGCAAACCAATCCGCTGTATGTGAATGTGACCCAGTCGGCCACCGAAGTGATGAAACTGCGCCAACGCATTGCCAACGGCGAAATGCAGGCGGTTAACGGTGCGGTGGAGGTGAGCATTCTGCTGGAAGACGGCAGCGAATACCCGCAAAAAGGGCGCTTGCTGTTTGCCGACCCGACTGTCGATGAAACCACCGGCCAGGTGACCTTGCGCGCCGAAGTGCCCAATGCCGACAATATTCTGCTGCCCGGTCTGTATGTGCGTGTGAGCCTGCCGCAGGCGGCGATTGCCAATGCCTTTGTGGTGCCGCAGCAGGCGGTTACCCGTGGTCAGAAAGATACGGTAATGATTGTTAACGCTGATGGCAGCATGGCGCCGCGAGAAGTAACGGTGGCTCAGCAGCAGGGCAGCAACTGGATTATTACCGGCGGCCTGCAAGCGGGCGATAAAGTGATTGTCGACGGCTTGGCGATTGCCGGCATGATGGGGGCGCAAAAAGTAACGCCGAAAGAATGGACGCCGCAAGGCCAGGCTCCGGCAGCCGGAGCGGCGCCGGCTACGGCTTCGCAAGCAGCCTCTGACGTTCAGACGGCCTCAGCGCCCGCTTCTGCTTCTGCGGCACAATAAGGATGCAAAATGGCTAAGTTTTTTATTGACAGACCGATTTTTGCCTGGGTAATCGCGATTTTTATCATTATCGCGGGTTTGCTCGGCATCCAAAGCCTGCCGGTGTCGCAATATCCGGCAGTAGGTGCGCCCACCATCACGCTTACCGCCACTTATCCGGGTGCTTCTGCCCAAGTGATGGAAGACAGCGTATTGGCAGTGATTGAGCGCAATATGAACGGCGTGGAAGGTTTGGATTATATGACCACCAACGCCACGTCCAATGGCTCGGGCACCGTCAGCCTGACCTTTACGCCGGAAACCGACGAAGATTTGGCGCAGGTAGACGTGCAAAACAAGCTTTCCGAGGTAACGGCCACGCTGCCGGCCACGGTGCAGCAAAACGGTGTGATTGTGTCTAAATCGCGCTCTAACTTTTTGATGGTATTGATGATGTCGTCAAAAAGCATGAGCACGGAAGACATTGCCGATTACGTTGAGCGCAACATCCGGCCGGAAATCCAGCGGATCGACGGTGTGGGCGAAGCGCGCCTGTTTGGTGCGCAGCGTGCCATGCGGATTTGGGTGGATCCGGCCAAGCTGCAAAACTATAATTTGTCGTTTGCTGATGTTTCTACTGCCATCAACGCCCAAAATGCGCAAATTTCCGCCGGTTCGATGGGCTCGCTGCCGGCAGCTGCCGGCCAAACCATCAGTGCCACGGTTACCGTGCAGGGCCAACTGAGTACGCCTGAAGCATTCGGCGGCATCATGTTGCGCTCAACCACGGGCGGCGCCAATGTGTATTTGCGCGATGTGGCCAAAATCGAATTGGGCAGCCAAAGCTATGATACCTCCACCCGCCTCAACGGCGAGCCTTCGGTGGGTATGGCGGTGATGCTTTCCAACAGCGGTAACGCCATGGCAACTGCCGCCGCCGTGCGCGCGCAGATGGAAACGTTGCAGCGCTTCTTTCCTGCCGATATGACTTGGTCGGCGCCTTACGATACATCGAAATTTGTGTCTATTTCGATTGAAAAAGTGGTGCATACGCTGATTGAGGCCATTGTGCTGGTGTTTATTGTGATGTTTCTGTTTCTGCAAAACATCCGCTACACCATTATTCCGACGATTGTGGTGCCGATTTCGCTGCTGGGTGCATTTGCCTCGATTTGGTATCTGGGCATGTCGATTAACGTGCTGACCATGTTTGCCATGGTATTGGTGATTGGTATTGTGGTCGATGATGCCATTGTGGTGGTGGAAAACGTCGAGCGGATTATGGCCGAAGAAGGCCTGCCGCCGCGCGAGGCCACCAAAAAAGCCATGAGCCAGATTTCTGGCGCGGTAATCGGCATTACGGCGGTATTGATTTCGGTGTTTGTGCCGCTGGCGATGTTTAGCGGCGCCACCGGTAATATTTACCGCCAGTTTGCGGTTACTATGGCGATTGCGATTGCGTTCTCAGCCTTTTTGGCACTTTCGCTGACCCCCGCCTTGTGCGCCAGCCTGCTCAAGCCGATTCCGAAAGGCCATCATGAAGAGAAAAAAGGCTTCTTCGGTTGGTTTAACCGTAAGTTCACTGATTGGACCCACGGTTATGAAGGCTGGGTGGCCAAAGTGCTGCGCAAAATGTTCCGCATGGTGTTTGTTTATTTGGCACTGGCTGCAGTGGCTGTATTCTTCTTTATGCGTATTCCCACTTCATTTTTGCCGCAGGAAGACCAAGGCAGCCTGATGATGATGGTGCAGCTGCCGGCAGGTGCGAGTAAAGAGCGTACTGATGCCACTTTGGCTGTGGCCAATCAGGTGATTACCTCGATGCCCGAAGTGGAAAACTTTATCGGCGTATCAGGTTTCAGCTTTTCCGGCTCCGGCCAGAACATGGGTTTCGGCTTTGTGACCTTGAAAGATTGGACCGAACGCACCGCCGCCGGCAGTGATGCTTCTTCTGTGGCCGGTAAAATTACCGGTGCGCTGATGGGGTCGGTAAAAGACGGTTTCGCGCTGGTGCTCAACCCGCCGGCCATTATGGAGCTGGGCACCAGCTCGGGCTTCAGCATGTATCTGCAAGACCGCAGCAACAGCGGTCATGCCGAATTGCTGGCCAAACGTAACGAGTTAATCGCCAAAATGCGCCAAAGCCCGATGTTTGATGCTTCTAATGTGCGTGCTTCCGGTTTGGAAGATGCGCCGCAGCTGAAAATCGACATCAACCGTGAAGCCGCTGCTGCGCAAGGTATTGATTTTTCCAGCGTACGCACAGCTTTGGGCACGGCTTTGGGTTCGTCTTATATCAATGACTTTCCCAATAACGGCCGTTTGCAGCGGGTAATTGTGCAGGCTGATGCAGCTGCGCGTATGCAACCTGAAGACATTATGCGCATTACCGTGCCCAACAGCGCCGGTGTGGCCGTGCCGCTGTCTACCATTGCCACCATGGCTTGGGAAAGCGGCATGGAGCAGAGTGTGCGCTTCAACGGTTATCCGGCCATGCAGATTGATGGTGCGGCCGCCACCGGTTACTCTTCCGGTGAAGTGATGGCCGAAGTGCAGCGTATGGTGGATGAAATGAACGGCTACAGCCTCGAATGGGCGGGTCAGTCGCGCGAAGAAGCCAAGGGCAGCTCGCAAACCATGATTCTGTATGGTTTTGCCATTCTGGCGGTATTCTTGGCGTTGGCAGCCTTGTATGAGAGCTGGTCGATTCCGCTGGCCGTGATTTTGGTGGTGCCGCTGGGCTTCCTCGGCGTGGTGCTGGGGGTAACCGGTCGCAACCTGCTTGGCGGCTTGTTCGGCCTGCCGCCCTCTTACCTGAACGATATTTACTTTCAGGTGGGGTTGATTACGGTGATCGGCTTGAGCGCGAAGAATGCAATTTTGATTATTGAATTTGCCAAAGACTTGCAGGCACAAGGCAAATCGGCGATGGAGGCGGCTTTGGCCGCGGCGCACTTGCGCTTCCGCCCGATTATCATGACCTCGATGGCCTTTATTTTGGGCGTGGTGCCGCTGTATATTGCTTCCGGTGCCAGCTCGGCCAGCCAGCGTGCGATTGGTACCAGCGTATTGTGGGGCATGCTGATCGGCACGATGCTGTCGGTATTCTTGGTGCCGCTGTTTTATGTGGTGGTGCGCAAATTCTTTAAAGGCAGCAAGCGCCAGCAAGAACGTTTTGCCGCGCAATCAGCCGAAGCCGGTATGACTGCGGAAATGTGCGACAAATATGTTGCCGATGCCGAATCGGGCTTGAGCGAAGAAGAAAAACGCGCCATGCATGAAGACAAGGATGATTTGAAATGAAAAAATGGAATGTAAAACCGGCGCTTACGGTGGCTGCCGTCAGCTTGGCCTTGTCTGCTTGCGCGATGATTCCCAAGTATGAACAGCCTGCGGTGAATGTGCCGGAAACGTATCGGCATGATTCTGCGCCGAGCGGTATTCAGGCGGCCTCATTGGGCTGGCAGGATTATTTTGCCGACCCGCGACTGCATCGCTTGATTGAGCTGGCGTTAGAAGGCAACACCGATTTGCGCACTGCCGCACTCAACGCTGATGCCGTGCGGGCGCAGTATATGATCAGCCGCGCCGCACTGCTGCCCGGTATCAATGCCAGCGGCACCGGCAGCCGCGGCCGTGTGGCGGCTGATTTGAGTGGCAACAATAATTCGTATGTCTCTTCTGCCTATAATGTAGGCTTGGGCGTAACCGGTTATGAGTTGGACTTGTTCGGCAGGGTGCGCAGTAACAACGAAGCCGCGCTGCAAAGCTATTTTGCCAGCGTGGCCAGTCGCGATGCTACCCATCTGACGCTGATTTCAACGGTAGCCAAAGCCTATTTCAACCAGCGTTATGCAGAAGAGAGCATGGCATTGGCGCAAAAAGTGCTCAAAACCCGTGAAGAAACCTACAAGTTGTCGCAACTGCGCCACCGCTCGGGGGTGATTTCGGCGGTGGACTTGCGCCAGCAGGAAGCCCTGATTGAGTCGGCCAATGCTGATTATGCAACGGCAGTGCAGGCGCGCGAGCAGGCTAATAATGCTCTGGCACTGCTGATCAGCCGCCCGGTTCCCGCCGATTTGCCGCCGGGATTGCCGCTGGATGAGCAATTTAAAATCAACATGCTGCCGGCAGGTTTGTCGTCTGATTTGCTGCTCAACCGCCCGGATATCCGCGCGGCAGAGTTTGCCTTGAAGCAGGCCAATGCCAATATCGGCGCTGCCCGTGCGGCGTTTTTCCCCAGCATCAGCCTCACCGGCACCATCGGCACCGGCTCCAATGAGTTGAGCGGTCTGTTCCAAGGCGGCAACCGCACCTGGACGTTTGCGCCCAGTATCACCCTGCCGATTTTCAACTGGGGCAGCAACAAAGCCAATCTGGATTACGCCAAAATCATGCAGCAGGTGGAAATCGTGAACTACGAAGCCGCCGTGCAAAGCGCGTTTAGGGATGTATCTGATGCTTTGGTGGCGCGTGAGCAGCTGGACAAGGCTTATGCAGCCAACACCAAGCAGAGCAAGGCTTATGCCGATTATCTGCGTTTGGTCAATCTGCGCTACCGTCACGGCGTATCCAATGCGCTGGATCTGCAAGATGCGGAACGCAGCAGCTATGGCGCCGATTCAGCCTTGCTTGCTACCCAGCTGACCCGTTTGGAAAATCTTGCCGACCTCTATAAAGCATTGGGCGGCGGTTTGAAACGGTATACGCAAGATGAGGAGACAGCCGCAAACCGCAGCGCTCCGTAAGCCCGGCAGCCTCAGCAGGCCGTCTGAAGCCCGGTTTCAATGCTTTCAGACGGCCTGTTGCTTATTTTTCAAACAGTTTAAATGATGGGCTGATGCACTTAAACTGTGCATGATTGTTTAACATCCTGTATAATGCGCAGCCTTTCCTGAAAAATGTTTTGTTTGGGAAAAACAACATTCCTGCGGTTTATTGCCATAAAAATACAGCGGTTTCAAAAAGCTACTTGAAAAGAAACGCTGTTTCATGGTATAAATCTCGTTTTACTATTTTAGAAGTTTGGAGACTAACCATGGCACGAGTTTGCAAAGTGACCGGTAAGCGCCCGATGTCTGGCAATAACGTATCACACGCCAACAACAAAACCAAACGTCGTTTTTTGCCCAACTTGCAATCACGTCGTTTTTGGGTAGAGAGTGAAAACCGCTGGGTTCGCCTGCGCGTATCAAACGCTGCATTGCGCACCATCGATAAAGTAGGCATTGATGTCGTATTGGCTGATTTGCGTGCTCGCGGCGAAGCTTAATTTAACGATTAATTAAGGATTACTGCAATGCGCGATAAAATCAAACTGGAATCAAGTGCAGGTACTGGTCATTTTTACACCACGACCAAAAACAAACGCACCATGCCCGGCAAACTGGAAATCAAAAAATTTGACCCGGTAGCCCGTAAACACGTTATCTACAAAGAAACCAAATTGAAATAATCCGGTTTCCGACAGATACATGAAAGCCTTTGTAGCGATACAAAGGCTTTTTTATGTTTTGAGGCCGTCTGAATCAATATGAATATCGTGAAATAAAAGAAAAATTGATGCAAAGATAATAAATTTCAAATCGTACATAGCAAGCGCAGGTCGGATACTTGTATCCGGCAAATGGTTCGATATTCTTATGATTCACAATGATTTCAGCCATCTGAAAAATGTCGGATTTGAGCATCCGGCCTACAGGGTGTGTGGCGTGGGCTTTGCTCATGAAAAACTGCTCCTGAATAAATTGGTTAAGATGTCCAACTTTTGGGGAGCAGCTCAACCGCTTTCAGACGGCCTTTTCATAAAAGTAAGTGATAGTGGAGTGAAGAAAGAAGTGTGCAAGGCGGCAAGCCTCAGCAACGCAGCCGGGTTGTTTTTTGAATGGATAAGCAGCTTCTGCGTGCATAGATAGCTGCGCCGCAAACTCTGCTTCAATCTGTATCATTTTTGATATATTTGAAGATAGTGCCGGCCGTCTGAAAATTTCATATCCAATTAAAAAAGCAACGACCCATTTGCCGGCCGTTGCTTTGGTTTGCTGCATCACAGAATCAGTCGAGATTGCCCAATACGATGCGCAACATGCGGCGAAGCGGTTCGGCAGCGCCCCACAGCAATTGGTCGCCGACGGTAAACGCGCTGATGTATTCGCCGCCCATACCCATTTTACGGATGCGGCCGACGGGCACGCTGAGGGTGCCGGTAACTTTGGCGGGTGTCAGCTCGTGCATGCTGGCTTCTTTTTCATTGGGTACCACTTTTACCCAATCGTTGGCCGAGGCCAGCAGCGCTTCGATTTCGGCAACGGGCAAATCTTTTTTCAGTTTCAAGGTCAGCGCCTGGCTGTGGCAGCGCATCGCGCCGATACGCACACACAAGCCGTCGATAACGGTGGGGTGGTCGCTGCGGCCGAGAATTTTATTGGTTTCAACATGGCCTTTCCATTCTTCTTTTGACTGGCCGTTGCCCAGATCGGCATCAATCCACGGAATCAGGCTGCCGGCCAGCGGCACGCCGAAGTTGGCTTGCGGGTAGCTGTCGCTGCGTAAAAAGTCGCTGACTTTGCGGTCGATATCGAGAATGGCGCTGGCGGGGTCGGCCAGCTCGGCAGCTACTTGATTGTGCACTGCGCCCATGCCTGCAATCAGCTCGCGCATGTTTTTTGCACCGGCACCTGATGCGGCCTGATAAGTCATGCTGGTGGCCCATTCGACCAAATCGTTTTGGAACAGGCCGCCCAGCGCCATCAGCATCAATGATACGGTGCAGTTGCCGCCGATATAGTTTTTCACGCCGTTTTGCAGGGCTTGATCGATGACGTTGCGGTTGACCGGGTCGAGCACAATCACGGCATCATCGTTCATGCGCAAGGATGATGCGGCATCAATCCAGTAGCCTTGCCAGCCGCTGTCGCGCAGCGGTTGGAATACGGCTTTGGTGTAATCGCCGCCCTGGCAGGTAACGATGATGTCCATTTTGGCCAATTCGGCAGTATCGTTGGCATCCAGCAGGGTTTTGGCGGTTTGGCCGAAATCGGGTGCTGCGCCGCCCACATTAGAGGTGGTAAAGAATACGGCTTCGGGAATATAGGCGAAATCGTTTTCTTCCTGCATGCGCTGCATCAATACCGAACCGACCATGCCGCGCCAGCCTACGAATCCTACTTTCATTACAAGTGCTCCTTGGGGAAATTGTTTACAAAATATTGGTGATGTCAAGAAAACTGTTTTAACGCTTTAAGGCTGAAAAGTAAAGGTTTTTATGGTAAAACGGTAAAAAAATGTTGCAAATAGCAGCCTGTTATCTTATTTTGGAAGTGATAGATGACGGGGTAACAAGCGTATTTTTTGCGGAATATTTCTTAAGATAGGGAAAATATATGAATGAAATCAATGTGAACGGCATGGCAGAGCCGCCGGTTGAGGAAACGGTGGATGTAGAATTGGCCTCGCCCGGACGGCGCATGGCGGCTTATTTGTGGAATACTGTTTTAACGGTGCTGGCCTACCTGCCGCTTTTGGGCGCCATTATTTGGCCGATGAGCGAATACGGTTTTCGGGCGCAAGGCCTGGAGGATATGGAAACACTGATGGCGACTGATTGGTCGATGCCGTGGCTGCTGGCCGGCGCACTGGTGATTTTGGTCTATACGGTATGGCAGCTATGGTGGATGTCGCGCGACGGCCAATCTATCGGCAAAAAAATAATGGGCATCCGCGTGGTGCGCACCGATGGCCGCAACCCCGGCTTTTGGGGCACCGTGCTGATGCGCGAGATGGTTTATAATCTGCTGGTGGTTGTGGTGTCTACGGCGGCAGGCTACTTAGCCGTATTGTTTGCCGGCAGCGGTATGGAAACAGCCGACAGCATTGCCAATATCATCTCGATTGTGTTTATGCTGGTGTGCGTGGTGATGCTGTTTAACCGCTCAAAAGACCGCCGCACGATTCAGGATTATCTGGCCAACACCGTAGTGGTAAGGCTGCCGAAACGCTGATTAGCAGCCGATAAACAACAGAGGCCGTCTGAAAAGCGCGCGCAGCAAGGTTTTCAGACGGCCAACAAATTCAGACGGCCAACAAATTCAGACGGCCAACAAATTCAGACGGCCAACAAATTCAGACGGCCAACAAATTCAGACGGCCAACAAATTCAGACGGCCAACAAATTCAGACGGCCAACAAATTCAGACGGCCAACAAATTCAGACGGCCAACAAATTCAGACGGCCAACAAATTCAGACGGCCAACAAATTCAGACGGCCAACAAATTCAGACGGCCAACAAATTCAGACGGCCAACAAATTCAGACGGCCAACAAATTATGATTACCGGCTTTGCTGGCGGTACCATTCGACAAACGCATCCGGCTTCACAAAGCCCAACAGCGCCTCACTGCGCGAGCCGTCGGCATGGAGTACAAAAATCCCCGGCGGGCCGAACAAACCGTATTCTTTCAACAGCGCCTGATGTTCGGGCGAGTTGGCGGTGACGTCGATTTTAAAGAAACGGTTCATGTCCACCGCCTCGTGTACCTCAGACTGATTGAGCGTATAAGCGCCCATTTCGCGGCAGGAGATGCACCAGTCGGCATAAAAATCGAGCAATACCGGCGCATTCGGGTTTTCCGCCAACGCCGCCTGCATGGCTGCTTTCAATTCAGCCACATCAGTAAACGTGTGGCCGTAAGCCAAACCCGCTTTGGCTGCCGCGGGCGGAGTGAGGGTGAGGAAATGATGCAGCGTCGTGGTCTGCTTATTGGCGCTTTGATAGCCGAACCACACACCGCCCGCCAGCAATACCGTGCCGAGCACCAGGCTGAACGTTTTCAGACGGCCTGAAAGCTTGGGCAGCTTGGCCAGCAGCAAACCGGCCGGCACCAGCATCAGCAGCGTATACAGCGCCGCCACCAAAAGATAGGGCAGAAACGGCGTGGCCAGATACACCGCCACCGCCAGCAAAATAAAACCAAACGCATATTTGATGCCATTCATCCAAGCACCCGCACGCGGCAGCACATGGCCGCCGAATGTGCCGATAACAATCAGCGGCACCCCCGTGCCCAACGCCAGCGCATACAGCGCCAGCCCGCCGAGCGCGGCATCACCGGTTTGGCCGATATAGCCCAGCGCAAACGCCAGCGGCGGCGCCACACAAGGGCCGACAATCAGCGCCGACAACATCCCCATCACAAACACCGAAGCGATTTTACCACCGCCCAGTTTGCTGCTCTGGTTTTGAAAATAGCTCTGCACCGAAGCGGGCAGCTGAATGCTGAACACACCGAACATCCCCAGCGCCAACACCACCATCAGCGCCGCCGCCGCCAACACCACCCAGGCCTGTTGCAGCCACACCGTCAGCAAAGCCCCGGTCAGCCCCGCAAACACACCCACCAGCGTATAAGTGAGCGCCAAACCCTGCACATACACCATCGACAAAGCAAACGCGCGCCCTTTAGATGCCGATTTGTCGCCCACCACAATGCTCGACACAATCGGAATCAGCGGATACATACAGGCCGTAAAGCTCAGCCCCAGTCCCGCGAGAAAAAACGCCAACAAATTGGCGTTTAACGTATCCCAAGAAAGTTTGAAACGGCTGCTGTCCGGCGCTTTGCCGGGGGCGGCAGGCGCAGCGGGCGTATTGTCCGGCTGCAAAAAGCGCTCTTTTGCCGCTGCCGGCGCATCATTTTGCACCTGATAAAGGCCGTTGCCGTCGATGGCAAACACTGTGTCTACCGGCGGATAACACACACCCACTTCCGCACAGCCCTGATAGCTCAGCTTCAGCGTATAAGGCACGGCAGAGCGCGCATAAGGCCAATTGATTTGCGCCGCATGATGGTAAACGGTTTGTTTGCCGAAAAACTCATCTTCCTTTTCCTCGCCGGGGCTGTATTGCGGCGGCGCCAGCAAACCTTGCGGATCGGTGTCGGCCAATATTTTCGACTGATACATATAATAACCGTCGGCAATCGCAAACTGCACATTAATGCCCGCATCAGTGGCATTCACCTGCGGCACAAACGCCTGCTCCGGCGGCAGCAGCTTGGAAGCATCAACCGCCCAAGCCGCAGAGCTGAGCGCAAACAACGAAATCAAAAAAACAAGAAATTTTTTCATAACACCATGCGGCAACGAAATACGCCGCCTCTAAGCCGTTTCGGATAAATAAGCCGCCATTATCCGTGTTTTACACCTAAAGAACCAGCCTGAACGTCGCATTAATCTGCGCAAAAAAATGTTTTGAGCAAAAAAAACGGCAGGCCGGATGCTCGAATCCGATATTTTTCATATCACAGCCGTGATCGGAAATGGTAGAAGGCGCATATGTTTGGTCGGATGCAAGTATCCGAACTGCACCGCTATAAATGGGCATGAATTATCAATAGGAAAAGGCCATCTGAATGGCCGGTATATCTGTAACCATTTCAGGTAGCCGGGGAAATAAAAAACGACAGTTTTAGTAGAACATCAACGAAATTCATGCAGCAGAGCCAGCAATGCCTTCTGGCGGGAAGGGGAGAGATTGCGAAATAATTCCAGCAACAACAATTCCTCCTGAGTCAGCACCTCGCCATCGTGCATCATACGCCCGTGGCGCAGCCATTCCGGCGTGGTGTCGAGCCATTTTGCCAGCGTATCGATCTTATCGGCCGTTGGGATAGATTGGCCGATCAGCCAATTGTGGACCGCTTGAGGCGTAACCGAGTTGTTGGGGTGACGCAGATTGAAACGATTTGCCAAATCAGCGGTAGAAAGCGCCGCCATGCCTGCAGATTCAAGCGCAAAGCGTAGGCGTTTGCTGAATTCGGATTTGTCTTGGTTTGAGTGCATGATGGCATTATCAATAGCCTCATGGTTGTTTTGTAATTATTTGCTTGAAATTTTAAATTAAATAGTTGATAATGCAATAGCCTGTTAAAAGGTGTAAGTCAATCTTAAATTTTTGAACGAGGGAAATGAAAATGCCTTTAAAAACAATCGGTACATTAGCCGTGATCGCATTGAGCCTGAGTGCATGCAGCAGTAGCGGCATATCGGGTACTTTGCGGCCGGGTAATAGTACGGCTGTAACACAAACAGAAGCTGAGAAAGCTGCCGCTGAGAAAGCTGCTGCTGAGAAAGCTGCTGCTGAGAAAGCTGCTGCTGAGAAAGCTGCTGCTGAGAAAGCTGCTGCTGAGAAAGCTGCTGCTGAGAAAGCTGCTGCTGAGAAAGCTGCTGCTGAGAAAGCTGCTGCTGAGAAAGCTGCTGCTGAGAAAGCTGCTGCTGAGAAAGCTGCTGCTGAGAAAGCTGCTGCTGAGAAAGCTGCTGCTGAGAAAGCTGCTGCTGAGAAAGCTGCTGCTGAGAAAGCTGCTGCTGAGAAAGCTGCTGCTGAGAAAGCTGCTGCTGAGAAAGCTGCTGCTGAGAAAGCTGCTGCTGAGAAAGCTGCTGCTGAGAAAGCTGCTGCTGAGAAAGCTGCTGCTGAGAAAGCTGCTGCTGAGAAAGCTGCCGCTGAGAAGGCTGCTGCAGAAAAAGCTGCCGCCGAGAAAGCCGCTGCTGAAGAAGCAGCACGTTTAGAGGCAGAACGGTTAGCTGCGGAAAAAGCCGAAGCTGAGCGTATTGCTGTTAAAAAAGATGAATTGTCTAAGTTGGCTTATGGTGCAGGTTTAAACAAGATACTTGCACAAAAATTCGCTGATAATCATACCAATGTTGAAGATAATAATGTTAATGCTGCATTGGCTGGTTTTATTGCACAGGAAGCTATTAAAGCCAAAGGAGGTGATTATGGTTCAGGGTTTTCGGAGCAGACTGGAGGTGTGTCAGCTTCTGTAGAAAATAGCACGTCTATTGTAAATGGTATTGTTAATCGAGTAAGTAGACGGGTTGAAAGCTATGATTACAAAAAGTTATATAGCCAGCCGTATTCGGTAATCATCGGTAATGGTTCGGTTGAAGAGATTACAAATTATTTATTTCCCTATGGAACTAGTACATCTAAAACATTTGACTTGACTAAAATTGCAGGCTTGGTTACTCAAGAACATGCTATTCCAACTTTGGGCTTGGCCACTTATGTGGGCAAAGCCATGAATGCCAGCAGTGTTTCAGGCGATTTGAATTATACTATCGATTTCGGTAAGCGCACAGGTTCAGGTGTGATTAATGGCTTGAATGGCAGAGATATTTCTGCTGATATTTTGACGGACAGCCCCATTAGTCTATTGGAAGGGAAGTTGGCTAAAATTAATTTAAACGGTCAATCAGTGATGGGTGTAGCAAGTACTGCACGTGTAGGTGATGAGGCTTTTGGTTATGCAAACGGTAAATATTCTCTTGGCTTATTCGGGCCGAAAGCTGAAGAAATTGCAGGTTCAGTGTTATTTGATGGTATAGATAACGATGGAAAAATCGGTTTCGGCGGCCAAAGAGGTGAAATCACCAAATAAACCTTGCTAGCCGAACAGGCCGTCTGAAAACAATACTGTTTCAGACGGCCTTTATTGATAGTGAAAACATTCTAATAAACCTATGAAATCATTTAATCGTCCAACACCTTATCACGCTTTATGGCTTCTGGCGGCGGCGTGGCCGCTGTATGCGGCGGATGTGCCGTTGTCTGCTACTGAGGCGCAAGTGCCGGATCCGGTATTTTTTGAGCAAACCGAGCCGCCGAAGCCGTCTGAAAATTTATTGCAGCCGCCGGCGGTCGAGCAGGCCAAACCTGCGCCGGCGCTGAGTGAGGCAGATTTGCGCGGCAATGCGGCGCTCACCACCGAGCTGATTAACCGTGCGTTGGTGGCGCAGCAATGGGATTTATTGGCCGAACTGCTGGCCGTGTATCCGCAGGCCGAGGGTTATGATGCGATGTTATATGACTATGCGCGCGGCGCGTGGTTGCGTTCGCAGCAGCGTTATCCCGAAGCGGTGGCGCTTTATCGCGGCATTGTGGCGCAGCAACCCAATTTGGCTTACCCGCGTTTTGATTTGGGCGTGATGCTGTTTGAAAACAAGCAATACCGTGAGGCGGCCGCCGAGTTGTCGCGTGCAGAGCCGGATTTGGCCGCGCCGATGCAGGCTTTGGTGCAGCGTTATCAAGCGGCGATTGCCAAGCAGCAGGGCTGGCAGCCGAATGTGAATCTGCAATATGAGCAAACGGATAATGTCAACAATGCTTCGGCCGAGCGTGAAATTTTGCTGGGCGGCACACGCTTTGTGAAAAACGAAGAATCGCTGCCGCAATCGGCGCACGGCTTCCGCTATGGTGTGGGGTTGGCGCGTGAAGTGAATGTGGGCGGTAATCATTTTGTCGGTGCGGATGCGGGTTTTGACGGTGTGCATTATTGGGATAATCAGGACTACAGCGAACAGAGCCTGAATCTGAGCGGCGCTTACCGTTGGCGCGATTTCCACCAAAGTGCGGGTATCGTGCCTTTTGTGACGCAAAACTGGCTCGGCGGCTCGCGCTACAGCCGCCAATTCGGCGCTACGCTGGAATACAGCCGCCGTCTGAATGCGCGCTGGCAGGCTTCCGCTGCTTATACCCATATGCAGCGGCGCTATGCCGAAGAGGCTGTGGCTCAGCGGCATAATGGTGCGCTCAATCAGATTTCGGCCACGCTGATGTGGCAGCCTGCTTCAAAGTGGCTGCTGTTTGGCGGTGCGGATTACAGCCGCGACCACACCCGCGACCAATCGGAATCGTCTGCACGGAACGGCGGCCGCATCGGCGCGGTGTATGCCGCACCCGATTGGGGCGCGCGCATCAGTTTGCGTTATGTGTTGCGCGATTTCGAGGCCGACAATGATTTCTTCGGCTACCCGCGCCGTGATAAGGAATACCACGCCGGCGCCGCACTGTGGCACAACAAACTGGCTTGGAAAGGGCTGGTGCCGAAGCTGAATTTCCGTTATCTGAAAATCGACAGCAATATACCGGCTTTTTACTCGCGTTCGAGCGCGCAATGGTTTGTGAGCGTGGAGAAACAGTGGTAGGCCGGATGCTCGAATCCGACATTTTTCATATTGCAGCCATGATGGGAAATCGTAGAAACCGCCAATGTTTGGCCGGATACAAGTATCCGACCTGCGCCTATGCCTGCGTTGTCAACCGCCCCTCGCAATCTCATTGAAACAAGGCCGTCTGAAACTGCATTTTTACCGTTTCAGACGGCCTTAACCTATCGGAAAACGCTTAACCGGCGCGGTTGGCCGACACTCATGCGGCAGCGTGGGCTTGGCTCACAGAAAAAACACATCATGCCCATTCACACTTGTCAGCTTACTTTTGTGAATGGGTATAAAAGCATATAAAGAAGCCGTCTGAAGGCTTTTCAGACGGCTTCATTTATGCTTTTCGGCTTACGGATAGGCAATATAAGCGTAGGCTGAATGGTTGTGAATCGATTCGAAGTTTTCGCTTTCAACGATGTAGCCGCAGATACGTTTGTCGCCGGAAAGGGCGGTGGCCACGTCGCGTACCATATCTTCTACGAATTTGGGGTTTTCGTAGGCTTGCTCGGTCACGAATTTTTCGTCCGGGCGTTTCAAGAGGCCGTAGAGTTGGCAGCTGGCTTGGGCTTCTACACAGTCAATCAGCTCTTCGATGCCCACTTCGGCGGCGCAGGTAAGGGTAACGGTAACGTGCGAGCGTTGGTTGTGGGCGCCGTATTGCGAGATTTCTTTCGAGCAGGGGCACAGGCTGGTAACGGGCACCAGCACTTTGAGGGTGTGGCTGTATTCGCCGTTTTTCACTTCACCGGTGAGGGTAACGTCATAATCGAGCAGTGATTTGATGCCGGATACGGGCGCGGATTTTTGGCGGAAAAACGGAAACGATACGCTGATTCTGCCTGCATGCGAATCGAGGCGGGCCAGCATTTCTTCGGTGAGCGTTTTCAGGCGGCCGAAGCTTAAAGGCTCGGTTTGTTCTTCCATCAGTGCCACAAAACGCGACATATGCGTGCCTTTTTGATCGGCAGGCAGAAAAACGGTCATGGTGAGGCGGCCGACGGTGTGTTGTGTGCCTTCGGCGCCGGTGAGGCTGATGGGGAAGCGCAAATCTTTGATGCCGACCTGGTTAATCGGCATATTGCGTAAATCGCGGCTGGATTGCACGTCTGCAATGGCGTTCATGCTGGTGGATTTCCTTAGTGTAGCGGCGGCGTTGCTGCCTTGAGTATGTGTGTGCATACGGCTGAAAAACAAGGCCGTCTGAAATATTGTTTCATGCCCGCAGTCGGATGGGTGTAAGAGCCTCTGAATCGGTGAGGCCGGGTTTACGGCGGCAGCAGGGTTGATTCGGAGTGGCCTTAAATGCGAGATTATATCACTTGTGCTTTCAGACGGCATTGATTGTTTCTATTTTTGGGATAGTGGTAGAATCATTTATCTTTTTCTGCACAGGCCGACCATCATGAAATTTGCCACCGAAGCGATTCATTCCAGCTACGATTGCGACGAACACAACCGTGCGCTGATGCCGCCGATTTATCAAAACAGCATGTTTGCCATGCATGAAATCGGCGAGCAGGTTCCTTACCGTTATTCGCGCTTGAGCAATCCGACCCGCAAGGTGTTGGAAGATACCGTGGCCGCGCTGGAGCATGGTGCGGCGGGTTTTGCCTTCGCCAGCGGCATGGCCGGCATTGATGCGGTGTGGCGCACGTTTTTACGCCCGGGCGACACCATTGTGGCGGTGGCCGATATTTACGGCGGCGCCTATGACCTGCTCACCGAAGTGTATGCGCAATGGGGCGTAAACGTGGTGTTTGCCGACCTTGCCGAGCCGCACAATCTTGATCATATTTTGGCCGCGCAAACCGTTAAAATGCTGTGGCTGGAAACGCCGTCTAATCCTTTATTGCGCTTGGTCGATATTGAAGCATTAGCGGCAAAAGCCAAAGCGGCGGGCGTGCTGGTGGGCATCGACAATACCTTTGCCACGCCGTATCTGCAAAACCCGCTCGATATGGGCTGCGATATCGTGTTTCATTCGGCCACCAAATATTTGTGCGGCCATTCCGATGTATTGATGGGCGTGGTGGTGGTAAAAGATGCCAAGCTCGCCAAGCCGCTGCAAACCATGATGGTCAACACCGGCGGTGTGGCAGGGCCGATGGATTGCGCGCTGGTGCTGCGCGGCATCAAAACGCTGGCGGTGCGCATGAAACAGCATTTGGAAAACGCTGCCGAGCTGGCGCGCCGTCTCGAAGCGCATCCGGCGGTAGCCAAAGTGTTTTATCCGGGTTTGCCGAGCCATGAGCACCACGGCTTGGCCAAAAAGCAGATGCGCGGTTTTGGCGGCGTGGTGTCGGTTTATTTGAAAAACGACAGCAAAGCCGCCGCCAACAGCGTGATTAAAAACATGAAGCTGGTAAAAATGGCGGCCAGCCTCGGCGGCGTGGAAAGCTTGGTAAACCACAGCTTTTCGCAATCACACAGCGGCATGTCGCCCGAAGTGAAAGCCGGGTTGGGCATTAAAGAAGGGCTGTTGCGTTTTTCTGCGGGTATTGAAGACATCGAAGATATTTGGGCGGATATTTCACATGCGCTTGATACCACGCTGTAATCAGGCGGGTTTATTCGTTATCACATTGAATTAAATCCATACAACCGCACAACCGAGGCCGTCTGAACGCTGCTTTTCAGACGGCCTCGGTTTGTCTGTGTCAATGTGTGAAAAAATACTACATCAAGCCTCGCATTCGGCTAGAATAGGCGGGCTTTTGCATGAAACGGCAGCTAAATAATAAGATAAATGCTGAAAAACAACATAATATTGCTTTTCACCATTTATTTTCATACACACGTCTCAAGAGGCATCATCATGCATTACGATACCGTGATTATCGGCGGCGGCGCCGGCGGGCTGGAACTGGCTTCCAAGCTCGGGCGCACCCTCGGGCGCAATGTCGGCCCCGAAAAAATCCTGCTGGTCGACCGTTCGACTTTCCATATCTGGAAGCCCACTTTACACGAAGTGGCGGCGGGCACGCTCAATCCGCAGCAAGAAGGCTTGTCTTACAGCATTCTCGGCCGCTCCAACCATTTCAGCTTTATGGTGGGCGAGCTGATTAAATTTGATGCCGCCGCCAAACGGCTCACGCTTAAAGAAGTGCATCAGGCCAATGGCGATTTGATTATTCCTGAGCGCCAAATCACATTCAACCGCTGCGTGCTCGCCATCGGCAGCGGCTCTAATTTTTTCGGCACGCCGGGCAGTGAATATGCTTATGTGCTTGAAAATGCACAAGATGCGCAGGCTTTCCACAGCCATTTGCTCAATCTGTTTGCCAGAGCGGCGTATTCGCCGGCAAAACAGCTCAATGTGGCAATTGTGGGCGCGGGCGCAACCGGCGTGGAGCTTTCCGCCGAAATGATGGAGGCTTATCATGAAATCCACAGCAACAGCGGCTCGGAGCAGCACTTCCGCATCAACATCACCCTGATTGAAGCCGCGCCGCGCATTTTGGCGGGCCTGCCTGAAAAAGTGTCGGTGCAGGCGGCCAGCGCATTGCGGCAGAAACAAATCCGCGTGATGACCGCCACCAAAGTGCTGGCCATTCATGCCGACAAAGTGGAAACCGACCAAGGCGAAATCGCCGCTGATGTGATTGTGTGGGCTGCCGGCATCAAAGCCGCCGACCGCAACCGTGAATACGGCTTGCCGGTCAACCGCATCAATCAGTTTGAAGTCAACAACCGCCTCGAAACCCCTGCCGAAGGCGTATATGCCCTCGGCGATTGCGCCGCCTGCCCGTGGGAGGGCGATAAATGGGTGCCCGCCCGCGCCCAAGCCGCGCACCAGCAGGCCGACTATTTGAGCGAAGCGTTTAGCGCCGCCGACAAGGGCAAAGCGTTTGACAAAACATTTCAATACAAAGATTCCGGCTCGCTGGTGTCGCTGGGCAACAACCACGGTGTCGGCAACCTGATGGGCAGCCTTTCGGGCGGCAATTTCTTTATCGAAGGGCTGATTGCCAAATACATGTATATGTCGCTGCACCTGATGCACCATAAAGCCATCATCGGCTACGGCAAAACCGCGCTGCTGGCGCTGGCGCGCGTGGCACAAAAGCGCGTGTCCGGGCGCTTGAAGCTGCATTAGGGTGTTCTAGGCTGTCCTGACCATTTGATTTACGGGTGTATTTTGCCCCTGAAAACGTATCTGCTGCGTTAAAAAGCCTCGCAAGAAGTCCAATCTTGCTGCGTTTTTTGCCTGGCATCTGCATTTTCAGGAACAAAAATCTCCTCATAAACAAATTGTCCGGACACCCTAGCGTGTCTGTTTGCAAGAGGCCGTCTGAAAGTGCAACAGGCTTTCAGACGGCCTTTTTGTCTTTATCTGTGCAGACAGGCTATAATCGCCATTATTCAACCGCTTGCCGCCCGTTCAGATGGCCAAACGCCTGCACACCCATTACGACAACCTCAAAGTGGCGCGTGATGCTTCGCCCGAAGCCATCCGCACCGCTTACCGTATGTTGTGCAAAAAATACCACCCCGACCAAAACCGCCAAAACCCCGATGCCCACCGCATCATGAGCCTGATCAACCGCTCTTACCAAGTGCTTTCCCACCCCGAACAGCGTTGCGCCCACGATAAATGGATTGAAACGCAAATTGCCAAGCAGGATGTTGATAAAATTTCCAGCCCCATGCCCGGCGGTTTCCGCAAAGTGCAAGAGCCGCTGCCGTATGCCAAGCTGGCTCTGTGGCTGCTGGCTGTTGCGCTCATCATTGCCGCTTTGGCCTATTGCACCGCACAGCAACGCCGAGATGCACCCTTCATGCCCACCGCGTCAAGCGGCCGGTTGCCATAGTGCAGATTCCCCTAAAAAACGCAAGGTTATGTTTCAGACGGCCTGTCGATATATTCGGTATAATCAAGGCCGTCTGAAACATTGAACACGAGAACAGCATGGCCGCCCCAGCCGAAGCCAAATACACCGAAGAAACCGTGTTGTGGGTGAAACACCACACCCCCAAACTCATCACGTTTGCCATCAGCCGCCCCGAAGCCTACCGCTTCGCCGCCGGCCAATTTTCCCGCCTCGGTTTTCGCGACGGCGCCGGCTTTATCTGGCGCGCATATTCAGTGGTGTCCGCCGAATATGCCGACACCCTCGAATACTTTGCCGTGCTCATCGAAGAGGGGCCCATGAGTGCCAAATTCGCTGAAATGCAGGCGGGCGACAGCATTTTGTTGGACAAAACCGCCACCGGCTTCCTGCTGCCCGAACGTTTTCCCGACGGCAAAGATTTAATCATGCTCTGCACAGGCTCCGGCATCGCCCCATTTTTATCCATGCTCGAACAGCCCGAAATCTGGCAGCGTTTCGAGCATCTGGCGCTGGCACATTCCGTTTCCCATGCCGACGAGCTGATTTTCAACGAGCGCATCGCCGCGCTGGCCGAACACCCGTTGATTGAAGAATATTTTCACAAACTCAGTTTCGTGCCCGTTACCACCCGCCAACCCGGCGGCACGCTGCACGGCAAACGCCTGCCCGAACTGCTCAAAAACGGCAGCCTCGCCCACGCCTTCGGCCTCGAATTCAGCCCCGAAAACAGCCGCTTTATGATTTGCGGCAACCCCGCAATGGTGAAAGACACCTTCCAAGCCCTGCTGGATATGGGTTTCGCCATGCACCGCAACCGCGTGCCGGGGCAGATTATGATGGAAAACGGGTTTTAATCTTTTTTCAGACGGCCTGATGATTCAAGGCCGTCTGAAATATTCATACGGAAGCATCAACATGTCAGTTAACCACTACGAAAATTTCCCTGTCGGCTCGTTGGTGCTGCCGCGGCGCTTGCGCAAGCCGGTGCATGCGGTTTATGCGTTTGCGCGTACGGCGGATGATATTGCCGATGAGGGCGATGCAGCAGACGAGGTGCGTTTGCAAGGCTTAAATGATTTGCAAAAAGAGCTGGATACCATCTCGCGCGGTGAAACACCGCAAACGGCGCTGATGCAGCGTTTGCAGCGCGAGGCGGTGCGCCCGTTTCAAATACCGTTGCAGCCGTTTTACGACCTGCTCGATGCGTTTAAGCAGGATGTGGTGAAAAAGCGTTATGAGAATTTCGGCGAACTGGTGGATTATTGCCGCAAGAGCGCCAACCCGGTCGGGCGTATGATGTTGCATCTTTACGGTGAAACTGACAGCCGCAGCATTGCCCAAAGCGACGGCATCTGCACGGCTTTGCAGCTGATTAATTTTTGGCAGGATGTGGCGGTGGATTGGCAGAAAGGGCGCGTGTATCTTCCGCAGGAGGATTTGCGAAAATTCGGCGTGAGCGAAGCGCAAATCGGCGAGAGCAGGGTGGATTTTGCATTTCAGCGGCTGATGGCCTATGAATGTGAAAAAGCACACAAAATGCTCAAAGCGGGCTCGCCGTTGGGCAAAACGCTGAAGGGACGTGTCGGCTTGGAATTGCGGATGATTATTCTCGGCGGCCAGCGTATTATCCAGAAGCTGGAGGAGAACAAATACGATGTGTTCGCGCAGCGGCCGAAGCTGGAAATGAAGGATTGGTGGAAGATAGTGAAACGGGCGCTGCAAAAGAAATAAAGCCGGGGAGTAGGCCGCCTGAATATAGTGAAATGAAGAAAGAAGTGATATAGGGCGAAGGCCGCAGGCAGGATGCCTTGGGGTTGGGGAGAAGGCGGCAAAACGCAGGTTTGCTTCATCGAGCATTCCACCATCGCCATTAGTTTCAGACGACCTCTTTCTGCGCCCTCTTCGGCTATCTCGCCAACACCTCGGCATATACCGGACAATCTTCGCTATCTGCACCCTCATACCCATTCACAAAAATAAGCTAACGGCGTTGGCTCACCTGAACTTGAAGAGGACTGCTTTTGCTAAGGCGCTGAAGCACCCAGCCAACCAGCCCGTACTCACCGTACTGTCTTTGGCTTGCCGCTTTATCCGCTTACTTTTGTGAATGGCTATCAGATAGCCGGTGCTTATCAGAAATTCGTTTTTAGGTTTCAGGCGGCCTGAGCGTTATTCAAGCTTCGCGGCTTGTGCCCTCTGCCTAACCCGCTTCCATGGGGGGGGCGGGAACTCGGTTGCCGTTGTTTTGCCGTTGCGCGTTTTGGCCGGCGAATAAATATGACCTTGATTAATCAATATAAAAAACGGCACCTTTCAAAACGAAAGGTGCCGTTGATGCTTTCAGACGGCCTTATTCTGCGGGCTGCTCTTTGCGCGGTTCGCGGGCGGGGGCTTCCAGCAGGGCTTTGATGGAGAGGCGCACGCGGCCGCGGTCGTCTACTTCGAGCGCTTTCACGTTGACCACTTGGCCGACTTTCAGGTAATCGCCAACGTTGTTCACGCGTTCGTGGGCGATTTGGCTGATGTGTACCAAGCCGTCTTTGCCGGGCATTACCGATACGATGGCGCCGACGTTGTTGTCGAGAATTTTCAACACGGTGCCTTCATAGACTTTGCCCACTTCCACTTCGGCGGTAATCTGCTCGATGCGTTTTTTGGCGGCGTTGCCGGCTTCTTCGCTGGTGGCGGCGATGGTGATGGTGCCGTCTTCGGCGATGTTGATTTCGGTGCCGGTTTCGGCAGTGAGCGCGCGGATGGTTTCGCCGCCTTTGCCGATAACGTCGCGGATTTTGTCTTGGTTAATCTTCATGGTGTAGAGGCGCGGCGCGTGGGCAGACAGCTCTTGCGGGCCTTCTACGGCTTCTTTCATCTGGCCGAGAATGTGGAAACGGGCTTCTTTGGCTTGCTCCAATGCAATTTGCATGATTTCTTTGGTGATGCCTTGGATTTTGATGTCCATTTGCAGTGCGGTCACACCTTCGGTGGTGCCGGCTACTTTGAAATCCATGTCGCCGAGGTGGTCTTCATCGCCCAGAATGTCGGTGAGCACGGCAAATTTGTTGCCTTCGAGAATCAGGCCCATGGCGATGCCGGCCACGTGGGCTTTCAGCGGTACGCCGGCAGAGAGCAGGCTCAGGCAGCCGCCGCACACGGAAGCCATGGAAGAGGAGCCGTTAGACTCGGTGATTTCGGAAACCACGCGCATGGTGTAGCTGAAATCTTCCGGCTCGGGCAATACGGCCAGCAAGGCGCGTTTGGCCAAGCGGCCGTGGCCGATTTCGCGGCGTTTCGGGGCGCCCATGCGGCCGACTTCGCCGGTGGAGTAGGGCGGGAAGTTGTAGTGCAGCATAAAGCGGTCGGTGTATTCGCCGCTCAGGGCATCGATAATCTGCTCGTCGCGCGAAGTGCCCAAAGTGGCCACGGCCAGCGCTTGGGTTTCGCCGCGGGTAAACAGCGCCGAACCGTGGGTGCGCGGCAATACGCCGGTTTGGATGTCGATGGGGCGCACGGTGCGGGTGTCGCGGCCGTCGATACGCGGTTGGCCGTCGAGAATCTGGCCGCGCACGACATCGGCTTCCAGTTGTTTGAAGATGCCTTTGATTTGGTTGGCGGCCAGGGTGTCGGTGTCTTCGGTGATCAGCGCTTCTTTTACGGCTGCCCAGGCTTCATCGAGCTTGGTGGTGCGGGCTTGTTTTTGGCGGATTTTGAAGGCTTCGGCAATGGCATCGGCGGCGATTTCGCGGATGCGGGTTTCCAAATCGGCGTTGGTTTCAGCCGGTTGCCAGTCCCACACTTCGGGGTTGACTTCGTCGGCCAATTCGTTGATGGCGTTAATCACGGCTTGCATTTGTTCGTGGCCGAATACTACTGCGCCCAGCATCACGCTTTCGGGCAGTTGTTGTGCTTCTGATTCCACCATCAGCACCGCTTTTTGCGTGCCGGCCACCACTAAATCCAGTTGTGAGGTTTCCAGCTCGGTTTTGCTCGGGTTGAGCAGGTATTGGCCGTTAGCGTAGCCTACGCGTGCTGCGCCGATGGGGCCTGCGAACGGCACGCCGCTCAATACCAGGGCGGCTGAGGCGCCGATCATGGCGGGGATGTCGGAATCGATTTCCGGGTCAACCGATACCACCATCGCTACGATTTGGATGTCGTGGTAGAAGCCTTCGGGGAACAGCGGGCGGATGGGGCGGTCGATCAGGCGGCTGGTGAGGATTTCTTTTTCACTTTGTTTGCCTTCGCGCTTGAAAAAGCCGCCGGGGATTTTGCCCGCAGCGTAAGTGCGTTCGAGATAATCGACGGTGAGCGGGAAAAAGTCTTGCCCGGCTTTTACGGTTTTGGCGGCGGTGACGGCCACCAGCACCACGGTGTCGCCCATGGATACTTTAACGGCGGCGGAGGCTTGACGCGCGATTTCGCCGGTTTCGAGGGTAACGGTTTGATTGCCGTATGAGAAAGACTTCACATGCTTGTTGAACATTTTGTTCCTTTCGGTTGTTGCCGCACCGCTAAAACACTAATGATGCACACGTTTGCCCATGCGCATGGTTAGGGTTTCAGACTGGTGCGGCGGGATAGATATGTTTTCAGACGGCCTGATATGTTGCTTAAGGCCGTCTGAAAAGCGATTATAGCAAATAATTTGTGCACTTGAGCGGATTTGTATCAGATAAAAGGCCGTCTGAAAGCAGGTTTTCAGACGGCCTTGGCTTAATGTAAAACTTTATTCGCCGTAATACGCCTTGGTGAGGATTTCTTCCATGTCGGCCACCATCGGCAGGCGCGGGTTGGCGGGGGAGCATTGGTCTTCATAGGCCATCAGCGCCACTTCACGGCGGGCGTCCATAAAGGCTTTTTCATCCAGGCCTTGCGCTTTGAACGACATTTTGATGCCGACTTTTCGTGCCAATTCGTCGCAGGCTTTGGCAAACGATTCGACACCTTCGGCCGGTGTGCTGCACGGCAGGCCGAGCATGCGGGCGATTTCCTGATATTTCACGTCGGCTTTGTAGTAGTTGTATTTCGGCCAGGTGGCGGTTTTTTGCGGACGGGTGCCGTTGTAGCGGATGACGTGCGGCAGCAGAATGGCGTTGGTGCGGCCGTGCGGGGTGTGGAATTTGCCGCCGATTTTGTGGGCCAGCGAGTGGTTCATGCCCAAAAAGGCGTTGGCAAACGCCATGCCGGCGATGGTGGAGGCGTTGTGCATACGCTCGCGGGCTTCGGGGTCTTCGGCGCCGTATTGATAAGAGCGTTCTAAAAATTCAAACACGAGCTTGATGGCTTGCAGGGCCAGGCCGTCGGTGAAATCGCTGGCCACCACTGATACATAGGCCTCTACCGCGTGGGTGAGCACATCGAGGCCGGTATCGGCGGTAACGCTGGCGGGCACGGTCATGGTGAACGAGGGGTCGACGATGGCGATGGTGGGGGTGAGCGAATAGTCGGCAATCGGGTATTTTTTGTCGCCGTCGCTAATCACGGTAAACGGGGTGACTTCTGAGCCGGTGCCCGAGGTGGTGGGGATGCCGATAAATTTGGCTTTGTGGCCGAGCTCGGGGAAGCGGAAGGCGCGTTTGCGGATGTCCATGAATTTTTGCACCAAATCGGCAAAATCCACTTCGGGTTGCTCGTAGAAAAGCCACATGGCTTTGGCGGCATCCATGGCCGAACCGCCGCCCAGCGCGATAATGGTATCGGGCTGGAAGCTTTGCAGCAGGTCGGCGCCTTTTTTAACGGTGGCGATGCTGGGGTCGGGCTCGACATCGACAAACAGCTGATAGGTAACTTTGTTTTTGCGCAGGTTGAGCTGGTGGGTGACTTTGTCGACAAAGCCCAAGTCGACCATGGAGCGGTCGGTAACAATCACTACTTTGCTGCATTCTTTCAAGTCTTGCAGGTATTGGATGGAATCGCGTTCGAAATAGATTTTGGAGGGCACTTTAAACCATTGCATGTTGTTTCTCCGGCGGCCTACTTTTTTGATGTTTAAGAGGTTGACGGCGCTGACGTTGTTGCCGACTGAGTTTTTACCGTAAGAGCCGCAGCCGAGGGTGAGCGAGGGCATAAAGGCGTTATACACATCGCCGATACCGCCGAAAGTGGAGGGGGAGTTGCAAATCACGCGGATGGCTTTCACCTGTTCGCCGAATGCTTTGGCCAGCGCTTCATCGGCGGTGTGGATGGCGGCGGAGTGGCCGAGGCCGTCGAATTCCACCATTTCGCGCGCAAGTTTGAAGCCCTCGCTGCTGTCGCCGGCTTTGAGCATGGCCAACACGGGCGAGAGTTTTTCGCGGGTCAGCGGTTCGCGCGGGCCGACTTCGCTGCATTCTGCCACCAGAATGTTAGTGTGTTCCGGCACGCTGAAGCCGGCTTGCTCGGCAATCCAAGCCGCAGATTTGCCCACTACGGCGGCATTGAGCTTGGCGCCGCCGCAATTGCTGCTGCCGGCTTTCACGCCGAAAATAAAGTTTTCTAATTGCGCTTTTTCTTTTTTATTCACGAAATATACGCCGTAAGACTGCATTTCAGCCGCTAAATCGGCATAAATTTCCTTATCGGCAATCACTGCCTGCTCGCTGGCGCAAATCATGCCGTTATCAAATGCTTTCGACATCACGATATCGTGTGCTGCCTGCTTGATGTTGGCGGATTTTTCCACATAGGCCGGCACGTTGCCCGCGCCCACGCCGAGGGCGGGTTTGCCGCAGGAATAGGCGGCTTCGACCATGGCATTGCCGCCGGTGGCGAGAATGGTGGCCACGCCGGGGTGTTTCATCAGGCCGGAAGTGCCTTCCATCGAGGGGTGTTCAATCCATTGTATGCAGTGTTCCGGCGCGCCGGCGGCGATGGCGGCGTCGCGTACGATGCGGGCGGCGTGTGCCGAGCATTGCTGGGCGGAGGGGTGGAACGAGAAAATAATCGGGTTGCGGGTTTTCAGGGCGATCAGCGCCTTGAAAATGGTGGTAGAGGTGGGGTTGGTGGTGGGCACGATGCCGCACACCACGCCTACCGGGTCGGCGATTTCGGTGATGCCGGTAACGTCGTCTTCGCTGATGATGCCGACGGTTTTCAGATTCAGCAGGCTGTGTACCACGTTTTCACAGGCAAACAGGTTTTTGGTGGCTTTGTCTTCAAACACGCCGCGGCCGGTTTCCTCTACCGCGTGCATGGCCAGCACGCCGTGTTGGTCGAGCGCGGCCACGGAGGCTTTGGCGACGATATAGTCGACTTGCTCTTGGTTGAGCTTGCGGAAATTTTCCAGTGCGGTCAGGCCGTTGGCCACTAAAGTGTTCACTTCGGCTTGCGCCGGGCTGATGCTGGAATCGGCAGATGCGTTCATAAACATGCTCCTGATAAAGTATCGATAAAAGAAGGATAGAAATTTATAGATACAGTATAGGTAGGATTGCTACTTTGGTATTTGATGCAGGTCATGTGTGGTAATTAAATTACCTTTCTTTTGGCAGCCCTGTTGATGTATTGGTGTAAGTTTTTGAAAATTTAAATTTTTGTATCGCTGTATGATGTGGCGGAAAAGTTTTAGACGGCCTTTTTTTGTTTGGTTTGTTTGGAAATAAATAAATTAAACAGACTGATAAATCAGGCATCAATCGTTGTTTTTGGCGGTGGGAGTATTGGGTTGCTAATAAGTAATCAAACTGATATGGCGGTTTTGCCGTATGCAGAGGCCGTCTGAAAACGCGGAGAAGGTTTTCAGACGGCCTTGGTAACGGGAACGCATTTTGATGATTCGGTATGATGCCGATTCACAAAGGTAAGCAAACAAGGCGGCGAACCAAAGACCGAGCGCACATGATCGGACGCACGTACAGGTTTGCTTGATTTGGCGCTTCATTGCCTTGGAGAAACCGGCGCTCTTCGGGCGCAGGCGCATCAATGCCGTTAGGTTGTCTTTTTGAAAGGTATTATTCGCGCGGCAGGCCGTTGTTGACCATGCTGTTCATCTGTTCGCTGATGCTTTGCAGATCCATCAGCCCCAGTTGGCCGAACAGCGCCAGCAACAGAGCGCCGGCTACCATCAGCAGCAGCACGTAAACCACGTAGCCCAGCAATATCCGCAAGGCCGACACGTTGCCCATTTTCATCAGGCCGATGGCCTGCACCCAAAACGTCCACACTTGCCAAAACACGCCGACAAAGGCCAGTGAGGGCAGGTAAAACATCGCCAGCGCGGGAATTACCAGCGCTTCGGATACCAAAATAAACCCCCATAGCGGCAGCTTGGGCGCGCCGTAATAATGCAGCATGGTGCGCATCACGTGGCCGAGCAGCAGCCATTTGACCACGGTCAGCAGAATGGCAAAGGCGATGGTGCCGATGCTGTTGCCAAACATCGGCGACATGCCGGCGGCGTTGACCAGGCCGATGAGCACCAATACGGCAATAACAGCCGGCGGCGTGTAGCGGTAATGGTCGGGTTGTTGGTAGCGCAGGCGCAATACATCGAGCATGTCGCGTAATAAATGATAAAGCATCAGTCGAATACCACCGTTTTGTTGTTGTAAGAGAGCACGCGGCTTTGCAAATGCCATTTGACTGCGCGGGCAAGCACGATTTTTTCCAGATCGCGGCCTTTTTCCACCAAGTCGGCCACGTCGTCGCGATGCGATACGCGGGTGACTTCCTGCTCGATAATCGGGCCTTCGTCCAGTTCGCTGGTGACATAATGGCTGGTGGCGCCGATCAGCTTCACGCCGCGCATATGAGCGCGGTGGTAAGGTTTGGCGCCGTCGAATGCGGGCAGAAAGCTGTGGTGGATGTTAATCACCCGGTTGGGGTATTTTTCGACAAACAAGGGCGACAGAATCTGCATGTAGCGCGCCAACACGATGGTATCGACCTGCGCTTCTTCCAGCAGCGCAAATTGGCGTGCTTCGGCTTGGGCTTTGTTGTCTCGGGTGATGGTGATATGGTGGAACGGAATGCCGTGGCTTTCCACCAAGTCGCGTACCGATTCGTGGTTGCCGATAACCAGCGGAATCTCGCAATCGAGCTCGCCGATGCGGTGGCGGTGAAGCAGGTCGGAGAGGCAATGCTCGTATTGCGAAGTAAATAAAGCCATGCGGCGGCGGCTGTGGGAAAAATGCATCTGCCAGCGCATGTCAAACGCTTCGGCCACGGGCGCAAACGCCTGTTCGATGGCTTCGCGACTTTGCAGGGTAAAGCCTTGCAAATCCCATTCTACCCGCATCAGAAACAGGTTTTCCGCCGCATCTTCGTGTTGGTCGGCATGGATGATGTTGCCGTTGTGTTCTAATAAAAAGCGGGAAATGGCGTGCACCAGGCCGGGCCGGTCGGGCGCGCTGACCAGCAGGGTGGCGGTGTGTTTGGAAGGGTCGGTCATGTTGCGGTCTTTTTAATGTTATGAATGTTTAATGTTATGAATGGCATTCGGACAACTTTAGGGTGTCCTGACCATTCGATTTACGGGTGTATTTTTCCCCTGAAAACGCATCTGTTGCGTTAAAAAATACTCGTAAGATATCTAATTTTGCTGCGTTTTTTTGCCTGGCGCCTGCATTTTCAGGAATAAAATCCCCTCATAAACGACACATCAGAATACTCTGGTGTCAAACAAATCATCAGGCCGTCTGAACGGCTGTATATTGTTTTCAGACGGCCTGTGTTTTAGCTTGCGGGGTTACGCATTATCGTGCAGCTCGGCTGCATGCAGCGTGTTTTCTAGCAGCGTGGCAATCGTCATCGGGCCTACGCCGCCGGGCACGGGGGTAATCATCGATGCGCGTTGTTTCGCTGCCTCAAATTCCACATCACCGCAGAGTTTGCCGTCGGGCAGGCGGTTGATGCCG
This sequence comes from Uruburuella testudinis, assembly GCF_022870865.1. Classification (NCBI taxonomy): domain Bacteria; kingdom Pseudomonadati; phylum Pseudomonadota; class Betaproteobacteria; order Neisseriales; family Neisseriaceae; genus Uruburuella; species Uruburuella testudinis. The sequence continues at coordinate 517,559 of NZ_CP091508.1, forward strand.
ACGTCGATGACCACCGCGCCGGGTTTAATCCACTCGCCTTTGACAAAATTGGGAATGCCCACGCCGGCCACCACAATGTCGGCAGCGGCCACTTCTGCGGCCAGGTTTTGCGTTTTGCTGTGGCAGATGGTAACGGTGGCGCGCGCCAGCAGCAGCTCCAGCATCTGCGGGCGGCCGACAATATTGGAAGCGCCCACCACCACCGCTTTTTTGCCTTCCGGGTTGATGTCGTAAGCTTCCAGCAGCGTCATCACACCTTTGGGCGTGCAGGGGCGCATCAGCGGCATTTTTACCACCAAGCGGCCGACATTGTAGGGGTGGAAGCCGTCTACATCTTTGTGCGGCAAAATGCGTTCCAGCACCGCTTGGCTGTCGATTTGCCCGGGCAGCGGCAGCTGCACCAAAATGCCGTCTACATCGGGGTTGGCGTTGAGTTCGTCTACCAGTTTCAGCAATTCGTCTTGCGTGGTTTCAGCACCTAATTCGTAAGAGAGTGATTGGAAGCCCACTTTTTCGCAGGCAATTTTTTTGTTGCGCACATACACGGCGCTGGCGGGGTCTTCGCCCACCAATACCACCGCCAGGCACGGCGTGTGCAAACCGGCGGCTTGGCGCGCAGCTGTTTTTTCGGCCACCAAGTGCAGGCGTTGTTGGGAAACTTCTTTACCGTTGATTAATTGTGCAGTCATGAGTAGGCTCTTTCTCTGAGAAGCGGCAGCGCGTATTGTCGCATTTTTCGGCAGCGGTTTCATCTGTTTTATCGGGGTGTGGCCGTATGAACGCATCATGCCCGCTTTGAAAAAGTCAACCGGCAAACAGCGGGGCTTTGAATAATGTTGATATAAAATAATGTGATAAATATATTTTTGATTTTTTATCGGCGCCAGAGCTTGACGTTTTTTGCCGGTGTAGGTATAGTTCGCTTCTCTCGTCGGGGCGTAGCGCAGCCTGGTTAGCGCACCTGTTTTGGGAACAGGGGGTCGTGAGTTCGAATCCCACCGCCCCGACCAGGAAAACACCCCAGCAGAATTATGTCCGATTATGGTAGAGCGCCCGTAGCTCAACCGGATAGAGCACCCGCCTTCTAAGCGGGCGGTTACAGGTTCGATTCCTGTCGGGCGTGCCAAACAAGTTTCTTTTTGCGGTGGCTGTAGCTCAGTTGGTAGAGCCCTGGATTGTGATTCCAGTTGTCGTGGGTTCGAGCCCCATCAGCCACCCCATCATTCAAAAGCCCGCTTCCAAACGAAGCGGGCTTTTTCATTTGAATCAGATTGATATTTGTGAAATTATGTAAATAATGGTTGTTGATATTTTTAATACGGGTGCACTATAAGATTCGGCAATTTTAATTCTAAAAATATTTTGTTAATTTCTCTCTTAAAACAATTGGATGAATTTAAAAAATACCATCATTTAATTGCCGTTGCTATAGTAGCGCGGGGCTGGTTGGCTTGGTGCTTCCGCGCCTTGGCGAAAGCAGTCCTCTTCGAGCTCAAGTGAGCCAACGCGGTTAGGTTGTTTTGTGCATGGGCATGATGTGTTTTTGTGTGTCAAGCCGCGATGCCCATGCTGCTCACCATCACCGCCCGCAGCGATGCCGAATGGGTGTTGGCCGACAGCGCCGGTTAAGCGTTTGCAGAGAGGTTGAGGCCGTCTGAAAACTGTAAAAGTGCGGTTTCAGACGGCCTCAATTGTATAAACAGCAGCCCTTCGGTATCATGCCGTAATACTGAAAATAAAGAGACTCTACTATGCGAAACTGGCCGCTGCCCGACTTCGAACAAAAAATCTGCCCGCCCGAACACTTGGCCGAACGCCTCGCTGCCTTGCCGCGCCCGCTGGTGTTTACCAACGGTTGTTTCGACATCCTTCATCGCGGCCACGTCAGCTATCTGGCACAGGCCCGCGCCACCGGCGCCGCCATGATTCTGGCGCTGAACACCGATGCTTCGGTGCGGCGGCAGGGCAAGGGCAGCGATCGCCCGATTAATGCGCTGGAAAACCGCGCCGCTGTGGCCGCTGCGCTGGCGAGTGTGGATATGGTGACCTGGTTTGATGATGATACTCCCGCAGCTTTAATCGAGCTGATCCGGCCGGATATTCTGGTTAAAGGGGGCGATTGGGCGCCGGAAAATATTGTCGGCGCGGCTGAAACACTGGCGCGCGGCGGCAAAGTGTATTCGATACCTTTTTTGCACCAAACGTCGACCACTCAAACGCTGGCGAAAATCCGCGCCGTCGAGGCCGGCAAATGACAGCGTTAAAGCCGCACCACTGGCAGCTTTTGGCCGTATTGGCCGACGGCAGGCCACAGCATGTGTTTGCCCTGGGTCAGCTGTTGGGCATCAAGCCGCAGCAGATTAACGGCCTTTGGCAGCAAATGCCGCCGCATATCCGGGGCCTGTTGCGCCAACACGACGGCCAATGGCGGCTGGTGCGGCCTTTGGCGGTGTTTGATGAGGCCGATGTGCGGCATATCGGTGCCAAACACGGCTTTCAGACGGCCTTGAAACATGAGTGCGGCTCCAGCAACGATTTGATTCTTGAAGCGGCCAAACAGCCGGCTCAAGCGGTTCACCGCATGATGGTGGTAGCGCACCAGCAACGCCAAGGCCGCGGCCGGCAAGGCAAAAACTGGCACAACCGCCTGGGCGAATGCCTGATGTTCAGCTTCGGCTGGGTATTCGACAAACCGCAACACGAATTGGGCGCGCTGGCGCTGGCGGCAGCATTGGCCTGTCGGCGCGCGCTCGTCGGCTTGGGCGTGGCTGCGCAAATCAAGTGGCCCAACGATTTGGTAATCGGGCGCGACAAGCTTGGCGGTATTTTGATCGAAACCGTGCGCAGCGGCGGCAAAACCGTGGCCGTTATCGGCATCGGCATCAATTTTGTTTTGCCCAAAGAAGTAGAAAACGCCGCCTCGGTGCAGGCCGCGTTGCAGGCAGACGGTAAAGCCGCCGTCAGCGCGAGCAGTTTGTTGGATGCGCTTTTGCACGAACTTGCTTTATTGCTGCCGGCCTACGAGCAACACGGTTTCACACCGTTGCTGAATGCCTATCAGCAAGCCAACCGCGACCACCAGCGCCCGGTACGGCTGTTGCAAAACAACCAAGTTATCGAAGAAGGCACCGTCATCGGCATCACCGAACACGGTGCCTTGCGTCTGGCAACAGCGCAAGGCGAAAAACGGGTGGTGAGCGGCGAAATCAGCCTGCGGCCTGATGAGCGCGCCGCCCCTGCTGTAACACTCAAACCGCGTCGCTACCTGTTGCTTGACGGCGGTAACAGCCAGCTCAAATGGGCGTGGGTGGAAAACGGCAGCATTATTCATATCGGCCGCGCGCCTTACCGCGATTTGGGCCAACTTGGCGCCGAGTGGCGCGAATTTTCAGACGGCCTGGATAAAATCATCGGTTGTGCCGTGTGCGGAGAAACCAAAAAAAGCCTGGTGGCGGCGCAATTGCCGCGCCCCATCGAATGGCTGACCTCTATGCAGCAGGGTTTGGGCATCCGCAACCATTACCGCAATGTGGCCGAACACGGCTCCGACCGCTGGTTCAACGCCTTGGGCGCACGCCGCTTCAGCAGCCACGCCTGTGTGGTCGTCAGCTGCGGCACGGCGGTAACCATTGATGCACTCACGGATGACAACCATTATCTGGGCGGCACCATCATGCCGGGCTTTCACCTGATGAAAGAAGCCATGGCACAAAAAACCGCCAACCTCAACCGTCCGCTCGGGCGCGTGTATCCTTTTCCCACCACCACCGCCAACGCGCTGGCCAGCGGTATGCTCGATGCCGTGTGCGGCTCAATATTGCTGATGCACGCGCGATTGCGTGAAAAAGTCGGTGCAGATAAAAAAGTAGATTTGGTGCTGACCGGCGGCGGTGCGGCCAAAGTGGCACAGGCGTTGCCAACGTCATTTAATTTGGACAACAGCGTAAAAATTATAGATAATCTCGTGGTTTACGGATTACTCAACTGGATTGAACAAACATGAAATGGCTGTTTGCCGTATTGGTGGCGCTCAACGTGATGGTGTTCGGCGGCATGGTGGCCGGGCGCGTGGCGGAAAAACAAAAAGCCGTGGTCGAGCCTACCGTGCCGTTGGTCAGCGGCACACATGAATTAAGCCTGCCGCCGCCGCTGTATCACGAACACGCCCCTGCCGCTTCGGCGCCCGATTGGATTCATGCAGAGAGTGCCGAAAATAACAACAGCGGAGCCGAAGCCGAACGTGAGCAAAAAGCGCAGGAAGAAAAACTGGCGCGCGAAAAAAAAGCCCGTGATGCCCGTGCCGGCGGCTCTTTCGAGCAGGCAGAAACTGCATCCGCACAATGCAGCGCCACCGCCGCGGTAACGCTGGATGAAGATGACTACCACCGCATCAAAGGCCTGCTGAACAAATGGCCGCATGCCGCCACCCGCACGGTAGAGCAGCGCCGTCGGAGTGTGGAAAAAGCCGCCGCCCCGCAAAAAAACTACCGCGTTTTACTGCCCGGCAGCGGTGATGTGATGGCGCAAATGGACAGCCTGGCGGCAAAAGGTTTCACCGCTTCGCTGTATAACGGCGAGGTCAGCGTGGGCGTGGTGCGCAGCAAATCAGCCGCACAAGTGTTGATGTCGCGGCTGGCCGGCGCAGGCTTCGGCGGTGCGCATGTGCGCGAGCAGGAAGAGCGCGCTGCCGTTCAAACCGGCAACAGTTTGAGTATCGGCAGAATGCAGGTGTTGTTTATGTCGGTAGACGATAAAGAAGCCCAAGCCATTCAGGCCATTGTGGGCAAATACGGCAAACTAAACCGCCGCGCCTGCCGTTAATACCCATTCGCCAAAGTTAGGCGGACAAGGCAGCGAGCTGAAGAGAGTGCGCCTACGGAGCCGGTTGACTGGGCGCTTTAGCGCCTTAGTTTTTTCATGAGTGGAGCCCGCCGCTCATGCTGTTCACCTGCTGCTCACCATCACCGCCCGCAGCAATGCCGGATTATTTTGGCCGACAGCGCCGTTAAAGTGTTTGCTGATAGATTCAGGCCGTCTGAAAACGGTGAAGTGCGGTTTCAGACGGCCTTGCTTGGATAGAGTGGCCGGTAGCGGTTGGTAACGAATATCTAGCGTGGGCTCCGCCCGCGAACTTTCTGTTTGAGCTATACCCATCCACAAATTGCTTTTTAATCCGCACCCACGTTTTTTTTAATCGGGTTTAAATCAGGGTTGTCAGGTGGCAGCCAAAATTGCTTTTGAAACCGCTTTTGTTTAAGTAAAACAATGGGGTGCAGATGATCTTCAGAGGCTGTTCATTCAGTGAGAAAATCTGCCTGTGTTGCGGATGTGGAGGGGGTTGGTCATGCTGTTTGTGTCGGTTTTTTTGTGTATTCTACGGTATGCGCACAAACACAAACCCGCTGTTTCAGGCAGCGGGTTTGTGTTTTTCGGTTTTGAGTATTTGATAAAGGGAACTGTATCTCTCGTATACGCACACTCCGGTAAAAATTGAGATGGGGAACTCGGGTATTGCAGTGTTTAATGGCCCGGCAGCCATGGACGACTGGTCGGTAAAAGTGATTATACATAAATAATAATTATTATCAATACATCTTTTGCGAAATAGTAAAAATAGTTTCTAAGGTTTTGAAATATAAGCAAGTTAATTTGTTTGAAACGGGTTTCTCTAGCTTGTCAGGGGGCCTTGGGGTATTCTGGATGTGTCGATTTATGGTGTATTTTGCTCCTGAAAAAGCCTCTGCTGCGTTAAAAAGCCTCGCAAGATGTCTAATCTTGCTGCGTTTTTTGCCTGACCCCTGCATTTCCAGGAGCAAAAATCCCCTCATAAACGAATGCTCAGAACACCCTCGCCGCAGAATCAGCCGCTGTTTTTGAAATCAGCGGCAACGGCGGTGTACAGCCTATCGGTGGCCGCGCGGTTTTTCAGACGGCCTGTTTTCAATGGGCTTTTTTTGAAACCAAGATCATTGATTGCTGAAATAAGCATTGCTGCTGATGGCTTGTTGATGCCGATAAACAAACTCAATCGGCAAACATTTAGCGGTTAAATGCCGTATAATCTGCCTATTACGATTTTATTAAAGCAGCGTATCCTCATGCAGCAAACCTACCGCACCGTGGCGCGCGATCTGCTCGCCGCCAACCATCTTTCCCCCGAGCTGCTGGCGCAGACCCTGAGTTTGATCGGCCGCCGTCAAGTGGATTATGCCGATATTTATTGCCAGCGCACGGCATTTGAGAGTTGGCATTTGGAAGAGGGCATTGTGAAATCGGGCAGTTTTCAGATTGACCAAGGTGTAGGCGTGCGTGCCGTGGCCGGTGAAAAAACCGCGTTTGCCTATGCCGACAGCCTACATCCCGATTCCATCAAACGCAGCGCCGAAGCCGTGCGTGTGATTGCCGCTGCCGGGCAGTCGGCCGAAGCCAAAGTGGCAGTGCCGCATTACGGCAAAAACGTGCATGCTGTGGCCAACCCTATTGCCAGCTTGGATTCTGCCGCCAAAGTGGCGCTGCTCAATAAAGTGGAAGCGCTGGCCAAAGCCGCCGATCCGCGCATTGTGCAAGTGATGGCGGGGCTGACCTGCGAATATGATTTGGTGTATATCGCCCGTTTGGACGGCAAACACAGCGCCGACATCCGCCCGCTGGTGCGCCTTTCTGTGAGCGTGATTGCCAAGCAGGGCGATCGGCGCGAACAGGGCGGTGCGGGCGGCGGCGGCCGCTTCGATTTGGCTTATTTCGATGAAAAACGGTTGACCGAATACGTTCAGACGGCCGTGAAACAAGCGCTCACCAATCTCGAATCACGCCCGGCGCCTGCAGGTGCGATGACGGTGGTGTTGGGCAACGGTTGGCCGGGCGTATTGTTGCATGAAGCCGTCGGCCACGGTTTGGAGGGCGATTTCAACCGTAAGGAAACCAGCGCATTTTCCGGCCGTATCGGCGAGCGGGTGGCCGCCAAAGGCGTGACCGTGGTCGATCAGGGCGATATCGAACACCGGCGCGGTTCGCTCAATATCGACGACGAAGGCAACGACACCCGCCGCACCGTGTTGATTGAAGACGGCATTCTCACCGGTTATCTGCAAGACGAAACCAACGCCCGCCTGATGGGCACCGCGCCCACGGGCAACGGCCGCCGCGAAAGCTATTCTTCCGCTCCGATGCCGCGCATGACCAACACCTTTATGGAAAACGGCAGCCACGACCCGGAAGAAATCATCGCATCCATCGATAAAGGCCTGTATGCGGTAAACTTCGGCGGCGGCCAAGTCGACATTACCAGCGGCAAATTCGTGTTCAGCGCATCCGAAGCGTGGTGGGTGGAAAACGGCAAGCTGCAATACCCGGTGAAAGGCGCTACCATTATCGGCAACGGGCCCGAAGTGTTGAAACATGTGAGCATGATCGGTAACGACACCGCACTGGATACCGGCGTGGGCGTGTGCGGCAAAGACGGCCAAAGCGTGCCCGTGGGCGTGGGGCAGCCGACTTTGCGGATTGATGCCGGCCTGACCGTAGGCGGGCGCGAAGTGTAATACCCGTTTGAAACAACCTGACGGCGCAGGCTTGCTGCTTTGTCAGCTTACTTTTGTGAATGGTATGATTCTGGAAACAAACAAGGCCGTCTGAAAGCATTTTCTTTCAGACGGCCTTTGCATGTGCAGGGTTTTCATGAGCAGTACCAACGCTTCTTGCTAGGGTGTTCTGACCATTCAGAATGATTCAGATTTTTTGTGATAAAAGTACAGATGTCAGGCAAAAAACGCAGCAAGATGCTCATCTTGCTACGTTTTTTAACGCAGCAGATGTGCTTTTAGCGCAAAAAAGATGGTGATATATAACACAAGCAGGACACCCTAGGGTGTCCTGACAATTTGTTTATGAGGGGATTTTTGTTCCTGGAAATGCAGATGCAAGGCAAAAAATGCAGCAAGATTGGACATCTTGCGAGACTTTTTAACGCAGCAGATGCGTTTTCAGGGGCAAAAAGCATCCGTAAATCGAATTGTCAGGAAACCCTAACACTGTCAGGTTATTTTTATCAATAAATATAAATCACGCAAGCCGGTCAGCCACCGGCATGCTGAGCATGCGATATCAAAAAACATGCCGTCTGAACACTTTCAGACGGCATGTTTTTTACCCTGATCCGGTATCAATCATCGCCGGCCAGCGACAATAAGATATGCAGCAGGCTGCTGAAAATATTGTAAATCGAGATAAACAGGGTTAGCGCGGCGCTGATGTGGCTGTTTTCGCCGCCGTCAATCACATTGCGGATCTGCCACATAATCAGCAGTGAGCTGAAAATCACAAAACCGGCGGAAATGGTGAGCGAGAGCACGGGAATCTGTAAAAACATATTCGCTACCACGCCCACCATCAATACCACCACGCCCACCATCAGAAAACGGCCGAGTGCATTCATATCGGCCTTGGTGCGGCGAGCTACGGCGGCCATGGTAAAGAATACGGCGGCGGTCATGGCGGCAGCGATGCCGACCAGCTGCGGGCCGTTGCTGATGCTCATGCTGTATTGCAGCAGCGGGCTGATTAATACGCCCATGCCGAATGTGAACACCATCAGCAAAGCCGCGCCGACATTGCTGTAGCGGTTTTTTTCAATCAAAAAGCACATGCCGTAGAAAAAGACCAGCAGCGCGCCGAACGCCATCCAGCGGTTGCCGAACATGCTGTAAAAGTTGATGCCTGTCTGGCTGCTCAGAAAAGCGCCGGCGGCGCAGGGGATAAACGATAAACCGAGCAGGCCGTAGGTTTTGCTCAAAACGGTATTTTTCTGAACGGCACCGCTGCCGGCAGGTTGGGTGTAATCATAAACGTCGCGTTGCATGGCGTTTCTCCGTAAAAGGGGTAGGTTGCGCCGGCAATGCCTTAATGCCCTAAGACAGCCGGAATGTGCTTCAGAAAGCCGATTTTATCAGCAAAAGAGTGAATGTTGTTGAACATTCTTTTTATTTTTTGAAAGATTGGCGGGATGGGCGGGCGGCGGTGTTCAGACGGCCATCCACAACACGCACACCCAGCCCAGAATGCTCAAACTCCATTGCGGCAGCAGTTGGTCTAATGCTTGCCAAGATTGGGCTTTGTTAAGCAAAAACAAGTGGCTGAGGGCGAGCAGCAGCAGAAAAACCTGCAAACCGGCCCGTATCGGCGCGGCAGTTGCCGTTTGCGGCAGCCACAGCCACCACATCAGCGATGCTGCGGCCAGCAGCGCCGCATGGTAATACTTGGCGCGGGGCAGGCCGAGGCGGGCGGCGATGGTGTATTTGCCTGCCGCCGTATCGCTGCGGATATCGCGCATGTTGTTGAGATTGAGCACCATGGCACACCACAAGCCCAAAGCCGTGGCCGGCAGCAGCGAGCCAAGATTCAGACGGCCTGTATGCAGGTATTCGCTGCCGAGCACGCCCAGCCAGCCGAAAAACAGCAACACTGAGGCATCGCCGCCGCCGGAATAGCCGTAGGGTTTGCGGCCGGCGGTGTAGGTGAACGCAGCAATCACGGCCGCGGCACCGAGCAGCAGCCACAACAGCCACGCTTGCGGGCGGGCGGCTTGAATGGCCGGCAGCGCCACCGCCAGCAGGGTGATGCCGAGCAGGCAGCACAGCAGCGCCGAGGCGGCCAATGCATAACGCATGGTGCGCAGGCTGATGCGGCCGGCAGCCACCATGCGTTCGGGGCCTTGCCGCAGCGGCGAATCGGCACCGTGGCGGGCATCGCCGTAATCGTTGGCAAAATTGCTGAAAATTTGCAGTGCCGCGGCTGTGGCCGTGCTCAGCACCAAAACCGTGCTGTTGAAATGGCCGGCGGTTTTGGCGAGCAGGCCGCCGCACCACACCGAGGCCGCGGCCAACGGCAAAGTGCGCAACCGGGCGGCGGCAAGCCAGTGTCGGGCAGGCATGATAGGAATATGGTCGTGGATTGAAAATCGAGATTATACCCGGGCGGTGTGAAGCGGGTTTGATGCAGATAAAATAACAGCCGCCTACAAATCTGCGGCGGCCGCTGTGTTGCCGGGGTAAAGAAATAGCGCCGGTTTAATATTCTTCCTGCTGCGGGGTATAGCCCTGCACGTGGTCGGCACCTTCACCGAAAAAGTAGTTTTCCATCTGTTGGGCGAGATATTGGCGTGCGCGCGGGTCGGCCAGGCTGAGGCGGTTTTCGTTAATCAGCATGGTTTGGTGGCGGGTCCAGGCTTCCCAAGCTTCTTGAGACACGTTTTCAAAAATACGTTTGCCCAATTCGTTGGGCAGGGGGGCGAATTTCATGCCGGGGGCTTCTTTGCCCAGCTTCACGCAGTGAACCATACGGGTCATGGCGGTTTCCTTTAATTGATGTGGTTGATTCAGACGGCCTTAATTTTAATGGATAGCGGTGGCTTTGTATATCGGCCTTTGGGCTGAGTGGGGTATTCTGACAATTCAGCATGATTCAGATTTTTTGTGATAAAAGCACACCTGCTGCGTTTGTTTGCCCGGTATCTGCATTTCTTAAGAACAACAATCCCCTCATAAACGCATGGTCAGGATACTCTAACGTATCTCGGCCGGCAGCGGGGTTACAGCGGATACACAAACACTTTCGATTTGCGCCCGCTTTCGTGGTATTCCTGTTGCCGCTCCGGGGGCAAATCTTCTACCGAGGCCGTCTGAAAGCCGCGCTCGATAAACCATTCGCCGGTGTGGGTAGACAGGGCAAACAGGGTGCGGATGCCGCGCGCGCGCGCGCTGTCGAGCAAGTGTTCGAGCAGGTATTCGCCATAGCCGCCGTCTTGCGCTTCGGGCGACACCACCAGACAGGCCAGCTCGCCGCGGCTGCCTGTTTCGAATACTTTCAGCGCCACGCAGCCGTAAATCTGGCGGTCGTGCTCGAGAATAGAAAATTCGCCGATATGGTTTTCAAGGTATTCGCGGCTGCGGTGCAGCAACACGCCTTGGTCTTCCAGCGGCCGGATGAGGGTGATGATGTCGGGAATGTCGGTGCCTTGCGCCTGGCGGATATTCATAAACGCGCTTTCGGCCACCGAAGTGCCGGCGCCGTGTCGGGTAAACAGTTCGCGGATCAGGCTGCCGTCTTGGCGGCCGCTGAGAATCTGGGTGCGCTGCACGCGGTTGGCCACGGCATTGATGGCCGATTGCAACAGGCGGCGCTGGTTGGCTTGGACGCGGTTTTCATCCAGCATGGCGCGGGCTTCTTTGGCTGAGAGGTTGCTGACCACGCTGCCTTCTGCATCGAGAATGCCTTCTTGCTCGACCACGTAAATCAGTTTTTCGGCCTGCAAGGCGATGGCGGCGGCTTCGGCGATGTCGCCCATGCTCAGGTTAAAGGTTTTGCCGCTGAGCGAATGGCCGAGCGGGCTGATGAGCACGAGTGCGCCGTCATTGAGGCGCTGGCGTATGGCTTCGGTGTCGATTTTGCGGATGCGGCCGGTGTAGCCCATGTCGATGCCGTCAATCACGCCGAGCGGGCGGGCGGAAACGAAATTGCCGCCGGCGATATTCAGCGACTTGCCGCGTTGGGGAGCTTGGGCGATGCCCATGGAAAGGGCAGCTTCGATGTCTGCACGCAACATGCCGCATGCTTGTTTGGCATGCACCAGCGTGGCTTCATCGGTGATGCGGCGGCCGTTGTGATATTGCGGCGTGTGGCCGTCGGTTTCTTCGAGGGCGCTGATTTGGCTGCGCGAGCCGTGCACCACCACTAGCCGTACACCGAGGCTGGCGAGCAGGTTCAAATCGGCAGCCAGCGTCCGCAGCGCAGCGCCCGACAACAAGCTGCCGGCAATGCCGATAACCAGCGTTTTGCCGCGCAGGTAGTTGATGTAGGGGGCGGCTTCGCGAAAGTCGCCTACAAAAGAATCGGATGTGTTCATCTGAGCAGTATCAGGTAAAAGAGCTGCATAATCAATACGGTGAGCGCCACCAGCGAGGCCAGCGTCCAGTTGAAGCCTGTTTGGGTGGCGGCAGGCGGGGGTGCAGGGGCGGTGCCGGCGGGCGGTATGCCGTCGAGCAGGTCGGCAATTTCGTTTTTCGACAGCGTTTTGCGGCTGCGCACCTGCGGGCCGATGGTGTGCACCAACTTGGCGTCGGTGATGGCCGGCGGCAGCGCTTCGGGTGCAGTGTGCGCAGGTGCTTCGGTGATGTGGTTGCGCGCCTGAAACAGCCCTTCGCAGCGGCTGCACACCACGAAACCTTGGGCAACGTTGAGTTGCGCGTTCTTCACCCAAAGCTGGGTTTGGCAATGCGGGCAAACACTCACAGGCATAATCGGCTCATTGGAATGAAATGTTGATGGAATATGATTGTAGGGTTTTTCAGACGGCCTGTATATGAAAAAGGCCGTCTGAACAAGTTTGGCGCATCAATATCAAATAGATAAACCGCTCAGGCCACGCCGTAGCGCTCGCGGTAGGCTTTGACCGGCTCCAGGTAGGCGCCGAATGCGCTGTTGTTTTGCAGCAGGGTAAACAAATCATTGAGGTTGGCAATCGACACCACCGGCAGGCCGTATTGCTGCTCAACCTCTTGCACTGCCGATAATTCGCCGCTGCCTTTTTCCATGCGGTCGAGCGCAATCACCACGCCCGCAGGTGTTGCATTTTCGCCCTGAATCAGCTTCACCGATTCGCGCACCGATGTGCCGGCGGAAATCACGTCGTCGATAATCAGCACTTTGCCCTTGAGCGGCGCGCCCACCAGCACACCGCCTTCGCCGTGGTCTTTGGCTTCTTTGCGGTTGTAGGCAAACGGCACGTTCACCCCTTTTTCGGCCAACATCATGGCCGTGGCCGCCGCCAGAATAATGCCTTTATAAGCCGGGCCGAACAGCATATCGAATTCAACTTTGCTTGCGATAATCGCTTCGGCGTAAAACTTGGCCAGCGCCAGCGTGCCCGCGCCGTCGTTAAACAGGCCGGCATTGAAAAAATAAGGTGACTGGCGGCCGGCTTTGGTGGTGAATTCGCCGAACTTCAACACATTTTGTTCGAGCGCAAATTTCAGAAAATCTTGGCGGAAATCAGACATAATCGGCATCTTTCGGATAAGCTATCGGTAAAACCGCCTGAATCGGGTAAAATAAGCGCATTCAGACGGCCTCAAATGCCGTTATTTTAACATTGAGGACAGGCATGTTTAAAATTATTTCCGCCAACGTCAACGGCATCCGCTCCGCCGCCAAAAAAGGCTTTATCGACTATTTGGGCAAAGCCGATGCCGACATCGTGTGCGTGCAGGAATTGAAGGCGCAAGAGCCGGATATGGGCGACGACATGAAAAACCCGCACGGCATGTATGGCGTGTGGCATTGTGCCGAAAAGCGCGGCTACAGCGGCGTGGCCATTTACAGCAAACAACGCCCCGATAATGTGCAAATCGGCATGGGCATCGAAGAGTTTGACCGCGAAGGCCGCTTTGTGCGCGCCGATTTCGGCAATTTGAGCGTGATTTCACTGTATCTGCCCAGCGGCACCAGTGCACCCGAGCGGCAGGCATTGAAATACCGTTTTCTCGATGCTTTTTACCCCATGCTCAACAGCATGAAAGCCGAAGGCCGCGACATTGTGGTTTGCGGCGATTGGAACATCGCCCACCAAAACATCGACCTGAAAAACTGGAAAGGCAACCAGAAAAACTCAGGCTTCCTGCCTGAAGAGCGCGCCTGGATCGGCAAAGTGATTGCCGAGCTCGGTTGGGTGGATACCTGGCGCACGCTTTATCCCGAAATCCCCGGCTACACCTGGTGGAGCAACCGCGGCCAAGCCTATGCCAAAGACGTGGGCTGGCGCATCGATTATCAAATGGTTACGCCCGAATTGGCCGCCAAAGCCGTTGCCTCGCATGTGTATAAAGACGAAAAATTTTCCGACCACGCGCCGTTGGTGGTGGAGTATGATTATTCGCTGTAAAGGTTTTCAGACGGCCTCGGGCTACAAACAGGCCGTCTGAAAATACCGTTAACACACCAAACACAAACCATGCAAACCCACCAACTCGAAGACCTGACCCTGCTGCTGGTTCGCGATGCCGACGAGCCGGAAATGTGGCTCGACCGCTGGGCGTTGAGCTACCCCACCGTGCGCGTGGTTGAAATGGCGCGGGCACAAACGATTGCGCAATGGCAGCAAACGCTTCAGACGGCCTGGCAGGGCATACACAGCGAAAACGTGGCGGTGGTGGCGCACGGCGCGGGCGTGTCGGGCTGGCTTTCGTGGCTGTATCTGGCCGATGTGAATACGCAGCGGCGGATTAAAAACATGATGCTGGTGTCGCCGCTCCAAAGCGCGTTTCCCGATGACGACTGCCACACCTTGCAACGGGTGCGCTGCCATTGCAAAACCGCGCTGGTGATTGGCAGAAACGACCCTGATTGCCCGCGCGAATGGGCACAACAGCAAGCCGACTGCTTGCGCGCGCGCCTGCTGGTGTCGCCGCATCAAGGCCGTCTGAACGGGCCTTTGCAGGGCTGGCAGTGGGGCATGAAACTGATGCAGGAAATGCTGTTGGATTGAGGCCGTCTGAAAACATGAAACATACCGTTTATCTGTTTGCCGCCTGCCTGATGCTGCTTGCCTCCCTGCCGGCCGCCGCCGATACGTTGAAAATCTGTTTTCATTACGGTTGCAAAGCAGAAACCGCCGTCAACGTGTCTGCCGTTGTGAAGCAGCAGTTGGCAGCGCGTTTTGCCGGTGTGGCAGATGCCGCCGCCGAACGCGAAGCCGTGCGCGATGCGGTGCAGCAGCTTTATCTCAATGCGGGCAGACAAAGCCCGATTTATCAGGACAAAGGCGGTAATTTTTCAGACGGTACCGCCGAAGGGCGCATGGATTGTGTGGATCACAGCAGCAACAGCACCACGTTTTTAAACTATCTGGCTGCGCAAGGCTGGTTGAAATTCCATAGTGTCGGCAAGCCCGTTTACCGCCTGCCGCGTATTATCGATTTGCATTATGCCGCGCAATTGATTGAAAACGAAAACGGCGGTAAATGGGTGGTGGACAGCTGGTTTGAAGATTTCGGCGCAGCACCTGCCATTGTGGATTGGCCGGCCTGGAAAAAAGGCTGGCGGCCGTCTGATGCCCATGCACAAAAGTAAGCTCCATTCACAAAGCAAGCAAACAAGGCGGCGGGTCGAAGACAGTAGAGTGAGTACGACAAGGCCGGCCAACGCGGTGAAGCTATTTTTGTGAGAGGTGAATCAAGGTCTGTATCGTTAAGATTGTAAGCCGGAATTAAAGCCGCTACACTAAACCCCTTTTTCAAGGCCGTCTGAAAACAAGCGCGATTGCGGCAAATTTGATGCCAAGCCAAGATTTTTCCCCGCGCGCGCCTGTTGTTTCAGACGGCCTGATAACCGCACTTGCAAACATTGCGCTTGCAAGCCCGCACGTCAGCGACATTGCGCCGCTGCAAAACCGTAAAGAAAGAACCGTTATGACCGTATCCCCCGTAGCCCTGCGCCGCCAAAGCGAGCGCAAGCCGCATCCGAGTGCGCAATATTGGCGCAAATGCCAGATAGAAGCGCTGTTTGAACTGCCGTTTCTCGACCTCGTTTATCAAGCTGCCGAAGTGCACCGCCAACATTTCAACCCGCAGGAAATCCAACTTTCTACCCTGCTTTCCATCAAAACCGGCGGCTGCCCCGAAGATTGCGAATATTGCCCGCAATCGGCGCACCACAACACCGGCCTGCAAAAAGAAACCATGATGGAAGTGGCCGATATTCTTGAAAAAGCCAAAATCGCCAAAGCGCGTGGTGCCAGCCGTTTCTGCATGGGCGCTGCCTGGCGCGGCCCCAAGCCGACAGATGTGGAAAAAGTGAGCGAAATCATCAGCGCGGTAAAAAGTTTGGGGCTGGAAACCTGCGGTACTTTCGGCATGCTCGAAGAGGGCATGGCTGAAGACTTGAAAAACGCCGGTTTGGACTATTACAACCACAACCTCGATACCGACCCCGAACGCTACAACGACATCATCCACACCCGCCAACACGAAGACCGTATGGACACCCTCGGCAAAGTGCGCGGCGCCGGGCTGAAAGTATGCTGCGGCGGCATCGTCGGCATGAACGAAACCCGCCCCGAACGTGCCGGCCTGATTGCCAGCCTCGCCAACCTCGACCCGCAGCCTGAAAGCGTGCCGATTAATCAATTGGTCAAAGTGGCCGGCACGCCGCTGGCCGATGCCGAAGATTTGGACTGGACCGAATTTGTGCGCACTATTGCCGTGGCGCGGATTACCATGCCGAAAAGCTACGTGCGCCTTTCTGCAGGCCGCGCCGATATGCCCGAAGCCATGCAGGCGATGTGTTTTCTGGCCGGCGCCAACTCGATTTTCTATGGCGACAAACTGCTCACCACCGAAAACCCCGAAGAAGACGGCGACCGCATGCTGATGGAAAAGCTTGATTTGCGGCCTTTGCAGCATCATCCTGAAGGGTGAGCGAAAGGGTTGGGCAATTAATATACATGCAGGCTCGGTTGCCTGAATATATGTTAATGGTCAGGATACCTAGAGGCCGTCTGAAACGCAGCAAGCTTTTCAGACGGCCTTGTTGTTGATGAGATTGCTTGTGGTGGTTTACAACGCAGATGCAGCGTGGGTTGGGCGCACAAACGCCGTTTGGTTTGCATATGTTTTTTCGCGGGCAAAGTCCACGCTGCAATGAATCATGATTTGCCGGATTAACCAAAGGCCGTCTGAAAAGTTTGCTGCGTTTCAGACGGCCTTGTTGTTGATGAGATTGCTTGTGGTGGTTTACAACGCAGATGCAGCGTGGGTTGGGCGCACAAACGCCGTTTGGTTTGCATATGTTTTTTCGCGGGCAAAGTCCACGCTGTAATGAATCATGATTTGCCGGATTAATCAAAGGCCGTCTGAAAGGTGCTCCCGTTTCAGACGGCCTTGTTGTTGATGGGATTGCTTGTGGTGGTTTGCAACACAGATGCAGCGTGGATTAGGAGCACAAACGCCGCTTGGTTTGCATGCGTTTTTTCGTGGGTAAAGTCCGCGCTGCAATGAATCATGATTTGCCGGATGAACCAAAGGCCGTCTGAAAAGTTTATCGCCGTTCAGACGGCCTTTATCAGTATTAACGGTATTGCCGCGGTTTGAATGCCGTTTCGGGTTGGCTGTCTTTGCGCACGGCCAGCGCTTGGTTTTTGCCGGCCAGCAGTTTCAGCTGCCAGATTTTTTCGCGCATCAGCGGCAGCCATTCGCAGCCATAAAGTGTGTGGGTGATGCGTTTGGCGGCGAGCAGGGCATCGGGCGAGCGGCTGGCGAGCTGCTCGGCCAGAGCCAGTGCGCTTTCGAACGGCTGTGTGCTCAATGCGGCGGCAAAACCGTATTGCTGCGCGGCTTCGCCGCTGAACAGGCGGGCGCTGAAGATTAGTTCGGCCAAGATATCGCTGCGCACTTTGCCGCGCGCGCTCACGCTGATGCCCATATCGGGAATGATGCCCCAATGCGCTTCGCGGATGGCCCAGCGGCTGTCGGCGGTGGTGAAAGCGTAGTCGGCGGCCAGCGCCAATTGCAAGCCGGCACCGACGGCGTGGCCTTCGACTGCGGCAATCACGGGTACGGGCAGGTCGCGCCATGCCAGTGCGGCGTTTTGAAACAGGCTGCGGCAGGGTTTGGCCAGTTCCCACAACACGGTTTTGCGGTTGGCGGGATTTTTCAAGTCGGCCAAATCGATGCCGGCGCAAAAGCTGTTGCCGCTGCCGTGCAGAATCACGGTGCGCAGCCGGCGGTCGGCTTTGAGCTGTTTGGCGGCCTGCACCAGCTCGCGCATCATCTCAAAGCTCATGGCGTTTTTTTTGTCGGGGCGGTTAAGGCGGACAACGGCCAGGCCGCTGTGTTGTTCGATGCTGAGCGTGTTCATGTCGGGCTCCTGTGGGTTTCGGATGCTTGCAATAGGCGGCTGTATGGGTGTGTTGGTTTTTGAGTGGGTGTCGGGTGTGGCAAATGCGGGTGTTTCAGACGGCCTGCGTGGATTGTCTGCCTGTTTTCAAGCTTTGAACCGGCGGACGCCCGCAGCCAAGGCCATCATCAAATAAAACCAAGCCATTTTTCTGCTCCTCAAAATAAAATGTCATGATAGGTGAATGCAGGCAAGTCATCAAAAAACAGAAGCCGCAGCGGTTTGTGGCGCTTTGCGGGCGGGCTTTTCTGGATGGATATGATGTGTTTGCGGGCGGGCTGATACCTATTTCATAACCAGCCCCCTACGCGTGTATTATCTCCGGCCCGCCGTCTGGTTAGCTGGCTTTTTTTGAATGAATAGGATTCGGCGCTTTATCTGTTCAGATTAGCGGTATTGGCGGATTTGTTCAATGTCGATAGAGGAGTGAATGCACTATAGCCGTGCCGCTTTATCATCATATGGGGTTACGGCAAGAAGGATGATAAAGCGCAACGGCTGTTGCTGTGATACAGATGCCGCTGTTTTGTTTGGCTGTTTATCCCCAATAACCGTGGGGCAGCTTGGTATCGTTGAGCGGGGATTTTGTGCTTAAAAACAGGCGGTTTTAAGCACAAAATATACCCGTTAATCGAATGGTGAGGATGCGCTGAGGTGAAAATGCGGCAGCGGGCAGGGTTAAAACAAGTTGTCGATGACGTCTTTCGGGGGCTGCTGCGGTTGGGGCTGTGGTCGCGGCGCCGCAGGTCGGGCGGGCGGTTCGGCCGCACGCGCAGGTGGGGTGGGTGCCAGCGGGCGCTCTTGGGCGGGTGCTTCGGCGGCGGGTTCGCTGCGGGGTGCCGTAGCAGCCGTTGCTGTGTCGGCCGGTTGCGGGCGGCGGGGCGGCGCTTGCGGGGCGGCCGCAGCGGGTGCATTTTGGCTGCTGTCTGGTGTGGTGGAGTAAGGGGTAGGCGAGGGCATGGTCGAGCCGGGCGAATCGCCGGGCACAACGGCGGTAACGCCGCCGGTTACGGGGGTGCCGGCGCCGCGCGGCGACCAGATTTCTACGGTTTCGCCGTTATTGCGCGGGGCGGCGGTTTCTGCCGGGCGGTTGAGGGTTTGGAAAACGCCGATGATAAGCGCTGCAACGGCCAATGCCACCACGGCGAGCGCGGCCAGCAGCAAATGTTTGGGGGTGAGCCTGAATGGGGCTTTGGCGGGTTTGGTCGGTTCGGACATGTGTGTGCTCCCAATGTGGATAAGGCCGTCTGAATGCCCATTCGAAAAATAGCCGGGTCGGGTTGCGCAACGGGCGGCCGGCTCGGCATTATTTGTGCGCTGCTTTGCCCTTGTCGGTATGTTTGTAAACGGTATATCAACCGCATGCAGCCGGAGCATGTGTGCGGGCGGTTTTCAGACGGCCTGTCGGTCAGTTATCGTAGTTTTGGTAAAGGGTAACCACTTTTTGCACGCCGGCGGTGGTGCTGACTTTTTCAGTGACGGCGGCCTGTTCGGTGGGGGTGAGGATACCCATCACATAGGTAACGTTGTTGTAGGTCACGATTTTCACGCGGCCGGGATAAACGCCCTGAATGCCGAGCAGGGTGGTGCGCACTTTGGTGGTGCTCCAGGTGTCGGCGCTGACATTGCCGAAAGTGCGCGCCTGCGGGGCGACTTCGATGTAGTTATACACTTGCTGGGCGGCCTGTTCGGCACGGGCTACTTGTTCGACAAAGTTTTTTTCGCCCTCGGTGGCCACTTGGCCGAGCAGCAGGATGTGGCGGTTGTAGCTGATAACGGAAAGCGTGGGCTCGAAGCCTTGCACCTGATTGTTTTGGCGCAGATAGGTGGTGGCGGTATTTTTGATACGCAATTCCATCACTTTATCATCGGCTTGGGCGCCGGTGCTGCGCCGGTCGATGGCAGAAGCGCCACCCACGGCGGCTCCGCCGACCACAGCACCGACGCAGCCGCTTAATGTGGCGGCCACAAGGGCTGCGGCGGCCAAGGTGCGGGCGTGTTGTTTGAGGCTCATAAAACGTCCTTTCGGTAGGCATTCAGGCAGCTTTGGCGGCTGCCTGAATAAAATGCGGATGATTTCAGGAAGTTATTTTAACGTGTTATGCGTGTTTTGCACACAGCATGCTGTTGCGGTGCGGCGGGCGGTATCGTGCTCATGCATAAAAGTAAGCGGGTGAGGCGGGGCATTATTGCAATCGGGTTGTGTTATGTGGCCCTCATAGCTGCCCGCCTTTGCTCTAACCCTTCCCCGTGGCGAGGGGAGCGGGGACAGCGTGTCGTAGCGCCAACCGAATACTAGGGTATTCTGAGCATTCATATATCATCATCTTTTTTGCCCCTGAAAACGCAGCTGCTGCGTTAAAAAGCCTCGCAAGATGTCGAATCTTGCTGCGTTTTTTGTCTGGCATCTACATTTTCAGAGGCAAAAATCCGCTCATAAACAACATATCAGGATACCCGGAGATGACTAATATTTCGCTTATCCGTCAATCCGACAATCAGGTGTTTTTGTGCAGGTGTTTTTGTGAATGGGGATTACATGCCTTCCAACAACATGCTGTCGATGCAGTCGCACAGGGCGTGAATCAGCAGGATGTGCACTTCCTGAATGCGGGCGGTGCGCGGGTGCGGCACGTTGAGCAGGATGTCGCTGTCTTTGAGCATGCCGGCGATTTTGCCGCCGTCGCGGCCGGTAAAGGCGATGACGTGCATGTCGCGCTCGTGCGCCGCTTCGATAGCGGTGATGATGTTGCCGGAATTGCCGGAGGTGGAAATGCCGATTAAGACGTCGCCGGGGCGGCCCAGTGCGCGCACTTGCTTGCTGAACACCTGGTCGAAGCCGTAATCATTGCCGATGGCGGTCAGCGCAGAGGTGTCGGTGGTGAGCGCCACGGCGGCCAGCTCCATGCGCTCTTTCTCGAAACGGCCGGTCATTTCAGCGGCGAAATGTTGCGCATCGGCAGCCGAACCGCCGTTGCCGCAGGCCAGGATTTTGCCGTCGTTCATCAGGCATTGCAGCATTAATTCGGCGGCTTGGGCGGTGGGTTCGCTCAATACTTCGGCGGCCTGTTGTTTGGTTTCGATGCTTTGGGCAAAATGAGCGGCAACGCGCGCTTGTAAAGTTGTCATGATGTTAACCTGTGATGTTTTGCAGCCAATGCGGCGCTGCATCGCCCTCAATCAATACCGCATCAAGACGGCAGGGCGTGTTGGTAAGATGCTGCTGTTGCAGATAATGTTCCACACTGCGTTGCAGCTTGGCCAGTTTGGCGGGCGTGATGCTGTAGGCGGCGCCGCCGAAACCTTTGCTTTTGCGGTATTTTACTTCAACAAACAAGATTGTGTTACCGCTTTTGACAATCAGGTCGATTTCGCCGAACGGGCAGTGCCAGTTGCGCGCCAGCAGTTTGCAGCCCTGAGCCTGTAAAAAGTGCAGCGCGGCATCTTCGCCGGCGGCGCCCTGTTGGTGGTTTAAACGCATATTTTGTGATAACCCCGTTATAATGAAGCCTTTTCAGACGGCCTCTTTCATTCTTATGCAAAAACATTATCAAAAAGCCTGCGACAGCATCGCCGCGCAAACATTATATGTGGTGGCCACCCCCATCGGCAACCTGGCCGATATCACGTTGCGCGCGTTGGCGGTGTTGCAGCATGCGGATATCGTGTGCGCCGAAGATACGCGGGTAACGGCGCAGCTGTTGAGCGCTTACGGCATACAGGCCAAGCTGGTGAGCGTGCGCGAGCATAACGAGCAGCAGATGGCCGACAAAATCATCGCCGCATTGGCCGAGGGCAAAACGGTGGCGCAGGTGAGCGATGCGGGCACGCCGGCGGTGTGCGACCCCGGTGCCAAGCTGGCGGCGCGGGTGCGTGAAGCGGGGTTCAATGTGGTGCCGGTGGCCGGGCCCAGTGCAGTGATGGCAGCCTTGAGCGTGGCCGGTGTGGTGGAGCCGAATTTCTATTTCAACGGTTTTCTGCCGCCTAAGGCCGGTGAGCGGCAAAAGCGGCTGGCGGCTTGGGCGGAGGCGGATTATCCGGTGGTGATGTTTGAAACGCCGCACCGTATCGAAGCGGCGCTGGCCGATATGGCGGCCTTGTTTCCCGAGCGTAAAATCGTGTTGGCGCGTGAGATTTCGAAAACTTTTGAAACGTTTTTGAGCGGCAGCGTGGCCGAGATTCAGACGGCCTTGAAACAAGACAGCAATCAGAGCCGCGGTGAAATGGTGTTGATTCTGCATCCGGCGCAAGTGGAAAAACACAGCGAGCTGCCCGAAGCGGCGCAACAGGTGATGAAGGTGTTGGCATCAGCGCTGCCCACCAAGCAGGCGGCGGATTTGGCGGCCAAAATCAGCGGTGAGAGCAAAAAAGCGCTTTATGATTTGGCGCTGACGTGGAAAGAAAAATAAATCATCTGAGGCCGTCTGAAAAAAGTTTCAGACGGCCTCAGATGATTGGAAGCATGTAGCGATAACAGGGTATCAAGCCTGCAACCGGCACGTTATACTGAGTCTGTTTGTTGATATGGAAAGGCCGTCTGAAATGTATCGCGTACAGAGAATTTATGATTTTCACAGCCTGCCGCCGCACACGCTGGCCGTATTGGTCGACCGCCTGTATCCGCGCGGTATTCCCAAGGCGGTGATGGCGGATGTGTGGTGGTTGAAAGACCTCACCCCGAGCGCGGCGCTGCGTAAGTGGTATCACGAAGATGCGGCCGCCCGTTTCGAGGGTTTTGCCGCACGTTATCTGGAAGAATTGCGCGGCAGTGAGGCGCAGCAGGCAATAGGCCGTCTGAAAGCTTTGGCACAGCAGCAGGATGTGTTGCTGCTCACGGCGGTGAAAAACCCGCAGCAGTCGCATGTATCGGTGTTGTTGGATTATTTGGGCGAACCGTTTGTGCCGGCAGAGTGATGGCTTGAGGCTTCTTGATGTGGGATTAATAACCATGCGGGGCGGATTAAAACAATTCAACACTTAACGGTTATCGTGAAGCGGGCAGGCCGTCTGAAACGTTAAAACAGGTTTCAGACGGCCTGTTTGTGTAAGTGTTGTTGAGTTTGTTTTCAGCGTATCGAAATGGGCGCGGGAATGTGCTTTAATGGGTGGGAAGGTATTATCCGATTGATTTGAAAACAAAAGGAGTAATCATAATGAGTGCTCAAAAAGTAGCGGTTATCACCGGTTCGGGCGACGGTTTGGGCAAAGGCATTGCCAAACGGCTGGCAAAAGACGGTTTTGCCATTGTGTTGTCAGACATCAATCCCGACACGTTGAAAGCCACCGCAGCCGAATTTCAGGCAGACGGCGTCAACGTGGCATCGTTTCAAGGCAATGTTGCCAAACGTGAAGACCAGTTTGCTTTGGTGCAGCACGCCGTGGATACATTCGGACGTGTAGATGTGTTTGTCAACAACGCCGGCATTGAAGACGTGATGGCGCTGGAAGACGTGACCGAAGCCGATTTCGACCGCGTGTTCGATGTGAATGTGAAAAGCGTGCTGTTCGGCACGCAGGCGGCTGCGGCGCAGATGAAAAAGCAGGGCGGAGGCAGCGTGTATAAAATCATCAATGCCTGCTCGATTGCCGGGCATGAGTCGTATGATTTGCTCGGGGTTTACTGCGCCAGCAAACATGCCGTGCGTTCGCTCACGGTAACGGCCGCCAAAGAGTTGGCCAAACACCAAATCACAGTCAATGCCTATTGCCCGGGTGTGGCCGCCACCAAAATGTGGGACCGCATCGATGCGGAAATGGGCAAATATATGAATACCCAACCGGGCGAAGCGTTTGAGAAATTTTCAGCCGGCATTCTGATGGGGCGGCCGCAAGTGCCGGAAGATGTGGCTGCGCTGGTGCATTATCTGGCTTCGGAAGATTCGGATTATATGACCGGGCAGGCGCTGCTGATTGACGGCGGTATGGTGTTCCGCTGAGTGGCGTTGATTTGATGTTGTATCTATTCGAAAAAACAAGCTAACGTGAGTTTGAGATAAGATAATCGATGAGATATTAAACCCTTCACGGGGTTGCCCCGCTCTGTTCTCTCTCCGCTGGGACGGGGGGAGGGAGCAGAGTGCGGCAACACCAACTGGATGCGGCCAGATAAAATTTAATCTCCGGTAATCCGTCCGGTAATTATCCGGCCTGTATAAAAAATATTGCGCCGCCACGCCTGTGCGTGCGCATGAATGATCTTTGCTCAGCTTTCTGTTGTGAATTGATTTGAATTTAACGATAGATTTCTTATGTTTTTATTTTTACGCCAACAGCAGCTTACTCTCAATCGGCTGCTCTTTTTGGGCTTATTTTTTTGAATGGGTATGATCAACAAGCCGTCTGAAATGTGGGTAAACGTTTCAGACGGCCTGTTGGTATCAACGGGTATTATTCGGCTTCTTGTGTTTTTGTCACCAGAAAATCAATCATGCTGCGTACTTTGGCGCTTAAAAAGGCGCGGTCGACATAGGCGGCGTAGAGTTTGACGGTGAGTGTTTGGTAATCGGGCAGCAGCCGCACCAGCTTGCCTTCGCTCAAATCGTTGCACACCGTCCATTCGGGCAGATAGCCGATGCCGCAGCCGGCTTGAATCATTTTGCGGCACATCAAGGTGTTGTCGCTGTAGATGTTGGCGTTCAGCTCGAGGATTTCGGTGTGGCCGTTGCGGGTAAACTCGACACAGCTCATGTCGGTGTAGGAAGGCAGCACGGCTTGATGCTGGGCGGCTTCGGCCACGGTGGCGGGCACGCCGTGGCGGCGCAGGTAGTCGGGCGCGGCCACCAGAAAAAAACGGATGTCGGCAAGCGGTTTTACAATCAGCGAAGGGTTGGGCTCTTTTGATACGCGCAAGGCCAAATCGAAGCCGTCGGCAATCAGATCGGTTTGGCGGTTGGCAAGTGCGAGCTCCAGCGCCACTTCGGGATAGAGCCGGCGGTATTCGGCCAGCCAGTTGCTCACGCGCGGAGTGGCAAACCATTGCGGCATGGTGATGCGCAACAGCCCCTGCGGGGTGTCGGCGCCACCGGCGGCTTTTTCTGCGGCCGATTCCAAGGTTTCGAGTGCATAGCTGCATTGGCGGTAATACTCTTCGCCGGCTTCGGTCAGGTGAAGATTGCGGCTGTTGCGTTGCAGCAATTTGGCTTGAATGCTGCTTTCAAGATGGCTTACGTGTTTGCTGGCCATGGCGTTGGAAATGCCGAGCTTGTCGGCGGCACGGGTGAAGCTGCCTTGCTGCACCACTTCGCGAAACACTTTCAGGCTGAGTAAGGTGTCCATGTTTTCCTGTTGGGAAATGGTTGTTTAATAAAATGAGTATATATCAATGAAAAGGGAAGGGCTATACTGCACAGCATCTTAACCACACACATCAACAGGATTTTTATTATGAATGCTTTATCCCGCTATCAACCGATATTGCTGTCTGTTTTGCGTATCGCAGCGGCTTATATGTTTATGTTACACGGCTCTGCCAAGCTGTTTGCCTTGCCGCATGTGGAAATGTTTGACGGTTTGCAGCTTTTCTCGCTTTACGGTTTTGCCGGCGTGTTGGAATTTTTCGGCGGCCTGCTGCTGCTGATCGGTTTGTTTACCCGCCCGGTGGCATTTATTCTTTCCGGCATGATGGCGGTAGCCTATTTTACGGCGCATGCTTCGGGCAGCACCGTGCTGCTGCCGCTTTTAAACGGCGGTGAAGCGGCGGCCTTGTTCAGCTTTATCTTTATCTATATTGCTGCGGCCGGCGGCGGCGCTTGGGCGCTGGACAATAAATTTCATAAAGCGGGCTGACTGCTTGGGCGGGGAAATGCTTTATCATAACGGTGTTTCCCCGAAGGGTATCCTGACCATTTGATTTATGGTGCTTTTCACTCCCCAAAACGCATCTGCTGCGTTAAAAAGATGATGATATATGAATGGTCAGGACACCCTAGGGTGTATTTCTCTGTGTTGCTTTCATAAAGGAAATGAAAAATGGCTTATCAAGATGTTCAAAAAGTGGCTGAAAAGCGCCGCTCTGTTTATGCGTTGAATAAAAATCTGCCGCTGGCGAATGAGGAAGTGGCAAAAATTGTGGAACATGCGGTGCTGCACACACCTTCATCGTTTAATTCGCAATCAACCCGCGTGGTGGTTTTGTTTGGTGCTGAGCATGAAAAATTATGGCAGTTTGCCGAAGATGCGCTGCGGGCGATTGTGCCGGCCGATAAATTTGCGCCCACAGCCGAAAAACTGGCGATGTTTAAAGCGGCTGCCGGCTCAGTGATGTTTTTTGAAGATCAAGAAGTGGTGAAAAACCTGCAAGAGCAGTTCCCCACTTATGCCGATAACTTTCCGGTGTGGAGCGAACATACCGATGCCATGCACCAATATGCGGTGTGGACCACACTGGCTGAGGCCGGTATCGGCGCCAACCTGCAACACTATAACCCGTTGATCGACAATGCAGTGGCGGCAGAATGGGATATCCCTGCTTCATGGCGTTTGCGCGCGCAAATGGTGTTCGGCGGCATTGAAGCAGCGGCCGGCGAGAAAACATTCTCACCGCTGGATGTGCGCTTGAAAGTATATGGCGCGTAAGTGATTGTTGTCTAAAAAGGCCGTCTGAAACAGAAATGTTTCAGACGGCCTTTGCTTTGCAAGGTGCTGCGCGGTAACCTTGCTCGTGCGCATGAATGATTTTTGCCCAGTTTTCTGTAGTCAATTTATTTGAATTTAACGGTATCTGCACTGCCTTCGGCTCTTGCTTTTATAAATTGGCGGTATGGTAAGTGCGTTTCAGACGGCCATGACGATCATCATACATGAGGCCGTCTGAAACAAAAAAAGGCATGTTGGAATACATGCCTTTTTTGCTTCAGCCCTTATCAGGCTAAGGGTGCCAGCAGTTTGTTGAAAGCATCTTCAAACTGCTTCAAGCCGTCTTCTTGTAAGCGGACGGCCAATGCTTCCAAATCAATGCCCGCTTTTTCTGCTTCGGCCAGTTGCGCCAGCGCTTCATCAGTATTGTCGGTCAGCGTGGCTTTGGCCGTGCCGTGATCGATAAAGGCTTTCAAGGTGGCATCGGGTACGGTGTTAACGGTTTGTGCGCCGATCAGGCTGTCTACATACAGCGTATCGGGGTAAGCCGGGTTTTTAACACCGGTAGAGGCCCACAATAATTGCATCCGGTTGGCGCCCTGCGCAGCAAGCTGAGTGAAGTGCTCGCCGCCGAAAAAGGCTTCCCAGTCGAGATAGGCGGCTTTGGCCAGGGCAATAGCGGTTTTGCCTTGCAGGTGCTCGGGCAGGGTGGCATCAAGCGCGCTGTCGATGCGGGAGAGAAAGAAGCTGGCCACAACCTGAATATGGTCGACCGGTTTGCTTGCGGCCAAACGCGCCTTAATGCCTTTAGTATAAGCTTCATAGGCTTTCAGCGTTTGTTTGCGGGAAAACAGCAGGGTCAGGTTGATGCTGATGCCGGCTTCAACCAATTGTTCCAAAGCGGCAACACCGGCATCGGTGGTGGGCACTTTGATTAATACATTCGGGCGGTTGATGGCCGCATGCAGCCGTTTGGCTTCGGCAACCGTGCCTTCGGTGTCTTGAGAAAGGTCGGGCGCTACTTCCAGGCTGACAAAGCCGGTTTTGCCGCCGGTGCTTTCAAATTCGGGCAGGCATACATCGCAAGCGGCCTGCACATCGGCAATGGCGAGCGTTTCGTAACGCTGCTTGGGCGACAGGTTTTGCTGTTTGAGGTGGGCAATCTCGTCGGCATACAGTGCATCGCCGGCAAAAGCTTTTTGGAAAATGGCGGGATTGGAGGTTACGCCGCATACCCCTTGCTGCAACATCTCTGCCAACTCGCCGCTTTGAATCAGCGAGCGTGAAAGGTTATCAAGCCAGATTTGTTGGCCTAATGCTTTAACGTCCGATAAAATAGTCATCTCTGAAACCCTTTATTAGTGTTGAAACACCATCCTACCCCGAAATCAGGGCTTTGGGTAGTCTTCACAGGAACCAATCATGGCAAATAGCAAGCAGTATTTAGCGTGGGCAAGAGATGTTTTACATATTGAATCCCAAGCTTTGGATGAAATAGCCGCATCTTTAAACGAACACTTTGTGCAAGCTGCTGAGGCTCTGCTGGAGTGCACCGGGCGGGTGGTGATTATGGGAATGGGAAAATCCGGGCATATCGGCCGGAAAATGGCCGCTACCATGGCATCTACCGGCACACCGGCATTTTTCGTACACCCGGCTGAAGCGGCGCATGGCGATTTGGGTATGATTGTAGACGGTGATGTGGTGATTGCTATTTCTAATTCAGGTGAAAATGAAGAGGTAACGGTTATTATCCCGGCATTGAAGCGTAAGGCGGTTACGCTGATTTGCATTACCTCGAAAGCCACATCTACGATGGCGCGGCATGCTGATATCCACATCACGGCTGCAGTGTCGAAAGAAGCATGTCCGTTGGGTTTGGCGCCTACTTCCAGCACAACGGCCGTTATGGGCTTGGGCGATGCATTGGCCGTAGTATTGTTGCGGGCGCGTTCATTTACTTTGAATGATTTTGCTTTGAGCCATCCGGCGGGAAGTTTGGGTAAGCGCCTGTTGTTGCGTGTTGAAGATGTGATGCATGCGGGCGACGAATTACCGGCGGTGGTTTCCGGCACGTTACTGAAAGATGCGATTATACGCATGAGCGAAAAAGGCTTGGGCATGTTGGCGGTAACCGATCAGTCAGGTTGCCTGAAAGGCGTGTTTACCGATGGCGATTTGCGCCGCCTGTTTCAGGAGCGCGATAATTTTTCGGGCCTGGCGGTTGACCATATCATGCACAATAATCCGAAAACCATTGATGCTGGAAAATTGGCCACAGAAGCGTTGAAACATATGCAGCAAAACCATGTCAACGGCTTATTGGTCACCGATAACGACAACAGATTGATCGGGGCTTTGAATATGCACGATTTGCTGAAAGCGCGCATTGTCTGACGGCGGTTTACCTGCCCTTATGCTATCTAAACGGCTTCTTTCACTTCAAGCATGTTAAAATAAAAGACAAGGCCGTCTGAAACCACTCAAGCCAGAAAGAAAATTATTCATGCCAACCTGTTCCCCGGAAATCCAAACCCGAGCCGCCAAAATCAAGCTGTTGATTATGGATGTTGACGGCGTGCTGACCGACGGCCATATTTATATCCGCGATAACGGGGAAGAGATTAAATCTTTTCACACGCTGGACGGTCACGGTTTGAAAATGCTGCAAAACAGCGGCGTGCAAACAGCGATTATTACCGGCCGTGATGCACCTTCGGTGGGTATCCGCGTGCAGCAGTTGGGCATTCAATATTATTACAAAGGCATTCATGATAAAAAAGCCGCCTATGCCGATTTGCGTGAAAAAGCCGGAGTGGCTGAGCATGAATGCGCTTTTATCGGCGATGATGTGGTGGATTTGCCGGTGATGGTGCGTTGCGGCCTGCCGGTGGCGGTGCCTGAGGCTCACGAATTTACCCTGAAGCATGCTGCGTATGTGACCCGGAAAAGCGCCGGCAAAGGCGCAGTGCGCGAGTTGTGCGATTTGATTATGCAGGCGCAAGGCACGTTGGAGCCTGCTTTAAACGAGTATGTCAAATGATGAAAAAATGGCGTTACGGCTGGTTGTTTCCGCTGGTGCTTGCTGCCTGCTTGGGCGGGTTGAGTGCATGGCTGGGGCGCATCAGCGAAGTCGACGTTGAAGAAGTGGTGCTCAATCCCAAAGAGCCGCAGTATGCCATGAACGGTATTGACGGCAAGCGGTTTGATGAGAGCGGCCGTCTGAAAGAAAACCTGAGCGCCCAGAGCGCCTGGCAGCTGCCGAAAAGCGATGATGTTTATTTTTCGCAGCCGCAGTTGTCGCTTTACGACAAAGGCAGCCTGCTGTATGACGTTAGCAGCGAAGAAGCCCGCTACAACACCGATAACCGCAAAGTGTGGTTTGAAAAAAATGTGGTGTTGACCAAAAATGCCGATGCCCGGCGCCCGGCAGGTGTTTTAAAAACCGGCAGCCTGATGGTGGATACCCAAACCGAAATTGCCCAAACCGATGAGCCGGTGGTTTACCAATACGGCCAATCACACGGCACGGCCAACGGTTTGACTTATGACCACAAACAAGGTTTGTTGAATTTACCTTCACGAGTGAAAGCCATTATTTATGACCCGCAAAACCCTTAAAACCGCTTTTTGTGCCGTGTTGATAGCCGCAGCTGTTCCGGCGGCAGCGCTGGAGAGTGACCGCAGCAAGCCGATTGAAATCGAGGCCGATCAAGGCTCGTTGGATCAGGCCAATCAAGTCACCACTTTCAGCGGCAATGTGATTATCAAACAGGGCACACTCAATATCCGTGCCGGCAGCGTGCGCGTATCCCGCGACAACAACGGACAGCAGCTGATGAACGCCAATGGCAGCCCTGTGCGCTTCAGCCAAACGCTCGACGGCAACAAAGGCACCGTAGCGGGGCAGGCCAACCAGGTTGAATATTCATCGGCCACCGGCGTGGTGAAGCTGACCGGCAACGCCAAAGTGCAGCGCGGCGGCGACCGTGCCGAAGGCGCCAGCATTGTTTACAACACCCGCACCGAAGTGTATACCGTCAGCGGCAGCAAAGCAGCGGGCGGCAGAAGCGGCAAGCGGGTTACCGTGGTGATTCAGCCGAATCAGTAAACAGCCGGCCTTTGAGAGCCAGTATTTTCAGACGGCCGTTTCAGATACCGCAAGGCTGTCAAACCAAAGGCCGTCTGAAAAGATAACGTTTCAGACGGCCTTAAAACAGACTACAATAGCAAGCATATATCATCAGAGTGAATGCATATGGATATCCAACGCAGCCGTTTAAATGTTCAAAATCTGCAAAAAAGCTTCAAAAAGCGCCAAGTGGTCAAAAATTTCTCGCTGGAGATTGAAAGCGGCGAAGTGGTGGGGCTGCTCGGCCCCAACGGTGCCGGCAAAACCACCAGCTTTTATATGATCGTGGGCCTGATTGCCGCAGATAACGGCAGCGTGGAATTAGACGGTAACGAAATCCGCCATTTGCCGATACATGAGCGCGCCCGCTTGGGCTTGGGCTATTTGCCGCAGGAAGCCTCGATTTTCCGCAAGATGACGGTGGAGCAAAATATCCGTGCCATTCTCGAAATCAGCGGCACAGCCAAAAACCGGATGAATGAAGAGCTGGATAAATTATTGGCAGACTTGAACATCGAGCGCCTGCGCAACAATCCCGCACCGTCACTTTCGGGCGGTGAGCGCCGCCGTGTGGAAATCGCCCGCGTATTGGCGATGAAACCGCGCTTCATCTTGCTTGACGAGCCGTTTGCCGGGGTGGATCCGCTGGCCGTCATCGACATTCAAAAAATCATCGAATTTCTCAAAAGCCGCGGCATCGGCGTGTTGATTACCGATCACAATGTTCGCGAAACCCTACGCATCTGCGACCGGGCCTATATCATCAGCGACGGCACCGTATTGGCATCCGGCCATCCCGAAGAGCTGGTTAACGACGAACAGGTCCGCGCCGTGTATCTGGGCGAAAACTTCGACTATTAAGCCTTTATCAAGCCTTTGCCATGAGCCAAACTTTCCAGCTAAAACTGAAACAAACCCAGCAGCTGAACCAGAGTCTGCAACAATCTTTGCGTATTTTGCAGATGTCCGGTTTGGAGCTGGAGCAGGAAGTGGAAGAATGGTTGCAGGATAACCCTTTATTGGAGCGCCCCGACAGCGAAGAAGAGGGCAGCGGGCCGCAGCTTTCCGCCGATATCGGTAAAGCAAACCGCTTGAGTGGCGAGGACGCGGAAGACATTTGGGCGACACTGGCCGAAGAAGACGATTTCAACGCTTTTTTGCACAAACAGGTATGCGAACATCCTTTGAGCGACAGCGAAGCCGCGCGAGTGCACATTCTGATTGATTTCCTCGACGAACAAGGCTATTTAACCGACAGCTTCAGCGATATTATTGACCACACGCCGCTGGAATGGATGTTGGAAGAAGACAGCCTGCAAGAAGCGCTCGACCAGCTGCACACCTTCGATCCGCCCGGCGTGGGCGCTGCCGATTTGCGCGAATCACTGTTGTTGCAATTGCAGCGCCTGCCCGCATCGCCGCCACGCAATTGTGCCGCCCGCATTGTCAACCTGTTTCTCGACCAATTGGGCAAAAGCCGCCAGCAAAATATCGGCAAATTTAAAAAAGCACTGCCGCAAGACAGCACCGAAACCATTCAGACGGCCCTTGATTTGATTGCCGGTTTAAATCCTTATCCTGCTTACGGTTTTGTTTCGGCCGAGCCGACGGCGTATGTGCAGCCCGATGTATGGGTGCGGGAGGGCAAAGAAGGATGGGTAGTGAGCGGCAATGAATCCGCCTGGCCGAAAATACGCCTGAACCGCGAATACTGCACCATGCTCGAGGCCGCAGAGGGTGTGGATAAGGTTTGGAAAGAAAAATTAATCGAAGCCCGGCAAAAAATCGACAGCCTCGCCCACCGCAAAAGCACCGTATTGCGTTTGGCCGAATATATTGTTGAGCGGCAAGAAGATTTTTTTGTATTCGGCGAAATCGGCCTGAGCCCCATGCTGTTGAAAGATGCCGCCGCCGAATTGGGTGTGGCCGAAAGCACCGTATCGCGGGCGGTGAACCATAAATATTTGTCTTGCCCGCGCGGCGTGTTTGCGTTACGCTATTTCTTCACACAGGCCGTTGCCACCGAGGATGGCGAGGGCGCCAGCCAAAGTGCGGTCAAAGCCGTGATGGCGCAATTGGTTGCAGCGGAGAACAAGCAAAAACCTTATTCTGATGAAGCATTGAGCAAATTGTTGAAACAGCAGGGCATCGACATCGCCCGCCGGACGGTGGCCAAATACCGCGAAGCCCTGCATATTCCGCCGGCGCATCAGCGCAAGCCTTGAGCCGGGCGGCGGCAATATTGACCGGGGCTGCCTAGGATGCCCTAACAGCCCGAAACCCCAACCGAAGGAGTAAATCATGAACCTGAAAATTACCGGTTTGAATTTCGATGTAACTGAAGCCGTCAAAAAACATGTTGCCGCCAAGTTGGAGCGCATCAACCGCCATACAGACAATGTGATTTCTGTGACCGTTACCCTTTCGGTGGAAAAAGTTAACAAAAAAGCAGAGGCCGATGTGCATCTGGTGGGCAAAGATTTGCATGTTGAAGCGGTTGAGTCGGATATGTATGCGGCGATAGATGTATTGATGGACAAGCTTGACCGCGCTGTGTTGAAACATAAAGGCAAAAGCAACGATGTCCGTTCCGCCCCCGCCCCTGCGGTGGTCGAAGAAGAATAAAACCTTATCAGACCGATAAAAAAGCTCCGGAAATCCGGAGCTTTTTGCTTGAGGCCGTCTGAAAACCGTTTTGCAAAGTGCGGTTTCAGACGGCCTTGTTTTCCTGATTTGATGGCGTTATGCCGATCGTGCCTCTAGGGTGTCCGGACAATTCGATTTACGGGTGTATTTTGCCCCTGAAAACGCATCTGCTGCGTTAAAAAGCCTCGCAAGATGTTCAATCTTGCTGCGTTTTTTACCTGGCATCAGCACTTTTATCACAAAAAATCTGAATCATTCTGAATGGTCAGAATACCCTAGGTTGCTGAAGTGGTGAGATTGGCCATAAAAACAAACGCCGCCCCAAACGTGCAACGGCAAACATAACGGCAACCGAGTTCCCTCTCCTGTGGGAGAGGGTTAGGGAGAGGGCGCAAGCCGCGAGGCTTAAATAAGGGTTAGGCCGTCTGAAACCCAAAAATGATTTTTTGATGAGTGCCGGTTATCTGAGCGGTGCGCACAGAGAAGATTGCCCGGAGTATGCCGAGGTGTTGGCGAGAGGGCAGGAATAGGCCGTCTGAAAATGATGGGGATGGTGGAATACGTGATGAAGCAAACCTGCGGTTTGCCGCCGACTCTCCAACGCTCCCCCGCAGAGGGAGCCGCGTAGCAACTGTATTTTTGCCCGACGGGGTTAAAAATACAGCTGCTACGCTGACTGAATGTCGTTTATGAGCGGATTTTATCCCTGAAAACGCATCTGCTGCGTTAAAAAGTCTCGCAAGATGTCCAATCTTGCTGCGTTTTTTGCCCGGCATCTGCATTTTCAGGAACAAAAATCCCCTCATAAACAAATTGTCCGGACACCCTAGCGTTTGACGCCGCTCAAGCAGGCCCAGCCGTTATCCAGTTGCGGTGCGGCCAAGTCAAACCATTGGCTGTAGATGGTGCTCATTTCTTCCACCTGTTCTTCTAAAATGCCGGAAAGCACGATGCGCCCGCCCGGTTTGGTGCGCCCGGCCAGCATGTCGCCGAGCATGCGCAACGGGTTGGCGAGAATATTGGCGACCACGACATCAAACTGTTGTTCGGGCAGGGCGTCGGGCAGGTAAAATTGTGCGGCAACTTCGTTTTGTGCGGCGTTGTCTTTGCTGGCGCGGATGGCTTGTTCGTCGATGTCTACACCGGCGGCGCTGCCGGCACCCAGTTTCAGCGCCGCGATGGCGAGGATGCCGGAGCCGCAGCCGTAATCCAGCAGCGCTTCGCCGCCTTGTAGATGGTTGTCGAGCCATTGCAGGCACAAATGGGTGGTGGGGTGGCTGCCGGTGCCGAAGGCCAGGCCGGGGTCGAGTTTCAGGTTGACTGCGCCGGCATCGGGCACATCGTGCCAAGAGGGGGTAATCCACAGGCGGTCGGAAATTTTAATCGGGTCGAATTGGGATTGTGTGAGCCGCACCCAGTCTTGTTCGGGCAGGCGGTCGGTTTCGTAGACGGGCATGTCGATGCCGCACTGCTGTGCCGCTGTGCCGATGATGGCTTCGATATCGGCTTGTTCGTCAAACAATGCAATCACTTTGCTTTGCTGCCAGATTTGTTCGGCCGGCATGCCCGGTTCGCCAAAAATGGCTTGTTCGTTGGCGGTGCCGGCATAGGCATCTTCAATGGCGGCGGAAAGTGCGCCGTGTTCCATCAGGGCATCCGACAGCGGCTCGGCGATATGGTCGTTGACGGCAATGGTGGTTTGTTGGTAGGCCATGGTGTCTTTCTTTTGTGAAGGCCGTCTGAAAGGGTTTCAGACGGCATGGTATGTGGGGCGGATACGTTTCGGTATGTCGTAGTTTGTTGATTTTAACGGATAGTGCAAGGTTTAAAAAGGCCGTCTGAAAACTCATGCTTTCAGACGGCCTGTGATTGCGGCATGTTTATTCTGCTTGAGCGGCTTTGCGTGCTTCCAGCCATTTTTCCAAATAGTGGATGCTGACGCCGCCTTGGCTGAAGCCGGGGTCGGTAAACAAATCACGGTGCAGGGCAGTGTTGGTTTTGATGCCGGTCACGGCCAGCTCGGCCAGTGCGACACGCATTTTGGCCATGGCTTGCTCGCGGGTTTTGCCGTGTACGCAGATTTTGCCGATCAGGCTGTCGTAGTTGGGCGGAATGCGGTAGCCTTGGTAAATGTGGCTGTCGACACGTACACCGAGGCCGCCGGGCAGGTGGCAGCTGGTAATCAGGCCGGGACTGGGAATGAAATTGTAGGGGT
Organism: Uruburuella testudinis; assembly: GCF_022870865.1. Lineage (NCBI taxonomy): Bacteria > Pseudomonadati > Pseudomonadota > Betaproteobacteria > Neisseriales > Neisseriaceae > Uruburuella > Uruburuella testudinis. The sequence continues at coordinate 553,069 of NZ_CP091508.1, forward strand.
CTTCGGCGTTGATGCGGCATTCGAAAGCATGGCCTTCGAGGCGGATGTCTGCCTGCGTGTATTGCAGCGGCAGGCCGCCGGCAACGCGGATTTGCTCCTGTACGATGTCTACACCGCTGATCAGCTCGGTAACCGGGTGTTCTACCTGTACGCGAGTGTTCATTTCAATAAAGAAAAATTCGCCGTTTTCATACAAAAATTCAAATGTACCGGCGCCGCGGTAGCCGATGCGTTTGCAGGCATCTACACAGGCTTGGCCGATTTGCTCGCGTTCGGCTTCGGTGATGCCGGGGGCGGGGGCTTCTTCGATAACTTTCTGGTGACGGCGCTGCATGGAGCAGTCGCGTTCGCCCAGGTAGATGGCGTTGCCGTGTTCGTCGGCCAATACTTGGATTTCGACATGGCGCGGTTTTTGCAGATAGCGTTCCATGTAAACCATCGGGTTGCCGAAAGCGGCGCCGGCTTCGGTTTTGGTCATTTCCACCGAGCGGATGAGGTCTTCTTTTTTCTCAACCACACGCATGCCGCGGCCGCCGCCGCCGCCTGAGGCTTTGATGATGACCGGAAAGCCGACTTCATCGGCAATGCGCATGATTTCAGCGCTGTCATCAGGCAGGGCGCCGTCGGAACCGGGCACACAAGGCACGCCGGCGGCAATCATGGCATGCTTGGCAGAAACCTTGTCGCCCATCAGGCGGATGGTGTCGGCGCGGGGGCCGATAAAGGTGAAGCCGGATTGTTCTACCTGGTCGGCAAAACTGGCGTTTTCTGCCAAAAAGCCGTAGCCCGGGTGGATGGCATCGGCGCCGGTCACTTCGGCAGCAGCGATGATGGCGGGTACGTTGAGGTAGCTTTGGGCGGAGGCGGCGGGGCCGATGCACACAGATTCATCGGCCAGCTTTACATGCAGGCTGTCGTTGTCGGCTTCGGAATGCACGGCAACGGTGGCAATGCCCATTTCGCGGCAGGCGCGCAAGATGCGTAAGGCAATTTCGCCGCGGTTGGCAATCAAGACTTTTTCTAACATAGGGTTCTTTCAGAATGCTTTTGCAGCCGTAGTGGGCTTGAGTTCTGACCGGTTTCAGACGGCCTGTGCAGTTTGGCCGGCCGTCTGAACACACTTAACACCCATTCACAAAAGTAAGCTAACAAGGCGGCGAGCCGAAGACGTTACAACTAGTACTAGAGTACGACAAGGTGATCCAACGCCGTTAGGTTATTTTTGTGAGTGGGTATTATTCAATAATAAACAGCGGTTCGCCGTATTCGACCGGTTGGCCGTTTTCAACCAAAATTTCTTTGACCACGCCTGATTTTTCGGCTTCGATTTCGTTCATCAGCTTCATGGCTTCGATGATGCACAAGGTGTCGCCGGCCTTAACGCTTTGGCCGACTTCGACAAATACCGGCGCGCTGGGGCTGGGGGCGCGGTAGAAAGTGCCGACCATCGGCGATTTTTGCGCTTGGCTGAAATCTTGTGCGGCCACAGCGGCGGCTGCCGGAGCGGCAGCGGGTGCTGCGGCTGCCGGAGCGGCCATCATTTGCGGTGCCGGGGCGGCATAAATCGGTTGTTGCGATACGGTAGAGCGGGTAATGCGCACTTTTTCTTCGCCTTCGGTTACTTCGATCTCGGCGATGCCTGATTCTTCAACTAAGTCGATCAGTTTTTTGAGTTTGCGTAAGTCCATATTGGTTCCTTTTGGTAAGGTATGCGCCGGCAGCGGATAAACGGCTGCCGGGATGTCTGCGCCGTCAGGCACCCGGCCTGAATACCGCAAGCTGCGGTGTAAAAGGGGAAAAAGAATGCCGGGTCATGAGCGGGAATGAATACAATTTCTTATGGTTAACAGGGTCATAATAATGGTGCATTTTCGCTAACTTGCCGTTAAATGTCTAGTAAAATATCAAAAAAAGGCGGTTTTGGCAGAGAAAAAGCTGTTTCGTTTTTTTTAAGAAAAAGGGCTTTTATGCCCGAGAGTATTTATTCTAAAGGATTTGGCGGGAAATGCCATCTTGCTGAAGCGCGAAAGTATTTTTAAGGTGCAGATAAACGCAGAGGCATTTTTTGCAGATACAGTATCGGGCATGCTGCCGGCCGGGTATTATTTTGATTTTAGGCCGTCTGAAAAAAGAATCCGCGTATAATGGCGGGCTGGATAAATATTTTGTGTTGGTGATATTAAATGCATATTTCTGATTTTGATTTTGAGCTGCCCGAAGCGCTGATTGCCCAATATCCGCCGGCGGTGCGCGGCAGCAGCCGTTTGTTGGCGGCGCTTCCGAATGCACCGTTGCGTGATGAAGTTTTTTCGGCCTTGCCGGATTGGGTGGCTGCGGGTGATGTGTTGGTGTTTAACAATACCAAAGTGATGAAAGCGCGCCTGTTTGGTCAGAAAGCCAGCGGCGGTAAAATCGAGGCGCTGGTGGAGCGGGTGTTGGATGCGGATACGGCATTGGCGCATATCCGGTCGTCGAAATCACCAAAACCGGGCACCCGGCTGGTGTTTGAAGGCGGGGTTGAGGCGGTGATGCTCGAGCGTGCCGGCGAATTGTTTTGCTTGCGCTTTGAAGGCGGGCAGACGGTATATGAAATTTTGGCACAAAACGGCCATCTGCCGTTGCCGCCCTATATCGAGCGCTCGGCCGATGACAGCGACGACAGCCGTTATCAAACAGTTTATGCCAAGCATCAGGGGGCGGTGGCGGCGCCCACGGCCGGGCTGCACTTTACCGATGATTTGTTGGCGCAATTGCAGGCCAAGGGTGTGCATTGTGCCGAGGTCACGCTGCATGTGGGCGCAGGCACTTTTCAGCCGGTGCGGGTGGAAAATATTGCCGAGCACCAAATGCACAGCGAATGGTTTGAGGTGCCGGATGCCACGGTGGCGGCGGTGGAAGCGGCACAGCAGCGCGGCAATAAAGTGTGGGCGGTAGGCACAACATCGATGCGCGCGTTAGAGTCGGCCGCCCGTGAAACAGGCCGTCTGAAAGCCGGTTGCGGCGACACCGATATCTTTATTACGCCGGGCTACCGTTTTCGTGTGGTTGACCGGCTGATTACCAATTTTCATTTGCCCAAGTCTACTTTGCTGATGCTGGTGAGTGCGTTTTCCGGCACGGCACATATTCAAGCTGTATACCGGCATGCGGTGGCGCAGCAATACCGGTTTTTCAGTTATGGCGATGCGATGCTGCTGGGGCGCTTTGACCATTCGATTTAGGGGTGTATGTTGCCCGTGAAAATACATCTGTTGCGCTTTTTGCCTTGCACCTGCATTTTCAGGAACAAAAATCCCTCTATAAACGACACATCATGACACCTTGGTCTTCTTGTGTTTTTTATTTTGATACAAACAGCAGTGCGCTATCCATAGGCTGCTCTTCTTGGCATTTTCTTGTCCTGAACCCACGTTTTGTAATATTTAGGCCGTCTGAAACGTTTCAGACGGCCTTTTTAATGCGATGCATTAAGATTGTTTTTTACGGCTGTATTTGGCGTAGGCGTAATAATGGTAAGCATCTTGCGCATTGCGGGCCATGCCGTTGAATACCACGCCGTTGATGTGGATGTTGCTTTGTGTCAGGCGGGTGAGGCTGCTGTCTAGCTCGCGCGGGGTGGTTTTATTTTGGTGTACCACCATCAGCGATGAGTCGGCCTGCTGTCCGATGATGCTGGCATCGGTGACGGACAATATCGGCGGTGTATCCAGAATCACATAGTCAAACTGCTGCCTGGCCCATTCGATTAAGGTGTGCAGTTTGTGATCCATCAGCAGCTCGGAGGGGTTGTCGTGTTGGCTGCCGTGGCTGATCAGGCTCAGGTTGGCGATGGGGGTAGGCTGGATGGCTTGGGCGGGAGCAAGTTTGCCGGACAGGATATCCGCCAGCCCTTGTTCGGCTTGTGTGCCGAACAGGCGGTTCAAGTAGCCGCGGCGCATGTCGCAATCAATCAGCAGCACTTTTTTGTCTGACTGGGCCATCACCGCAGCCAGATTGGCGGAAATAAATGATTTGCCGGCCTCGGGGGTGGCGCCGGTAATCATCAGCACTTTGTTGGCCGCTTCCATAATCGAGAAATAAAGATTGGTGCGCAGCGAGCGGATGGCTTCGATGGCCATATCGGCCGGCTCTTCGGCGGCCAGCAGCCAGGCCGGGGCGGTGGCGGATTTCAGCTTGCGGCGCATATTGTCTTGCTTTTGCTGGTTGGGAGAAAGCGGCACGATGGCGCTCACATTCAGCCCCATGGCTTCGATTTCTTGCGGGTCATTGATGCGCGGGCGGGTGGCTGAGCGCAGCAGATACCAGGCTGCCGCCAGTGTGCCGGCGGTCAGCGCGGCCAAGAGGGTAATCATTTTTTTGCGCGGCGCCACCGGTTCTTCTGCGGTAACGGCATGGTCGACCACGCGCACGTTGCCTTGTGCGCTGGCTTTCATAATGTTTAATTCTTGCTGTTTGCCCAACAGCTGCATATAGGTGGTTTGGTTGGTTTCGACATCGCGGGTGAGGCGGATGACTTCCTGCTGGGTGTTGGGCAGGTCGGCGATTTGGCGGTTAATTCGGTTTTTGGCACGCTCGAGCACGGCTAATTTATCCAGCACGGCTTTATAGGAGGGGTGCTCGCGGGTGTAGAGTTCGGCCAGGCCGGCTTCTTCGGTGCGCAGGGTGGTGATTTGGCTTTCGATGTCGATCAGGCTTTCAAGCGCGCCTTTTGCTTCAACCGGAATATCCAGCGAGCCGCTGCGGGTGCGGTATTCGTTGAGGCGGTTTTCGGCATCTTCCAGCGCGTTTTTCAGGCGCGGCAGCTCTTCGCTGATAAAAGCCAGGCCGTTGGCAGCCATCTGAACATCGCGGTCGCGGTTTTGGCTGACGTAATTATCGATGATGCTGTTGAGAATCAGGCTGATTTTTTCCGGATCGGTGCCGGTATAGCCCAAGTTGATAATCGGGCTGGTTTTGCCTTTGCTCATCACCGATAAATTTTGATTGACTTGTGCGATGGCGCTGAGTTTGGAGTTTTTTACCAACACGAATTGCTGGCCGTCGTCTGCCAGAATCTGGTTGACCTGAATGGTGGTGTTCGGGTTGATTTTCAGCGGCTGCCCCACCTGGCCTTCGATGTGGGAATCGTCGGGCAGCTCGAGGCTGTAGCTTTTATTGTTGAGGGCGGTGAGGATAATCGGCTTGTTGAGCCATTCTTGCTGCACTTCAAAGGTTTGCAGGGTTAATTCGGGGTCGACATCACTGCTCAGGTTGTGCAGCATATTGCCGATAAGCGGAAAATATTTGGGCACGATAACTTGGTCGAGCTGCAAATCGTCAACGGTTTTGCCCACCACCAGGCGCGATTGCACCAATTCGATTTCGGCTTCTGAAGGCGAAGGCTCGCTGGTGAAGAGGCTGTTGATTTCGGTGAGAATCTGGTTTTGCTTGGTTTCGATTTCCAGCATGCCGTTGGCGCGGTATACCGGTGTGCTGGTCAGGCTGTAGGCTGCGCCGGCCAAGCCGCCGAGCAGAATGGCCAGGGCAATCGGGTATTTGTGGTCGAGCAGGTTGCGGAGCTGTTGGCCTAAATCGATTTCTCCGCCGCCGTCGTTGTTTTGAGTGGGGGTAGGATACTGTTTTGCCATAAGGTTTTAACTCTCTATATCAAAATAAGGTTTCGGTGCGGATTGGGTTTGTTTATTCACAAAAACAACCTAATCGCGTTGGCCCGCCTGAGCCCGAAGCGAACCGGTTTTGCTAGGGTGTCCGGACAATTCGATTTACGGGTGCTTTTTGCCCCTGAAAACGCATCTGCTGCGTTAAAAAGCCTCGCAAGATGTCCAATCTTGCTGCGTTTTTTGCCTGGCATCTGCATTTTCAGGGGCAAAAATCTCCTCATAAACAAATTGTCCGGACACCCTTGGGGTGTCCTAAGTAAGGCGCTGAAGTGCTCAGCCAACCGGTCGGGCGCTTGGCGGTACGGTTTCGGTTTGCCGCCTTGCTAGTTGTATCACTTCTTTCTTCATGCCACGCTATGCAAGCGCGTTAAGATTGTTTGGCGAGCTTGGCAGCCCATTGGGCGGCGGCCTCTTCCAGTTGCAGATAAACGGCTTCAAATACTTCTTCACTCTGGCGGAATGGATCGGGAATGCTTTTGCGCGGCAGCCATTGCCCGAACAGCATGGTTTTGCTGCGGGCGGCAGGCAGAATATCGGCTACGGCATCGATGTGGCCGGGCTCCATCACCAAAATCAGGTCGGCTTGCCGGCACATTTCGGCGGTAAGTTGGCGGGCGGTATGGCCGGCCACGATGGTGCCGTGATTCAGTGCGGTTTTAATGGCCTGAAAATCAGCATCGCGGCCGGCCAGCGCGCGGATGCCGGCCGAGCTGACGTTGAGCTTCGGCAGCTTGCTTTGCAGCAGCCGCTCGCCGGTGGGGGAGCGGCAGATGTTGCCGACGCACACAATCAGAATATTTTGATACATGAGCTTGCCTGCCGGGTTATTGGAAGGTGTCATCCAAAGCATTGACATTGGAAATGGAATTGGTCAGCTGCGATATCACGCGGTTCCAGCGGGTAACCGGGGCGGCGGTGATATACACCACGTCTTCAGGCTGTAGGCGGAATTGGTTGCCCAGCGCATAAGCGGTGGCATCTTTCAGGTTGAGCTGGTAGACGTGGATCGGTTTCTCGTGATCGGCCGGGGCGTTGCGGATAACGAAGACGCCGCTGGCATCTGCCATCGCCTGGCTCATGCCGCCGGTGTCGCCTAAGGCTTGTGTGAGGGTCAGGCCGTGGTTGCCCATGCGCAGGGCGGATTGCCGGCCGACTTCGCCCATAACATAAACTTTGCTGTTTTCGGTGGTGGGCACATAGACGATGTCGCCGTGGCTGAGCAGATGGTTTTGCGAAAGGTCGCCGTATTGGAGGATGTCTTGCAGGGAAATGGTGCTGTCGACACCGTTATGGGTCCACTTGATGTGGCGGGTGTCGGCATTTTCGGCCACACCGCCGGCCAGGTCGATGGCATCGAGCAGGGTAACCGGGATGTTGGTAATCGGTAATTGGCCGGCCTGCCCGACGGCGCCGGATACGGTCACGCGCTGCGAGCGGAATTCGGTAACGTTAACGGAAACCTGCGGGTTTTTGATGTAGCGTTTCAGACGGCCTGTGAGCATGTTTTGCACTTCGGGCAGGGTTTTGCCGCGCACCAGCATTTTGCCGGCCAGCGGGTAAAACAGATAGCCGGCTTCGTCTACCCAAATGCCGTTGCTCACTTGGCGGCTTTGCGGGTTGATGCTGCTGGTGGGGGCGGGTGTGTTCAAATCGGCATGCGCCCACACGGCGATGTTGAGTACGTCGCCGCTGCCGACGCGGTAGCGGTAGCCGGCTTTTTGGGCGTTCAGTGCGTTGTTGTTTTGGGCAAAGCGCGGCGGCTGGCGCATGCTTTCTACCAGGCTCAGGGTGATGGGGTAGAGGTTGACGCGGCTGTCGAGCGTGCTGTCGGCGCTGTCATTTTCGTGATAGACAACGGTTTTGTTTTTGGTCGGCAAACCTGAGCCGGGGATAACGGTACAACCTGCGGTCAGTGCCAGCAGTGAAAAGCCGATAACGGTCAGTTGTTTTATGTTCACGCAAATGATCCTTCTTGGTCTTTCAAATGCCGTCTGAAAGGTTTCAGACGGCCTGATGGGTTTGTTGCCAAACCAAATCGCAGATATCGTCTTTCGGGTTGAAGCCTGTAGGCGCTTCTTGCAGCAGTTGGCGCAATGTCATTTGGTTTGACTGGCGGCAGGCCTGATCCATCCGTTCGAGTATGTCAGAAAGTGTTACCCACGGCAGCATCACTTCGTTGGCGGTCATAATGCGGGGATGAGTGGTATGTTCCACCGCATCGCCGATTAATAATTCTTCATACAGTTTTTCGCCGGGGCGCAGGCCGGTTACTTCGATGGCGATATCGCCATCGGGATGCGCCTCATCTTTTATTTCCAGACCGCTCAGACGGATCATTTGTTTCGCCAAATCAATGATTCTGACCGATTCGCCCATATCGAGCACAAACACATCGCCGCCTTTGCCCATGGCACCGGCCTGAATCACGAGCTGTGCGGCTTCGGGAATGGTCATAAAATAGCGGGTAATTTCTGCATGGGTGAGGGTGACCGGGCCGCCGGCGGCAATTTGTTTTTCAAACACCGGCACTACGGAGCCGGACGAGCCCAACACATTGCCGAAACGCACCATGCAAAAGCGGGTGGTTTGGCCGGGCTCGGCGGCCAGCGCCTGCAAAACCAACTCGGCCATGCGCTTGCTGGCGCCCATGGTGTTGGTGGGGCGCACGGCTTTGTCGGTAGAAATCAGCACAAAGGTTTCCACGGCTGCTTCGATGGCGGCTTGGGCGCAAAACAGGGTGCCGTATATATTGTTGCGCACACCTTCGATGGTGTTGAATTCGACCATCGGCACATGTTTGTAAGCGGCGGCATGATAAACCGTTTGTACGCCGTAAGCCTGCATCACGCTGAACAGGCGTCTGCGGTGCTGCACGGAACCCAGCAGCGGCAAAATTTCAATGTTCATGCCGTTTTCGGCCTGGTATTCGCGCAATTCTTTATCGATGCTGTATAAAGAAAATTCAGACAATTCAAATAAAATCAGCTTGGCGGGCTGTTGGCGGATAATCTGGCGGCACAATTCTGAGCCGATGGAGCCGCCGGCACCGGTTACCATCACCACTTTGGCGTTGATGTCGGCGCCCATCAGCTCCGGGCGCGGCGCCACCGGGTCGCGGCCGAGCAAATCGACCACGGAAATTTTTTTCAGCGAGCTGACGTTGATTTTGCCGTCGACCAAATCTTTCATACCGGGGATGGCCAATACTTCGCACGGATAAGGCTCCAGCCGCTGAAGCAGGGTTTTACGCTCTTCGCTGTTGGCGCTGGGAATGGCCAGCAGGATTTTTTCGACGCCGTAGCGCTGGATTAAGGCGCCGATTTCAGACGGCCTGTGTACCGGCAGATCATAGATAACCGTGCGCTGGATTTTGGGGTTGTCGTCAACAAAAGCGATGGCATGGTATTCGCTGACCTGTTTGATGGCTTCCAGCAGCTGGCGGCCGGATTGGCCGGCACCGTAAATAATCACGGGAGTCATCTGCTGGGTTTGGCGGCCGCTGAGCAGGGTGCGCAACATAACGCGCGAGCCGGCAATCAGCACCACCAGCATCAGAAAATAAGCCACCGGCAATGCCAGGCGCAGGCGTTGCTCAAAAATCAGCACGCTGATGAAAAACAGCAGCGCCGAAATCATACTGCCCAACACCGCGGTGGTGAGCACTTTGGTGCTGACGTAGCGGGTGACGGCGCGATACAGGCCCAGGCGCACAAACAGCAGGATGGTCAGGCCGGCGGTGGCGGCAAATGCCAGCCAGTTGGCGCTGCTGAACCATTCTTGCGAATAGCTGGCCTTCAGGCTTTGGGTAAACCAAAAGGCCGCAAAAATCACCAAGATATCGTGAATCACGAAAAAGGTTTTTTTGACGTTGCGGGGCAGGGCAAGCAGGGTTTCCAAAATCATGGTCGGTATTTCTGAGTAAAATCAGGCGGTGGCCCGGGTTAAAACGGCTTGGATGTGCCGGCAGCAGAAATCCATTTCGCTGTCGGTCAGCGTGGGGTGCACCAAAAACATCAGGCTGGTATCACCGAGGGTAACGGCATTGGGCAGGCGGGTTTTCGGCCGCCAGGGCGTGTTGTCGAAGGCTTTTTCCAAATACACTTCCGAGCAGCTGCCTTGAAAACAGGGCACGTTTAAAGCATTGAGCTCGTTGACGATGCGGTCGCGCGTCCAGCCTGCTTGCAGGTTTTCCGGTTTCACAAAGGCGTAAAATTTGTATTGCGCGTGCTCGATATCATCGGGCACCTCAACCAACCGGATGGCGGCAAACGGCTTCATGGCGGCTTCGAGTTTGGCGGCGTTGGCTTGGCGTTTGGCGGTCCATGCCGGCATGCGCTGCAACTGGATGCGGCCGATAACCGCCTGCATTTCCATCATGCGCCAGTTGGTGCCGAAGCTTTCATGCAGCCAGCGGAAGCCGGGCGGGTGGGGGCGGTTGTAGACGGCATCGTAGCTTTTGCCGTGGTCTTTATACGACCACATTTTTTCCCACAAAGCTTTATCGTTGGTGGTGACCATGCCGCCTTCGCCGCCGGTGGTCATGATTTTGTCTTGACAGAACGACCAGGCGCCGACGTGGCCGATGGAGCCGACCGGACGGCCTTTGTATTTGGCACCGTGTGCTTGGGCGCAGTCTTCAATCACCCACAGTTTGTGTTGGTCGGCCAAGGCCATGATGGCATCCATTTCAGCCGGCATGCCGGCCAGATGCACCACGATAATGGCTTTGGTATTCGGCGTTAAGGCCGTCTGAATGGTTTCGGCGCTGATGTTTTGGCTGTTTAAATCAACATCGGCAAACACCGGGTTGGCGCCGGCGGTCACGATGGATGAGGCCGAAGCGAGGAAGGTGCGCGAGGTCACAATCACATCATCGCCGGCACCGATGCCCATGGCTTTGAGCGCCACATCCAGCGCCAGCGTGCCGTTGCCCAATGCCACCGCGTATTCGGTGCCGGCAAAGGCGGCAAACTCTTTTTCAAACTCGCGGCATTCGCTGCCGGTCCAGTAGTTGACTTTGTTGGACAGCAAAACACGCGATACGGCATCGGCTTCTTCCTGGGTGAAACTCGGCCAAGGCGATAATGAAGTATTCAACATAGCAAATCCTTTATTTCGGTTAAATCGTTTATCCAGCAGCGGGGCTGGTGGGTGGCGGGAAAGTCGGCGGCATCGTGCTGATGGATGTTGTTGGCCGAAGCTTTCAGGCCGATGGTGAGCCAGCCTTGATTGTTGGGGGTGACAAAATCTTTTTTGATGTTGTCGCCGATATAAATCCATGTTTTGCCGGGATACTGTTTGCGGATAAAGTCAAACCGCTCCGGTTGCGGCTTTTCGGAGGCAAAGGCTTCTGAAATCAAGATGTGGTCAAAACAACCGCTCAAACCCAAGGCCTTCAGTTTCAAGTGCTGAGTCAGGCTGCGGCCGTCTGAAATCAATGCGCTGGCGGCAAAGCGTTGGATTAAGGCGCTCAGGTTTTCAGACGGCATATAGGGGCGGATGGCAGGCCGGTGCAGGCGGTAATGCCACAGCAGCGAGGCTTTTTCGGCATCGTTCAGCCCGCAATGACGGCACAAACGGTCGAGCCAGTCGCTTTTGTGTGTATCCAGCAGCGCCAGCAAATCTGTAGCGCTGTATTGCGGATACAGCTCGGCAAGCTGCGCACACACGGCGTGGATGCCGGATACTTTATAGTCGAATTCCGAATACAGCGTATCGTCGAGGTCAAACACAATCACGCTGTCGGCGGCGTTAATGTTCAGGCTCATCCGCGCACCAATACTTTGGCGTCGTAACGCAGCATAATCAAATCGTTTTCCCATTCGTCGAAGCAGGGAATGTTTTCACTATAGAGGTATTCGCGAATCAGCCAGCCCGGGTAATGCGCACCTGCCGCGTAAGTGAGCGGGAAGCCGCCGCCGAAGCGGGGGTTGATTTCCACGCCGTAAACGGTGTGGCTCTCTTCGCGGTAGAAAAACTGGGCGGTGATGCAGCCGCGTGCTGATTCGAGCACGGCCAGTTTTTCAGTTAAAAAGTCATACAGCCAGCCGCGGCGGGTGGCGCCTTTGCTCACTTCGCCGGAGCGCACTTCCAAACGTTCGCGCGGCACGGCGCATTTCAGACGGCCTTCACGGTCGTAATACATATCAACGGTAAATTCTTTGAAGGTGTTTTGAATGTCGATCAGCTGGCAAAACATCATTTTGGGGTCGTTTTTCAGCTCGTCGGTCAATTCTTCCGCACTGTTAACTGCTTGGGCGCCGATGCCGCGGCTGCCGTCGTAGGGCTTGGCAAAACACGGAAATTCGATGTCGTCGGGCGCGTAGATTTTCGGCGCTTCAATGCCGTAGCGGGCAAACAGGGCAACCGAATCACGCTTGTCGCGGCATTGCCGGATTAGGTCGCTGCCCGACACGATAATATGGGTGCCCGCCGCTTCAAAACGGCTGCGCGCTTCGGCCAGCTTCAATAATTCGGTGTCGATGGTTGGAACAATCAAACCGATGTTTTGTTCGTCGGCAAGTTGAAAAATACTGTCAATATAGTTTTCCGCACTGATTCGGGGCACGGCAAACGCGCCGTCGGCCACTTGGCAGGCGGAAGACATTTTCGGGTTTAAATCGGTGCAATAAATGCGGATGCCGTCTGAAAACTTGGCGGCCTCGGTTTGGAAGTCTTGCACCAGCTCCACGCGGCGGCCGGCAGATAAAATCAGAATATTATTTTTTTTCATGGTCATCGTTTCCTGTGAAGAAGGGCATGGTGGCATCACCCTGTGCCGAAATGCCTTCGCGCACAAATACTTTTTTTACGGTTAAAAATAAGATTTTCATATCCAGCCATAGGCTGCGGTTGTCTACATACCAAACATCATATTCGAATTTTTGGTTCCACGAGATGGCATTGCGGCCATTGACCTGCGCCCAGCCGGTAATGCCGGGTTTGACTTCATTGCGGCGGCGCTGAAAGTCGTTGTAAAGCGGCAGGTATTGCATCAATAAGGGGCGGGGGCCGACCAGGCTCATGTCGCCTTTCAATACGTTCCACAATTCCGGCAGCTCGTCGAGGCTGGTAGCACGCAGCTTTTGGCCGAAAGGGGTCAGGCGCTCACTGTCGGGCAGGGAGTTGCCGCCGGCATCGACCGCATCGCGCATGGAGCGGAATTTAATCATCTTAAACGGTTTGCCGTCTTTGCCCGGGCGGGTTTGGGTAAAGAATACCGGTGCGCCGAGGTTTTTGCGGATCAGGTAAATCAGCAGCAGAAATACCGGCGACAATACAATCAGCCCCGCTGCCGAGGCCAGGATATCCAATAAGCGTTTCAACAAGTCATTCATGGGCAAGTTTCTCAATCAGGGCGACGATTTTTTGATAAGCCACATCGCGCTTGAAGCGGTGCACGATTTCTTGCGACTGCACGGGGTCGTTTTGATGCCGCAGGATTTTCCGGGCAGCGGCAACAAAGCTGTCGACATCGCCCGAACGGTAGTTTGCATGCGGCAGCAGGGTGAGCACTTCGGCCACTTCGTCATTGACTTGGCTGTTTAAAATCGGTTTCTGCAAGGCCATATAATCGGAGAGTTTGTTGGTAATCGACTGCATGGCGTAGGAATGAATCGGATTGACGGCAATATCGCAGCCTTTGGCGATGGCCATCATCTCGGCATACGGCACATAGCCGTAAAAAATAATCGATTCGTTGGCATAAGCCCGCAGCTTTTCCAAATCGGGGCCGCCGCCCATAATGTGTAATGCAATCTTTTCGCCGCTGTCGAGTAGCTTTTGCACGCCTTTGCATACGGTTTCTACATCGTAGCTGAAGCTTAATGTACCCAAATAAAACAGGTGTGTGATGCCGTCTGAAAAGGTTTTGGCGGTTACCTGCTCCAGCGTTTCAAAGTCGGCACCGATATACACCACTTCGCCGGGCGCCTCGGGATTGGCTTCGTGTGCGCGGTCGAGATAGGTTTGCGATACCGCTACCAAACCGTCGGCATAACGGTAGGCACGGTTGGCGCGGGCGGCAAACGGCAGCAGGTTGTGGGGGATTTTTTTCAATACCGGCACCACCGATGAAAACGATTCCGGCCACACATCCTGTACATCGATAATCAGTTTATAGCCCAAACGTGATTTGTGTTTGCCGAGCAGAATATTGGTCGCAATTAGGGGATAAGCGGAAAAAACTACGTCTTGTTCGCCGGGTTGGCAAGCCTCCAGCCAGCGTTCGAAATCTTTGACGAATACGTCATGACTTTTGACGCGCGCGAACGAGACGTTTTTCGCATAACCGCTTTCCCGCATCAACTTGACTTTCAGACGGCCTGTTGAGGCGGCTTCGGCATCTTCAGGCCGTCTGAACGATTTGTCGTAATGTTTGAAATTGCTGGTAATCAGTAAAACATCATGCGACCGGCTTAATAATTCGGCCAAATACCAAAAACGGTTGAAATGCGGTTCGCTCGGCAGCGAGCAATAGGGGGCGACAATGGTAATCTTCATCAGCTATCTTCCTGCTTACATATGGTAGGCGGCCATGGTGGTGCGGTAGATTTCTTCATCGGAGCACAACGCGGCCACATGTGCATGCAGCGCTTTGCCCAAACGTTCGCGCAAGGCTTTGTCGTGCACCAGCGCTTCTACCGCATCGGCAAATTCATCGGCATTGCCCAACGGAATGCAATAGCCGGTTTGGCCGTTAATCACCATTTCGGAAATACCCGCCATATCGTAGGTAACGACAGGGGTGTCGTAGAGGCCGGCCTCAAGAATATTATTGCCGACGCCTGCACCGTGGTCGCCGGCACAATTGGGCGTGTTTACCAAAATATCCACCTCTTTGAAATAAGCAGTCAAATCCCGCACGCCGCCCAAAAAAGTGACTTTGTCGGCAATGCCCAAATCGGCGGCTTGAGCTTTCAGGTTGTCCATTTCTTCACCGATACCGGCGACAGACAGGCGCACGGGCAGGCCGCGGTCGATTAGGGTTTTGAAAATGGGCAGCATCAGGTGCACGGCGCGTACTTTATCCAAGCGTGAGAGTGTGCCCAGCATCAGATAATCTTTTTCGGTTTTTTCAGGCACGTAATCAGGTTTGTGCAAGGCGTTGTAGGTATAGCTGATGCGGTTGGCGGGAAAGCCGTAGCGAATCAGTTTTTCCCGTTCGTGTTTGCAGTTGCCGATGATATATACGCCCAGTTTGTCGAACAGCTTGGCGATTTTCGGATAGGTTTCCGGGTCGAGACCGCGCGCGTGGTAAAACACTTTGGTTTTGGGCGAGGCGATTTTGGCAGCAATCGCGCAGGCGGGTACGATGCGTGCCATCTGGCAATGCACGATGTCGGGTTTTTCCGCTTTCAGTAATTTGGTATAGGCCATCATGCCTTTGATGTATCCGAGTGTGCCGCCTTGGTAAAAATCAATCGGCTGCCAGCGGATGCCCAATTTTTTGGCTTCTGCAATCAACGGGCCGT
This sequence comes from Uruburuella testudinis, assembly GCF_022870865.1. Taxonomy (NCBI): domain Bacteria; kingdom Pseudomonadati; phylum Pseudomonadota; class Betaproteobacteria; order Neisseriales; family Neisseriaceae; genus Uruburuella; species Uruburuella testudinis. Next base: position 568,202 of record NZ_CP091508.1, read on the forward strand.
CTGAAGAAGCCAGCACGACATCGTGATCATATTGGCGTAATAGTCTGCCCAAGCGGAAAGTGGCGTTTTCGGTGCCGCCGAGGCCGCTCATGGAAGAGGTGAGGATGATTTTCATGGGGTGGCTCCAGTATGGTGGCTTTGAGGTTTGTTGCATACGATATAGATAAAAATTAAAAAGTTGGGCAGCCAGATAAACGGCAGCCGCATAATGGTTGACGGTATAAAGCCGGCAACCAGAAACAGCAGCATGCTGAATACGGCGATAAACCGGATTTTGGAAGAATAATGCTTGGCGCCCGCACACGTGATGAGGTAAACGCTGACGTAAACCAGAAAGCCCAAAAAGGCGACAATGCCGAAAGCGAGATAAAGTTCGATGAGAAAGCTGTGCGGGTTGGTAAAACCCAGACTATCGCTCAAATGGCCGCTGAAATAATCACGGAAATTCCGCGGCCCGTATCCTGCATACAGAAAAGGCGGGTTGTTCCAAAAATGATTGTAGATTTCCTGGCGGTAAGAAACGGAGTTGTCGCTGCCTAAATCATATAAAAACAGATACAGCCGTGAGGAAAAACGTTCCAGAAATTCATTGCCGTTAAGCGATAATAAAAAATTCTGAATGGCGGTAGATGGAATCATATTCAACACCAGCGCGGCGGCGCCCAGCGTAAAAAGCGTGGTCAGCCCGTTTTGGCGGTAAACCAAAAACAGCAGCCACAACATGATGTAAACCATGATGGCGGTGCGGGATGCGCTGGCAAAGATCACAACGCCCAATAAGATAAACAATGCCCAACCTGTCAGCATGCTTTTTTTGTCGCGCCCGATCAGGTTGAAAAAAATCAAAACGGCGGGTGTGATGCACAGGGTGGTGGTGGCCAGGTTGTTCGGGTTGAAGAAAAGGCCTTTCAAAGTGCCGGCTTCCAAAGAAAATGCTTCATCGCCAAAAACAAATTGAAAGCCGGTGGTTAATTCGATAATTGCGGGAGCCGTGATAAAAAAGCTGAAACACAAAAGAAAAGTGCGAATAAACCTTAATTGATCGGGATGCCGGCTGATGACCAGATAGAGCATGTAAAAATAGCCGGGCAAAATGGCAAACAGCATCAGATCGGCAAACAGGGTTGCGCTCATCGGTGAAATCAAAATATGCAGCAAACTCCAGCCGCTCATGATGGTCAGCGGAATCAGTGCATTCAGAATTTTTTTAGGGAAGTCTTTCCGCTCCAACAGAAAAGCAATGCATGACAATATAATAAACAGTAATGTCATCGGGTTATCAATGCGCGGGATGCCGACTCTGTAAGACAGGGTCGGGCCGAGCATGTAGCAAACCAGCATGCTGTAGGTTAGAAACAGATAAAGGGTTGAGCTTTTGATTTTCACGTTCGGCCTGTTAAACAGAGTGGCGGGCGGCAGCTGCACGATATTGCCGGGTCAGTTGATCCACAATACTGCGCTCGCCAAATTCATTCAGGCATGCCTGCCTTAAATCGGCGGCGGCATAGCGGCTGCGTGTGTCGTATAGCCGAACCAAGGCTTCAGCCAGCGCCTGCGGGTTTTCGGTAGGAATGAGTATGCCGTTATCGGGGGTAACGATGCTTTCCGGGCCGCCGCAACGGGTGGCGATAACCGGCAAGCCTTGGGAAAGTGCTTCAATAAACACCACGCCGAACGTTTCCACGCGGCTTGCCAATACAAAAGCATCGCTTGCATACATTAATGCCAACACTTCGTCATTTTTCAATCCGCCTAAAAATGTGACTGGGGCGCCCAAATTCAAATTTTCAGCCAATTGTTGCAGTTTGGCTGCTTCAGGGCCGGTGCCGCCGATTTTGAGCTGCATCTGCGGGCGGGCTTTTAAGGCTTCGGCAAAAGCGGGCAGTAAGATATCGAAGCCTTTTTTAGGTTGCAAATGCGCAACCGAGCAGAAAGTAAAGACATCGTTGGCGGGTTTGGCCGCGAGATTGACCGGTGCTTCAAAAGGCGCGGATAAAATGTTGGGCAGGTATTGCCATTCCAGCCCTTGATATTCCCGCTTGAGCAAGGTGCAAAATTCATGGCTCACGGCAAGGCGCGAGGCACATGCTTCCGCGGCCGCCTGCATACCGGGGCGTTGCCAGTCGTGTATCAATTTGCGGGCATAAGTCGAGCTGTGTTCGGTAATCACGTAGGGAATGCCGGTTTGCTGATGAATGGCATGCGCCAGAATACCGCCGTGATTCATGCTGTGGGCATGTAAAACATCCGGCCGGCCGTGTTTGGCAACATAGCGTTTGAACAGTTTCTTACCGGCATTGACCCAACGGCGTTGATCGAGGCGTGTACGGGGGAAGAAATACATGCTGTGATAAACATAAGTCGGCACATCTTGTTCGACATAATCATCAAAACCATAATTGGCAGACAGAATGGTTTCCGGCTTGCCGCGCATGGAGCGGAACAGTGGCGCGACAACGCCGACTTTCAAGCCAGAGCGTTGCAGCGCCTGAGCCTGCTGGCGGAAAAAAATACCGTCTACATCATCAGGTGTTTCCGGATACCAAGAGGGCAGAATAAGTACGTGCATAATCGGGTTGCTCGCTAAATATATTTAAAAAAGCATGGTTTATCTGTTTTTCAGACGGCCTTGAATGGCAGCGGCCGCATGGGCCAGATGTTGTTTATGCTGCATGCATAGCCAGATAATGACGGCCAGCCAGATGACTGCAAAAATAAAGTAATTGCGGCTGTTGCCCAAATAAGTGTAGGCAAGGCCGGACAGTAAACAAAAAAAGGTGGTGCCGTATATTTTGGTTTTGGGAAGCGGCTGCCACAGGCGGCTGGAAGCTTCAGTTTTCATCACACAAAAGAGCCAGAATGAGATTGCGGTTGCCATTGCCGCGCCCCGCGCCCCCAGATGAGGCACCAACAGATGCAGCAGGCCGAAATTGCACAACAAGGCCGATAGTGCGAAAACGGTAATCAACCAGGTGCGCTTGCTGACATTGATGCCGATACCGGTCACTTCGGTCAGCGTGTAGAACAGTGGAAACAAAATACTGGAAAGCAGAATAAATTGCACCGGCGCATATTCTTGCGGCAGCAGTATGGGGATAAGCGGTGAAAAAAGCCCGACCAAACATAGAATGGCGGTGCACAAAGCCAGCATGGCTTCAACGATATGGGTTATTTTGTTGAGATGAATGCCTTCTTTAACCCATTTGAACACCATAGGAGCCCAAATGGTGGAGAAAATGCTTTGGAAAATCAAAGCTACGGCGCCAAAGCTGACGGCCATCGAATAAATGCCGAGCTCACTCAGGCCGGCGAGTTGTTTTAACAGAAAGCGGTCAACAGCAGACAGCCCCCAGTAAGCGAGGCCGCCTAATGCGAGCGGCAAACCGTAGCGCAAAGTTTCTTGCATAAGCGGCAAGCTGAACGGCGCACGGACGGCTTTAGACAGCTCATGGCGGGTTTGCAGCACCAAAACGGCCACCGTCAGCAGTTGTGCCAGCGCATACGCCAAAATCAGGTTGAAAGTGGTTTTTGGCAGGCTGAATAACACATATGCCAAAATCAAAGCCAAAATCAGAATTTTGGGAATCAGTTGGCTGAGTGAAAACGCGTAGGCTCTTTCCTGCATCCGCAAAATAACCGATAAATAACGTGCCAGTAAGGTTGTGAAGAAAAAAATCAGGCACAACAGGCCGAGTGATGCATCGGGCAGCTCAAGCACCCACTGCGCCGGCAGTTCCAGCTTGAACAGCAGCACCAGGCAGACAGCGGCTAACAGCAGCAGCGGCAAGGCCGTGATGGTTTTAAATAAAGCGGGTTTGTTGTCTGAGGCATGGTATTCACGGATATAGGCCTGATCCAGCCCTAAACTCATCACCAATAAAATCATCGCCGATACCGTTTGCAGCAAGACAATCCGGCCGATATCTTCCGGGCTGAAATACCAAGAAATCAAGGGTAAAGAAATGGCACCGGCCGCCGCGCTGCCCAGCGGACCGAGTGCATAACCCAATAATTTGTTAGCATTCATGAAAAAATTCCAAAGCAAGCATGTCGGTGCTTTTCGAAAGAAAATGGTGATTCGTTTTTATACTCATAAAAAGTAAGCTGCTCAGGCATCATGCCCATTCATAAAAATAACCTAACCACGTCGGCCCGCCTTGCTGCCTTGTTGGGTTTACTTTTGTGAATGGGTTTCAGACGGCCTGCCGCATCCAACAGGCCGTCTGAAAACAAATTTTCTCCGCCATACAGAAATGCCGCATACCGGGATATCCCCGGCATACGGCAGGAGAAGTATCAAGCCTTGATGATTTTGGCATCTTTACCCTGGAAGCGGCCGCGGGTATCGATAATCAGCTTGGCATGCTGTTTCAGCAAATCATAGTCGAATTTGTCGTGATCGGTGGTGATGACAACGCAATCGAATTTGGCAATATTTTCGGCAGTCAGCGGCTCGCTAGATAAATCGAAATAGTGGTGGCCTTCGATTTTCGGGAATACCGGTACGTGCGGGTCTGAATAGGCAATGTCGGCGCCTAAGGCATGCAGCCGATCCATCACTTCAACAGAAGGGCTTTCGCGCATGTCGTCGACATTTTTCTTGTAGGCGATGCCCAAAATCAGGATTTTGCTGTTTTTGATGGCGCGTTTGTGCTCGTTCAAAGCCAGGCTGATTTTGCCGATTACATAGTCGGGCATGTGTGAATTAACTTCGCCGGCCAATTCGATAAAGCGGGTGTTGACACCGTATTCACGTGCTTTCCAAGTCAAATAAAACGGATCAATCGGGATGCAGTGGCCGCCCAAGCCGGGGCCGGGATAATAGGCCACAAAGCCGAAAGGCTTGGTGGCGGCGGCATCAATCACTTCATGGATGTCGATATCCATTTTATCGGCCACAATTTTCATTTCATTGACCAAGCCGATGTTTACGGCACGGTGAATGTTTTCCAACAGTTTGGTCAGCTCGGCTGCTTTGGTGGAGCTGACCGGCACCACTTTGTCGATGGCCGGTTGGTAAAGTGCCACGCCCACTTCCAGGCAGGCCGGGGTATGGCCGCCAATCACTTTGGGAATGGTGCGGGTTTCGAAATTGGGGTTGCCCGGGTCTTCACGCTCCGGGGAGTAAACCAAGAAGATGTCTTGGCCGACTTTGAGGCCGCCTTCTTCGCAGCGGGGCAGCAGCTCCTCTTCGGTGGTGCCGGGGTAGGTGGTGGATTCCAGCGACAACACCTGGCCGGCGCGCAGATACGGTTTGACGGCATCGGTGGTGTTGATCACATAGCTCATGTCCGGCTCACGGTATTTGTTGAGCGGGGTGGGCACGCACAAAATCACGGCTTCCACTTCGGCGATGCGTGAAAAATCGGTGGTGGCTTCAAACAGGCTGTTGCGGGCGGCAGCGATTTTTTCGGTCGGAATATGCTCGATATAGCTTTCCCCCCGATTCAGTTTGCTGACTTTGCCCTCGTCGATATCAAAGCCCAACACCGGATAGCCTACGTCTACATAACGCAGCATCAGCGGTAAACCTACATAGCCCAAGCCGACAATACCGATTTTGGCGGTTTTGTCGGCAAATTTCTGAATCGTTGTCTCTTTCATGACGGCTCTCAATAAGATAGTTAAAGTAATAATGGTTTGAACGGCTTTGGTAAGCTCAGACTGCCGGATACCATTCAGGTTCGTATATTTGCAAACCATCATAGAGATTTACAAAAAAGAGAGCAAACAGTAATGTTTTATCGCGCAGAATCGCGGCTGTACGGTAGTTGGGGAACTTTTGAAAGCGGTAGTAACCTGCGATACTGTAGGTAAAATATCTTTTAAAAACAAATTATTTATGCATTTATGTCGTTTTCAGACCGTATATCGCGAGCGGGCTGCATCAGCCACTTGGTATCATTGCCCAAAACAGACACGGCAACCGTTTGCCAGGCACTTGTTTCATTTAATGCGGCAGGGTTTTCCGGCAGTGCAAACAGCCCGCGGGCTTGGTTGCCGAGTATTTTCGGCGCCTGATACAACACGATTTCATCTGCCAGAGCGGCTTCCAGAAATGCGCCGGCCAGCCTGGCGCCGGCTTCAACCAGCACTTCGCCGTATCCGCGCTCGGCCAGTTGCCGCAGTAAATCATTCAAATCAATGCGGCCGTGGTTTTCAGACGGCCTCAAGATACTGATATGCGGATATCGGCGGTAGGCGTTCAGACGGCCTTCGTCGGTTTCCAACGTGGCAATCAGAGTCGGGGCGCTGTCGTCTTGCACCAAATGACTGTGCAGCGGCGTTTGCAGGCGGCTGTCGAGAATGATGCGGGCGGGCTGGCGCAGAGTGGGGAAGGCGCGCACGTTCAACTGCGGGTTGTCGGCCAGCACGGTGCCGATGCCGGTAATAACGGCACAGCTTTCGGCGCGCAGTATCTGCACATCGGCACGGGCTTCGGCGCCGGTAATCCATTGGCTGCGGCCGTCTGAAAGCGCGGTTTTGCCGTCGAGGCTGGCGGCGCATTTGAGGCGGACAAACGGGCGGCCGCGTTCGATGCGCGACAAAAATCCGCGGTTGAGCATGCGCGCTTCGTTTTCAAGCAGGCCGCTTTGCACCTCGATGCCGGCGGCTTCGAGCATGGTCAAGCCTTTGCCTGCCACCAGCGGGTTGGGGTCGGTCATTGCGGCCACCACGCGGGTAACACCGGCTTCAATCAACCCTTTGGCACAAGGCGGGGTGCGGCCGTAGTGGCTGCACGGCTCCAGCGTGACATAAGCGGTTGCGCTGCGCGCCAACGCACCGGCTTGGCGCAGCGCGTGCACTTCGGCGTGCGGGCCGCCTGCCTGAATGTGGAAACCCTGCCCCACGACTTGGCTGCCGCGGGCGATTACGCAACCCACGCGCGGATTGGGCGATGTCGAAAAACGCCCTTGCCAGGCAAGGGCGAGGGCGTTTTGCATCATTTGAATATCGGTAGCGTCAAACATTTCAGACGGCCTTTGATACGAAGATTTATTTAACCAGGTTCACATCTTTCAATACGGCAGAGAGTGCTTCTTGCGAGGCGGTGCTGCTGTTGGCGCATACATTATAGATGTTGGTTTCATGAATGGCGATACAGTTTTCACGCAGGGTGTTGCCGTCGGCATCGGTTTGGGTAAAACGGTAATTCATGCGGGTGGTGGTGGCGGCGCCCGATTGTGCATCTTGCAGGCCTTCGGCAGCATCCAGCGCGCTTTTCAGGTTGGCAAAATAGGTTTTGGCATCGGTTTTGGCGGCGCCCAGATTAACGGCATAAAGAGTGATGTCGCGGCTGCTATCGTTTTGCAGCAGGGTCAGCTCGTCGGCGTTAACGTTGGCGGGCAGGGCGGCTGTGTTTTTGTCGGCTTCTTCAAACCGGCCGCCTTGAACCAGAATACGGATGTTGCCGTCGCTGCTGGTCAGGGTTTGCAAGGCATCGCCGGCGGGGGCGGATGCGGCGGCTGCGCTGCTGTCGGCAGGCACTGAAGTTTCGGCTTGTTGGCCGCAGGCGCTCAAACTCAAAAGGGCGGCAGCGGTGAGGGCAAATGCAGAGTAGTATTTCATTTTAAATTCCGTGTGTGATGCTGAAATAACGTAATCGGTGCAACAGTATAGCAAATCTGCATGGTGCGGGGCGAGATTATTCGGCTTCTTTGGGCAGGGTGGCGATGGCTTGGGTGAATTCCGATACGTCGTTAAAGCTTTTATACACCGAGGCAAAGCGCACATAGGCTACTTGGTCGATTTCGGCTAAGGCTTCCATCGCCATTTCGCCCACCAGCCGGGAAGGCACTTCTTTATGGCCGAGCCGGTAGAGGCGCTGCTCGATCAGCGCCACGGTGTCGTCAATGGCTTCTGCATCGATGGGGCGTTTGTGCAGGGCGCGTTCGAGGCTGGTGCGCAGCTTCAGCGGGTTGAACAACACCCGTTCGCCGGTGCTTTTGATAATTTGCGGCATGCGCATTTCAACGGTTTCAAAGGTGCTGAAGCGCTGGTCGCAGGCCGGGCAGCGGCGGCGGCGGCGGATGCTGTTGGTTTCTTCCAAGAGCCGCGAATCGGTGACCTGGGTATTGGCGTTTTGGCAGAAAGGGCATTTCATGGCATGGGCTTAAACGGTGGCGGGAATGGCTGATTGTAACTTAAACGGATGATTTCCGTATAGTATATGGGGTTATACCCATTCACTAAAATAACCCGACCGGCTTCAATGCGAAGAGGGTTGGTTTCGCTAGGGTTTCCTGATGTGTCGTTTATGAGGGGATTTTTGTTTCTGAAAATGCAGCTGCCAGGCAAAAAACGCAGCAAGATTAGGTATCTTGCGAGAATTTTTTAACGCAGCAGATGCGTTTCCAGAGGCAAAAAGCACCCGTAAATCAAATGGTCGGGACACCCTGGGATTATACTCTAAGGCGCTGAAGTGCCCATTCAACCGACCTCATACTTGTCTTCGGCTTGCCGCCTGGTACGCTGGCTTTTGTCAATGGCTGTATGGGTGGCGCGGAGCCGGTGTGCAGCGGTTTTTCAGACGGCCTATACCGACACGCCGGCCGCACGGGCAATGGATAGCCCTTCTTCGGCGCTCATATATACCGGGTTTGCGGGAAGATTGCGCCGCACGATATCGCCGCCTTCAAACATTACCAATTCATTCACCGCCAATTGCGCCCATTGCTCGTTAACCGTCAGCGGCAGCGTGGCAATCACCGCCACTTTGTCATCGGGTGTGGTAACGGCGGCAAAATCAATCGCCACATCGTCATCCAACAGCTTGGCCTCGCCGAAAGGCGCTTTGCGGACAATGTAATATAAGAGCGTGCTGGCGTGGGCAAACAGAAAATCACCGTTAGACATCATAAAATTAAACAGCCCGTGGCTGCGGATTTCGGCGGTAAGCGCGGTGATGGTGTCAAACAGCGTGTCGTTGTCGGGCTTTTCGCGAAACCGCCGGCGCAGCTGTTCCAAAATATAGCAAAACGCCCGCTCCGAATCGGTGTTGCCCACCGCGCGGTAATATTCGCCTTGGGCGGGGAAAAAGTTTTTCAGATGGCCGTTGTGGGCAAACAGCCAGTATTCGCCCCACATTTCGCGCATAAAAGGATGGGTGTTGGCCAGCGAAGTCTGCCCCTGCGTGGCTTTGCGGATATGGGCAATCACGTTTTCCGACTTGATCTGATAGGCGCGCACTAAATCGGCCACCGGCGAATGCGCGCTGGGTTTGTCGTCGTGAAACAGGCGCACGCCGCGGCCTTCAAAAAAACCGATGCCGAAGCCGTCGGCATGGTGGTCGGTGAGGCCGCCGCGCAGGCGGAAACCTTCAAACGAGAAAACAATGTCGGTGGGGGTGTTGCAGTTCATGCCCAAAAGCTGGCACATAAATTATCCTCAAGCAAAATCAATCGGTGCACAAAACCAAACCGTATCGTGATTGCGGCAGATAGTCAAATTACATTTCACAAGCGCACTTCAGACGGCCTCTTGATTTCAGACGGCCTGTAACCATATTAGCTTCAACTTAAAAACACAGAATCATCCGGAAAGAACCATTATGACCACAAATACCGCCGCCGCCATCAGCCATGCCGATTGCCGCACCCGTTTTATTTTCGACGATATGCCCGTGCGCGGCCTGCATGTGCGCCTGCAAGAAGTGTGGCAGCACATCGTCGGCCGCAAACACTATCCCGCCGCCATCCGCAAAGCCCTGGGCGAGTTGTTGGCGGCCGGCTCGCTGCTCTCCAGCAACCTGAAAATCGACGGCACGCTGATTGTGCAGGTGCAGGGGCAGGGCCGTCTGAAAATGCTGGTGGTGGAAGCCACATCCGAACACACCTGCCGCGCCACCGCCCGTTGGGACGAACACGCTGAAATCGGAGATGATGAAAACCTGCGCGACCTGCTCGGCGACAACGGCGTCTTCGTGCTGACGCTGCAACCGCAAGACGGCGAGCCGTGGCAGGGCGTGGTGCCGCTTGAAGGCGGCAGCATCGCCGAATTGCTGATGAACTATATGAAACGCTCCGAGCAGCTCGATACCCACATTACCCTGGCTGCTTCTGATGAGGCCGTCGGCGGTTTGCTGATGCAGCGCCTGCCTGAAGAAGAAATCGATGCCGAAGCTTGGAACCACGTGGCCACGCTGGCGCAAACCGCAACCGCCGCAGAATTGGCCGGGCTGGATGCGCAACATGTGCTTTACCGTTTGTTTCACGAAACCCCGCCGCGCGTGTTTGAGCCGGAAAACATCGAATTCGCCTGCACCTGCTCACGCGGTAAAGTGAGCGATATGCTGTTGATGTTGGGCGGTCAGGAAATCGGTGAAGTGGTGGCCGAGCAGGGCAGCGTGGAAATCGACTGCGATTTTTGCAATGAAAAATATGTGTTTGACGAAACCGATGTCAATGCGCTGTTTGGCAGCGATGTGGTAAATGCCGTGCGCGAAGAGGCGCAGCGTTTGCAATAACAGGCCGTCTGAAATCAAAAATCCCTGCCCGTGCGGCGGGGATTTTTGATTTCAGACGGCCTGTGGGTGTATGATGGTATTTAAGAATAATTGTTAACAATTTTGGAGGCGGCCATGAAGGTTTCGATTATCGGCGCAGGCGCGGTGGGCGTGGGCGTTTGCCATTATCTGCTCAGCATGGGCGATTGCCGCGAGCTGGTGATTGTAGACTTAAACCGCGAGCGCAGCGAAGGTGAACAGATGGATTTCAGCCATGTGAGCGCCTTGTCGTTCGCCAAAAACACCCGCATCATTGCCGGCGACTATCCCGATATTTCCGGCTCTGATGTGGTGGTGGTAACCGCCGGTGCGCAAATCAAAAAAGGGCAGGACAGATTGGAGCTGGCCGCGGTGAATGCGCCGATTGCGGTAGACATCGGCAAAAAAATTTCGCGCCATGCCCCCGGTGCGGTGGTGATTGTGGTCACCAATCCTTGCGATATTCTGGCTTATTTCATCATCGCCAATACCTCGCTCACACCGCAGCAGGTGATCAGCGCCGGCTGTGTGATTGATTCGGCGCGGTTGATGAAAATCATCGCCGAGCGCGTAGGCCTCGACCCGAAAAACATTTTCGGCATGGTGTGGGGCGAGCACGGCGCCCACAGCGTGATTCCGTGGAGCGCGGTGCAGGTGGCCGGGCAGAGCCTCGATGATTATTGCGAAGCCAACGGCCTGCCGCTGTTTGACAAAAACGAATTGCTGGCGCAAACCAAACAGGCGGGGCTGGAGATTTTCAACCGCAAAATGAACACCAACCACGGCATTGCCGGCAGCGTGTTCCGCATTATCCGTGCCATCGGCATCAACGAGCATTCGGTGTTGCCGGTGGGCGTATTGTTGCAGGGCGAATACGGCTTGCGTGATGTGGTGCTAAATGTGCCGGTGGTGATCAACAGCCGCGGCGTAGAGCGCATCGTTAATTACCGTTTGCCCGCCGACGAGCTGGGCGCAGTGCAAGAATCGGCGCAACAGCTCAGGCAGGTTATCGAACAGGTGGCCAAGGAAACCGGGCTGATGAAATAAATCATCATCTTTTTGGCGCTAAAAGCACATCTGCTGCGTTAAAAAGCCTCGCAAGATGCCCAAACTTGCTGCGTTTTTTGCCTGGCATCTACACTTTTATCACAAAAAATCTGAATCATTCTGAATGGTCAGGACACCCTAGCGTTGAAGCCGTGTCTGGCCGACAGAATGAATATAACCGGGCATAAAGGCCGTCTGAAGCATTTTTTAGATGTTTTTCAGACGGCCTTTATGCAGATAGGCGCCTTTTTTTCCTGCATGTTGTGTGCAGGCAGGATAGGCATTCAGACGGCCTCCGGCTTGCCACAGGCGGAAGATATTGTTATAAAAAGTTGTGGTGACACCATATCTGCGTGTTTTTAAACGCCATAAGGAGGGCAGGATGAGCAAATTGAAAAAAGCAGACATCAAGCAGGAAGTATTCGACCTTTACGATGATTACGCCCACAGCCGCATCAGCCGCCGCGATTTTATGGCCCAACTGTCGCGCTATGCCGTCGGCGGAGTGGGTGCGGCGGCGCTGGCAGGCTTTTTGCTGCCCGATTATGCGCGCGCCATTCAGATTCAGCCCGCCGACCGCCGTCTGCAAACGTGCAGCATCACTTTCGATTCGCCCGAGGGCGGCGGTAAAATCAGCGGTCAGCTAAGCCGTCCGGCCAATGTGAACGGCAAGGTCGCCAATGTGAACGGCAAGGTCGGCGGCATCATCGTAGTACACGAAAACCGTGGTCTGAACCCCTATATTGCCGATGTCGGCCGCCGCGCGGCGCTCGAAGGTTATATCACACTCGCGCCCGATGCCTTATCGCCTCTGGGCGGTTACCCCGGCGATGACGATACAGGCCGCGAAATGCAGGCCAAGCGCGACCGCAATGAAATGCTGGCCGATTTTACCGCCGCTTACCGTTATTTGAAAAACCATCCCGACTGCAACGGCAAAGTCGGTGTGGTGGGCTTTTGCTTCGGCGGTTGGGTCTCCAATATGATGGCCGCCCGTCTGCCCGACTTAGCCGCCGCCGTGCCTTATTACGGCAGCCAGGCGCCGCTGGAAGAAGTGCCGACCATCCGCGCGCCGCTGATGCTGCACTATGCCGAACACGATGAGCGGGTAAACGCAGGCTGGCCGGCATATGAAGCGGCACTGAAAGCCGGCGGCAAAGTTTATCAGGCCTATCATTATCCCGGTACCAACCACGGTTTTCATAACGATTCCACCCCGCGCTACGATGAAGCCGCGGCCAAACTTTCATGGCAGCGCACGATGGATTTTTTCCGACAGCATTTGGCTTGATGGGGAGCGTGTGCAAATATTAAGGCCGTCTGAAACAGCTTTCAGACGGCCTTTGTTTTTGATTCTTTGTTTTTGATTCTTTGTTTTTTATATATTTGACGATAACCCATTCAAGCGGCGATTTCTTCCAGCCTCAGGCAGGCGACCAGCCGGCCTTTCCATTCGCGCAATGCCGGCTCTTCCTGTGCGCAACGTTCGGCGGCATAAGGGCAGCGTTGGTGCAGGGCGCAGCCGCCGGGCGGATTGAGCGGGCTGGGCAGTTCGCCTTTGAGGTGCAAATCGGTTTTGTGGCCGTTAACACTCGGTGCGGCGGCCAGCAGGGCTTGGGTGTACGGATGTTGCGGGTTTTCGAAAATTGCTGCTTTCGGGCCGTGTTCTACTGCGCGGCCCAGATACATCACCATCACATCATCCGCGACATGCCGCACGACTGAAAGGTTGTGCGAGATAAAAACATAAGCGGTGTGGTATTGGTCTTGCAAATCCATAAACAGATTCAATACCTGCGCCTGAATCGATACATCGAGGGCAGAAGTGGGCTCGTCGGCCACCACGATTTTCGGGTTCAGCATCATGGCGCGCGCCAGTGCGATGCGCTGGCGCTGGCCGCCTGAAAACATATGCGGGTAGCGGCCGGCATGCTCGGGGCGCAAGCCTACCTGCTGCATCATGGCATGCACTTTTTGCTGTTTTTCGGCTTTGGATAGCCGGGTGTGGATGGTGAGCGGCTCGGTAAGCTGGTAGGCGACGGTTTGGCGCGGGTTGAGGCTGCCGTAAGGGTTTTGAAACACCATTTGGATTTCCGAACGCAGCTGCTTGAGCGCGCGTTTGCCCAGGTGGGCGGTGGCGGCCTGATTGATAAACAGTTCGCCTTCCGAAGGGGCTTCAATCAGCGTCAGCTGGCGTGCCAGTGTGGATTTGCCGCAGCCTGATTCGCCCACCACGGCCAGTGTTTTGCCGGCGGCCAGCTCAAATGAAATGCCGTTGAGCGCTTTGACCACGGCACGGCCTTTACCGATGCCGAGCGATACGGGGTAGTGGCGGTGCAGGCTGTCGGCTTTCAATACGATGTTGTCGCTCATGCTTTTGCTCCGAAAATCTGGCGGACGGGCAGGCTGCTATGGATGCAGCGCACATAGCCGTGGGCGCTGGGCTGCCACGGCGGCGGGGCATCACAGCGGGCTTCATGATAAGGGCAGCGCGGTGAGAGCAGGCAGCCGGTGGGGCGGTCGTATTGGCTCGGCACCACACCGGGCAGGCTGTGCAGGCGGCTTTGGCCGACGGCAAGCTCGGGAATGGCCTGTAGCAGTGCTTCAGTGTAAGGATGGGCGGGTGTTTGAAACACTTCGGGCACGGTGTTGGTTTCCACCACCTGTCCGGCATACATCACCGCTACATCTCGGGCGTTTTCGGCCACCAAACCCAAATCGTGGGTAATCAGCACCATCGCCATCTGTTTTTCAAGTTGCAGGCGGTGCAGTAAATCCATAATCTGCGCCTGCACGGTTACATCGAGCGCGGTGGTCGGCTCATCGGCAATCAGTAGTTTCGGTTCGCAGGCCAGCGCCATGGCAATCATCACACGTTGGCTCATGCCGCCTGAAAGCTGGTGCGGATAAACATTGAGCCGGTTTTTGGCATCAGGAATTTCCACCAATTCCAATAATTCGAGAATGCGCTGTTTCACCGCCGCCCCGCGCAGACCCAGGTGGGTTTTCAATACTTCGCCAATCTGCATCTGCACGGTAAAGCTGGGGTTGAGGCTGGTCATGGCATCTTGAAAAATCATCGAAATATCTTTACCGATGATTTTGCGCTTGTCGCGCGCGCTGATGGTTTGCAGGTCGCGCCCGTCGAACACCAATTTATCGGCGCGGATGGCGGCAGAGTCGGGCAACAGCCCCATCAGCGCCATCATGGTCACTGATTTGCCGGAGCCTGATTCGCCCACCACCGCCAGCACGCCGCCTTGTTTGAGCTGGAGCGAAATGCCGTCTACCGCGCGGAAAGCACGTGCGCCGCGGCCGAAAGTCACCGAAAGATTTTCAATATCGAGCAATACGGGTTGAGCCATCACGACACCTGCTTCAGTTTCGGGTCGAGGGCATCGCGCAGGCCGTCGCCGGTAAGGTTGATGGAAAGGGCAGCCAGGAAAATCGCCAAGCCCGGCCAAATGGCCAGCCACACATTGCTTTGAATGTATTGACGCGCAGTGCCGAGCATGGCGCCCCATTCGGCATCAGGCGGCTGCACGCCGAAACCGAGAAAGCCGATGGCGCCGGCTTCGAGAATGGCCGATGAAAAAATCATGGTGGCCTGCACAATCAGAGGCGCCATGCAGTTGGGCAAAATGGTAATAAACAGCAGCCGCAAGGTGCCCGCCCCCATCACTTTGGAGGCGGTAAAGTAATCGCGTTGCAGCTCCACCATGGCGGTTGCGCGGGTGAGGCGGATAAATGGCGGCAGGCAGACCAGCGCAATGGTGATGATGGTGTTGGTCATCGAGGGGCCGAGGATGGCGGCGATGATGATGGCCAGCAACAGGCTGGGATACGACATCAGGATATCGTTGACCAGCATCACGCCCTTGCCCCATACCTTCGGCCAAAAAGCGGCGGAAAGGCCGAGGGTAACGCCGACAATCATCGAAAGACCGGTGGCGCACAAGCCGATAAAGAGCGAATAGCGCGCGCCGTAAATCACCCGTGAAAGCGTGTCGCGGCCGGCATCGTCGGTGCCGAGCGGAAAAGCGGCTTCGCCGCCGAGAAAGACAGGCGGCAGCTGCTCTTTGCCGGTAAACAGCTGATAGGGGTCGTGCGGCGCCAGCAGGGGCGCCAGCAGAGCCGTGAATACCATGGCCAGCAAGATGAGCAGACCCAGCACGGCGCCTTTGTTGCGCGCAAAGGCGGTGGTGAAAAGCTGCCATGAAGCGGGCGGTGCAACGGCGGTGCCAACCGCCAGAGGGGTAGAAGAAGTGGTCATGTTTGTTGCCCTGTTATACCCATTCGCAGAAATAACCTAGCTGCGTTAGCTTGCTTTTTTGAATGGGTATTATTGTTATCGGTTTCAGGATGCATGGCGGATACGCGGGTTGATGACGCCGTATAAAATATCGACCAAGAGGCTGATCAGCATCAGCGCGGTGGCCACCAGCAAAATGCCGTTTTGCACAATCGGATAATCGCGGGTAAAAAAGCCGTCGAGCAGCCAGCTGCCTACGCCCGGCCAGCTGAAAATGGTTTCAGTGAGGATGGCGCCGGCCAATAATACCGCCGCTTGCAGGCCGACCACGGTAATCACGGTAATCAGCGCATTGCGCATCACGTGCACCATAATCACGCGGTGGGGCGACAGGCCTTTGGCGCGCGCGGTACGCACGTAGTCTTCACCCAATACTTCCAGAATGGCCGAACGGGTCATGCGTGCAATCATGGCCAGCGGAATGGTGGAAAGGGCGATGGACGGCAGGATAAAGTGTTTCACCACATCCCAAAAGGCACCGGGCTGGCCGGAAAACAGCGAGCCGAGCAGCCACGAGCCGTAAAGCGGCTGCACATCGAGATATTTGGCCACAGAAATCACGCCGGATACCGGCAGCCAGCCCAGATAATGGGCAAAAATGCCGGTCAGAATCGGGCCCAAAAGGTAAATCGGCATCGAATAGCCCGCGAGTGCGCCCGACATTAAAGTGTAGTCGAGCCACGAGCCGCGGCGCAGGGCGGCAATTACGCCGAGGGTGATGCCGATGATGCTGGCAATCATGATGGCGCAGAAAGCCAGCTCCATGGTGGGTACAAAATGGGCAAAAAAATCTTCCAGCACCGGGGTGCGGGTGCGGAACGATTCGCCGAAGTTGCCTTGCAGGATATTGGTGAGGTAATCCCAGTATTGCACCGGCAGCGGTTTGTCGAGACCCAAGCGGTGCAGTGCTTGCGCGTGCATGGCCGGGTCGACCATGCGCTCGCCCATCATCACTTCGATCACATCGCCCGGTACCAGCCGGATAAGGGTGAATGTGGAGAGGGTGAGGCCGAGATACACGGGTATCAGAATCAGAATTCGGCGTAAAACATACATCAGCATGGATGAAAGCTTTCAAAAATGGAGACAGACCGTTTCAGACGGCCTCGAATAAAGCGAAAAAACACCGCTGCGATGGAATGATTCACCGGCAGCGGTGTTCAGACGGCCTTATTCCACTTTTACGCCGTCAAAGCGCACGGAGCCGAACGGGCTGATTTTGTATTCTTTCACATTCGGGGTGGTGAAAACGGTAACCACAGAGTGGGCCATGGTGGTCCAGGGCAGCTGCTCTTTAAAAATCAGCTGGGCTTGTTCATAGTCGGCCACGCGCGTGTCGTGGTCGTTGTTGCGTTTGCCGTTGACCACCAGTTTGTCGAAGTCTTGATTGCACCAGCGCGAATAGTTGTTGCCGCCTACCGCTTCGCAGCTCAAGAGTGTGCCGAGCCAGTTGTCGGGGTCGCCGTTGTCGCCGGTCCAGCCGACAATAATGGCATCGGGTTCGCCTTTTTGAGCGCGTTTGAGGTATTCGCCCCATTCATAGGTAACCAGCTTGGCTTTTATGCCCACTTTCGCCCAATCGGCCTGCACCATCTCGGCCATCAGCTTGGCATTGGGGTTGTAGGGGCGTTGCACCGGCATATACCAGAGGTTGAATTCCTGATTTTCAGGCACGCCGGCTTCTTGCAGCAGCGCTTTGGCTTGCTCAGGATCGTAAGGCGCATCTTTCAGGGTGTCGTTGTAGCCCCATTGGGTGGGCGGCATCGGGTTGGTGGCTTTGATGCCGGCGCCTTGGTAAACGGCATTGATGATGGCATCTTTGTTGATGGCCATATCCAGCGCCCGGCGCACTTTCAAATCGCCCAGTTTGCCGTGCTCGACGTTATAGCCCAGATAGCCGAGGTTGAAGCCGGGCTGGTCCATCACGTTGACTTTGTCGGATTTTTTGGCCGCTTCGATTTCGGCGGGTTTCGGATAGGCGGCTACGTTACATTCGCCGGCCTGCACTTTTTGTGCGCGCACGGCAGAATCTTTGGTAATCGCAAAAACCAGATTATCGATGTGGATATTGTCTTTATCCCAATAATCCGGGTTTTTGGTATAGCGGATTTGGGTGTCTTTAGAGTAAGACTTGAACACAAACGGGCCGGTGCCGACCGGTTTGGTATTGATATCGGCGGCCTTGCCCGCTTTTACCAATTGGTCGGCATATTCAGCCGAGTCGATATAGGCAAACGGCATGGCGATGTTTTGCAGAAAAGGCGCTTCTACTTCTTTCAGGGTGATTTTAACGGTGTGGTCGTCTACTTTTTCAACAGATTCAATCAGATCAGGCAGCCCCATATCGGCGGCATAAGGGAATTCGGCCGGGTAGGCTTTGTTGAAATCAAAATCTTTGTCGGTGAGGCGTTTTAAAGTGAAAACCACATCATCGGCGTTGAAATTGCGGGTGGGAGTGAAATAGTCGGTTTTGCCGAATTTCACGCCTTGGCGCAAATGGAAAGTATAGGTTTTGCCGTCTTCGCTGATGTCCCAGCTTTCGGCCAAGGCCGGTTGGATTTCGGTTTCGCCGCGTTTGAATTCTACCAAGCCGTTGTAAATCGGATAGGAGCTGGCATCAAAATCGGTGCCGGAGGTATATTGTGCCGGATCAAAGCCGGCAGGGCTGCCTTCTGAACAGTAGATCAGGGTGGCGCTACCCCCCCCCATGCCGGATGCCTGGCTGCCGTCAGCGGCGCTTTCGGCGGCTTTCTCGCCACCGCATGCGGCGAGACCCAAGGTTAATGCAGCGATGGCGCTGAGTTTGAAAAACGGGTGGGACATGATGGCTTTCCTTTTGCAAAGTATGAGCAGAATCGGTGGCAGTCCGTGCCGCCTTGCCACATAATATACGCGGTAATGAAAATGTAAAGCAAGGTGTTTTTTCGTGAATAGGTAAGGTGGTTTATCCATATATGATTGATAAACAACAAAATCATATGTCGGCGAATACGGATAATGTTTTCAATTTATTGGAAAATATGTCGTATTGCCTGCATGTGCCGGGGTGGGGGTAAAAATAGTAAAGGCCGTCTGAAAATGATTTCAGACGGCCTTGGTGATGCAATGAGCGGCTGGCTTCAAGCCGAATTTATTTTTTCAGCGAATCGCGGATTTCGCGCAGCAATACCACTTCTTCGCTCGGCTCTTCCGCTGCTTCGGGTGCTTCTTCGCGTTTCAGTTTGCTGATGGCTTTAATCACGGCAAAGATGGCGGCGGCGATGATGATGAAGCTGATGATGGTGTTGATAAACAAACCCAGATTCACGGTAACGGCGCCGGCGGCTTGGGCGGCGGCCAATGAAGCATAGCCCGCTTCGCCTGCGGCGGGGGTGCCGTCTTTCAGGGTGATAAAGAGGTTGGAGAAATCTACGCCGCCCAGCAAGAGGCCGATGGGGGGCATGATGACATCGTCTACCAATGATTTGACGATGCCGCTGAAGGCCGTGCCGACAACCATACCGACCGCCAGATCGATAACGTTGCCGCGCATGATAAATTCTTTAAATTCCTGTTTCAAAGACATAATGTTTCCTTTATTGATGGTGTTAAATAAATGATAACTAATCTAAAAAGATTAGGCTGAAATAAGTAGAGGCGCATCATACCTGCTTTTGGGTAAATGATATGCAGGCAGGTGTTAAGATTTGTATGTTTGATGCATAAACAAGGCTTTAGTTCCGTTTATGCGTGAAAAAGGCCGTCTGAAAAAACAGTATGATGTAAAAAGGTTACAGTTCTGTTTCAGACGGCCTGCGGGGCAGTTGCCGAGGGTGGAATTTACGCTTCTTCTTCGGCGTCGTTTAATGCATTGATGCTGTAACCGCCGTCAACATAAGTGATTTCGCCGGTGATGCCCGAGGCCAGGTCTGACAGCAGAAAGGCGGCGGTGTTGCCCACTTCGTCGATGGTCACGTTGCGCGCCAGCGGGTTGTGCGAAGCCACATGGCTCAAGAGTTTGCTGAAGTCGGCAATGCCGGAGGCGGCCAGTGTTTTGATGGGGCCGGCAGAAATGCCGTTGCAGCGGATGCCTTCTTTGCCCAGGCAGGCGGCGGTGAAGCGGATGCCGGCTTCGAGGCTGGCTTTGGCCATGCCCATTACGTTGTAGTTCGGAATCGCACGCACCGCGCCCAAATAAGAGAGTGCCAAAATCGCGCCGTTGCGGTTTTGCATCATCGGGCGGGCGGCTTTGGCCAGCGCGGGCAGGCTGTAGGCGGATACTTCGTGCGCCACTTTAAAGGCTTCGCGGCTGATACTGTCGAGAAAATCGCCGCCCAAAGCTTCGCGCGGGGCAAAACCGATAGAGTGCACCAGGCCGTCGAGGCCGTCCCAATGTTTGGCCAAATCGGCAAAGGCCTGTTCGATTTCTTCGTCGCTTTGCACATCGCAGCGGAACACCAAATCAGAGCCCAGCGCTTTGGCCATTTTGCGCACGCGCTCTTCCAGTTTGTCGACAACATAAGTAAAGGCAAGCTCGGCGCCCTGTTCGCGGCATGCTTTGGCAATGCCGTAAGCAATCGAACGCTCGGAAATCATGCCGGTAATCAGAATTTTTTTACCTTGCAGAAAGCCCATTTTTAATTCCTTAGCAGTGGTTTTGCGTATTTGTGAAACCGCGCATTATAGCAAAAAGCAGCGTTTCGGTATAGAAAACAATGTTTTCAGACGGCCTAAGGTGTCCTGACCATTCAGAATTACTTAGATTTTTTGTGCTTGCATCTGCGTTTTATCACAAAAATCCGAATCATTCTGAATTGTTGGCAAGCCCCGGGCAATATTGCGTACAATAAGCGCGGAATCTTCTTTATATTGCTGCTATGAAACAATTATTGCTTGTTTGCCTGTGTTTGCCTGCATTGGCCCACGCCGCCCACGGTTTGGGTTTGGGGCACCCGCCGCGCTATGCGGCAGATTTCCGCCATTTTGATTATGTGAATCCGAACGCCCCCAAGGGCGGCACGCTGACGCTGCCGGTGTCCGGCGGTTTCGATACGCTCAATCCGTTTACCCTCAAGGGGGATCATGAAGCGGGTGTTGCTGCGCTCACGCTCGATACGCTGATGGTCAAAAGCGACGATGAGCCGTTTGCGATGTATGGCTTGCTGGCCGAAGATGTGCAGCTTGCTTCAGACGGCCTCTCGGTAACGTTCAGGCTCAACCCCAAAGCACGTTTCCACAACGGCGATCCGGTGTTGGCGCAAGATGTGGCCGCTTCGTTCCGCCTGCTCACGCAAGACAAAGCCGCCGCGCCGATGTATCAATTTTACTGGGCGGATGTAGCCAAAGTGGAAACCCCGGCGCCGCGCACGGTGGTGTTTCGTTTCAAACAGCGCAATGCCGAATTGCACATGATTTTGGGCGAACTGCCGGTGTTTTCGCGCAAAAGCTATCCGAAAGGGCTGGCCGCTGCGCCCAATGCGCTGCCCATCGGCTCGGGCCCGTATCGTTTTGCCCGTGCCGACGGCGGGCGTTTGAGCGAATTTGCACGCGACCAAAACTATTGGGCGCAAAACCTGCCCGCCCGCAAGGGCATGTATAACTACAACACCGTGCGCTTTCGCTATTATCGTGACGACAGCGTGCGCATCGAAGGTATCAAAGGCGGCCGCTATGATTTCGTGCAGGAAAACGTTGCCCGCAATTGGGCGCGCGCTTATTCCGAGCGTGATCTGGAAAAGCGCGGCCTGCAAAAACACGAATGGATGCACGGCAATACCGCCGGTTTGCAAGGCTTTGTGATGAACCAGCGCCGTGCGCCGTTCAACAATATTTTAGTGCGGCGCGCGCTGGTGGAAAGTTTCGATTTTGAAAGTGTCAACAGCCGCCTGTTTCACGGCCTTTACCAGCGCAGCAACAGCCTGTTTACCAACAGCAGCATGGCCGCTGCCGGCAAGCCGCAGGGCAGGGAACTGGCGCTGTTGAACACCATCCGCAGCAAACTGCCTGCCGCTGTGTTTGACGAAAATGTGACCGAATCGCCGCAAATCGACCCTGCGGCCGGCGTGCGCCCCAACCTGCTCAAAGCCCGCGCGCTGTTGGAGCAGGCGGGCTACCGCTACCGTAATGGTGTGTTGGCAGATAAAAACGGCAGGCCGCTGGTGTTGGAGTTTCTGTCGCCGAGCAAAACTTACGAGCGCATCACCGCCAAATGGCAGCGTGATTTGGCCAAAATCGGCATCCGCTTGAATGTGCGCGTGGCCGACCCCGCCGTGTATCAGAAGCGGCTCAATGATTTTGATTACGACCTCACCATTGTGGTGTATGGCAACAGCGAAAGCCCCGGTAACGAGCAGTTTAACTATTTCAGCTGTGCATCCGCCAAAACGCCCGGCACCCGCAATTGGGCAGGCGTGTGCGACCCGGCTGTGGAAGCGCTGCTGCCGCAGTTTGCCGGCTTTAAAAACCGCGAAGAGCTCACCGCCGCTGCCCGCGCGCTCGACCGCGTTATCCGCCATCAATACATTATCGTGCCCAATTGGTACAGCGACCGCCACCGCGTGATTTACCGCAACACCTTAGGCATGCCCGCGCGCGCGCCGAAGTATTATCAGGCGATGGATTGGGCGCTGAAAGCAGGGTGGGTAAAATGATGGGCAGCTATTATAGTCAAACTCAAATCAATCATCGCAAGCGGGGAAATAAAGAGGGGGCAAGTGCCGTCAATATATATCGGCAGAAAAAGGCCGTCTGAAAGCTTGAAACACAGCGTTCAGACGGCCTTTGCATTAACCGTGCGGGTTTAATCGAATTTTGCCCATACCGGCGCATGATCGCTGGGGCGCTCCCAGCCGCGGGCTTCCAAATCCACCTGCACATCTTGCAAGGTTTCTGTCAGCGCGGGGGTAATCAGCAGGTGGTCGATGCGCAGGCCGAGTTTGCGTTGGAACATGGCGCCGCGGTAATCCCACCAGGTGTAAAACGCGCCTTCGGGGTGGATTTGGCGCAGGCTGTCGGTTAAGCCCAAGCCCAAAAGCGTTTGGAACCAGCCGCGCTCGATGCTGGAGCAGTGGATTTGTTCGCGCCATTTTTCGGGGTCGTAGCAGTCGGCATCGGCGGGAGCGATGTTGAAGTCGCCGAGCAGCACCAGCTTTTCGTGGCGGGTCAGCTCGTCGCGGATAAAGTCGGTGAGCGCGGCAAACCATTGCCGTTTGTAGTCAAATTTGGGGCTGTCGAGCGCTTCGCCGTTGACGCAATACACATTCACCACGCGCACGCCGTTGATGGTGGCGGCAATCACGCGCCGCTGCGGGTCGTCGGGCAGGCCGGGCAGGCCGGTGTGCACCTCTTCGGGCGGCTGTTTGCTGATGAGGGCGACGCCGTTATAGGTTTTCTGGCCGCTCCACACGGTGTGCCAACCGCTTAATTGGAAGGCTGCGGCAGGGTATTTGTCTTGATCGAGCTTGAGCTCTTGCAGGGCGAGGATGTCGGGCTGCTCTTTGGCAAGCCAGTCTTGCACGTGCGGCAGGCGCACATTGAGGGAATTGATGTTCCAGGTGGCGATTTTCATAATGCGGCGTTCGGATAAGGGAAAGGCCGTATGATAACAAATCTTTCAGACGGCCTTAAAGAAAGCTTTGCAGGCAAAGTGCGGCGGCTGCCGGCATGCAGTTAGTCGGCGGGGTAGAGCTCGTTGAGGGTGGCGATGACGGCTTCGATTTCGGGCGACGTGAGGCGGTATTGCAGCACGCGGTGGTAGCGGGTAAATTCAATCACGCCCTCGCTGCGCAACTTGGCCAGATGGTTGGAGATGGCGGTTTGGTTGATGCCGACCGCTTCAACCAGCTCGGTAACGTTTTTTTCGCTCTCAAGCAGCAGGCATAAAATCATCAGCCGGTGGGGGTGGGCGATGAGCTTGAGCAGGGCAGCGGCTTTGGCTGTGCTGTGCTGCATTTTTTGGAGGTTCGGCATAATCGGTTCCCGCCTGGGTTTCGGATGGTTTGATTGTAGGGCAGTTGCCCGCAAACGGCAATGATTGTTTGTGATATTTCAAAAACATGGTGTTGCAGGATGCCCTAGGGTGTCCGGACAATTTGTTTATGAGGGGATTTTTGTTCCTGAAAATGCAGATGCCAGGCAAAAACGCAGCAAGATTGGACATCTTGCGAGGCTTTTTAACGCAG
This sequence comes from Uruburuella testudinis, assembly GCF_022870865.1. NCBI lineage: Bacteria > Pseudomonadati > Pseudomonadota > Betaproteobacteria > Neisseriales > Neisseriaceae > Uruburuella > Uruburuella testudinis. Next base: position 592,203 of record NZ_CP091508.1, read on the forward strand.
CAGATGCGTTTTCAGGGGCAAAATACACCCGTAAATCGAATGGTCCGAACACCCTAGGGGCTGCCTTCAATATTTTTTTTCAGACGGCCTGTATTGATTATAGGCCGTCTGAAACCATATATTGGCGTTATACTCATTCAAAAAAACAACCCGGCATGCGGTTTGGCTTGATTGCGTGCCTTGCTTTTGCTGCTGCCGTGCCGGTTTGTTTGAAACATGCCTTGATTGACCCGAATCATCCGAATCACAAAGAGAGAAAGCCATGAGCAAAACCGTTTACTATCTGAAAGATTATCAGGCGCCTGCCTACCACATCCGCCAAACCGATTTGCGCTTTGAAATCGGCGAGCCCGACACCATTGTTAAGGCGCGTTTGCTGGTGTTGCCCCAACAGGCGGGGGCGCCGTTGGTGTTAAACGGTTCGGCGCAGTTGCTGTCGCTCAAGCTCGACGGTGAAGCGGTGGCGGATTACCGCTTGGCAGACGAAACGCTCACGCTTGATCATGTGCCGTCTGAAAGCTTTGTGCTCGAAATCGAAACCCGCGTACAGCCTTATGACAACAAATCGCTGATGGGGCTGTATGGCTCAAACGGCAATCTCTACACCCAATGCGAGCCGGAAGGCTTCCGCAAAATCACGTTTTATCCCGACCGCCCCGACGTGATGAGCAAGTTTACCACCACCATTGTGGCCGACAAAAAACGCTATCCGGTGCTGCTTTCCAACGGCAATAAAATCGACGGCGGCGATTTGGAAGACGGCCGCCATTGGGTGAAATGGCTTGATCCGTTTGCCAAGCCCAGCTATCTGTTTGCGCTGGTGGCGGGCGATTTGGCCTGCACGCGCGATACGTTTACCACCCAAAGCGGTAAAAACGTGGCGATTGAGTTTTACACTTCGGAAGCCGATCAGGCCAAAGTGCCGTTTGCGGTCGAATCGTTGAAAAACGCCATGCGTTGGGACGAAACCCGCTTCGGCCTCGAATACGACCTTGATATTTACATGGTGGTGGCGGTGGGCGACTTTAATATGGGCGCGATGGAAAACAAAGGCCTGAATATTTTCAACACCAAATATGTATTGGCCGACAGCCGCACCGCCACCGATGCCGATTTTGAAGGCATCGAATCCGTTATCGGCCACGAATATTTCCACAACTACACCGGCAACCGTGTAACCTGCCGCGATTGGTTCCAACTCTCGCTCAAAGAAGGGCTTACTGTGTTTCGCGATCAGGAATTTTCGGGTGACCGCGCCAGCCGTGCCGTGCGCCGTATCGAAAACGTGAGCCTGTTGCGCCAATTGCAGTTTGCCGAAGATGCCGGGCCGATGGCGCATCCCGTGCGGCCCGCATCGTATGAGGAAATGAATAATTTCTACACCATGACCGTGTATGAAAAAGGTGCCGAAGTGGTGCGCCTCTATCACACCCTGTTGGGCGAAGACGGCTTTCAAAAAGGCATGCAGCTTTATTTCAAACGCCACGACGGCCAAGCGGTAACCTGTGATGATTTCCGCGCCGCCATGGCCGATGCCAACGATGCTAATCTCGACCAAATGGCCTTGTGGTACAGCCAGGCCGGCACGCCCGTGCTCGACATCACAGGCCGTCTGAACGCACAAGCGCGCACGTTTACGCTCAATATCCGTCAAACCGTTCCCGCCACCCCCGATATGGCGGAAAAACAGCCGATGATGATTCCGGTGAAAGTCGGCTTGCTCAACCGGCAAGGCGAAGCCATGGCATTCAGGCCGTCTGAAAACGCCGAAGCACAAACCGAAGCGGTGTTGCTGCTGACCGAAGCCGAGCAGGAATTTGTGTTGCACGGTGTGGGCGAACATGTGGTGCCTTCGCTGTTGCGCGGCTTTTCCGCCCCTGTGTATCTGAATTATCCTTATAGCGATGAAGATTTGCACCTGCTGTTGGCGCACGACAGCGACCCGTTTGCCCGTTGGGAAGCAGGGCAAACGCTCTACCGCCGTGCCGTGCAGGCCAATCTGGCCGCCATTGGGGCAGGAGAGCCGCTGCCCGAACACCACGGCCTGATTGAAGCCTTCAAACAGATGCTCAAGCAGGAAATCGACCCCGCCTTCAAAGCCATGTTGCTGCGCGCGCCCGCTACCGCCGAATTGTGGGAAGGCGCTGAAAACATCAACCCGCTGCATTATCATCAGGCGCGCGAAGCCCTGCTGGATAACATCGCCAAAGCCTGCCTCGAAAACCTGGTCTATATCCGCACTTGGGCGCTCGATCAAGAAACAGAAAGCGGTATCGAAGCACCCTATGAATATCATCCGCAGCTGGCCGGCATCCGCAGCCTGCTGGCGGCCGTGCGCCTGCTCACCATCCGCGCCGAGCGCCACGCCATGATGACGCTGGCCGCCTATTCGGGCGAGCAGCATGCCGAGCACGAAAAAACCGTGTGCGCACGTCTGCAAGACTACATCACCCGCTACGAGCAGCTCACGCCCAATATGACCCACGAAATGAGCATTCTCAACACCGTCAATCATTTGGATGAAGACGGCCGCAACCACCTACTCAGCCGTTTTGCCGAACGCTATGCCGATGATGCGCTGGTGATGGACAAATACTTTATCCTCGTTGGCAGCAGCCACCGCCCCGACACGCTCAAACAGGTTCAGACGGCCTTGCACCACCCCAAATTCAGCCTCGAAAACCCCAACAAAGCCCGCTCGCTGTTGGGCAGCTTCGCCCGCAACGTGCCGCATTTCCATGCCGAAAACGGCAGCGGTTATGAATTTATCGCCGAAAAAGTGATGCAGATTGATGCATTTAACCCGCAAGTGGCGGCGCGGCTGGTGCAGGCGTTCAATATCTGCCACAAGCTCGAACCGCAACGGCGCAAACTGATGACCATGCAGCTTGAGCGCATTGCCGGCATGGATAAGTTATCGAAAGATGTGGCTGAGATTGTCGGCAAGATTCTGTCGTAAACCGCAGAGGCCGTCTGAAAATAAATGTTCAGACGGCCTCTATATCGATGGCAAGGCGAAACTGTTTTATTTGTAAATGCGTTATAATTTCAATTCACAATGATTCTGTCTGCAAGGAAATCTTATGTATTACTTCATCAAATGTCTGAAACAATACGCCGACTTTAAAGGCCGGGCGCGGCGCAAGGAATTTTGGTTTTTTCAGTTGTTCGTCCTGCTGATTATGTTGGTGGTGGGGCTGGGGGCTGCGTTTGCAGGCGTGAGCGAGGAATCGTCGGATATGCTGATGAATGTGATGGTGTTGGCCTTTTTCCTGCCTGCTCTGGCAGTGATGGTGCGCCGTTTGCATGATATCGACCGCAGCGGCTGGTGGGCATTGTTGAACCTGATTCCGCTGGCTAATCTGGTGCTGCTGGTGTTTGCCTGCTTCGAGGGTACGCGCGGCAGCAACCGTTTCGGCCCCGACCCGAAGCAGCAGGAAGGGCTGGTGGAATAAGCCGATCCGGTGCCGCCGATTTTGCAGTAACGAGGAGGGCGCCTGTGTCGGAAATAGCGGTTTGATGATATACGCCCGTTTCAAAGGCCGTCTGAAAACGGATTAATCCGCTTTCAGACGGCCTTTGTTGTTGATATGCATCATTCTGTGGTGAATCGGTGGTTACTTTTTTCAGACGGCCTTGTAAAATCAATATAGTGAGACCTTTGCTGCATTTTTGTTGACGCAGCAATAACGGCGTGACGGGCTATTATTTTACGCTGTAAAAGCCTTTTGCCGAGATTTCATTCCGATTATCTGATGCGGATGCAGACAGACTGCCTGTTTCACGGCGCAGGCCGTCTGAAACCTTTTTTACGGAGACACCGTTGCCCGAACCCCAAAGCCGCCGCGAGCGCCGCCGCCGTGCCAAAAGCAGCCACCAGCCGTTTTGGCAGGCCGACAAGCCTTATCTGCACGAGCACAATATCGCCGATGCGCGTTTCCGTTGGCTCGGCTATGTGATGGCGCTGTTGGCCGGCGCCATTAATGCCGGCGGCTTTTTTGCGGTGGCACGCTACACCTCGCATGTTACCGGCGAATTGTCGCATGCGGCCGATAAAGCCTATCTCGGCGAATGGGGCATTGTGGCGGCGGCGATGTTTGGGGTGTTGTGTTTTGTGTTTGGCGCCGCGCATTCGAGCTGGGTGATTTTGTGGACCAAGCGCCAGCGGTTTCGCGGCAGCTTCGGCCTGTCGATGTGGCTCGAAGCGGTGTATCTGCTGCTGTTTGGCGTGTTGGGCGCGGCCACGCTGACTTTCGGCGAAACGGTGGTGCCGCCGATTGCCATTTTTTTACTCTGCTTCATCATGGGCATGCACAACACGGTGATGACGATTATTTCCGGCGGCGCCATCCGCTCCACCCACATGACCGGCACCGCCACCGATTTGGGCATCGAGCTTTCCAAACTGCTGTATTACCAGCGCAGCGACAATCCGCGCCTGCCGCATGTGTATGTCAACCAGCCGAAAATCAGGCTGTTTACCGGCCTGATGGTGGCTTTTGTGGTCGGCGGCATTATCGGCGCGTGGGGCTATCACACAGTCGGCCACCATTTTGCGCTGGCGGTGGCGCTGGCCTTGTTTGTGCTCGGTTTCGGCTCGGTGGGCTATGATGTGAAAATACGCTTGAAGCTGATGTTGGTGCGCCGCCTGCGCGCGCGCGGGCTGATGTGAGCGGTTGCGCCCGACAAATACTGTTGTTTTCAGTTGAAAGGTAATGACTTGATTTACTGTGTAATATCAAGTTAAGAAAACTTCTAATCGGATTTAATGTCGGCTATAGTGAATGCGGGGTATGGCTTGTGCCATACCGTTTGACCATTGCGGGCAGGCGCTTGATGCGGCTTGCCGGATCTCATTATCGAAAGGATATTTCCATGAAAATATTGAAACCGTTAACCTTTTTGGCTGTGGCCGCACCTTTGGCGCTGGCAGGCTGTGTAACCAACGCCACCACCGGCGAGCGGCAGGCCAGCAAAACCGCCATGTATGGTTTGGGCGGTGCGGCCGTCTGCGGCATTGTGGGCGCACTGACCCACGGCAGCAAAGGCGCGCGCAATTCTGCGTTGGCTTGCGGTGCCATCGGCGCAGGTGTTGGCGGTTACATGGATTATCAAGAGAAAAAACTGCGTGAAAGCCTGGCCAACACCGGCGTAGACGTGCAGCGCGAAGGCGATCAAATCAAGCTGGTAATGCCTGAGAGTGTGACGTTTGCCACCAACAGCGCCACCCTGAGCACTGCTGCGCAAGATGCGCTGACCCGCGCCGCTCAAACGCTGGTGCAATATCCTGATACCACGCTGACCGTGGCCGGCCACACCGACAACACCGGCTCTGATGCCATCAACGAGCCGTTGTCGCAACGCCGCGCCCAGGCGGTGGCAGGCTATCTCAACCAACGCGGTGTCGCCACATCGCGCCTGAGCACCGTCGGCTACGGTTCGCGCCAACCGGTTGCCTCGAATGCTACCGCTGAAGGCCGCGCTCAAAACCGCCGTGTGGAAATTCTGATTAATCCCGATCAGGCTGCCGTACGCGCCGCACAGCAGTAATCCGGTTTGTGTTCCCGCATGGGACACCCTAGGGTATCCTGACCATTCGATTTATGGGTGCTTTTTGCTCCTGAAAACGCATCTGCTGCGTTAAAAAGCCTCGCAAGATGTCCAATCTTGCTGCGTTTTTTGCCTGGCATCTGCATTTCCAGGAACAAAAATCCCCTTATAAACGAATTGTCAGAATACCCTAGGATATGCCCATTCGAAATCGTCAGCTTGCTTTTTCGAATGGGCATGATTATATGAAAAAGGCCGTCTGAAACACTGTTTAAGTGTTTCAGACGGCCTTTGACTTTGCTGCGGTCAGTCTGCTTTTTGCCAGGTCTGTGTGCGGCCCAGCGCCGATACGCCCAGATAGCCGCGCACTTTCAAAGCATTGCCGCCATTGGCCAGCTCGGCTTTGGCATTGTAGGTTTTGCCGCTTTTGGGGTCGTAAATTTTGCCGCCCTCATATTTGCCGCCTTTTTCTTTCAGGCCGGTGAGCACGCTCAGCCCGATCAGCGGTTTGGCCGGTTTGCAGGCCGGGCATTCGTTTTTCACGCCATCGGCCAATGAGACGATTTGACCGCTGTATACGCCGCCGCTCTGGCTGATCTGCACCACGGCTTTCGGTTTGCCGGTTTCATCGTCAATGGTGCGCCATTTGCCTTCGATGCCTTGGGCAAAAGCCAGCGGGCTGATGAGTGCGCTTAAAATGATTAACTTCTTCATGATTTCTCCTTTGTTATCCGCAACTTGAATGTGGTGCGGTTTATGAAGCATAATCAAAAAAAGTGATTAGGTGAATTACTCTAAGTGAAATAATTTATTTTAAAATCAATAAAACCGGGGTTTTCAAAAGCCGCCGGCCTTTTCGGTGTGCGTCTAGGGTGTCCTGATGTGTCGTTTATGGAGGGGTTTTGTTCCTGGAAATACAGGTGCAAGGCAAAAAACGCAGCAGATGTACTTTTAGCGCAAAAAAAAGATGATATATGACATATCAGGACACCCTACAGGCGCTATGCGGAAATATGCTATAATCGCCGGTTGATTAAAATTGCACAATTTCAGGAAGAAAATCATGAGTTTGAAATGCGGCATCGTCGGCTTGCCCAATGTCGGCAAATCCACCTTGTTTAATGCGCTGACCCAATCGGGCATCGAGGCGGCCAATTATCCTTTTTGCACCATCGAGCCGAATGTGGGCATTGTGGAAGTGCCCGATTTGCGCATGGAAGCATTGGCGAAAATTGTCAACCCGCAAAAAATGCAGCCTGCGATTGTGGAATTTGTCGATATCGCCGGCTTAGTGGCCGGTGCGAGCAAAGGCGAGGGCTTGGGCAACCAGTTTCTGGCCAATATCCGCGAAACCGATGCAATTGTGAACGTGGTGCGCTGTTTTGATGATGACAACATCGTGCACGTGGCCGGCAAAGTCGACCCGATTGCCGACATCGAAACCATCGGCACCGAGCTGGCGTTGGCCGACCTGGCGAGTGTTGAAAAAGCCATTCTCCGCGAAGGCAAACGCGCCAAATCGGGTGATAAAGAGGCGCAAAAGCTGGTGGCTTTATGCGAAAAACTGCTGCCGCATCTGAATGAAGGCAGACCCGTGCGCGCATTCGGCCTCGATGCCGATGATTTGGCGCTGCTCAAACCGCTGTTTCTGCTCACCGCCAAACCTGCGATGTATGTCGGCAATGTGGCTGAAGATGGCTTTGAAAACAACCCGCACCTCGAGCGCCTGAAAGAATTGGCCGCCAAAGAAAATGCGCCCGTGGTAGCCGTATGCGCCGCCATGGAAAGTGAAATTGCCGAGCTGGAAGACGAAGAAAAAGCCGAATTTCTGCACGAAATGGGCTTGGAAGAGCCGGGCTTGAACCGCCTTATCCGCGCAGGCTATGATTTGCTCGGCCTGCAAACCTACTTCACCGCCGGCGTCAAAGAAGTGCGCGCCTGGACGATACACAAAGGCGACACCGCCCCGCAGGCCGCCGGCGTGATTCACACCGATTTCGAGCGCGGCTTTATCCGTGCGCAAGTCATCGCTTATGATGATTTCGTGGCGCTTGGCGGCGAAGCCAAAGCCAAAGAGGCCGGCAAAATGCGCGCGGAGGGCAAAGAATACGTGGTGCAGGACGGCGATGTGATTCACTTTTTATTTAATGTCTGACATTTGTATATTGACTGCGGCGGCTGAGCATGCCGCATGATAATACCCATTCACAAAAATAACCTAACAGCGTTGGCTCGCCTTGCTAGCTTACTTTTGTGAATGGGTATAAGTGAAAAAATACAGCCGAATTTTGCGGCTGTATTTTTTTGTATTCGGCGTATGGGCAAGATATGCAGATTGTTTGCCGGGCTGCTGATGCCCGTTGTTTTGATGCAGCCTCAAAAAATAAAACTGCCGCCCCGGGTTTCAGACGGCCTCGGATGCATCAGGCCGTCTGAAAGATTGTGTTTAAACATGCATTGATGTAGGTAAATTGCCACGGCCCGGATACGGCTTTCGGTAAGCACGATTAAAACTTTGCTAAAGGTCGGCACTTTGCAGGCGTTTTCTGCTCATAATGCACACATGCCGCAAGGCCGTCTGAACGCGATGGCGCGGCGCCACCTTTACCATCATTATGCAGGAGCGCATTATGAACGCACGCAAACTTTTCATCTCGTTATTCGCCGCCACCGCCATGACCGCCGCCCCGCTGGCCATGGCCGATATGGGTCGCACTGAATCCACCATTGTCGGCGCCGCCGTCGGCGGTGTGGCCGGTAATTTGATCGGCGGCGACATGCAGTCGACCCTGATCGGCGCAGCGGCCGGCGGCGTGCTGGGCAATCTGATTGCCAAAAGCAACAGCAACTACACCCGCGAAGGCCGCTACAACAACCGCTATTACTACGGCGGTCGCGAGTTTAAAAACCGCCAAGATTACAATGCCTACCGCGAAGCCGCCCGCCGCGGCATGTTGCGCGACCAAGAAGCGCGCCGCTATCAGGCTTATCAAAATTACCGCAGCCAAAAGGTTAATGTGCGCGGCAACAGCCGCTACGGCCAACAGCAATGGCGCAACGGCAACGGCCACAACAAATACCGCGTGGTACAGCATCGGGAGCGCGGTTACGGGCATCGCCGTTAAGCATCTTGCCGTATTTAAGCTGCTTAGGGTGTTCTGAGCATCCGCCTTTTCAGGAGCAAAAACTTCATATAAAGAATGGCCGGGATGCTCCGGCATGCAGTCGGGAACAATATTTGTGTTCCCGATTTTTTATTGTGCGGTGCGCGCCATTGGGGGGGCTGACAAGTTTGATTGACGGGTGTATTTTGCCCCTGAAAATGTATCTGCTGCGTTAAAAGAGTGATGATATATGACACATCAGGATACTCTAGATGGCGATACCTCTTTTTTTAATTGGCTCGTCTCAAACCGTGGCAGGCGGCCAAGCTACAAGCTATGATGCTGACGATAAGCCTGTTGTCGTCTTGTTCGCTTACTTTTTTGAATTGGTATAAAATAAAACACTTGTATTTGCTGTAGAATATCTTGTTTGATTTCCTGAATCCGTTCAACTGAAAATAACAATTGCAACAGAGCAGAATGATTCGGTTGGGCCGCTATAATATTATGGGTTTGGCGCATCATTCGTCGTATGCGTGCATCTGCCGGCGGGTAAATGAATTATCGTGATATGATTTGCGCTTTTGTTGAAATTTAAAGGCGGGTAGGTTATGCATGATTTGGCTGTTGTCATCGCAACTGTATGTAGAAAATCATTATTGCGTGCCGTGGATTCTATATTTCAACAGGATTTTACCGGGCGCATTCAGATTTTGATCGGTGTAGATAAAGATTTAGGCGGCAATGAGCAGAAAATAAAAGCGCAGTTGCAGAAAAAATGCCCGCCCAATTGCTCTTTATTTTGGCTGAATCCGGGGTATTCCACATCAAAACGGCATGGTGGTGTGCATCGGTGTTGTTATGGCGGCTCATTGAGAAGCGTTTTATCATTTTTAGCCGATGCGCCTTTGGTGATGTATTTGGATGATGACGATTGGTTTGATTCCCAACACTGCCGTTTGACCGTGGAATCACTACAGGGCAGAGCATGGGCTTTTTCCCACTGTATTTATGCTGACGGTAATAAAAACCAAGGATTATGCGTTGATTTGTTGGAAAGCGTCGGCCCGGGAAAAGGAATTTATGTGCAAGATTTTGGCGGGTTTGTGCGGCCTTCCGGCTTATTGTTGGATAAAATAAAATGTTTGCATATTCTGCATTTATGGGCCGACTCGCCTAATGAAAATGGAGATGCGGAAGACCGTTTGGTTTTTAATCAGCTCAAACAAATGCCTTACGGTTTTACAGGCCAAGCCACGGTATTTTATACATTGGATCCTGCCGATGGCATGCATCATGCGCGGTTGGATTATATTCGGGAGCAAGGTGCTGATTTTAAATCAGTTGATAAAATAGGCACCGTTCGCGAACATAAATCAACAGCCAGTATTGCTTGGCGCAGAATCAAAAGTAAATACAAAAAATCAAAATAACTCAGCATAGTGAATGGAAATTTAATGGAATCAGTGATTCAAGACTTGCAAGCGCGCGGCCTTATCGCGCAAACCACCGACATTGAAGCGCTCGAAGCGCTGTTGAACGAACAGAAAATCTCACTTTACTGCGGCTTCGACCCCACCGCCGACAGCCTGCATATCGGCCATTTGCTGCCGGTGTTGGCTTTGCGCCGCTTCCAATTGGCAGGGCACACGCCTGTGGCGCTGGTGGGCGGGGCGACCGGTATGATCGGCGACCCGAGCTTTAAAGCCGCCGAGCGCAGCCTGAATACCTTGGAAACCGTGCAAAATTGGGTGGAAAGTATCCGCAGCCAGCTGAAGCCGTTTCTGAGTTTCGAGGGCGATAACGCGGCGGTGATGGCGAACAATTACGACTGGTTCGGCGGCATGGGCTGCCTTGATTTCTTGCGCGATATCGGCAAGCATTTTTCTGTTAATGCGATGCTGGCGAAAGAATCGGTGAAGCAGCGTATCGAGCGTGATGATGTGGGCATTTCGTTTACCGAATTTGCCTATGCACTGTTGCAGGGCTACGATTTTGCCGAGCTGAACAAACGCTACGGTGTGATGCTGGAAATAGGCGGCTCCGACCAATGGGGCAACATCACTTCGGGCATCGACACCACCCGCCGCTTAAACCAGCAAAGCGTGTTCGGCCTCACTTTGCCGCTGGTCACCAAATCAGACGGCACCAAATTCGGCAAAACCGAAGGCGGCGCGGTGTGGCTGGATGCCAAGAAAACCTCACCGTATCAGTTTTACCAATTTTGGCTGAAAGTGGCCGATGCTGATGTGTATAAATTTTTGAAATACTTCACATTCTTGAGTGTGGCCGAAATCGATGCCATTGAAGCGCAAGACCAGGCCAGCGGCACCAAACCTGAAGCGCAACGCATTTTGGCCGAAGAAATGACCCGCCTGATTCACGGTGAAACCGCACTGGAAGCGGCGCAGCGCATTTCCGCCAGCCTGTTTGCCGAAGATCAGAGCAACCTCACCGAAGCCGATTTCGAACAACTGGCGCTCGACGGCTTGCCTGCCTACCCGGTCGGCGGCAGCCTGAGCATCGTGCAGGCGCTGGTGCAGAGCGGGCTGGCCAAGTCCAACAACGAAGCACGCGGCTTTGTCAAACAGGGCGCGGCGGTGGTAAACGGCGCGAAAATCGAAGCCGACGATTATGTGCTGGCCGATGCCGACAAACGCTTCGGCAAATACACCATCGTGCGGCGCGGCAAACGCAACCATGCCTTGCTGGTATGGGCGTAAGCTTTGAGGCAGAGCAGGCCGTCTGAACGCAATGGGTTTCAGACGGCCTTTCGATTATCCGTCAAACGGCGGTAGCGATTCGAAACACAGAGGAAAATATCATGAACCACTACACCGGCATCGGCCTGCCGCTAACCGAACAGGCGCACTTTGAGACGGTGTTGCCGCGTTTGCTGGAAGAGGCGCAAACCTTGGTGCAAGGCAGCCGGCTGACTTATTATGTGTATACCGATTCGAGTATGGCGCAGCTGTGGCTGGGCACTGATGACCAAGGCGTGTGCAGCTTCGAGCCGTTTTTTCAGGGGCAGGCGCAGCGGCTGCTGTATCTCGACAGCATTTATCCGGCAGATAACGGCACCGCCTTAATCAGCGCATGGCCGTCTGAAAAGCGCGAAGCAGGGCGGCCGCTGATATTCAGCGTGCCTGATGGCGATGCTTTGCAAGAAAACCAAATCGGCAGCTGCGCCTGGGTGTTGCTGGCGGCCTTTGCTGAAGATGTCCGCCTGTTTGCCGACCAAGAAGCCTATATGCAGGCGCCGGCCGGCGAAAAAATGGATTGGCCGCTGCCCGATTTGCGGCCGGCCGGGCAAAACGGCGGCGAAGCGTATATATTGCTGACCGGCACGATTACAGCGTCGGAGCGGCGTTTGAATGAATTCGGCGGGCTGCCTTTTTACCGTTTGTCGGTTGCCACAGAAGGCGGCGAATTGGAAGCCGTGGCCGATATGGCGCTGTTTCGGCAACCCCCGCAGCCGGGCAATGTGATACAGGGTTTGTTTTGGCTGAGCGGCCGGGTGTTGGCAGAGGCCGTCTGAAAGATTGTGTTGGGCTGCAACATTTTCTTTTGCTTGAATCATATCGCTGCATAGCGTGGGTTTTGCCTGTGAAAAACTCATGCAAGCCGCGCAGTATCAACACCAAAACGAGCCGGTTCAGTTAGATTGTTTGGGTGAACAGACATCAAACATCAGGCCGTCTGAAAGCTTCAAACGTTCAGACGGCCTGATGTTGACGGTTACGGATATTCGGCTTGCGGCCGGTTTCACACTCAAGCAGCGTTTTCGCCCAAGCCGGTCAGACTGCGGGTATCAAAGGCAATCATGCGCTCTTCGTTGGTGGGCACCACCAAGGCAGCCGGAGCGGTGCCTGCGCGGGTGATGGCGCCTGCTTTGCCGAAACGCACGGCTTCGTTGGCTTCTTCGTCAAGCTGCAAACCCAAAATCCCCAAATAGCCGATGGTTTTGGCACGGATCAGGCTGGAATTTTCGCCGATGCCGCCGGTAAACACGACCGCATCCAAGCGGCCGGTAGCTACGGCCATTGAGGCGATGTATTTGGCCAGCCGGTAGGCGGTGATTTCCAACGCCAGCTTGGCGCCTTCGTGGCCTTCTTCGGCGGCTTCCTGAATAGTGCGCATGTCGTTGGAGAGCTCCGAAATGCCTAGCAGACCGGATTTTTTGTTGAGCATGTCGGTAACTTCTTTGGCGCTCATGCCGGTGGCTTCTTCAATAAAGCCGTAAGCGCCGGGATCGAGATCGCCGCTGCGGGTGCCCATCACCAAGCCTTCGAGCGGGGTCAGCCCCATGCTGGTGTCTTTAGATTCGCCGCCGAGCACGGCCGCAACCGATGCACCGTTGCCCAAATGGGCAATCACCAGCGCGGTATCTTGGATATCTTTGCCCAGCAAATCGGCAGCGGCTTGAGCCACATAGCGGTAGCTGGTGCCGTGAAAACCATAGCGGCGCAGGCCGTATTTGCGGTAGAGCTCGCGCGGCACGGCATAGGTATAGGCGTGTTCGGGCATGGTTTGGTGAAAGGCGGTGTCAAACACGCCGACATTGGGCAGGCCGGGGAAAATCGCCTGAGCGGCACGGATGCCGGTGAGGTTGGCCGGATTGTGCAGCGGCGCCAGCGGAATGCATTCTTCCAAGGTGGCGATGACATCATCGGTAATCACCACCGAAGCCGAATATTTTTCACCGCCGTGCACCACGCGGTGGCCGATGGCGGCAACCAAGCCTTGCAAGTCGTGTGCTTTCAATTCTTCCAGCAAGGCTTCTACGGCGCCGGTGTGGTCGGTGTTGCCGCTGAGCTCAACGCGGTGTTTGTCGCCGTCGGCCTTGTTGACAAACCATGAGCGGCGGCCGATGGGCTGCACTTTGGGGTTTTCATAATAGTTGAAGGTGATGTAGGCATCGGGGGTGGTCAGCTTTTCGGCCAGACAGCTTAAAATCAGCTCGCCGTTGATGCTGTCGAGCAGCGCCCCTTTAAGTGATGAGCTGCCGCAGTTTAAAACCAAAATCAGTTTGTGGTTTTCTTGTACCATGTTGGGGGTTCTCCTTTGTGTTTTTCTTATGTCTTGCGCATGCAATGTAGTGCAATGTAATTGATGCCGGCGGCTTTGTGAAATAGTTTCTGCGGATTGGTGTCATCAGAAAAGCTGATGTTTCAGACGGCCTGATGTATTGCCCCCGCCTTAGGGTGTCCTGACCATTCACCTATCAACATCTTTTTTGCGCTAAAAGCACATCTGCTGCGTTAAAAAGCCTCGCAAGATGTCCAATCTTGCTGCGTTTTTTGCCTGGCACCTGCATTTTCAGGAACAAAAATCCCTCATAAACGAATGGTCAGAACACCCTAGGGTGTCCTGACCATTCGATTTACGGGTGTATTTTGCCCCTGCCCGTGTGCATGAATGATCGTTACTCCGCTTTCTGTCGTCAATTGATTTGAATGTAACGATAGCTTTTTGTGGTTTTGTTGGCATGTAAACGGCATTTTGTTACAAGTCAACGGCTATTTATGGGATTTTCTTGTCCAAAACTCACGTTGCCTATAAAAAAGAGGCGCATCGGTGCACCCCTTTTCGCTCTGCAAGTTGCCTTGGCGGCGGTCGGTTTAAAAACAGTCGCCGGGCACGCAGACACGGCCTTCCATAATCACGCGGGCGCTGCGGCTCATGATGGCTTTGGTGACTTTCCATCCGCCGTTTTGCTGTTCGGCCTGTGCGCCCACGCGCAGGGTGCCGGAGGGGTGGCCGAAGCGCACAGCTTGGCGTTTGCCGCCGCCGGCCGCCAGATTGACCAGCGTGCCGGGAATGGCGGCGGCGGTGGCGATGGCCACGGCGGCGGTGCCCATCATGGCGTGATGGAGCTTGCCCATGCTGAGCGCCCGCACCAATAAATCGATATCGGCGGCGGCCACCGTTTTGCCGCTGGAGGCAACATAATCCTGCGGGGCGGCCACAAAGGCGATTTTGGGGGTGTGCTGGCGGGCGGCGGCCTCATCGATGTGTGTGATCAAGCCCATTTTCAGAGCGCCGTGGGCGCGGATAGTTTCGAATCGGGCCAGCGCTTCGGGGCTGCCGTTGATGTCGTCTTGCAGCTCGATGCCGCGATAGCCGATGTCGGCGGCATTCAGAAAAATGGTGGGAATGCCGGCATTAATCAGGGTGGCGGGAAAACTGCCGATGCCGGGTATGTCGAGCTCGTCAACCAGACGGCCGGTGGGGAACATGGCCGCGCCGTCGTCGTCATCGGCCGGATCGATAAATTCGATTTGCACTTCGGCGGCGGGAAAGGTGACGCCGTCAAGCTCGAAATCGCCGGTTTCCTGCACTTGGCCGTTGTGCATCGGCACATGGGCGATGATGGTTTTGCGGATATTGGCCTGCCAGATACGCACGGTGCAAAAGCCGTCGGCGGGAATGCGCGCGGCATCGATCAGGCCGTTGCTGATGGCGAATGCGCCCACGGCGGCGGTGAGGTTGCCGCAATTGCCGCTCCAGTCGACAAACGGCTTGTCGATAGATACCTGGCCGAACAGGTAATCGACGTCGTGGCCGGGTTGGGCGGATCGGCTCAGAATCACGGCTTTGCTGGTGGATGAGCTGGCATTGCCCAAACCGTCGATTTGTTTGCCGTAGGGGTCGGGGCTGCCGAGTACGCGCAATAAGATGTTGTCGCGTGCGGCGCCCGCTGTTTGGGCGGCTGGGGGCAGGTCGGTGAGCTTGAAAAACACGCCTTTGCTGGTACCGCCGCGCATGTAGGTGGCGGGAATTTTGATTTGGGCGGGGAAATGGGTCATGAATCATCCTTTGTATGCTGTTTTTCTGATGTTTTTTTAGGCAGAGAGCCATTGCCATTGTAAGGGCAATCCGCTGGGGTTTGGAAGTGTGCGGCCGACAAAAAAGAGGTTTTTTCAGGTAAAATCAGTGCTTTGATTTCAGACGGCCTGATGATGCTGACCCCCGAACATTGCGATTTATTCAAGCTGCCGTTTTTTCAGTTTGCCCAATTGAAAAAATACCAACCGCAAGCCATTCCCCAAATCAAAGCCGATTACCGGGCTGCCTGGCAAACATGGCGGGCGCTGATGATGCAGGTATCCGGCTGTTTGGGTGCGCCGTTTGCGCCGCCGCATATCGAGCGCTGGTGCAACGGCTGGCAGGTGCGGGCGCATTTTTTTGCTTTTTTCAAATATGCGCAGTATCAGGAGGGCGCGGCGATTTTGTCGGTGTTGCTCAATCGCCGCCGCTTAACCGTAAGCCTTGATTGGCACAGCCATAAAGCCGCCGGGTCGAATATTGCGTTGGCGCAATACAACCGCTGGCCGCAGGCGCTCGACCAACAGACGTTTGCCGGTTTCGATATGTGGCACGGCAGCGACAGCGAATATGCCGATTACCCTACAGTAGCGCAGCGGGCGCATTCAGACGGCCTGAAACTGCAATCGGCGGATGATTTTTTCTGCATCGGCCGCCATCTGGAACGCGATGAATTGGCGCACACCGATTGCGCCGTCTGGGTGGTGCAGACATTGCAGTCTTTGCAGCCTGTGTATGAATCTGTTTACCGCTGATCGTCATTTGTAAAAATAAGCTGACAAATCAACCGGCTTTGTGCTGCCTGTAGGCCCGTCGTCTGATCAGCTTACTTTGTAATGATTATTCGGCCGTGGCAAAAGAAAAACATCAGGCCGTCTGAAAGCCTGCTGCATGGGGCAAGCTTTCAGACGGCCTGACGGATGATGCGGGCGCTTTATGCTTTGGGCGGGGTTACATCGCGCGGCGGCACTTCGTCGGGCTGGTGGAGCAGCGTATCGGTTTCGGTGTCGATGATGGGCGGCGCATCGGTAACCGGCACTTCACTGACCGGCTCCTGCTCTTCCGGGTCGACATGCGGCGGCACGATTTCTTGATGTGCCGGCAAGACGGCGGCGGCCTGAACGGCAGCCTGAACATCGCTTTCCTGCGCCAACGGCTCCACTGCCGCGGCGGCCAGATACGATACGGTTACCGCTTTATTGCTGCGCTGCGCCAGTTGCGCCTGCAAGGCTTCTTTGCCCATCAAATCTTGCGCACCATTGCTCAGGTGTTGGATCACTTTTTGATAGCTGCGGTTTAATTCGTCTACCGCGGTGGCGGTGTCGGCAAAGTGGCGGTCGACTTTTTGACGGTAATCGCCAAACTGTTGCACCAATGCATCGTGTGCTTTTTGCTTGGCGCTGCTTTTACGCATCAACAGCCACATAATCAGCAGGCCGGCCAAGAGGCCGATCACGGCTGCCAGAGCCAACTGCATTTCCCAGGGCAGATTTGCATTCATGGTGTTTTCCTTATGGTATGAAAAAATGGCCGCGGCACACGCAACAACCGCCGCAGCCCCATTCAAAAGTCAGCCGAAGGGTGGGGCTTGATGCGGCACCCTGACAAAACAACTTCCGTTTGAGCTGAAGCGGCGTTATGCAGCCGGGTTGTTTTTTGAATGGGGATAAGATAGCGTAATCTTACCAATGAAGCGGGTGCAACACCATGCAAATTTGTTAACAATTAAATGGAAGGCGTTTCTAGGATGCCCTAGGGTGTCTGAAAACCAGAGGGAAAATACTGTATCAAGGTGTGGCGTTTTATGCGCTGCCTGATAAACAAATGCGGTAAAGTTTGATTTAAGTCAATATTTGTTGTTAAACTACACCTTCTTGATTAAAAAGAAACAACACGATGAAAAACACGATTAAATTTTTCGCCTATATCATCATCGCCGCTGTGGTGGCCGCGCTGATTTTTTTAAATTGGCCGCTCTATCAGCGCAGCGTGCCTGAAGCTGAAAACGAACAGCCCGTTGATGTGGTGGTGATCGGCGGCGGCATCATGAGTATGACGCTGGCCACGTTGTTGCAAGAATTGCAGCCCGACTGGAAAATCGAAGCCTTCGAGCGCCTTGATGCGGTCGGTTTGGAAAGCTCCAACGGCTGGAACAACGCCGGCACCGGCCATGCCGCCTTTGCCGAGCTCAATTACACGCCCGAGAAAAACGGCGTAATCGAAACCGAACGCGCGCTGCGGATTACCGAGCAATTTGAAGTGTCGCGCCAGTTTTGGGCGCATCAGGTGCGCGCAGGCCGCCTGAGCAGCCGTCCGCAAGACTTTATCAATGCCACGCCGCACATGAGCTTTGTGTGGGGCGACGCCAATATCGAATTTTTACGCAAACGCCATGCAGCCTTAGTGAAAAATCCGATGTTTTACGGCATGGAATTCACCACCGACCAGGCGCAAATCCGCCAATGGGCGCCTTTGCTGATTGAAGGCCGCGACCCGCAGCAGAAAGTGGCCGCCACCTATATGCCGCTGGGCACCGATGTGAACTACGGTGTGATTACTAACCAACTCACCGAAGCGCTGAAAAAACAGCCCAACTTCACCTTAAACCTGCAACACGAAGTGCGTGCGCTGCATCAAAATGCCGATAAAAGCTGGAACGTAACCGTTTACGACGTTGCCACTCAAAAAGAAAAAACCGTTAAAGCCAAATTTGTCTTTATCGGTGCGGGTGGTGCGGCCTTGAAACTGTTGCAGCTTTCAGGCATTCCCGAGTCGAAAAACTACGCCGGTTTCCCCGTTGGCGGCCAATTCCTTTCATTTGAAGACCCGAATCTGACCACACAGCACCGCGCCAAAGTATACGGCCAGGCCGAAACCGGTGCGCCGCCGATGTCGGTGCCGCACTTAGACACCCGCTTCCTCGACGGCAAACAAAGCATGCTGTTCGGCCCGTTTGCGCTCTACAGCACCAAGTTCCTCAAACAAGGCTCATGGTTTGACTTGTTTAGCTCGGTGAATATGCACAACGTGGCCGGCATGGTGAAAGTGGGCGCGGAAAACCTTGATTTGGTGAGCTATCTGGTGCAGCAGGCGATGCTGAAAGACAGCGATCGCCAAGCCGAGCTGTTGAAATACTACCCCACTGCCAAGCCCGATTCATGGAAGCTGATTACCGCCGGCCAGCGTGTGCAAATCATCAAAAAAGACCCTGAAAAAGGCACGGTATTGCAATTCGGCACCGAAGTGGTTACCGATCAAGACCACACCCTCGCTGCCTTGCTCGGTGCTTCACCCGGTGCCTCCACTTCGCCTTCCATCATGCTGGGGCTGCTGGCCAAAGCCTTCCCCGAGCAAATGGCACAAGGTTGGGAAAGCCGTCTGAAAGAAATCGTGCCTTCATACGGCCAGCAAATCAACAGCAGCCCGGCGCTCACCAACCAAATCCGCCGCGCCACCAGCGAAGCGCTGCAATTGCCGTATATCGAAGTGCCGGCCGATTTGGGGCAGGCGGATGCGGTGATTGAACCCGCGATTATCGTTGCCCCCGACGCAGACAGCAAAAACCTCAATCAGGAAGAGCAGGCGATGTAAGGCCGTCTGAATGGAATGAATGAAAAGTAAACCGGCCCGCAGGGGTCGGTTTTTTATTTGAAACAGGGAATACAATAATCATCATGTTATCAAACGCTATGGGTCTGGTAAAGGTAAGTAAGCATTTTGAGGATGGCTGAAAAATTGGTTTCAGACGGCCTTGTTTTGAAATGAGTAGTTGTGGGAAGAGCCTGCGCTGCGCTTGTTCGGCACAATCAATAAAATGCCGTCTGAAGTTTTTCAGACGGCATTTTTTCACTTCAATCCAATAGTATCCATCATGGTATCAATCAAGCGGCATTGCCTTCCAAAAAGTCTTGTGCGAAGCGTTGCAGCACACCGCCGGCTTCGTAAATCAGCACTTCTTCGGCGGTATCTAAGCGGCAGAGTACGGGCACTTCGAGCGTTTCGCCGTTGGTGCGGCGGATGACCAGCGTCAGCTCGGTGCGCGGTTGGCGTGTGCCGATAACATCGTAGGTTTCGGTGCCGTCCAATTCAAGCGTTTTGCGGTTGGTGCCGGGCAAAAATTGCAGCGGCAGCACGCCCATGCCGATGAGGTTGGTGCGGTGGATGCGCTCGAAACCTTCGGCCACAATCGCTTCTACGCCGGCGAGGCGCACGCCTTTGGCGGCCCAGTCGCGGCTGGAGCCTTGGCCGTAGTCGGCGCCGGCGATGATAATCAGCGGTTGTTTGCGGTTCATATAAGTTTCGATGGCTTCCCACATGCGCATGGTTTGGCCTTCGGGCTCAACGCGGGCGAGCGAGCCTTGTTTGACGGTGCCGTCTGCGTTTTTCACCATTTCGTTAAACAGCTTGGGGTTGGCGAAAGTGGCGCGTTGGGCGGTGAGGTGGTCGCCGCGGTGGGTGGCGTAGGAGTTGAAGTCTTCTTCGGGCAAGCCCATTTTGGCAAGGTATTCGCCGGCGGCGCTGGCGGGCAGAATGGCGTTACTCGGCGACAGGTGGTCGGTGGTGATGT
Source organism: Uruburuella testudinis (assembly GCF_022870865.1). Taxonomy (NCBI): domain Bacteria; kingdom Pseudomonadati; phylum Pseudomonadota; class Betaproteobacteria; order Neisseriales; family Neisseriaceae; genus Uruburuella; species Uruburuella testudinis. The sequence continues at coordinate 612,252 of NZ_CP091508.1, forward strand.
TGTCGGGCAGAATCGCCAGCGGGCGCATGCCTTTGAGGCTGCGTTCGCCTGCCAATGCGCCTTCCCAATAGGGCGGGCGGCGGATGTAGGTAGACTGCGGCCGCCAGTCATACAGCGGGCTGGCAGCTTTTTCGGCGGCGCCGGTGTCGAACATGGGGATGTAGATGTCGCGGAATTGCTGCGGTTTGACATGTTCGGCCACGATGGCGTCGATTTCTTCATCAGACGGCCAGATGTCTTTCAGGCGGATTTCTTGGCCGTCTGAAACGCCCAATACATCGTTTTCAATGTCGAAGCGGATGCTGCCTGCAATCGCATAGGCCACCACCAGCGGCGGTGAAGCGAGGAAGGCTTGTTTGGCGTAGGGGTGGATGCGGCCGTCGAAATTGCGGTTGCCGCTCAATACGGCGGTGGCATACAAATCGCGGTCGATGATTTCTTGCTGGATTTGCGGGTCGAGTGCGCCGCTCATGCCGTTGCAGGTGGTGCAGGCAAAGGCGACGATACCGAAGCCGAGCTGCTCCAACTCGCTCAACAAACCGGCTTCTTGCAGGTAGATTTCGGCCACTTTGGAGCCCGGTGCGAAGGAGGATTTTACCCATGGTTTGCGGGTGAGGCCGAGCTTGTTGGCGTTGCGGGCGAGCAGGGCGGCGGCCACCACGTTGCGCGGGTTGCTGGTGTTGGTGCAGGAGGTGATGGCGGCGATAATCACTGCGCCGTCGGGCATTTGGCCGTCGGCAGGAGTGTCATAAGGGGCGGCCAGGCCTTTTTTTACCAAGTCTTCGGTGGCGAAACGGGCGTGCGGGTTGGAGGGGCCGGCCATGTTGCGGCCGACAGCGGAAAGGTCGAATGTGAGCACGCGCGGGTATTGGGCGGTGTCGAGTGCGCTTGCCCACAGCCCGGCGGTTTTGGCATAGGTTTCCACCAAATTTACTTGCGCATCATCGCGGCCGGTAAGTTTTAAATAATCAACGGTTTGACGGTCGATGTAAAACATGCCTGCGGTAGCGCCGTATTCGGGGGTCATGTTGGAAATGGTGGCGCGGTCGCCGACAGACAGGCTTTCAGCACCTTCGCCGTAAAATTCCACAAACGCGCCCACCACGCGCTCTTTGCGCAAAAATTCAGTCAGTGCGAGCACGATGTCGGTGGCGGTGATGCCGGGCTGGCGTTTGCCGGTGAGCTCGACGCCGACAATGTCGGGCAGGCGCATCATGGAAGCGCGGCCGAGCATGACGGTTTCGGCTTCGAGGCCGCCGACGCCGACGGAAATCACGCCCAGCGCATCGACGTGAGGGGTGTGCGAATCGGTGCCGACGCAGGTGTCGGGGAAAGCGATGCCGTTTTTCACTTGGATTACGGGCGACATTTTTTCGAGGTTGATTTGGTGCATGATGCCGTTACCCGCCGGAATCACGTCTACATTTTCAAAGGCGGTTTTGGTCCAGTTGATAAAGTGGAAGCGGTCTTCGTTGCGGCGCTCTTCGATGTCGCGGTTTTTTTGGAAGGCGTCGGGATCGAAACCGCCGCATTCTACCGCCAGCGAGTGGTCGACAATCAATTGGGTTTGCACCACCGGATTCACTTTGGAAGGGTCGCCGCCTTTGTCGGCAATGGCATCACGCAAGCCGGCCAAGTCGACCAGTGCGGTTTGGCCGAGAATATCGTGGCACACCACGCGGGCGGGATACCACGGAAAATCGATTTCCTGCTTGCGGTCGAGCAATTGGGCGAGCCATGAATCAAGCGTTTCCTGATCAACGTTGTCGGCGCGGTTGACCAGGTTTTCGGCCAAGATACGGCTGGTGTAGGGCAATGTGTCGTATGCACCGGGGCGCACGGCATCGCAGGCGGCACGGGTGTCGTAGTATTTGAGGCCGGTGCCGGGCAGGGGTTTGAGATATGGGGCGTTTGTGCTCATGGTGGTTTCCGTTTCGTATTTTTCTTGTGGGTTTCAGACGGCCTGTGTTCAGGCTTGAGGCCGTCTGAAAGGTTTTCTGAGTGGCATTGCTGTTGATTGTTTGATTGCAGGCTTTAACACGCGTTTGCTTTTCTGGCCTGCTCAATGCTGCTGCAATCTGCTCCCTCTCTCCCGTGGGAGAGTGGGCGAGGGCGGCAAACCGTCGGTTTGCGGGCGGCTGCCGGTTTTTCAGACGGCCTCAAACAGCAAAAAGCGCATCGGTGTCACACACATGATGCGCTTGATGATTCGGCACATCATGCCGTGTTTTTTCAGACGGCCTTTATTCATAAGGCCGTCTGAAAACCTTGCTTAACGCTCGTCAATCGGTACAAATTTCAAATCATCGGGGCCGGTGTAGTTGGCGCTCGGGCGGATAATCTTGCCGTCTTCGCGCTGCTCGATGACGTGGGCGCTCCAGCCCGAAGTGCGCGAAATCACAAACAGCGGGGTAAACATGGCGGTGGGTACGCCGAGTTTTTGGTAGGAAACAGCAGAAAACCAATCAAGGTTGGGGAACATTTTTTTCTCGTTCCACATCAGCGTTTCGAGGCGTTCGGCCACATCAAACAGCAGCATGTCTTCCACTTCGGCGCTCAATTCGCGCGCCACTTCTTTAATCACCACGTTGCGCGGGTCGGAAATGGTGTACACGGGGTGGCCGAAACCGATAACGATTTCTTTGCGGCCGATGCGTTCGCGGATGTCGGCTTCGGCTTCATCGGCGCTTTGATAGCGTTTTTGGATGTCGTAAGCCACTTCATTGGCACCGCCGTGTTTCGGGCCTTTGAGTGCGCCAATCGCGCCGGAGATGCAGGAATACATATCCGAGCCGGTGCCTGCAATCACGCGTGAGGTGAAGGTGGAGGCGTTGAATTCGTGTTCGGCATACAGAATCAGTGAAACGTGCATGGCTTTCACATGCGCCGCGCTCGGGCGCTCGCCGTGCAAGAGGTGCAGAAAGTGGCCGCCGATGCTGTCTTCTTCGCTTTCGAGTGAGATGGATTTGCTGTTGTGGCTGTAGTGATACCAGTAGAGCAGAATGCTGCCGAGTGAGGCCATCAGCTTGTCGGCGATGTCGCGCGCTTCGCTCACGGGGTGGCTTTCGCGCTCGGGCAGGGTGCAGCCCAATGCAGATACGCCGGTGCGCATCACGTCCATCGGGTGGGCGGCGGCGGGCAGGCTTTCCAAGACGCGTAAGACGTTGGAAGGCAGGCTGCGCATGGCTTTGAGCTTTTTCTTGTAGGCTTTGAGCTCGGCTTTGTTGGGCAGGTGGCCGTGTACCAGCAGATGCGCCACTTCTTCAAATTCGCAGTGGTTGGCCAAATCGAGAATGTTGTAGCCGCGATAGCTCAAATCGTTGCCGTGTTTGCCCACGGTGCACAAGGCGGTGTTGCCGGCGGGCACGCCTGAAAGGGCGACGGATTTTTTCGGCTTGGGGGTAACGGGGGTTTCGGTAGTCATACGGTTCTCCTGTGCAGACTTTTTATGGGATGGTGTTCAGACGGCCTTTGGCTCTTGGCGGCTTGTGGCAGGCCGTCTGAAAGGTTGCACTTGCCCACGCTGTTTATCTTGAGCGGATAACAGCGCGGGAAAGTGAAAAAGGTTTATGGGTTTTCGCTGAAAAGTTTGTCGAGCTTTTGTTCGTAGTCGTGATAGCCGAGAAAATCGTAAAGCGCCATGCGCGTTTGCATGGTATCGACTACGTTTTGCTGATGGCCGTCGCGGCGGATGGCTTCATATACGCCCAGCGCGGCTTGGCTGGCGGCGCGGAACGATGAGAGCGGATACAGCACCAGCGACACGCCGGCCTCGCCCAATTCTTGCTGCGAATAAAGCGGGGTGGCGCCGAATTCGGTGATGTTGGCCAACACCGGCACATTCACCGCATCGGCAAATTGGCGGTACATCGATAATTCGGTAATCGCTTCGGGGAAAATCATATCGGCACCGGCTTCTACGCAGGCTTGGGCGCGGTCGATAGCCGATTGCAGCCCTTCCACCGCCAGCGCATCGGTGCGCGCCATAATCACGAAATTTTCATCGGTGCGCGCATCCACGGCGGCCTTCACGCGGTCGACCATTTCGGCTGGCGATACGATGGCTTTGTTGGGGCGGTGGCCGCAGCGTTTTTGGGCGACTTGGTCTTCGATGTGCACAGCGGCCACACCGGCGCGCTCGAAATTGCGGATGGTGCGGGCGATGTTGAATGCGCCGCCCCAGCCCACATCGATATCGACCAACAGCGGCGTATCGACATTGTCGGTGATGCGGCGGGCATCAATCAGCACATCTTCCATGGTGGTAATGCCCAAATCGGGAATGCCGCAAGAGCAGGCGGCCACACCGCCGCCGGAGAGATAAATGGCTTTAAAGCCGCTTTGGGTGGCCAAACGCGCGAAATAGGCGTTGACGCAGCCGACTACGGCCAGCGGGGTTTCTTCTTGAACGGCTTGGCGGAATTTTGCCCCGGCAGATTGAAGGGTCATGTTTGGTTCTCCATACTGAATGTTTTTCTTGTGTAGTTGAATGTAGTAAGTTTTAAAAATGCTGTAAAACGCTATTTTTTTATGGTCGCCATCAGCAAAAATGATGAACGTGCGGCAAATGCTTATCGGATAAGGGATTGCAGTTTTGGTGATGTATTGTGGTAACGGGTAAAAATGATAATATATGTTTGATTCGAATTTTTTTGAATGATTTTTTCATTGAAACGGCGATTTATGATTATTTATGATGATAATGATTCAGGCCGTCTGAAAGCGTTATTTGATGCTGATGGTATTTTGGCGGCTTTCATGCCCATTCACAAAAGTTAAGCGGACAAGGCGGCAAACCGAAAACAATGCGCACATATGGCAAGGCGAGCCAATGCTGTTAGCTTACTGTTGTGAATGGGTATCAGACGGCTGCGGTATAAGGCTGCGTATGCATGTTTGCGGTGCATTTGTACGCGGCGGTGAGGTTTGACTAAGCAGTGGGAAGCCCGGTATGCGGGCGGCGGTTTCGGGCAGGCTCAATCCGCTGCGGTTTCATCCCAAGCGGTTTTCAAGGCGCTGTGAATCACGTCCATATCAAAACCGCGATAGGCGAGAAAGCGCGCCTGCTTTTGTTTTTCCTGTAAATCGGCGGCGGGCTGTTTGAATTTTTTGCGCAATACAGCAATTGCGGCGGCTTGCTCGGTATCGCGGTCGGGCATCAGTGCACGGGTGATTTCTTCGCTGACGCCTTTGGCCGCCAAGGCCTGTTTGAGCCGCAGTTTGCCGTGTTGGCGGCTTTTGCTGTGGATATAGGCCTCGGCATAGCGTGTGTCGGACTGCCAATGGCGTTCGGCAAATTCGTTTAACACGCTTTCGATTTCCTCTTCGCTTTCTGCATAAGGCGCCAGCTTGCGTTTGAGTTCGGCGCGGCTGATTTCGCGGCGGGAGAGGATATCCATGGCGCGGGCGCGTAGGGATTTTTCGGGTTTCATAGGCGGCGTGGTTGTTTGTTGGCTGGAGGCCGTCTGAATAATCCATTCACAAAAATAAGCTCAGGCGTTGACCCGCTGCCTTACCGGAATGGGGAGGAACGACGTTGGGATGCCTTAGATTTATTGAGGCCGTCTGAAATATTTTGAGCGCATCAACCCATTAAAACCATTGCGATGACACCGATTGGCGGGTATGGGCGCCGATGCTCGAATCGTCAGCCGTTTTTCAGGCGGCCTGCCGCTCATGCGTTTTCAGACGGCATCTGCTTCATTCGCCTTGATCTTTCTGCGGGCGCAGGTTTTCATAGATTTCGGGCAGGCTGCCGATCAGCCAGTCGGGCTTGGTATCGGGGTTGTGCACCAATTCCTGCATATCGCCATAGCCGAAGGTGACGCCCACGCTCATGCAGCCGGCGGCTTTGGCGGCCAGAATATCGTTGGCCGAATCGCCCACCATCAGCATGTCGGCAGGGCTGATGTTCAATACTTCGGCGGCATGCAGCAGCGGCAGCGGGCTGGGCTTTTTTTCGGCCAGGCTGTCGCCGCCGAGTATCAGGCTGAAGTAGTCGACCAGGCCGAGCTGTTGTAAGAGTTCGACGGCGAGGATTTCGTTTTTGTTGGTAACCACTACCAGCGGAATGCCCAGTGATTTGAGCAGGCCGAGGCCGGTTTCGGTTTCAGGATAGGGGCGGGTGAGGTCGCTCAAATGGTCGCGGTAGTGGCGGATAAAAAAGCTGAAGCCTTGTTCCCATTCGCTTTGGGGGGCTTGCCGGTCGCGGCTGTGGGTGAGCACGCGGTGCACGAGGTTGGCGATGCCGTCGCCCACGTAGCTCTCTACAGTGGCTTGCGGCAGCGGGCTTTTACCCAAGTGTGCGCGCATGGCGTTGGCGGCGGCGGCAAGGTCGGGAACGGAATCGCACAGCGTGCCGTCGAGGTCGAAGGCAACGGCTTGCACATGTTCGATGGCAGCTTGGGTTGTCATGGTGTAAACCTGATGGATTTTGAAAAAGCCATTGTAGCATTTTTCCATATAAAAGGCCGTCTGAAAGCCATCGGCAGGCTTTCAGACGGCCTTTCATCTCTATTTGAACAATGGCTTTATCAAGGCCGGGTCAGTTGTTTGCTCACCTGGCGGATGCGCCGTTCTTCGCCGAAAGCCACCAGCGTGAGCAGGCCGATGCCGATGAAAAGGGCGATGTAAAACACCACAAACACATCCGACCAGCCGTGCAGCGTGTGGCCAAACACGGTTAAGCCGCTGCGTTCGGGGTCGGCGATGGCGGCCAGACCCACTTTGGCGATAGAGTCGCCAAACAGATAGCCGAATGTGCCGGTCATGCCGTTGGCCACGCTGATGCCTTTTTTCGGCACAAAGCCTACCAATGAAATGCCGATTAACAGTTGCGGGCCGAAAATCAGCGCGCCCAGCAAGAATAAGGAAATATTAACCATCATCACGCTGGTGGCGTTGCGGTAGAGCATCACCACAAAAATAATCGCCACCATGCAGGCCACGGCTACAGCGGCGCGGCGGCCGTTGAGTTTGTCGGATACATAACCCCAGCTCATGCTGGCCAGAATCGCGCCCACCTCGAAATAGAAAATGGTGTTGACCGCGTCGAGTTTGTCGAAGCCCAATGCTTCGGTTACATACAGCGGCGCCCAGTTGTCGATGCCGATGCGCACGATATACACAAACACATTGGCGATACATAAAATCCAAATCCACGGATTACGCAACACAAATTGCTTGAATGCCTGCCACATCGGCATTTCGTCGGCCTGGTTGTTTTCTGCTTCCACAGGTTCGCCAAAGATTTCTTCACAGCGGTTCCAGCCCAGCTCTTCCGGGTCGTCTTTGCCGATAAAGAGGCCGGCCACACCGATAATCAGCGCAATCACAGCGGGGAAAATAAACATGCCCAATACATTGCCGCCGAAAAACGTGTTGGCGCCCCATAACGCCAGCATACCGGCAAGGGCGCCGCCGACATTGTGCGACATATTCCAAAAGCCCAAATAACGGCCGCGTTCGGTGCGCGGCGCCCAGCGCGAGATGGTGGAATAAGAAGCCGGGCCGCCGGCCGCCTGAAACACGCCGTTTAAGCCCCAAAGCACCACGAAAATGCCGATTACCGAGCCGTAGGCACTCAGCAGCAGGCCCATGGCCAATACGGTGAGCGCTGCGCCGATCAGCATCACCGAAATCGATTTTTTGGTGTTTTTGTCGCTGATGTAATAGCCGACCGCTGTTTTGCCGAGGCCGTAGGTGATGCTGAAGGCCAGGCCGATATAGCCCAGCTCAAGCGTAGAGAGGCCGAGCTGCTCTTTCATCATCGGCTGGGCGGCTTTGAAGTTGTTTCTAATCAGATACATACACATGTATGTGAGAAAGACCACCATAAAGGCTTTTAAAAACTGGCGCAGCCACATGCGCCGCTGTTCGGCGATGGGAATGCCTTTGTTGGGGATTTTCTTAATAGCGAGAAATTCTGACATGATGGTTCCTGATGAGTTTTATGTGGCAGAAATATTACGCTTTTGTGATAGGGTGCGACATGGCCGTTTTTTGAGCAAAATCAAGATTTTTATTTATTAATAAAATAATGCCGCTGTTGGGTTAAAAAACAGCAGATTGAATAGCTTGTTCAGCAGAATCAGTGCCTTATTTGTAGTGGAAAGGCAACAGTTTTTAAGATATATGTGAATATAATGATGGCGCAGTCGGGCGGAATGATTTGAGGCCGGTGCAATCATGTCTATTTGCAAAAATAACCTAACCGCGTGGGCTCGCCGGCTCAGAAGCATTTGTCGGATACCGGCATCCGATCTATCGCACGCCGTCTTGTTGGCTTACTTTTGTGAATGGATATTGTTTTGAAAACAAGTAAAGGCCGTCTGAAAGCGTTGCGGGCTTTCAGACGGCCTGTTGGCCGACAATCAATCGGTTCAGCCCAAATCAAAGGCTTTATGCAATACGCGGGTGGCCAGCTCCATATATTTTTCGTCGATCAGCACCGATACTTTGATTTCGGAGGTGGAAATCATCTCGATGTTGATGCCTTCTTCGGCCAGGGTGCGGAACATTTTCGAGGCCACGCCCACGTGCGAGCGCATGCCCAAGCCGACAATAGATACTTTGCAAACGCTGTCGTTGCCGTCGATTTCGGCGGCGCCCAGGCTTTCCTGCATTTTTTCCATCAATTCCAGCGTGGGCTGGTAATCGCCGCGCGGCACGGTGAACGAGAAATCGGTGGTGCCTTCCGCGCCTACGTTTTGAATAATCATGTCTACTTCGACATTGGCCTCGGCCACGCCGCCGAGAATCTGATAGGCCACGCCGGGTTTGTCGGGCACGCCGCGCACGTTGATGCGGGCCTGGTTTTTGTCGAATGCGATACCGGATACGGCAGCTCTTTCCATGTTGTTGTCCTCTTCAAAGGTAATCAGGGTGCCTTCGCCGCCGTCAGTCAGGCTGCTTAATACGCGCAGGCGCACTTTGTATTTGCCGGCGAATTCTACCGAGCGGATTTGCAATACTTTCGAGCCCAGGCTGGCCAGCTCGAGCATTTCTTCGAAAGTGATGGTGTCGAGGCGGCGCGCTTCGGGCACCACGCGCGGGTCGGTGGTGTATACGCCGTCGACATCGGTGTAAATCTGGCATTCGTCGGCTTGGAGTGCGGCAGCCAGGGCAACGGCAGAGGTGTCGGAGCCGCCGCGGCCGAGGGTGGCGATGTCGCCGTTGCTGTCGACGCCTTGGAAACCGGCCACAATCACTACTTTGCCTTGTTGCAAATCGGCGCGCATTTTTGCATCGTCGATTTCTTCGATGCGCGCTTTGGTGTGGGCGGTGTCAGTTTTTACCGCTACCTGCCAGCCGGTATAGCTCTTGGCAGGCACGCCGATGTTTTTCAGTGCCATCGCCAAAAGGCCGATGGTGACTTGTTCGCCGGTCGACAATACCACGTCCAGCTCGCGCGGGTCGGGGAAGTCTTGCATTTCCTGCGCCAGCGCCACCAGGCGGTTGGTTTCGCCGCTCATGGCAGACACCACCACCACCACATCGTGGCCTTCGGCGCGGGTTTTGGCAATGCGGTTGGCTACGTTTTTGATGCGCTCGGCGGAACCTACCGAAGTGCCGCCGTATTTTTGTACGATTAACGCCATGTGCTCATGCTTTCTTGCTGAAAAGGAGATAAAAAACCATCAGATTGCTGTAATCTGCGAATATTTGAAACATTATTACTATTTTTTACACGAATGACAAGGTTCATTCGGTTTTAAATTGAATTTAAGCGCAGGTGTGGCGCAATACTGTGCTATCAGGCTGAATGATGGGCAATATTCTGCTTTTGTGTGTGGTGGATTGTAAACAAAATAAGGCTGTTTTGCTGAATTAAAGTATAAGATGGCGGGATTGTAAAAGGCCGTCTGATTTTGAACTGTACCCCAAAAGTTGGACACCCCCACCAACCCATGAAAGGTACAGTTTTCTTATGTCCAAATACAGCCTACACTTCAAACATCAGGCCGTGATGCGTTATTATGCACTCAGAAGCCAACAACGCACCGCAGACGAGCTTCAAATATCCCGAACCCACTTACGCCGATGGATTGCCGCCTACGAGCGAGCAGGCATCCCCGCGCTGGAGCACCCCCAAAGCACCATGTCCAAACAACGCAAAAACCCCTTTATTACCGACAAGCCCGATGCCGAAAAAACACAGGCAGAGCTATTAGAAGAAGTCGCCTACCTCAGAGCGGAGAACGCCTATCTAAAAAAGCTCGATGCGCTGATGAAGCGCGCAAACCCAACCGAGAAAAAGCCCGCATCATCGAAGCATTAAAAACAGAACACCCGCTAAAATATCTTTGCGAATCTGCCGAACTGTCACACAGCAGCTTCTACTTCAGCAGAAAAAGCAACCAAAAGCCCGACAAAGATCAGGCAGATATGGAAGCAGTATACGCCGTTTACCAGCAGCACAAAGGCTGTTACGGACAAAGGCGCATTGCCGCCGCACTGTCATGGAACACCAAGAAAGCAGCGCGGCTGATGAAAAAAATGAATTTGAAAGCCCTCGTCAGAGCCAAGCGAAAATACCACCCGCCGGCGATGGGCGAAACATCCGAGAATCTGTTGAAGCGCAACTTTAGCGCCAACACACCCGACGAGAAATGGCTGACCGATGTCACCGAATTCAAATGCGACGGTCAAAAGCTGTATCTGTCGCCGATACTCGATTTGTATAACCGCGAAATCCGCAGCTATCACCTGTCGCGCCGCCCGAACAGCGAAATGGTAACGACCATGCTGTCACAGGCAGTGGCGCAACTGGGCGCACGCAAACCGATGCTGCACTCCGACCAGGGCGTATTGTATCGTTGCCATGCGTATCGTGAGCAATTGGCAGAGGCAGGCATCACCCAAAGCATGTCGCGCAAAGGCAATTGCTGGGATAATGCGCCGATGGAGAGTTTTTTCGCAATATTGAAGACGGAATGTTTCTACAACCGGACTTTTGCTTCGATAGAGGAATTGGAGGCGGAAATACATGACTATATCCGCTACTACAATCATGAGCGATTGAGTTTGAATTTGAAAAAACTGAGCCCTGTGGCATACAGAACTCAGTTTGCAACCGCCGCTTGAAGCGTGATTGATTCAGCGGTTTGAAAATGTCCAAGATTTGGGGGGCAGTTCAACTGCATTTTTACCGTTTCAGACGGCCTTAATCTATCGGCATCGCTGTGGGCGCTGATGATAATACCATTCACAAAAATAACCTAAAAGTGTTAGGGGGTCCGGACAATTTGTTTATGAGGGGATTTTTGTTCCTGAAAATGCAGATGCCGGGCAAAAAACGCACCAAGATTGGACATCTTGCGAGGCTTTTTAACGCAGCAGATGCGTTTTCAGGGGCAAAATACACCCGTAAATCGAATGGCCCGGACACCCTAGCCCGCCTGGTTAGCTTACGTTTGTGAATGGGCAGTAAGCAGGCTTTAAGTTGAGCAGCAACCAAGTCAAAGCAAATTTCACGGCTATATTGTTTCGATTTGCCCGTCAGTCATCACCAGCCATGCTTTTACTGCTGCTGTTTGGGCAACGGCGGCGCGGATATCGGCCGCGCTGCTGACCGCAAATGCGGTAGAAAGCGCATCGGCGGCGGCGGCGTTGTCTGCCATCACGCTGACGCTGCGGTAACGCGGGCTGCTGCTGCCGCTTTTCGGGTCAAACAAGTGGGTGAATCGGCCGGCTTCATCGAGCATGGTGCCGTAGCCGCCCGAAGTGGCCAGCGCCTGATTTTGCAGCGGCACTTTCAACAACAGGGCGCCGGCATAATCGGGATGGCGGATGCCGGCCTGCCACACATCGCGGCGGTGCGTATCCAAACCGCGGATTTCGCCCATGTCGACCAGCGCGCGTTCCAGCCCGGCTTCGCGCAGCATGTCGGTGATGCGGTCGGTGATGTAGCCCTGCGCAATACCGTTAAACGACAACGCCATGCCGGGCTTGGCAAAATGTATGTTTTTATTGTCGAAATGCACGCTGCCGAAATCAACCAGGCTCAATGCGCGTTGCAACACGGCGGCATCGGGCGCGCTGCGGCGGTCGGGCTGCTGTGCGAAATGGCGGGCATAAGCCGCCCACAAGGGCTGGATGCTGGGGTCGAATGCGCCTTGCGTGAGCGCGTGGATTTCGCGGCTGCGGCTCAACACCGCCAGCAGATCGGCCGGCGGGTTGTTCAGACGGCCTGTGCGGTTGAGGCGCGTGAGTATGCTGTCTTCCCGATACAGGCTGAAGATTTTTTCCAACCGCGCCACTTCGGCCACGGCTTTTTGAATCAGGCTTGCGGCAAAGCTTTTATCGGGATGGTAAATACGCAATTCGGCATCGGCACCGAGAGCGATGCCGCGCCATATTGTCGGTTTGGGGGCAGATGCATGCCAACTGCCGACGGCGCGGGCGGCAAACGGGGTGGCGGCCACCGCAGCCACCGCGGCGGTGATGCCGATAAAGCGGCGGCGGGTCAATCGGGCGGTGTTCATGGTTTGTTCCTTATATGAAGGCACTGCGGGCAATCATTGGGTTTCATGCCCATTCACAAAAATAACCTAACGGCGTTAGCTCGCCTTGTTAGCTTGCTTTTGTGAATGGGTTTCAGACGGCCTTGCGGTTTGCGGATGTTGGACATCAGCGGTTTCAGTTTTTCAGACGGCCTGTTATTTGAAAATAAACGATTCCGGCATGTCGTCAAAACGCACCACGCGGCCGCCGTGTTGTGCGGCAAACTGCTGTGCTTTGGCTTGTTCGGCAAACGGCAGCGCATCTTCCGCGCCCATACCGCCGACAAAATTGCTTTCAATCACGTAATAAGCCCGGTAGGCATCGGTCCAGGCATCATCGGCATTGGGGGTGTTCCAGTCGGCCACCTGCCCCATATCGGTCACGTAAATGGCAGCGATGCCTTTGGGCTCTTCCGGCAGCCGGGTGTAGCCGAACATCTGGTTGATGGTGGAAAACCACACCGGTTTATCGGCTTGGCCGTTGAGAAATATCTGCGCCTTGGGGCCGTTGTGTTCGGCCAGGTTCATGGTGCAATAATGGCCGACGGCGGCATCGGTAATCGGCTGCGGCGCGGGCGGTGGTGCGGTTTCGTTGCTGCCGCCGCAAGCGGCCAGCCACAGGGCGGTGGCTAGGGAGAGGATGATTTTTTTCATATTTGTCGCTTTCTGAAAATCCAGGCGGCCAGCGCAAACGGCACGGCAATCCACAATAGTTGCACCGCCAACAACAGCGGTGTGCCCAAATGGATTTGTTCGCTCAATCCGGCCATACCGGCATACATGGCGGTGTTTTCGTAGCCGGTGAGGTTGAGCAGGCGGTAAACATCGGCCGGGTTAAACAGCAAAACAGTTTCGAGCATGGGCGCGGTAATGGTTTGCCGGCTGTCGGCCACCAGTATGCCGAGCAGCGCCATATCGAAAATCACCACAAAAAACAGCCACACACCGATGGCAATGCCTGCCGCCGTGCCGCGCTCTTTCACTTTGGCGCTGATTAAATAACCCATGGCCAGAAAAGCCGCACCGAGCAGCACGCTGGCGGCAATTAAGAGCGCAAACGGCCGCCAGGCAGCCAAATCCAGGCCGCCGTACGCCAGTTGCAGCGCGATGCCGGCGAGGCCGTAGCCCAACGTGGTGGCGAGGGTGAGGATAATCAGATGGCCGATAAACTTGCCCACCAGCACCTGCCAGCGCGACACCGGATAACTCAACAACAGCGCCATGGTGCCGCGTTCGATTTCGCCGATCACCGCATCGTAGGCCAGCAGCATGGCAATCAGCGGAATCAGAAAAATCGACAGGCTCGACAGGCTCACTACGGTCACCGTGAGCGGATCGGCTTTCACCGAGCCGGTGGGCGAGCTGCCGAGAAAACCCAGCGACAATGCCAATGCGGCCAGCAGCAAGGTGGCGGCCAGCACCCAACGGTTGCGCAGGCTGTCGCGCACTTCTTTACCGGTCATAATCCATACGGGGTTCATACGTCCTCCCGTTGCAAAAACTGTGCATACATATCGTCCAGCGTGGGGGTGCGGATATCGAGCGCGGCGATATTGTCGATGCTGCCCAATTCGCGCAACACCGCCATTTTGTCTTCCGAACGGCATTGTGTGGAACAATAAAGGCCGTCTGAACGCTGCCAATGCGCCGGTAGCGCGGTATCTTGCTTCAACTGTGCGCGGATATGCACCGGCAGACCGCTTTGCGCCTGCAATTGGCTCATGCTGCCGTCGGCCACTTTGCTGCCGTTTTTCATCACCACGATGCGGTCGGCGTGGCCGTCGAGCTCTGCCAATGCGTGTGTGCTCAGCAGCACTGACGTGCCCCCGCTGCTCAAGGTTTTGATGATTTCGTAAAACATCTGCCGCGAAGCAGGGTCAAGGCCGGTGGTGGGTTCGTCCAGCAGCAGCACTTTGGGCCGGCCCAGCAAAGCCTGCGCCAGCGCCAACCGTTGCCGCATGCCTTTGGAATAAGTGCCGACACGGCGCCCTGCCGCTTGGGCAATGCCCACACGGGCAAGCAAATCGGCATTGCCTGCCACGGGCTGTTTTTTCAGTTTGGCGTAAAAATCCAGCGTTTCCCGGCCGGTGAGCGAGGGGTGCAGCGCCACGGTTTCAGGCAGGTAGCCGACTTGGCTGCGCTGCTGTGTGCCGGAGCCGCCGGCAATATTCTGCCCCAGCAGGTGCACTTCGCCGGCGCTGGGCGTAATCAGACCGAGCATCAGCTTGATGATGGTGGATTTGCCGGCGCCGTTGTGACCGGCCAAGCCCACACATTCGCCCGCATTCAGGCTCAAATCTATTTGTTTGACGGCATCACGGCCGCCATAGCGTTTGCTCACGCCGCGCAATACCACATGCTGTGTGTGCCCGTTCATTGCGGCTCCTTATGTTGTCGGTATTGTTGGAGAGTGGGGTTTTTAGGCGGCCTCATCAAAGGTTTGCTGTCGGCCACGCCGCCGGGCAGAATCGCGGGAAACTGCGACTGTGCCCATTTCACGATGCTGACCGCCGGGCTGTTCATCAGCAGCCGTGCCACCGGTGCGCGCCACACGATTTGGTCGATGATGCCGTTGGGACGGTAGGCGGTGTCGGCAATACCGTCGCCGTCGAGGTCGAAGGCGCTGTTGTCGCTCCAATAATTGCCGCGCCCGTTTTCTTCGCCGTCGCTCCATTCGATATGGCGGGTGCCCACGTATTTCACCTGGCTTTGGTTGCGGATAAAGGCATTGTTGAAAATGCGGTTGCCCTCGGCGGCGGCGGTAAAATGAATGCCCATGCCGCAGTTTTCAAAATGGTTGCCGCTGATGGTGTTGTAGTTGGCATTGTAGATAAACACGCATTTTTCTGCTTTGTCGACCACATTGCCGCTGATGTCGGAATGGTTGGCATAATTCAGCATCAGGCCTTGGTCGCGGCTGTTGGCGGCAATATTGTTGCGGATTTTCAAGCGCTCGGAAAACATAATCGCATAGCCGATATTGTTGCCGTCTGAAACATTGCCGCTCACTTCGCTATCGTTGGTATACATATAGTGAACGGCATAGCGCAAACGGGTGAAACGGTTGTTTTTATAAATATTTTTGGTGCTGGTATTGGAAAAAATGCCATCGCGCCCTTCGGAAATATCGTTATCCGACACCTCGGCGCCGGGCGCATTCCACACGGTTACGCCGTTGCCGCGCTCGTTTACACGCAGTTTGGTGTCGCCGACAATGCGGTTGCTTTTCACCAGCGCCCCGGCAGCACCGTGGATATACACGCCGACGGAGTTTTCCAGAATATCATTGTGCAGCACCCGCGCACGCTCGGCGCTTTGGCTGAGAAACACGCCGGCATCCATCGCGGGCAGGCTCAAGCCTGAACGGGTGATGGTGAGGCGGCTCAGACCGACATCGGGCGCGGTCACTTCGATGGTACGGCCGCTGCGGTCGCCCTCGATTTTGGCCGTGCGCGCCGGCGGCCCTTCGATGTTTAAAGGTTTGTCGATAACCAGCTTGCCGCGATAAAGCCCCGCAGCCAGGCGCAAGGTGTCGCCTGCCCGGGCGCGTGCAACGGCTTGTTGCAAATCGCTGCCGGCCGGCACATCGATAACGGCGGCCGCAGCCGCTTGGCACAAGCCCGAAGCGGCGGCCAGCCATAAGGCTGTTTTCAGAGCATTCGACATCATTGGTGTGTTTATTTTCGGTTGTAAAATAATAACGGCCAAGCCATTGATAAATAAATCGGTATGGAAAAGGCCGTCTGAAAAAGCTGCGCTGCGCCTGCTGTTGCTGTTGCCGCTTCGGCTTTCAGACGGCCTGCTGTTATGCAGCGGTTTATTTCGGTTTAACGTTCATCTGACCTGACATTTCCATATGCAGTGCGTGGCAGAACCATTGGCAGTAATACCAGTGCACACCCGGGCGCGCGGCGGTAAAGGTTACCGATGCGGTGGCTTGCGGGCCGATTTCCATGGCGATACCGTAGCCTTCCAGCGTGAAGCCGTGGGTGAGGTCTTCAATGGTTTCCATATTGGTGACCACCACGGTCACTTCATCGCCTTCGCTCACTTCAAAGCTGGGCACACTGAACACCGGCGCAACGGCGGTCATGTATACGCGCACTTTGTTGCCTTCGCGAATCACATTGGCGGCACGCTCCAGCTCCACACCGTCTTTTTTCGCCATTTCCAGCGTTTCTTCCCACATCCACGGGTCATTGCGGTCCCACGTTTGTTTCGGGTGCACTTTTGATGCCGCCACCAGCAGCATATCGTGCGGCTCGGCAAAGCTGGGGCCGTCGTGCACCAGCTTCATTTCATCGCCCGAAATATCAATCAGCTGGTCGTTTTCAGGCTTCAGGGGGCCGACATTCAAGAAGCGGTCTTTCGAGAATTTGTTTAACGACACCAGCCATTTGCCGTCGGCTTCTTTGGTTTCGCCCATGGTGGTGTGGTTGTGGCCGGGCTGATAATGCACATCGAGCTTCTGCACAATCGGGTCGACTTTTTCGCCGCCGTAAGCTTTGATGGCTTTTTCGATGTCCCATTTCACGATTTGGCTGTCGATAAACAGCGTGGTATAGGCAAAACCGCGGCCGTCGAATGCGGTGTGCAGCGGCCCCAAGCCCAATTGCGGCTCGGCCACCACCACATCGCGCGGCTGAATTTTGCCGGCAAACAAATCATCCAAGCGGCTCACATCGAGCACGGTTACCGTGGGCGACAATTTGCCGTTGAGCATGATGTATTTGCCGTCGGGCGAGGCATTGCAGCCGTGCGGCGAATTGGGCACGGGAATATAGCGGGTGTAGGGCGAATTGGCTTCGGCGCGGCCGTCTACCACTTTCACGCCGCCGAGCTCTTTAAAATCACCGTTTTTGATGCCCTCTTCAATGGCGGCGATATTAAACACTACGCACCAGTCTTGCTCGTTGGCCGAAGCTTCGTTAACCGTCAGGCCTTTTTCCGAGTTGTAACAGGTGGCAAACGAATATTTGCCCTGATAGTCGGCATCGCCGTTGTCGAGGTTGCCGTCTACCATCACCTGCCAGGCCACTTCCATGGTTTCGCCGTCAACCGCCGTATACACCGCCCAATAATTTTTCTGCGGGTCGGTCATATTGCGGCCGTCATTCGGAATCGGCACGATATGCTCGCCGTTGGCAAACACATAACCGGTTTTCGGATAACGCTGCGGGCGCAGGCCGTGTACGCCTGATATATTGGGAATCTCGACAATTTTGTCGGTTTTCATCACATCGCACCGGATGCGCGCCACGCGGTTGTTGGCCTTATCATTTACATAAATATAGCGGCCGTCGTAAGTTTGGTCGGTAAACGACATATGCGGGTGGTGCAAATCGCCGTTAGGCAGCACCGGCATATTGCTTTGCTGCAAAAACGTACGGGTTTCCGGCGTGATGCCGGCATTCAGAATGCGGCGGCTCTCGTTGGTGCGCCCCCAGCCGGTGGCGCTGTCCATATTAAACACCGGAATCCGCATCAATTCGCGCATCGAAGGCACGCCCAACACGCGCACTTCGCCCGACTGGCCGCCTGAATTGAAGGCATAATATTGGTCGAGCTCGCCCGGCCCCACATAATCGCTGTGGCCCGCAGCAGCCGACGAACCGGCCGCACCGCTGGCCGCACCGCCTTCACTGCTGTTGGAACACCCCGCCAAGCCCAGCAGGCTTGCACCCGCCAAGCCGGCACCCGATGCGGCCGCCGTGCCCAAAAACGAGCGGCGGCTCAAACCGGTTTGGTTTAATTTATCATCCGACATACTAACTCTCCTTGATTGAAGCGGCATCGCGCCTACTTTCAGACGGCCTGCCGTAACGGGTTAAACTGCTTTTCAAACAACATCTTTATCGGGCTGTATCCGACGGTTTTTCAGACGGCCTTTTGTCTACAAAATGAATCACCTGCTCCTGCTGCGCCTGTGCGCGCCGCTGCGCATCCAATTCGGCTTTGGCCGCCGCCTGCTTTTGCTTTTTCTTGTTGACCTGCACCACATGCGGGCAGTCGGTTTGGTGGTGGTAGAGCATCTGGCAGTGCAAACATTGAATGCATTCGTTGGGGTCGATATCGCCTTCGGGGTGAATCGCCTGCACCGGGCAATCGTGCGCACAGCGCTGGCAGGGGTTGCCGCACATCGGATAGCGGCGCAGCCAGTCAAACACGCGCAAACGGGCGGGAATCGCCAGCGCTGCGCCGAGCGGGCACAGATAGCGGCAATAAAAACGCTCGATAAACAAACCGGCCAGCAGCAGCACCAGCGCAAACGCCACAAACCACCATTCGCGGACAAATTTCAGAATAATCGCGGTTTTAAACGGCTCCACTTCCGATAATTTTTCCGCCAACCCCAATTCATACAGCGACACGCCGAACAGCACCATGAAAATCACATATTTCAGCGCCGCCATGCGGGTATGCACGCCATGCGGCACCACAATCTGTTTCACGCCCAGCTTTTTGGCGATGCGGTTGAGCAATTCCTGCAACGAACCAAACGGGCACAGCCAGCCGCAAAATGCGCCGCGGTTCCAAAACAAAATCGAAATGGCGGTGGCGCACCACAAGATAAACACCAGCGGATCCATCAGAAAATATTCCCATGAAAACCCGGTGCGCAAAGCTGTGGTAAAGGTGAGCACATTCACCACCGAAAGCTGCGCCTGCGCATACCAGCCGATATAAAACAGGCTGAAAGTGAGATAAACCAAGCGGAAGCGGTCGTAGAATTTCGGATATTTGGTGAGCGTATCCTGAAAGAAAAACACCGCCACCAGAATCAGCAGCGACAGCGCCACCACGCCGATCTGCCAGCGTTTGCCCTGCCAAATCTGCTTCCACAATTGTGAAGACGGTTCGCCCTCAGCCGCAGCGGCCGCACCCGCAACGGCATCTGTGCCCGGCGGTGTTACCGCGGCGGCAACCGCTACCGGCTCGCCGTCGGGGTCATCCACGGTATAGGGCTGCGGCAATTGGTAGTTTAAATCAGCGGTGACAAAAGCCTTGTCGTTCACACTCAACACGCGCTGAATCATCAGCTGCAAACGCCACGGCTCGGCGGCGTCGAATTTCACCTCTTCCGGCACGGTAAACAGCGCGATTTCTTTAAAATGCGGCGCACCGGCAGCATCAAACGCAGGCAGGCGCTGATGGTTGAGGTCGGTAAAACGGAAGCTTTCATCGCCCTGCACCACTTCGATGCGGTCGAAAATACCGCCGCGCACATAGCCCGAACCTTTAAACGAATAACGCCCTTCGCCCGCCACCACCACGGCCTGTTGGCCGGGTTTCAGACGGCCTTGCAAATCGTTCCAACCCGCTTCACCAAGCAGGCTTTTACCAATAGCCGGCTGGCTTACCAGCGCTGTATAGAGGTCGACAAAAGTATCGTCATCGGCACCTTTTTCCGGGTGCGCCGCCGCCCCGGCTTTACCGCCCGCAGCAAAAGCCTTGTTGACATCGGCCACCGTCATATGCAAGCGGGCGATGGCGCCCTCGTTAAGCAGCGCCTGCCATGATTGCACATCGGCTTTTTCCTGATTCACCAAACGGTGCGGCCGGGTTTGCACCGTCGCCGCCGCTTCGGAAGCGCCGCCTGCCGCTGCGTTGGCGGTTGCACCTGCCGTGGCCGTGCCGATGCCGTATTGCTGCGACAGTGTGCGCATCGAGCGGTAGATGCTGTCGTTAATCACCATCAGCGTTACCGTGGCGCCGCTGATGATGTCGGCCGGCGCCTGATTGTCGGGGGCAGGCGAACGAATCAGATTCAGCCCCACATAAGCCCCGATAAACGCATCCACTTTCGATTGCGGAATGCCGATCAACACAATCGGCTCGTGGTGTTCGACCAGCTTCGCGCCCTTGATGGTGCCGTCGTCGGCCACCCCCACCAAAATATCAATCGGCTTGCTCGAATAGCCGCGCGTGTTGACTACATCGGTGGTCACATACACATAGCCCAGCGGCTCTTCGCCCTGAAACACCCGCGCCACCATCGGCTTGCCTTCCGGCGCGCCAAAACGGTCGGCGCCCGGAAAAATATCTGCCGGCTGCGTTTGAGGCAGAAATTCAGGCAGGCGCTCGGCCATTGCCTGCGGCACACACAACAGCAACGCCGTCAATACCAAAAATGCCGCCGCCCCACGCCTGCATGCGGCCTGAATCCTGCTTATGATTTCAGCAGACATGATTGCCCCAATACCCATACTCGAATATTCATATTATAGGCATGATTAACATAGCTTTACTTGACAGACATCAAGGTTGGCAAGCTTAATGCCGAATGAAGTCGTTTCAATAAACAAATAAAATTTAATATTTTTTTTGAACAAAACTTCTTTTGCCATGATCAAGCCAATAAAAACACCGAATCAAACTACATTTTACTACATATATTTAAAATGAAACTTTATAGGCATAAAAAAGGCCGTCTGAACGTTTCAGACGGCCTCATATAGTGGAATGAAAAAACACGAGATACAAGGCAGCAAGGCACAGCAACGCCGCCGCACTTTTTATTGATTCACTGTATCATGCTATTGAATATTGAAATTACCCTCTCCGTTGGCAGAAGCCCTGCCTCATGGCTTGCGCCCGAGCAGGTAAATGACCGCGCTTTTGCCCCGATGGCGGCTGCCTTCACTCAAATCGCGCTCGATTTCTTCGGCCACCAGCCATTCCAGGCCGTGAAATGCGGTTTGCATTTGCGCCAGCGTGCCGAGCATGGCGGCATCTTTGGGGCCGCCGGTGCCGAGCGCAATTTGGTCGGGATGGTAAAACACACCGGCAAACATTCCGCCCGCTTGCAAAGCACCGATTATGCGCTGCGCAATTTGCGTGCGCTCCGGCTCGATAAAATGGCAAAACACGCTGGTTATCACGGCATACTGTTCAGACGGCCACGCCATGTCGGCAATATTTTGCTGCCGCGTATCGAAACGCACACCTTTTTCGGCAGCCAGTTTTTGCGCTTTGGCCAAGCCCACCGCCGACATATCCACGCCCTCGGCCTGAAAACCGTGTTGCGCCAGAAACACGCCGTTGCGGCCTTCGCCCGTGGCCAAATCCAACGCCCGCCCGCCTTGGGGCAGCTGCGGCAGAACTCGGGCGATAAATTCGTTCGGCGCCGTGCCGAACACATAGTCATCGGTTAAATAACGCTCATCCCACTTGGTCATCATTGCCCTATCCATTCGATTTTCAGACGGCCTTTAATATAACATTAAAAAGCATGATATATAGATGCGGATTGGATTTGTTGTTCAGACGGCCTGTTTAGGAATGCAGAGAGGCCGTCTGAAAACATGGCATTTATTATGAGACTTTTAGAATGCAGTTGTGAATGAGTGATTTCAGGGTGTCCTGACCATTCAGAATGACTCAGATTTTTTGTGGTAAAAGTGCAGATGCCAGGCAAAAAACGCAGCAAGATTGAGCATCTTGCGAGGCTTTTTAACGCAGCAGATGCGTTTCAGGGGCAAAATACACCCGTAAATCGAATGGTCCGGACACCCTAGGATGGCCAGCCGCCAAGTTTGCTTCTGCCCTCTAAAAATCCCCCTAAACCGCCAAACCCAATTCCGTGCCCGCTTTAATTGCGCGTTTGGCGTCCAGCTCTGCCGCCACGTCTGCGCCGCCGATAATGTGCACCGGTTTGCCCAACGCTTCGCATTCGGCCTGCAAACTGCGGTTCGGCTCTTGCCCGGCGCAGATAACGACATTATCCACCGGCAATACTTGCGCTTCGCCGTTGCGGCGGATATGCAGGCCGTCTGAATCGATTTTCACGTATTCGATGCCGCCCCACATCTTCACGCCTTTGTGTTTCAACACGGTGCGGTGAATCCAGCCGGTGGTTTTGCCCAGATTGCGCCCCACCATGCCTTCTTTGCGTTGCAGCAGCCAGATTTCGCGCGCCGACGGCGGCAGCTGCGGTTGTGGCGACAATAAGGCGCCGCGTTTGCTCATGCCCTCGTCAATCTGCCATTCCCGGCGAAACAGTTCGGGCGACAAGGCGCTGTCGGCGCCTTCGTGGCTGAGGTATTCGGCGGTGTCGAAGCCGATACCGCCCGCACCGATAACCGCCACGCGTTTGCCGACGGGCTTTTTGTCGCGCAATACATCCAGATAGCTCAACACTTCAGGGCGTTCGCTGCCGGGCAGATTGATTTGGCGCGGCACAATACCGCTGGCGAGCACAATTTCATCAAAACTCTGCAAATCAGCAGCGCCGACCGTGCGCCCCAATTGGCGCGCCACGCCCAAATCGTTCAATATCTGATCGAAATAGCGCAGCGTTTCGTTGAATTCGGGCTTGCCGGGAATTTGCTTGGCCACATTGAGCTGGCCGCCGATTTGGGCTTGCGCATCAAACAATGTCACACTGTGCCCGCGTTCTGCGGCGGTTTTGGCAAACGCCATTCCCGCAGGGCCGGCGCCGACTACGGCGATGTTTTTCAGCGTTTGCGGCGGTTTGACTTCCAATTGCAATTCGTGGCAGGCAAACGGGTTGACCAAGCAAGAGGTCAGCTTGCCGGCAAAAATATGGTCGAGGCAGGCCTGGTTGCAGGCGATACAGGTGTTGATGCGGGTATCGTCGCCGGCAACGGCCTTGCCCACCCACGCCGCATCGGCCAGAAACGGGCGCGCCAGGCAAACGGCATCGGCCAAGCCCTGCTGCAACACGGCTTCGGCGGTTTCGGGCATATTGATGCGGTTGGTGGCAATAACGGGAATATGGCTGATTTGCTTGAGTTTGCCGGTAAATTCGGCAAACGCGGCACGCGGCACCGAAGTGGCGATGGTGGGAATACGCGCTTCATGCCAGCCGATGCCGGTGTTAAACATATCCGCGCCCACCGCTTCGATTTCAGCCGCCAATACCACATTTTCATCCCATGTGGAGCCGTTTTCCACCAAGTCGAGCAGCGAAATGCGGTAAACAATCAGAAATTCTTCGCCACAGGCGGCGCGGATGCCGGCCACGATTTCACGCGCAAAACGGCGGCGGTTTTCAGCGCTGCCGCCATATTCGTCATCGCGCGTGTTGGTGCAGGGCGCGAGAAACTGATTAATCAGATAGCCTTCGCTGCCCATTACCTCCACGCCGTCATAACCTGCTTCTCGAGCAAGCCGGGCGCAGGCGATATAGTCGGCCACGGTTTGGCGCACTTCCCCGGTGGTGAGCGCGCGCGGTTTGGCCGGATTAATCGGCGCCTGAATGGCACTGGGCGCGACCGGCTCGCGGCTGATGGCATAGCGGCCGGTATGCAGAATCTGCATGCAGATTTTCGCGCCGTGGGCATGCACGGCTTCGGTGACCGTGCGGTGCCACGCCACTTCCTCGGCGTTGGTGAGCTTGGCGCCGCCCTCGGTAACCGCACCTTCGGCATTGGGGCCGATGCCGCCGGTGATAATCAGCGCCACGCCGTTTTTCGCCCGCTCGGCATAAAACGCAGCCAAATGTTCCGCCCCTTCGGGGTGTTCTTCAAAGCCCGTGTGCATCGAGCCCATAATCACGCGGTTGCGCAAGGTGTGGTGCGGCAACACCAAGGGGGTAGCCAGTGTTCTCATTGATTGCTCCTGTTTTATTATTTTCAGACTTTAATGTAGCACGACAGATTGAAAAAAACAGCTGTTTGAATGCTTTTAAATAAAGCAAATGCTCAAAAGGCCGTCTGAAAACATAAGGTTTTCAGACGGCCTCCGATATGCTAACTTCGATTTACCACAATAAAAAGGAGCAACCCGATGACGAAACGCACACCTGCGCATTACCCGATTCTCACCACCGACACCATCCGCTACGGCGACACCGACTGCCAAGGCCATGTCAACAACGCGGTGTTTTCCACCTTTATCGAAACCGGCCGCTCCGAAATCCTCTACCGCCAACAGCCGCCGCTCTGCCCCGAGGGCACGCAATTTGTGATTGCGCGGCTGGAAATCGACTATCTGCGCGAGATTTTATGGCCGGGCGAAATCGTATGCGGCACGGCAGTAGCCAAAGTGGGCAACAGCAGCGTGCGGCTGGTGCAAAGCCTGTTTTGCAACGGCGAAGAAGCCGCCTATGCCGAAAGCGTGATTGTGCTCACCGATAAAACCAGCCGCCAATCCTGCACCATCAGCGACGAAGCCCGCGAACGTTTGCTGGCACTGGGCTTGCGCGGCTAAAAGCATTTGCAGTATTCAAACACTGAGGCCGTCTGAAATATCGATGATTTCAGACGGCCTCAAAACGGGCAGATTGCTTGATGCTTTAAACCAATTTACCCTACTTTTTTAATCCGTTGCAGATGCCCCGCGGCTCGCCGGCACTGCGCCGACGGCCGCATCCGCCGCACGGCCATCCTGCTGTTTCACCCAGCGGACAATATCTTTACCCAGTGCATTATTCACGCGCTTCAATACGCTGCACGAGCTTTTAAAAGCCCCCAAAACACCGCCCATCGAGCTGCGCGACAATTGGGTTTCCGCCACTTTGACATTGTCGCGAAACAAAGCCACATCAACATGAGTGGCCTTATAATGCCCGATTAACGCAAAGCCGTAACTGCGCGCCGCATCAATGGCGATTTCCAAGCGGTCGGGATAGTCAGACAATTTACCATCTGCCTGCCGGATGCCGACACCCTGCTTGCCGCCCTGCTGCAACAGCGCGGCTGAAAAATCCGCCCCAAGATTGGTGCACTCTTTCACTACCCTTTCCGCAATTTGATTGGCATCGGCATACGGTATTTGGGGTTCGATATAATAAGTGTTCTGCGCAAACGCCGCCGAGCTCAACATCAACCCGATACCTGCCGCCATCATCTGATATTTCATTATTCTGACTTTCATTAAATTTGATAATAATTTGAAATTATATCAAATTGGATATTCAGTTGGAAAAGATAATCTCCGCCGGGGTGTCCTGACCATTCGTTTATGAGGGGATTTTTGTTCCTGGAAATGCAGATGCCAGGCAAAAAACGCAGCAGATGTGCTTTTAGCGCAAAAAAGATGATGATAGATGAATGGTCAGGACACCCTAGATAGCAAAGGCCGTCTGAAAACTTTTCCGTTTCAGACGGCCTTTGCTCCCACATCCGGCAAGCGTTATTCAATATTCTGCACCTGCTCGCGCATCTGCTCGATCAACACTTTCAATTCTACCGAAGCCTGAGTGCATTCGGCGGCGATGGCTTTGCTGCCCAACGTGTTGGCTTCGCGGTTGAGCTCCTGCATTAAAAAGTCGAGCCGCTTGCCCACGCTGCCTTTGCTCTCGCTCACAATACGGCGCACTTCGGCAATGTGGGTGCGCAGGCGGCTGAATTCTTCGTCGACATCGGCTTTCTGCATAAACAGGGCGAATTCTTGCTGCAAACGGTTATCATCGATATTGGCCACGGCTTCTTGCAGGCGGGTGCGCACTTTTTCTAAATGCGCTTCCAATAAATGCGGAAACAGCTCGCTGAGCGAATCGACGATTTCTTCCATCGCCGCCAAGCGCTCCAGCAGATGTTGTTGCAGCTTGCCGCCCTCGCGCGCACGGGCGGCGGCGAAATCTTTCAGCGCTTTTTCAAGCAGCTTTTGCACGGTTTTGGCAAAGGCTTCTTCATCTTCACCCTGGCTCGACAATACGCCGGGAAACTTCAAAATATCGGCCACACCGAGTTTGCCCAAATCTTCATGCTGTTTGCGCCACTTTTTATTCAGATAGGCCAATTGGTGCACCAGCTCCTGATTAATCGCCAATTTGCCGCCGGCGCCCGCTTCCAGCGTCTGCACTTGGATACGGCACTCGATTTTGCCGCGCACGGCATATTGTGCCACCGCTTCGCGCATATGGCTTTCCAGATGGCGCAAGTCGTCGGGCATTTTAAACTGCACGTCGAGGTAGCGGTGGTTGACGGCGCGGATGTCCAGATTAATGCGCTTGCCGCCGCTCTCGCCTGCGGCGTTGGCAAAGCCGGTCATGCTGTGGATGCTCATGGGGTTTGACTCCGTATCATAATAGTGAGTGAAAGTGCTTGAAATATACCACAGTCGAGCATGCTATAATTTGCGCCGAACGCTTACCCAGGAATAAATTTTGATGACCACTCCCTATATCCGCACCTCACGCCCCGCCGATGCCTTGCGCCCAGTCCGCATCACGCCGGGATTTCTGCCCCACGCCGACGGCTCCTGCCTGATTGAAGCGGGCAACACCAAAGTCATCTGCACCGCCACCATCGACGAGCATCTGCCGCCGTTTCTGCGCGGTAAAGACCAAGGCTGGGTCACTGCCGAATACGGCATGCTGCCCGCCTCCACCGCCGGGCGCATGCGCCGTGAAGCCGCCGCCGGCAAACAAAGCGGCCGCACCCAGGAAATCCAGCGCCTCATCGGCCGCTCGCTGCGCGCGGTGGTGGATTTGAGCAAACTGGGCGAACGCCAGATTTTAATCGACTGCGATGTTATCCAAGCCGACGGCGGCACCCGCACCGCCAGCATCACCGGCGCATTTGTGGCGCTGCATATGGCCGTCAGCAAACTGCTGGCCGCCGGCATGCTGATCCACAACCCCATCCGCGAAGCCGTGGCGGCCGTGTCTGCCGGCGTGGTGGGCGGCGTGCCGCTGCTGGATTTAGATTACCCTGAAGATTCCGGCTGCGACAGCGATGTGAATATTGTGATGACCGCATCGGGCAACATCATCGAAATCCAAGGCACCGCCGAGGGCGCGCCGTTCAGCCGGGCAGAATTAAACGCCCTGATCGAATTGGGCCACAAAGGCGTGGCCGAGCTGGTGCAGCACCAACAGCAAGCGCTTGAGGCTTACTGAGCATTCATTTATAGGCAAAAGGCCGTCTGAAAAATGAACTGCCCCCCAAATCTTGGACATTTTAAAACCGCTGAATCAATCACGCTTCAAGCGGCGGTTGCAAACTGAGTTCTGTATGCCACAGGGCTCAGTTTTTTCAAATTCAAACTCAATCGCTCATGATTGTAGTAGCGGATATAGTCATGTATTTCCGCCTCCAATTCCTCTATCGAAGCAAAAGTCCGGTTGTAGAAACATTCCGTCTTCAATATTGCGAAAAAACTCTCCATCGGCGCATTATCCCAGCAATTGCCTTTGCGCGACATGCTTTGGGTGATGCCTGCCTCTGCCAATTGCTCACGATACGCATGGCAACGATACAATACGCCCTGGTCGGAGTGCAGTATCGGTTTGCGTGCGCCCAGCTGCGCTACTGCCTGTGACAGCATGGCCGTTACCATTTCGCTGTTCGGGCGGCGCGACAGGTGATAGCTGCGGATTTCGCGGTTATACAAATCGAGTATCGGCGACAGATACAGCTTTTGACCGTCGCATTTGAATTCGGTGACATCGGTCAGCCATTTCTCGTCGGGTGTCTTGGCGTTAAAGTTGCGCTTCAACAGATTCTCGGATGTTTCGCCCATCGCCGGCGGGTGGTATTTCCGCTTGGCTCTGACGATGGCTTTTAAATTCATTTTTTTCATCAGCCGCGCTACTTTCTTGGTGTTCCATGACAGTGCGGCGGCAATGCGCCTTTGTCCGTAACAGCCTTTGTGCTGCTGGTAAACGGCGTATACTGCTTCCATATCTGCCTGATCTTTGTCGGGCTTTTGGTTGCTTTTTCTGCTGAAGTAGAAGCTGCTTTTTGACAGTTCGGCAGATTCGCAAAGATATTTTAGCGGGTGTTCTGTTTTTAATGCTTCGATGATGCGGGCTTTTTCTCGGTTGGGTTTGTGCGCTTCATCAGCGCATCGAGCTTTTTTAGATAGGCGTTCTCCGCTCTGAGGTAGGCGACTTCTTCTAATAGCTCTGCCTGTGTTTTTTCGGCATCGGGTTTGTCGGTAATAAAGGGGTTTTTGCGTTGTTTGGACATGGTGCTTTGAGGGTACTCCAGCGCGTGGATGCCTGCTCGTTCGTAGGCGGCAATCCATCGGCGTAAGTGGGTTCGGGATATTTGAAGCTCGTCTGCGGTGCGTTGTTGGCTTCTGAGTGCATAATAACGCATCACGGCCTGATGTTTGAAGTGTAGGCTGTATTTAGACATAAGAAAACTGTACCTTTCATGGGTTGGTGGGGGTGTCCAACTTTTGGGGTACAGTTCATTTTTCAGACGGCCTTTATCATGCTATCGGGTTTGAGTTTTACAAGCCTTTCAAACGGGCGATGCGGTTATCTAAAGTGGGATGGGTAGAGAGCAGCGAATCTTTTTCTTCGCTGGCAATGCCCATGGCGGCCATTTCTTTGGGCAGGTCGCTGGGGTTGCCTTTGAGGCGTTGCAGCGCGGCAATCATTTTGGGTGCGCCCACCAGTTTGGCTGCACCGGCATCGGCACGGTATTCGCGCTGGCGGCTGAACCACATCACGATAAAGCTGGCCAAAAAGCCGAATACAATCTGCAATACCATGCTGACCATAAAGTAAGTGCCTTGCGATACTTCGCCGCTGTCGTTGCGGGCAACCATGCCGGAGACGATGCGCGCCAAGAAGACCACAAAGGTGTTGACCACGCCTTGAATCAGGGTCAGGGTAACCATGTCGCCATTGCCGACGTGCGCCATTTCGTGAGCCAAGACGGCTTCCACTTCATCGCGGGTCATGCTGTGCATCAAGCCGGTGCTGACGGCTACGAGCGAGTTGTTTTTGCTGGCGCCGGTGGCAAAGGCATTGGGCTCGGGGGATTGGTAGATGGCCACTTCGGGTGTTTTCAGATTCCATTGGCGCGCCTGATTTTCCACGGTTTGCAGCAGCCAGGCTTCGGCTTCATTGCGCGGCTGGGTAATCACTTCGGCTCCTACCGAGCGTTTGGCCACCATTTTTGAAGTGAGCAGGGAAATGATGGAGCCGGTAAAGCCGATAACGGCAGAGTAAACCAGCAGGCTGCCCATTTGATCGGGGTTGCTGCTGATGCCCAGCAGGCTCAGGATGATGCTGATAACAACCAGTACGGCGATGTTGGTGGCGAGAAACAAAAAAATACGTTTCACAGGTTTTCCTTCTTTCAGTGTGGTTTGGTTTTTATTTTTTCGGGTTTGCCCGAAGCGTGGCGCCATTGTCGCAAAAAGTGGCGGGGCGGCAAAGATGCGCTTTGGAAAAGGTATGCAAATTTATGAATGTTTGGAAGAAAAGCGGATTGTTGCGGTTGGGTTGCGTAAATCAAAAGGCCGTCTGAAATCGCTTCAGACGGCCTTTTGATGAGGAGTTTGGCCGGGGATGATCGGCTTGGCCGGTGCTTAGGTGCGGATTTGGCCGTTGCCCAACACCACCCATTTTTGGCTGGTAAGGCCGTGCAGGCCGACGGGGCCGCGGACGTGGATTTTGTCGGTGGAAATGCCGATTTCCGCGCCCAAGCCGTATTCAAAGCCGTCGGCAAAACGGGTGGATGCGTTGACCATCACGCTGGCTGAGTCTACTGCGCGCAAAAAGATTTGCGCATCGGTGTAGTTTTCAGTAACGATGCTGTCGGTGTGGTGGCTGCCGTGGGTGTTGATGTGGGCGATGGCTTCGGTCAGGCTGTCAACGATTTTTACGGCCAAAATCGGGGCGAGATATTCGGTATCCCAGTCTTCTTCTGTGGCGGCTATGATGTCGGGCAGTATGTTGCGGGTGCGCACGCAGCCGCGCAGTTCTACTGCTTTTTCGGCGTATTTTTCGGCCAGCAGGGGTAATATTTCAACGGCACGCGCTTCGTGTATCAGCAATGTTTCTATGGTATTGCAGGTGCCGTAGCGGGAAGTTTTGGCATTAAAGGCGATATCCAGCGCTTTTGGGGTGTCGGCGGCGCGGTCGATATACACATGGCAGATGCCGTCGAGATGTTTGATCACGGGCACTTGGGCTTCGGCACTGATGCGCGCTACCAGCGATTTGCCGCCGCGCGGAATAATCACATCGATTAAATCGGGGCTTTGCAGCATGGCGCCGACGCTTTCGCGGCTGGTGTTTTCAATCAGCCGCACGGCATCCACGGGCAGGCCGTTTTCGCGCAGGGCCTGGGTAATCAGCTTGGCAATGGCCATATTGCCGTTGAATGCCTCGCTGCCGCCGCGTAATACGCAGGCATTGCCTGATTTGAGGCACAGTGCCGCGGCGTCAACGGTTACATTTGGGCGTGATTCGTAAATGATGCCGATAACGCCCAGCGGCACGCGCATTTTACCGATTTGCAGGCCATTGGGGCGGTTGCGGAATTCATCCATTTCCCCCACCGGGTCGGGCAGGGCGGCGACTTGGCGTAGGCCTTCGCACATGCCGGCGATGGTGGTTTCGGTGAGCTTGAGGCGCTCAAGCAGAGCGGTTTCCAGGCCTTTGGCAGCGGCCTGTGCCATATCTTCTGCATTGGCGGCCAAAATGGCGGTTTGGTGTTGCTCAATCAATTCGGCCAGGCGCAGCAGGGCGGTATTTTTTTGTGCGGTTGTGGCTGCAGCCAATTGGTAAAACGCCTGTTTGGCGGCAGCGGCGGTGTCACGCACATAGTCGGCAATATTTTGCATGTTTTCAGACGGCCTTATGCGGAGATGGTAGAAAATCTATAATAAATGCTGCAGGCCGATTGGGCAATAGCCAAACAGGCCGTCTGAATGCTTCAGACGGCCTGTTGTCGGAAACGGGCTGCTTAGAAGTTATAGCGCACGCCGAGGTTTGCGCCATATTGATGCACTTTGGCTGATTGCGAACCGATTTTGCCGAGGTAATTGTATTCTACACCGGTATTTAAGGCTAATTTGTCGGTAAACTGATATTGAGCGCCCAACACCGCGCCTGCACCTAAGCGGGTATTGGATTCGC
The DNA here is from genome assembly GCF_022870865.1 of Uruburuella testudinis. Lineage (NCBI taxonomy): Bacteria > Pseudomonadati > Pseudomonadota > Betaproteobacteria > Neisseriales > Neisseriaceae > Uruburuella > Uruburuella testudinis. Next base: position 643,548 of record NZ_CP091508.1, read on the forward strand.
TTTTGCTGATGTGGGAACGGGAGACTGCGGTAGTGCGCTCTTCTTCTGCATCTAAATTCAGGTAGTTGAGCCCGATGCGTACACCGGCATAGGGTGTGAGCGCAGATTGGTTGTGGAAATCGTAAATGGCAGATACGCCGACAGAGTGGGCGCTGACTTCTGCTTTGTGATAAGCATTGGTAGAGGTTTCTTGGTTTTCGAGCTGGCCGAAGTAGGTGTAATCAACCGCATAACGGAGGTTGCCGGTGTCTTTGCCGACAGCAATGCGCGCAGTGGGGCTGTTGTCTTTGAAACTGCGGCCGCTTTCTTTGGCTGTTAATTTGGAGTAGCCGGCATCGCCTTGCAGATACCAGCCTTCGGCAGCAGCCATGCTTGATACGCCGGCCAAAATGGCGGCCAATACGATTTTTTTCATGAGTTTAATCCATATTATGTGGTTGGGGGAAGTTGCTATAGGCTCAGCAATTTTCAAGGCTTCTTGATGAATCTTCTTTTTAAAACAAACAGGTTGATTTGAAAAATACGGTTATTCAATTGCCTTTGCTATAATTGTAACACAATAAAGAAACGGGTGTTAATATTATTAATATTGGTATGCATTTATAAATTATATATTTGTGTATTTTTAATATGAGGCCGTCTGAAAATTCAGACGGCCTGTTGACTGTTGTTAAAACACGCTTATACGGTTTGCGAATATTGTGCCTTGGTTTCTTTATGGCGCAAGTGGTAGTCGAACACCATGGCAATATTGCGGATGAGGAAGCGGCCTTTAGGGGTGACTTTCAGCCCGTTGGCTTTCAGATGCAGCAGGCCGAGTGCGGCCAGTTGTTGTAAATCGGCAAGCTCGTCTTTGAAATATTGGCTGAACGGAATGCCGAAGATGCTTTCGTAGAGCTGAAAATCGAGGGAAAAGCGGCACATCAAATCTTGAATGATGTTGCGGCGCAGGATGTCGTCGCGGTTGAGTTGGTAGCCGCGCATGACCGGTAGGCGGCCTGAGTCGATGGCGGCGTAATAAGCATCGATGTCACGCTCGTTTTGCACGTAGCTGCTGCCGATTTTGCCGATGCTGGAAACGCCGATGGCCACCAGATCGCAGTCGGCATAGGTGGAATAGCCTTGAAAATTGCGTTGCAGCCAACCTTCTTTTAAGGCGGTGGAAAGCTCGTCTTTGGGCTTGGCGAAGTGATCCATGCCGATAAATACATAACCGCGTTCGGTGAGGGTTTGCACGGCGTATTGCAAAATATCGAGCTTTTCTTCGCTGCCGGGCACGGCTTCGGTGTCGATGCGGCGTTGGGGTTTGAAAATATGCGGCAGGTGGGCGTAGTGGTAGAGCGCGAGGCGGTCGGGATCGAGTGAGAGTACGGTGTCGATGGTGGGCTTGATGCTTTCCAGCGATTGGTGAGGCAGGCCGTAAATCAAATCAACACTCACTGATTTGAATCCGGCTTCACGGGCCGCTTCGATGACTTCGCGCGTTTCTTCAACGGTTTGGATGCGGTTGACGGCCTGCTGCACTTTGGGATCAAAATCCTGAATGCCTACACTCATGCGGTTAAAGCCGAGCCGGCCGAGATGGTGTACGGTGTCGCGGCTTACTTTGCGCGGGTCGATTTCAATCGAATATTCGCCGCTGGGAATCAGTTGGAAATGTTTGCGTATCATGGCAAACACACGTTCGAGCTGGTCGTCGCTTAAAAAAGTGGGGGTGCCGCCGCCGAAGTGCAGTTGGGCGAGCTGGTGGCGGCCGTTGAGGTGCGGGGCGAGCAAATCCATTTCGCGTTCTAAGTATTCGATATAGGCATCGGCACGGGATTTGTCTTTGGTGATGATTTTGTTGCAGCCGCAGTAATAGCAGATGGTGTTACAAAACGGAATGTGGATATAAAGCGACAGCGGTTTGTTGAGCGCACCCAAGCTGCGCAATTGCAGGGCGTGGGTGTATTCGGGTTCGCCAAAACCGTTGTGGAAGCGGTCTGCCGTGGGGTAGGAAGTGTAGCGCGGGCCGCTGGCGGGCAGGCTGGCAATCAGATTGCGGTCGAATTCGGGTTGGGTGTTTGTGTGTATGGGTATGGTTTTCATGTTGTGTTCTGGTGTGTGAATGAATCAATTAGGCAAAGCTAAGCTAGTTTGGTAGAATGCCGATATTATGATAAACATGCCTTGACGTGAGTCAATACTCAATAAGTCGGGGCTGAATAAAGGTTGCCGATATGTCTGCACACACGAATTCAAACCAGCTCAAAGCCTTGTGTTCCACGTGTTCATTGCGTGAGTTGTGTCTGCCGGTGGGCTTGATGCCGACCGAGTTTGAGCAGCTGGATGCGGTTATCCGCCAAAGCCGCCGTCTGAAAAAGGGCGAATACCTCTTTCGGGCGGGCGAGCCTTTTACATCTCTGTATGCCATACGTACCGGTTTTTTCAAAACCACGGTGGCCAGCCAAGACGGCCGCGATCAGGTTACCGGCTTTTTTATGTCGGGCGAGTTGATCGGCATGGACGGCATTTGCTCGCATGTGCACAGCTGTGATGCGGTGGCGTTGGAAGACAGTGAAGTGTGCGAACTGCCGTTTGCCCATATGGAAGAGCTCGGCCAAAATATTCCCAGCCTGCAAACCCATTTTTTCCGCCTGATGAGCCGTGAGATTGTGCGCGACCAGGGCGTGATGCTGTTGTTGGGCAATATGCGTGCAGAAGAGCGCTTGGCGGCGTTTTTGCTGAATTTGTCGAACCGCCTGTATTCGCGCGGTTTTGCTGCCAATGATTTTATCTTGCGGATGTCGCGCGAGGAAATCGGCAGCTATTTGGGGCTGAAGCTGGAAACCGTCAGCCGCACCTTGTCAAAATTTCATCATGAGGGTCTGATTTTGGTGGAGCATAAACACATCAAAATCTTGGATCCGCAGGCATTGAAGAAAATGGTGTCAGGCTGTGCGCATGCGCTGTAAGGCATTGATTACAAGCATTTATGAGGCCGTCTGAAGCGTTTTCAGACGGCCTCATTATTTATCAATATTCAACGCATGCGGTTTTATATTCATACAAAAGTAAGCCGGCAAGACAGCCAGTCGAATGCAGTACGCACGCGCGGCGACGAGTTAGTCGGTTAGATTATTGTTGTGAATGGAGATTAAATCGAAAAATCTTCTTCAATCGGCATATACAGCATTTTATCAATACGCTCGCGTGTCAGTTGCGGGGCAAACAGGTTGATAAAATCATAAGTGTAACCGCGTAGGTAGGTATCCGGCCGTAGAGCGATATAAGTGGAAGAAGGTTCGAACAAATGATCGGCATCAACCAGCTGCAAATCGGCATCGTTTTTGGGGTCAAACGCCATTTTGGCCATAATGCCTACGCCCAAGCCGAGTTTGACATAAGTTTTCAATACATCGGTATCGGCGGCGGAAAGCGCTACTTTGGGCTGCTCGATGCGTGCTTTTTGAAAGGCGCGGGCGATGCTGCTGCCGTTGTTGAAGGCGAATTCGTAAGTGACGAGGGGGTAGCCGCTCAAATCGTTGATGCTCAAAGGGTGGCGGCAATCGAGCAGCGGATGGTCGTGCGGCACCACAATGGCGTGCGTCCATTCATAGCAGGGCAGTTTGCGCAATTCGATATGCTCATCGATAGACTCGGTGGCGATGGCAAAGTCGGCCTCGCCGCTGCCCACCATTTGAGCGATGGCGGTAGGGCTGCCCTGTTTGATGCTTAATTCGACTTTGGGATAGCGCTTGACAAAGTCGGCCACGATGCGCGGCAGCACATAACGCGCTTGGGTGTGGGTGGTGGCGATAGTAAGCGAGCCGCTGTCGTGGTCGGTAAATTCGCTGCCGATATTTTTAATATTCTGCACATCCCGCAAAATGCGTTCAGAAAGCTCCAATACGGCTTTGCCCGGCTGTGATACCGAAACCACACGCTTGCCGCTGCGGATAAAGATTTGAATGCCCAATTCTTCTTCCAGCAGGCGGATTTGTTTGGAAATGCCCGGCTGCGATGTAAACAGTGCGTCGGCGGCTTCGGAAACATTCAAATTGTGGCGGTAAACTTCCAGGGCGTAGCGTAATTGTTGTAGTTTCATAAGTGTAGGGTAGGGCTGTGCGGAAAAATGTGGGTTTTGTGCGACACGGTGCGTTAAATGTAGCATATTTCATGAGGCCTTGCCCGTTTTCTCCTTTTTTCAAAGAAAGCTTTTGTTTTTACAGAAACTATCTTGGTTTTGTAATATATGGGCATTTTATGGGCCCTCTCCGGGTGTTGCGTTTGTGCAACGACAAAGCCGCAAGCAGCGCAATTTGGTTGTAAATAAATGACACAGGATTGATTTTTCGGCATGATTCATAATTAGGAAGCGGGCCGTTTCGCAGTTGTGCTCAGGCAGCGCGCTATTGACAGTTTGCCCTTAGCTTCTTATAGTGCAAACCTGATATATCCGATTTGCCGCCGTTATTACAGCGGCCTGTATATTGGTGATTTGTGGCGTTTACACTCCGGTGTGGCCGTTGCATAACAATTTTTGATGAGGGAATAAAATGACCAAACAGCTTAAATTAAGCGCCTTGTTCGTTGCTCTGGTAGCTTCAGGCACCGCAATGGCCAGCGAAGCGCATACCAAACACGGTTACACCGTTGATCGTGAACAAACCGTGGTTCGCAACAACTACGGCGAGTGCTGGGAAAATACCTACCTGGACAAAGCGACCCAAGGCCGTATCGAATGTGGCGATGCCACTCCGGTTCAATCTGCTCCCGAATATGCTGACGAAACTGTTGCCCTGTCTGCCCAAACTCTGTTTGGTTTCGACCGCGACAACCTGCGTCCTGAAGCAAGCGAAACCTTGAATGCGCTGGCCCAACGTTTGAGCGACACCAACGTTGAAGCCGTACGTGTTGAAGGCCACACCGACTTCATGGGCTCTGAAGCTTACAACCAAGCATTGTCTGAGCGTCGTGCCAACGTGGTTGCCAACTATCTGGTTAACCGCGGCGTTCCTGCCGGCAAAATCACTGCTGTAGGTTTGGGCGAGTCTCAAGCGCGCATGACTGCTTCTTGTGAGGCTGAAGTAGCCAAACTGGGTTCACGCGTATCTCGCGCCAACAAACGTGCTGCTCTGATTGCATGTATCGAACCTGATCGCCGTGTAGACGTGCGCATCCGCACCTTGGTAACCCGCCAAGTGGCTCCGGGTCAAGTTGAAGGCGAGCGTCCTGCTGTTGACAACGGCTGGATTCCGGGCCCGAAATCTTCAATTCACGGCTACACCCGTCCGTAAGCTTGAAGATGTAAAGATAGTTTGAAGAAACCCCGCCTTGGCGGGGTTTTGTGCATTTTCAGGCGGGCGGTTGGGCGTGTTTCGGTTTATAATGTCGCCTTATTGCAACAATCGGGCATGGTTTGAATGACAGAATTCGATTTTATCCGCCGCTACCTGATGCGGCAGCAAAGTGATAAGGATGTGTTGCTCGGCATTGGCGATGATGCGGCTATTGTGCGCCCGCGCACCGGCTTCGATTTGTGTTTCAGTAGTGATATGCTGTTGGCCGGCCGGCACTTTTTTGCCGATGTGGCACCTGCCGACTTAGCGCATAAAGTGTTGGCAGTGAATATTTCTGATATGGCGGCCATGGGCGCACAGCCGCGCTGGGCGTTGTTGAGTGCGGCATTACCAAAATTGGATGAGGCATGGTTGCAGGCATTTTGTGATGGCTTGTTTGGTTTGGCCGGGCAATTCGGTATCACGCTGATTGGCGGCGACACCACCAAAGGCGATTATGTGTTTAATATCACCATTGCCGGCGAATTGCCGCAAGGGCAGGCCTTGCGCCGTGATGCGGCGGAGGCGGGTGACGATATTTGGGTGTCGGGCCGGATAGGTTTGGCTGCGGCGGCACTCAACCACCATTGGCAGACGTTGGTGCTGCCGGAGGCGGTGCATACTTTATGCGAGCCGGCAAGATTACGCCCGATGCCGCGTGTGGCCCTTGGACAGGCCTTGCTGACGGTGGCGCATGCGGCTCAAGATATTTCAGACGGCCTCGCGCAAGACATCGGCCATATTCTCAAGGCTTCGGGTGTGGGGGCGGAAATTTTTGCCGACCGGCTGCCGACCTTGCCGATATTGCGCACACTGTTGCCGCAGGCGCGTTTATATGATTATCTGCTGGCCGGCGGTGACGATTATGAGCTGGTGTTTACCGCGCCTGAGCAGCAGCGTGATGCGGTATTGGCGGCAGGCCGGGCGGCGGATACACCGGTTACCCGCATCGGCAGGGTGTTTGCCGGCGAGGGTTTGCGCATTTTGGAGGCAAACGGTAAAGAAATGCAGTTAACTCATTTGGGGTTCGATCATTTTGGCTGATATCAAACCGACTTTTTCTTGGCTGAAAAAACGGCCGTTATGCCTGCTCGGCTTTGGTTTCGGCAGCGGGCTGGCACCGGTGGCGCCGGGTACGTTCGGCACGCTGCCCGCCTTGCCGATGGCTTTTGTGTTACACCTCATCGGGGTAGACGGCTGGTGGCTGGCGGCTTTATGTGCGCTGCTGTTTGTATGGGGCATCCGCATCTGCAATCACACGGAACGTGCATTGGGTATTCAGGATTACGGCGGCATTGTGTGGGACGAGATTGTGGCCATGCTGCTGATTTTGGCATTTGTGCCGTTTTATTGGGGCTGGTGGCTGGCGGCGTTTGTGTTGTTCCGTTTGCTGGATGCGCTCAAGCCTTGGCCGATAAAATGGTTTGATGCGCGGGTGCACGGCGGTTTCGGCATTATGTTGGATGATTTGATTGCGGCGCTGTTTGCCTTGCTGATATTAAATATTGCCGCTTGGTTGATTTGATACTCTAGGGAATTCTGACCATTCGATTTAAGGGTGTATTTTGCCCCTGAAAACACATCTGCTGCGTTTTTTGCCAGGCACCTGCATTTTCAGGAACAAAAATCCCTCCATAAACAGACATATCAGGACACCCCAGGCCGTTTGAAAACTACAGTAAAATAGTAAATGATAATAATGAGAGATTTATGAACGAAATTGAAATTCAGGTGCAACCGAATTATCTGGCGGAGCAAAGCAATGTGATGAACGATAAATACGTGTTCAGCTATCATATCACCATCCGCAATCGCAGCCATGATATTGTGACGTTACGTAAGCGCCATTGGGAAATCACCGATGCACACGGCGATGTGGAAAGCGTGTCGGGTGTCGGTGTGGTGGGCGAACAGCCGGTGCTGTATCCGGGAGATGATTATGAATATAACAGCGGAGCTCATTTAAGCACGCCGTGGGGCTGCATGGAAGGGTATTATGAGTTTGAAGACAGCTATGGCGAGCGTTTTTCGGTGCCGGTGCCGCGATTTGACTTAAAAGCCGATATCACTGTGCAATAAAGAAACAAATTGTTGATTTAGGTGTTTTATCTGAAAGCCGCTAAATTTATAGCTTTAAATACTGGCTTTAATCATTAATACAGGCCGTCTGAATGTTTTTCAGACGGCCTGTATTTATTTTAAGGTCAATAAAACCAAAGCTTTGATTAAAGAGGATTAACCTCGGCTTGCATTTCTTAACGCCTTGTGCTGAAATGAAGGCCATCACAAGAAATTGTAAACAATCAGGAGAGAAGCCATGGAAGGATTGAAGAATTTTTTCGATATGCTGGGCGGCTGGGTATGGGGGCCGGCCATGCTGGTGCTGCTGGTCGGCACCGGTGTGTTGCTGACTGTAGTATTGAAAGGCTTACAGTTCAGCATGCTCGGCTATGCTTTGAAGCAGGCGTTCCGCCCGCATCCGAAAAAGCATGACGGCAGCGATCACGACGGTGATATTTCGCATTTCGGCGCCCTGATGACTGCGCTTTCCGCCACCATCGGCACCGGTAATATTGCCGGCGTGGCCACTGCGGTGGTGTTGGGCGGGCCGGGTGCGGTGTTTTGGATGTGGATCACCGCCATTTTCGGTATGGCCACCAAATACGGCGAGGGCGTGCTGGCCGTGAAATACCGCGTGGTGAATAAAAGAGGCGAAATGTCGGGCGGCCCGATGTATTACATCGAGCGCGGCCTGAATATGAAATGGATGGCCTTGCTGTTTGCATTGTTCGGCACCATTGCTTCGTTTGGTATCGGCAGCTCGGTGCAGGCCAACTCAGTGGCGATGTCGATTCAAAGCAGCTTCAGTGTCGACCCTTGGATTACCGGTGTGATTTTGACTGTGCTCACCGGTATTGTGATTTTGGGCGGTATTAAAAGTATTGCCAGAGCGGCATCGATTATTGTGCCCTTTATGGCGATTCTGTATGTGTTGGGCGGCTTGGGCATTATTTTGCTGCACGTTGATTTGCTGTGGCCGGCAATTGAACGAATCGTGAGCGATGCATTTAATTTCAGCGCCGCAGCAGGCGGTATGGCCGGCGCGGCCATCCGCTACGGTGTGGCACGCGGTGTGTTTTCAAACGAAGCCGGTATGGGCTCGGCGCCGATTGCCGCAGCCGCTGCAAAAACCGACCATCCGGTGCGTCAGGCGCTGGTGTCGATGACCGGCACATTTTTGGACACCATTATCGTGTGCAGCATTACCGGTATTGTGTTGGTGATGGGGATTTTGAGCAACCAAAGCCCGGCCGGTGAAACCGGTGCGGCGCTGACTACCCACACATTCAACAATATGCTGCCCGGCCCCGGCGGTTGGATTGTAACGTTCGGTCTGATTTTCTTTGCCTATTCCACCATTTTGGGCTGGTGTTACTATGGTGAGAAATGTGCGGCTTATGTGTTTGGAGATGGATTTGTGCCGTTTTACCGTTTGATTTATGTGGCCACCGTGATGCTCGGCACCATTGCCAGCCTTGATTTGGTGTGGTCGGCAGCAGATACGTTTAACGGCCTGATGGCGATTCCCAACTTGATTGCGCTGCTGTTGCTGTATAAAGTGATCGTCAGCGAAACCAAAGATTTTAAAGCCAAACGTCAAAGCGGCGAACTGCCTTAAAAGAAAAAGGTTTTTTCAGACGGCCTGAGGTATTCGGGCCGTTTTGTTTTGGCCGTCTGAATCATATTGATTGATATGACGGCATTGATACCTTAGGGTATCCTGACCATTCGATTGACGGGTGTATTTTGCCCCTGAAAGCGCATCTGCTGCGTTAAAAAGCCTCGTAAGATGTCCAATTTTGCTGCGTTTTTTCCTGGCATCTGCATTTTCAGGAACAAAAATCCCCTCATAAACGACACATCAGGACACCCTAGCCTGAGTGGTGTTCCGTTTTGATCGTTTGGTAGGGCAAGCCAAAATACTGCCGGCTGATTTTTATGACGCGATATCAGGCTCTGTGCCGATATCCTCAGAAAATATCGGGGTGGTTTGCGCTACAATACAGCATCAACAATGAGGCCGTCTGAAAATCATGAAAACCGTTTATTTTGTTACCGGCACCGATACCGAAGTCGGCAAAACCTTTTGCACGGCTGCGCTGTTGCAGGCGGCGGCACAGGCGGGCAGGCGCAGTATCGGCTTTAAGCCTGTGGCTTCTGAAGCGGATGCTGCGGGACGAAATGCGGATGTGTTGTGTTTGCAAGCTGCATCGGCGGTGCGGCTGCCTTATGCGCAACACAATTGTTATACCTTTATCGAAGCCACCGCACCGCATTTGGCTGCTGCAGACGAAGCACGCCCGATAGAAACGCAAGTGTTGAGCGCCGGGTTGGCAACGGTAAAGGAGGCAGGCGATTTTATTCTGGTGGAAGGTGCGGGCGGCTGGCACACGCCGGTGGATGAGCATGTCAGCTTTTCCGATTGGGTCGAGAGGGAAAAGCTGCCGGTGATTTTGGTGGTGGGCATCAAGCTTGGCTGTATCAACCATGCTTTATTAACTGCGGCCGCCATCCGGCAGGCGGGCTTGCCGTTGGCCGGGTGGGTGGCCAATTGTTTGAGCGGGCAATCACACCGTTTGACGGATTATCTGCATACTTTGCAGCAGCGCATAAGCGCCCCATTAATCGGCGTGATGCCATATCTGCCGCATGCAAAAGCAGCTGAAGCAGCGGCTTATATGGATATCGGCCTGTTGTCGGGTGATGTTGATTAACAACAAATAAACCGATTGCATTGGCCCGCTGCCTTCAGCTTGCCGCCTTACCGGTTGATTTTGGAATGGGTGTGAAACACTATTGCAGTGGTGGCAGGATGCCTGACGGTTTGGCCGGCTATTCGGCGCAGGGCTGTACCAATACCCACGGCGCAACCACCACTGCCCACATGGCTTGGTTGGCTGCCAGAAACTGCTGTGCCTGCGCTTCGCTGACTACGCCGAATTTGCCTTGCTGCATCAACCCGGCCAGTGTGGCGCTGTCGTCGTCGGCCATCATTTTGGCCACGCTGATCAAATCCAAATCATCGGCTACATATACGGCCGCGCCGCGGGCAAAATGCGGTTGCAACTCTTGCCAGCCGATGCGGGCGGTTTCGAGGTTCAGCTTGTCATCAAGCATGAGTTCGGGCATAACTCGGGCTCCTGTGCTAGGGTGTCCTGGCCATTCGATTGATAGGTGTATTTTGCCCCTAAAAAGGCATCTGCTGCGTTAAAAAGCCTCGCAAGATGTTTAATCTTGCTGCGTTTTTTGCCTGCTATCTGCATTTTCAGGAGCAAAAATTCCCTCATAAATGACGTCAGGACAGCTGTATATTGTCTTCGATTTATGGCCTTATCTACCTACTTTTGTGTGAGGATATAAGGCAAACCGGCCTGCGTTCAGGTTTCTTTAACCCGCATCGCCATCAGTGTGTGCAGGCGGCGGTTGTCGGCGCGGGCGATGGTGAATTGTAGGGGGCCGATAATGACTTTTTCGCCGCGAACGGGCAGGTGGCCGATTTCTTGGATGACCAGGCCGCCGATGGTGTCGACTTCTTCATCGCTGTAGTCGGTGCCGAAATATTCGTTGATGTCTTCGATTTCGGTAACGGCGTTGATGCGCCAGCGTTCGCTGGAAACGGCGAAAATATTGTCGGCGCTGTCATCTTCATCGAATTCGTCTTCGATATCACCGATAATCTGTTCGATCAGGTCTTCAAAAGTGACCAGCCCCGATGTGCCGCCGTATTCGTCTACTACGATGGCCATGTGGTTGCGTTGTTCGCGAAATTCTTTCAGCAGCAGGTTGAGCGATTTGCTTTCGGGCACGAAAACGGCGGGGCGTAAAACGTGCGCCAGGTTGAATTGCTCGGGGTTGAGCGTGTATTTGAGCAGATCTTTGGCATGCAGAATGCCTAATACTTCGTCTTTGTCTTCGCCGATAACGGGAAAGCGAGAGTGGGCGGTTTCAACTGCATAGGCGATAATCCGCTCGATGCTGTCGCTGACTTTGATGACATCCATCTGGCTGCGCGTCATCATGGCATCGCGCACTTCCAAGTCGGCAAAATCAAGCATTTTTTCCAGCCGCAGTAAGGTGTCGGCATCAAAAACTTCCTGCTCGTGCGCCTGGCGCAAAATATTCATCACTTCATCGGCGGTTTCGGGGGCATCGCCGGCGATGCGGCTGATGATGCGTTCGAAAAAATTCGGTTTCGACGGGCTGTCGTCCATATTCAGTTTTCGTCCTGTAGGTAGGGGTTGGGGTATGCTAACTGATTCAGCAGGCGGATTTCAAGTGCTTCCATGATTTCGGCTTCTTCATCTTCGATATGGTCGTAGCCCATCAGGTGCAAAATACCGTGCACGGTCAGATGGGCAAAATGCTGTTCGGGCGTTTTGCCTTGCTCGGCGGCTTCTTTTAACACCACTTGCGGGCAGATAACCAAATCGCCGTAAAGGCCGTCTGAAAAGGTGCCGGCAAACATGGCTTCGCCTTCGTTCAGGGCAAAACTCAAAACATTGGTGGCGTAATCTTTGCCGCGGTAGTCGCGGTTGTAGGCACGGGCTTCATGTTCATCGAGCAGGATAATGCTGATGTCGGCGCGGCGGTATTCGTTTTTCAGGGCTTGCCAGACCCAGCGGTAAAAGCTGTGCTCGGGAGGGGCGGCGGTTGCAGATTCATTGCTGAAATGCAGGGTAAAGCGTTGTTGTTGCAGTTTTAAAAAAGGATAGCGTTTGGCAGATTTCATGGGTTTCAGACGGCCTGTGGGGTATTGTTTTAAAGGGCGGCGGTGTGTTTGCTGCGCTGGAAGCGGCGGTATTTGCGCCAGCCCCAAAATGCGACCAGCAAGACCAGCAGCACGGCGGCAAACGGCACAAACAGGCTCAATACCGTCATGATTAAGGCGGTGCCGGTTTCGGCCGCGGCAACCACCGGGTTGGCCAGGCCGCCGGTGGTGGCGGTGCTGGCTACGCGGCCGGTAGCGGCGGCGCCTTTGATGGCGGCCGCGGCCCCGCCGCCTGCGATAACGGCCAGTGTCCACGTGACTGCCGGGCTTAAATCGGCGGCGGTCGAGGCCATAATGGCGGTGCCGGCCAGGCCGGCCAGCGGCACGGCTACGGTGTCGAGCAGATGGTCGATAAAAGGAATCAGATAGGCGCCGATTTCCACCAGCGTGGCCACGCCGAGAATGATGAGCGCGGGGGTGGAGGCGAGCCATTGCCAGTTTTCGTTAATCGGCCACAAGCCGAAATAGGCGGAAAGGCTGAGCGCAAACAGCGGTAAAAATACGCGAAAACCTGCGCTGGCGGCCAGACCGATGCCCAGTGCGATGCTGAGTAAGGTGGTGAAGGTCATGAGTGGAATGGGGTTTGTTGGCAGATAAGATTGGAATCATACTGAATCAGAGGCCGTCTGAACAATGCGTTTGCTTGTTTTTTCAGACGGCCTTTGGCGAGTGTGGCGTTTAGGCCAATGATGGTGTGTTCAGACGGCCTTTATGGAGCTTGGATGAGGATGGCGCGGGGGAAGTCGAAATGGTGCAGACACTCGCGCACGATCAACAGCAGCGCTTTGAATTCGGCGGTGTCGGGCAGATGCTCGGGTGTGGGGTAGCGGCTGATGTGTTGGAAAATTTGTTCTGCGGTTTCGCGGTGTAATACGCCGGCGCTATCTGCCGGCAGACCGGCTTCGGCAGCGGCGATACGAAATGTGCTTGATGTGTCGATCAGCTTTTGCAGCGGCGCAATGGCGTCTTCCACCGTCATGATGGCGTTTTCCCACTCGTATTCGCTGGGCGGATTACGACGCAGCAGGGTATCGGTGCCGATGGCAATGGCGCGGCGGCTGCCGTCGGCTAAGACTAAATCAGATTGCTGGTTGCCGATATGCAGGGTGGTGTACACAATGGCTCCTTTGAATATATGCATCTCAGTATTGGGGTGTTCCAAGCGTTCGATTGACAGGAGCAAAAATCCCCTCACAAACAAATTGTCAGGACACCCTGGGGTGTTCTGACCATTCATATATCATCATCATCTTTTTTGCGCTAAAAGCACATCCGCTGCGTTAAAAAGCCTCGCAAGATGTCCAATCTTGCTACGTTTTTTGCCTGGCATCTGTACTTTTATCACAAAAAATCTGAATAATTCTGAATGGTCAGGACACCCTAGGCCGTCTGAAAAGCGGGGCTGTCGGATGTTCGTTCTTTAAAGATAATCTTTGCGCACAGTTTACTTTCAGACGGCCTGAGCATTCATATAGCCAGACCATTCAGAGCTGCGCACCTTCTGGCGGTGTTTGGCCAGTAATTGAGGAATATCATCGGTGTGCCGAGCAATAATGGCACCGGCTTTTTTCATATTATCAATGGCCTGCTGCTCTTCCTCTGCGTTCATGCTGCGGCAGGCGCTGAGGTTGACGATAACATTCCAGCTGCCATACCAGCATAGCTGTAACACCGTAGCCTGCACGCAATATTCAGTGGCTAATCCGCCGATAATCAAGGTGTCTGCATCGCGCGCCTGTAGCCACTCGACCAGGCCGGTGCTGATGTTTTCGGCCATATCGTGGAAACAGGCGCCGAATGTGTGGGCGTGCTGCTCCATACCGATGTGCACCAGAAAGTGGTAATTGTGGGCATCAGGCAGTTGCGGCAGGCTTTGGAAGCCTTTGCTGCCGATCACGGCATGGCGCACCCACAAATCAGCCTGCGTCAACGGTTGCAACGGTTGCGGTTGTTTGATATGCCAAGCCGCACCGGGCGGATGGGCATCTTTGGTCAATACCCGGTAATCGGCCCATGCGGCTTGCCGGTTAAGATGGGGCACGATAGACAGCGCACCTTTAATAGGCAGTTCATCGGGGCAAAGCTCTGAAAAAGCTTGCTGGGGGTGGATATCGATCGCCACAATGCTCATGATGCCTCCGGGGTGGTGTGTGGTGGGTTGTGTAGATAATTATTTTGATATTCGGTTTTTATTATAGATAAACGGTAGTGTTTTGCAACTTTTTGTGACAGGGCGCAATCAGGCCGGCAGGATGGCCTTGAGGCCGTCTGAATGGGAAGCCTGAATGAGGCGGTTTGCAGGTTTGTGGCGAACCATACTGATTTAAAGCATTATCTGGCTGTGTTACCGGGCGGTTTCCATCGCTTTCTGCTTCCGCCCATCTGCCTGCTTTGGGAAACGGGCATTATTGAGCCTCACTATATTTCGATTAAAAATAGATTCTTATGAGTTTTAGCCGCTTTTTTTCAAGAAAAAACTTGCGGCGGCGGGTAGATTCTGTTTTAATACGCATCTCTCAAGGCAAGGCCAGATAGCTCAGTTGGTAGAGCAACGGATTGAAAATCCGTGTGTCGGCGGTTCGATCCCGCCTCTGGCCACCACTAACCGCAAAATGCGGTTATTTTTTTTGTCTATACAAACCTACGCGCATCTGCATCGCCCTTTGCCATGGCGTTTCAGCTGATTTTATTTTTGCGAACGGTTGATCTTGCCGAATGATCAACCTTTCATAAAACCAACCCAACCAAGTTGGCTTGCTTTTGTGCATACATTTACGGTGTCTGGAGAGGCGCTGTGAATGATGCAATAGGTTTCAGACGGCCATGGTTCTGTATTTCTTGATGTTTCCGATTCAGTGGTTTCACTAAAAAAACAATTGCAAACATGCCGGAAAGTTTCCGGTTTGTCTTTTTGTGTGCAGAAATAGCAGGCAAAGTAACGATGGCCGTCTGAAAAAATAAGCCGGCAGGGCGGTGGGCGGAAAATGTGCAGAGGGTATGGCAAGGTGGAAAACGCGTGAGGTTGTTTTCCCGAATCGGTGTTAAATATGCAAATTCGGTTCTATGTGCTGAATAGTTATCTTATAATACAGTCAAATATTATTCTCTAAAATTTATCATATCATTTATCTGTATGGCATTGCCGTATGGAAAACAGGCAGGTTATCCCCATGAGCGTCGGTTTATTAAGAGTGTTGGTACAAAGCCAGATTGTTACGCACGGCCAGGCGGAACGGTATCAGGGTGCGCTGGCGGCCGGTCAGGATATTATTCCGATGCTGTTTGACGATGGCGTTACCAACCCTAAAGCATTGGGCGAATTGTTGGCACGGGTGTTCAGCTACCCGTTGTTGGACTTGCGTTATTATCCGCGCGCAGATGTTTTGATGGATGTGCTTTCTGAAGAGCAGATGCTGCAAAACCGCTGTGTGCCGATTTTCCGGCGCGGCCGTAAGGTATATTTGGCAGTGTCTGACCCTACGCAGATTCATAATTTTCAAAAGATTGCGTTTTCTTCGGGGGTGTCGATTGATTTGGTGGTAGTGCGGGATGACCAGCTCAGCGTATTGCTGGAATGGCTCGGCCAGCGTTCGACGACGATTCTGAAAGAAATCAGCAAGGAGCAGCAGGAAAGCCATGCCGCGCAAGCGCTGTATATCGACAATGAAGAAGCGGAAGACGGACCGATTCCGCGGTTTATCCATAAAACACTTTCCGATGCGCTGAATGCGGGAGCTTCAGATATTCATTTTGAATTTTATGAGCAGATGGCGCGGGTGCGTTTCCGGGTAGACGGGCAGTTACGCGAGGTGGTGCAGCCGCCGGTGGCGGTGCGCGGCCAGCTTGCTTCCCGTATTAAAGTGATGGCAAGGCTGGATATTTCCGAAAAGCGCGTGCCGCAAGACGGCCGTATCCAAATCGCCTTTCACAAACACGGCCGACCGATTGATTTTCGGGTGAGTACGCTGCCGACATTGTTCGGCGAAAAAGTGGTGATGCGGATTTTAAATTCGGATGCCGGTGCGCTCAATATCGATCAGCTCGGCTTCGAGCCTTTTCAAAAGGCCTTGCTGCTGGAGGCCATCAGCCGCCCTTACGGTATGGTGCTGGTTACCGGCCCCACCGGCTCGGGAAAAACCGTATCGCTTTATACCTGCCTCAATATTTTAAATACTGAAAATGTCAATATCGCAACCGCAGAAGACCCGGCCGAAATTAATCTGCCCGGCGTGAATCAGGTTAATGTGAACGATAAGCAGGGGCTGACTTTTGCCGCCGCCTTGAGAGCGTTTTTGCGCCAAGACCCGGATATCATCATGGTGGGGGAGATTCGCGATCTGGAAACCGCCGATATCGCCATTAAAGCCGCGCAAACCGGCCATATGGTGTTCTCAACCCTGCACACCAATAACGCACCGGCAACCTTGTCGCGCATGCTCAATATGGGTGTGGCCCCTTTTAATATCGCCAGCTCGGTCAGCCTGATTATGGCGCAGCGGCTGTTGCGGCGTTTGTGCCCGGCCTGCAAAACAGCCATGGAGCGCCCGCCGCAAACCGCTTTGAAAAAAGCCGGCTTTAGTGATGCGGATTTGAGCACAGAATGGCCGCTTTACCGTCCGGTGGGCTGCGACAGCTGCCGCGGCAAGGGCTATAAAGGGCGGGTTGGCGTGTATGAGGTGATGCCGGTCAACGAAGAAATGCAGCGGGTGATTCTGAATAACGGCACCGAAGTGGATATTATGAATATGGCGTATCAGCAAGGCATGGTAGACTTGCGCCGTGCCGGTTTGATGAAAGTGATGCAGGGCGTAACTTCACTGGAAGAAGTGTTGGCGCATACCAACGATTAATTTAAAAGGGGAACGTATGAATCAGGCGAAAGCGGGCAGCCGCTTGGTCAGAAAAGACAAGGGCAGGCGTTTTAATTTTGAAGGCAAAAATACCAACACCGATCAAATCGTGCGCGGTGAGGTGATTGCAAAAGACGAAGAAGAGGCGCGTAAAAAATTACAGCGGCGCGGCATCCGCCCTCTGCGGGTGAGTAAGGTAAAAACCGTACGCAAGCGCCGTATCACACAGGGCGACATCACAGTATTCACCCGCCAGCTTGCCACCATGATGAAGGCCGGCCTGCCGCTGATGCAGGCGTTTGAACTGGTGGCGCGCGGCCATGTCAACCCGGCGATGACACAGCTTCTGATGCAGGTGCGTGCCGATGTAGAGCAGGGCAGTGCATTGGGCAAGGCTTTTGCCAAGCATCCTAAATATTTCGACCGTTTTTACTGCAACCTGATTTCTGCCGGCGAAACCGGCGGGGTATTGGAAAGCCTGCTCGACAAATTGGCGGTTTACAAAGAGAAAACTCAAGCCATCAAGAAAAAAATCAAAAGCGTGCTGGCTTATCCGATTGCCATTATTGTGGTGGCGGTTGCCCTGATTATGGTGATGATGATGTTTGTTTTGCCGGCTTTTAAAAAGGTGTACGGCAATATGGGTGCAGAATTGCCTTGGTTGACGCAAATTGTGATGAATATTTCGGATTTCTTCGTGCGCTACGGCTGGGCGATGATTATCGGTATGATTGTGTTGGTTTTTGTGTTGTATAAAACACATCAGCGCTCGCCCGGGTTTCAAAAACGGGCAGACGGCCTGTTGCTGAGGCTGCCGATTTTTGGTGCGATTGTCAGAAAAGCCATTATCGCCCGCTGGTCGCGCACCACCGCCACCTTGTTTGCGGCCGGGGTGCCGCTGGTTGAGGCGCTCGATTCAGTGGCCGGCGCTGCGGGTAATATTCTGTATGAAGAAGCCACGCAGGATATCCGCTCGAAAGTTACCCAAGGCTTATCGCTCACTTCCAGTATGCAGGGCACCGATATGTTTCCGAATATGGTGCTTCAGATGGCCTCGATTGGCGAAGAATCCGGCTCGCTTGACGATATGCTCAACAAGGCCGCCGAATTTTACGAAGACGAAGTGGATAATTCGATTGCCCAGCTTTCTTCCTTGATGGAGCCGGTTATTATGGTGGTGTTGGGCGTGATTATCGGCGTGTTGCTGGTGGCCATGTATCTGCCGCTGTTTAACTTGGGCAGTGTGGTGGGCTGATGATGAGCGGATGGAATATGTGGGTGCCCTTTGCCGTGCCGTTGGCTGCTTTGTTCGGCCTGCTGGTGGGCAGTTTTCTGAATGTGGTGATTTACCGTGTGCCGCTGATGATGGAGCGGGAATGGACTTTGTTTGCCAAAACGCATTTGGGGCAAACCCCGACAGCGGCAGAGTTGCAGCCTTTTAATCTGATTAAGCCTGATTCGTGTTGCCCGCAATGCCAATCGCCGGTGCGCGCTTGGCAAAATATCCCCGTTATCAGCTATCTGCTGCTCGGCGGCAAATGCGGCAGCTGCAAAATGCCCATCAGCAAACGGTATCCATTGGTGGAGCTGCTGACCGCCGCCCTGTTTGCACTGGTGGCGTGGCAATACGGCTGGAGCTGGCTGACTTTGGGCGGCTTGGTGTTGACCGCAATGCTGGTGGCGCTGGCTTTTATTGATGCAGATACCCAATACCTGCCCGATCAAATCACTCTGCCGCTGTTGTGGTTGGGTTTGCTGTTTAACTGGAACGGCGGGATGGTGTCGCTGCAATCGGCGGTGGCAGGGGCTGTTGCAGGTTATCTGAGCTTGTGGCTGCTGTGTTGGCTGTATAAACTGGCAACAGGAAAAATCGGGATGGGCGGCGGTGATTTCAAGC
Organism: Uruburuella testudinis; assembly: GCF_022870865.1. Taxonomy (NCBI): domain Bacteria; kingdom Pseudomonadati; phylum Pseudomonadota; class Betaproteobacteria; order Neisseriales; family Neisseriaceae; genus Uruburuella; species Uruburuella testudinis. The sequence goes on from NZ_CP091508.1 coordinate 662,445, forward strand.
TGCTGGCGGCTTTGGGCGCCTGGCTCGGCATCGGTGCTTTGCCGGTAGTGGTGTTTTTGGCGGCGCTTATCGGCATTTTTGCGGCGGCAGCGATGCGTGTGGGCAAAGGGCAGCAGTTTGCTTTCGGCCCCAGCTTGGCTGTGGCCGGCTGGCTGGTGTTTGCCGCCAATCAACAAGTTGCTGCCGCCATCGGCTGGTGGCTGCGTGCTTCGGGGTTTTGAAATGGCAGTTTGGATTGGTTTGACCGGCGGTATCGGCAGTGGAAAATCAAAAGCCGCTGCCGAATTTGCACGCCTGGGGGTGCCGCTGATTGATGCGGATGCCATCAGCCGCAGCCTGACCGCTGACGGCGGCGCGGCATTGCCGGCGGTGCGTGCCGCGTTTGGTGGGGCTTTATTTGATGATACAGGCCGTCTGAAACGTGCCGAATTACGAAATCTTGTGTTCAGACGGCCTGAAGCCAGAGCGGCGCTTGAAGCCTTGATGTTTCCGCTGATTATTGATGCCATACGGGTGCAGCAGCAACACTATACGCATGCGCGCTATGGTGTTATCGATATGCCGCTGCTGGTGGAGCGGCCGCCGTTTGCCGCATTGGTGTCACGCATATTGGTGATTGATGTGGCTGAGCAAACGCAAATTGAGCGGGTGCAGCAGCGCAGCGGTTTATCGGCAGACGAAATTAAACGTATAATGGCAAGTCAGGCCGGTCGGCTTGAGCGTTTGCGCGCCGCCGATGATGTGGTCGGCAATGAGGGCACAGAGCAGGCGCTGGCGCAAAAAATACAGCGGCTGCATGCTTATTACCAAGCCGTTTTCCCCGTTTATGCAGAGTAATCCCATGATCCGTTTCGAACACCCGTTGTCTGAGCGCGTACGCAGTTTTCTGCGCATCGAGCACCTGTTTAGCCGTTTCAACACCGAAAGCGTATGTGCACAAAGCCCATGGGCGCACCATCTGGCCTTATTTACCCTGTTTGAAATCATGGAGTGTGCAGGGCGTGCCGAAGTGAAGCTGGATATCTTGCAAGAGCTGGAGCGGCAAAAACAGCTGTTGGCCGGCAGCTTGGCGCCGGATGCGCAAGAGGCCGATAAAATCAAGCACAAGCTGCAAGCCGTGGCAGAAAATCTGCAAGGTGTGCAGCAGAAATTCGGTCAACATCTGCGTGAAAACGAATGGCTGATGGCCATCAAGCAGCGCATGCAGGTGCCCGGCGGCACCAGCCCGTTTGACATGACATCTTACTATTATTGGCAGCAGCTGCCGCATGAGCGCCGCTTGGCCGATTTGCAAAAGTGGATCGGTATGCTGACCCCCACGTATAACGCCGTGTCGGTGCTGCTGGGTATTCTGCGCAGCAATACCCGCGCCGTGGAATGTGTGGCGCAAAAAGGCAATTACCAGCACAACAGCCTGGCGCAGAATATCCATATGCTGACCATTGAGCTTGATATGGCGCAACAGGCGCTGCCTGAAGTGTCGGCCAATAAATATTTCACCCATATCCGTTTTTTGAGTGTTTCACAAGAAAGTGCACGCGGTAAACAGCTGGAGGAGGATGTGCCGTTCAAGCTGATTATGTGCAGTTTTGATCCTGTGGTAGCGTAAATGATGAGTCAAGAAATTCCTGTGGTCAAATGCCCCACCTGCGGCGAAAAAGTGGCCTGGCTGCCTGAAAACAAATATCGCCCGTTTTGCAGCGAGCGGTGTAAGTTGATTGATTTAGGCGCATGGGCGAATGAAGATTACACCATGCCGGCCGAAGAAGACGAACCGTTGTCGGATGAGGTGTTGCGGCATTAAAACAGCCGGTTTTGCTAGGGTGTCCTGATGTGTCATACATCTCTCTTTTTTGCGCTAAAAGCACATCTGCTGCGTTAAAAAGCCTCGCAAGATGTCTAATCTTGCTGTGTTTTTTGCCTTGCCTTGCATCTGCATTTTCAGGAACAAAAATCCCCTCATAAACGACACATCAGGACACCCTAGGATACCCTAAGGCGCTGAAGCGCCAAGTTAACCAGCCCTGTATGTGTGTACTGTCTTTGGCTTGCCGCCTTATTGGCTTACTTTTCTTTTGTGAATAGATTTAACTCAAGCAGAAAGTTCGCGGGCGGTGCTCACGCTTCCGTCTGCGTTGCCCACCGTTATCCGCAATCCGATTAAACAAGGCCGTCTGAAACTGTGCTTTTACCGTTTTCAGACGGCCTTAACCTATCGGCAAACGCTTAACCGGCGCCACCGAGCAACACTGATTCTGCACCGCTGCGGGCGATGATGGCGAGCTGAAGACAGTACAAATGGTAGGGCAAGGCGAGCCAACGCTGTTAGGTTATTTTTGTGAATGGAGATTAAACAATATCAGGCCGTCTGAAAGTATTTGCTTTCAGACGGCCTGAACCATAGATAAGCCCGGTGTCGGCCTACACTTTCAATTTCGCCAATTGTGATTGCACTTTAACCATTTTGCTTTCCAAGTCGGCCAGTTCGGCGCGGTCTTTTTCAACCAGATGCGCGGGGGCTTTGTCGGTGTAGCCGGGTTTGCTGAGTTTGGCATTGAGTTTGTCGAGCGCTTTTTGCAGTTTTTCGGCTTCTTTCGACAAACGCGCGTTTTCGGCGGCCTTGTCGATTTCTACTTTCAGCATCAGGCGGGCGTTTTGGCACACGGCTACGGGTGCGTCGTCGGCTTCTGGCAGGTGATCCACCAAATTGGCTTCGGTCAGGCGCGCCATCATCGGCAGATATTTCAGCAGATCGGCCAAATTGCTGCCGCCTTCGACAAACAGCGGGGCTTTCACGCTCGGCGCTAAGCCCATTTCGCCGCGCAGGTTGCGCACGGAGCCGATTAAGTCTTGCAGGGCGGCCATTTTGTCGAATGCGGCGGGAACGATTTTGTCGTTATCAGGCAGCGGCCAGGCAGCCAGCATAATGCTGTCGGTGTGTTTGGCGTTGGCCAGCGGCGCCACGGTTTGCCACAGCTCTTCGGTGATAAACGGCATAATCGGGTGCAGCAGGCGCAAAATCACTTCCAGCACGCGCACGAGGGTGCGGCGGGTGGTGCGTTGGGTGGTGGGACAGCCGGTTTGCAGTTGCACTTTGGCCAGCTCGATATACCAGTCGCAATATTCGTTCCACACAAATTCATACAGCGTTTGCGCGGCCAAGTCGAAGCGGTAGGTGTCGAAGGCTTCGGCCACGGCGGCTTCGGTTTGCTGCAAGCGGCCGATCATCCATTGGTCGACAAAGGTGTAGGCCAGCGGCTGGGTTTCGTCTTGGCCGCAATCGTGCTCTTCTACGTTCATCAAGACGAAGTTGGTGGCGTTCCATAATTTGTTGCAGAAATTGCGGTAGCCTTCGGCGCGCTTGAAATCGAAGTTGATGCTGCGGCCCAGGCTGGCATAGCTGGCCATGGTGAAGCGCAGCGCGTCGGTGCCGAACACGGGAATGCCTTCGGGAAACAGCTTTTCGGTGGCTTTTTTTACTTGCGGCGCTTTTTCGGGGCGACGCAGGCCGGTGGTGCGTTTGATCAGTAGCTGTTCCAAATCGATGCCGTCGATCAGATCTACGGGGTCAATCACGTTGCCCTCTGATTTGGACATTTTTTTGCCTTCGTGATCGCGCACCATGCCGTGGATATACACATCTTTAAACGGCACTTTGCCTGTGAAGTGGGTGGTCATCATAATCATACGCGCGACCCAGAAAAAGATGATTTCGTAGCCGGTAACCAAAACATTGCTGGGCAAAAACGCTTTCAATTCATCGGTTTCAGACGGCCAGCCCAAGGTTGAGAAAGGCACCAGGGCAGATGAAAACCAAGTGTCGAGCACGTCTTCATCACGGGTGAGTTTGAGGCCGTCTGAAAGCTTTTCGGCTTCTGCTTGGCTGCGGGCAACATAAACTTTGCCGTTTTCATCATACCAAGCGGGGATTTGGTGACCCCACCACAATTGGCGCGAAATACACCAATCTTGGATATTGTTCATCCATTGGTTGTAGGTGTTGACCCAGTTTTCGGGGATAAATTTTACCGCGCCGCTGTCTACCGCGTGTTTGGCTTTTTGTGCCAGGCTCATGCCTTTGAATTCGCTCTGTGGCTCGCCGCCGTTCGGTGTGGCGCTCATGGCGACAAACCATTGGCTGGTGAGCATCGGCTCAATCACCGAGCCGGTGCGGTCGCCTTTGGGCGTCATCAGCGTGTGCGGTTTGACTTCGGCCAACAAGCCTTGCGCTTCCAAATCAGTCAGCATCTGCTTGCGGGCAGCGAAACGGTCAAGGCCGGCATAGGCGGCGGGCAGGGCGAAGCCTGTTTGCGCTTCGCCTTTGAAGTTGAACACTTCGGCTTCGGCCAATACTTTGGCTTCGAGGTCAAACACGTTAATCAGGCGGGTATCGTGGCGTTTGCCGACTTCGTAGTCGTTAAAATCATGCGCGGGGGTGATTTTCACGCAACCGGTGCCGAAATCTTTTTCCACATATTCGTCGGCAATCACGGGGATGGTGCGGCCGGTGAGCGGTAATACCAGTTGTTTGCCGATTAAATGGGCATAACGTTCGTCTTCGGGGTTCACTGCCACGGCCACGTCGCCAAGCAGGGTTTCAGGGCGGGTGGTGGCCACAATCACGGCATCTGCGGGGTTGTCGGCCAGCGGATAGCGGATGTGCCACATATTACCTTGTTCTTCCACGCTTTCCACTTCGAGGTCGGAAACGGCGGTGCCGAGCACGGGATCCCAGTTGACCAAGCGTTTGCCGCGGTAAATCAGGCCTTGCTCAAACAGGCGCACAAATACTTCGGTAACCACTTCGGCGCGGGTGTCGTCCATGGTGAAATATTCGCGCGTCCAGTCGGCCGAACAGCCCATGCGGCGCATCTGTTCGGTAATGGTGCCGCCGGAAATGTTTTTCCACTGCCACACTTTTTCTAAAAAACCTGCGCGACCTAAGTCATGCCGCGACACGCCTTGTTCGGCCAGCTGGCGCTCTACCACAATTTGGGTGGCGATGCCGGCATGGTCGGTGCCGGGAATCCAGGCGGTGTTGCAGCCTTTCATGCGGTAATAGCGGGTGAGGCCGTCCATGATGGTTTGGTTGAAGGCATGGCCCATGTGCAGCGTGCCGGTAACGTTGGGCGGCGGCAGTTGGATGGAGAATGATGGTTTGGATAAATCCATGTGCGGCTGAAAATGGCCGGCGGCCTCCCAAGCTTGGTAATGTTTGGCTTCGATTTCTGCGGGGTTGTATTTGTTTAGCATGGTGTTTTTCGAGTGTGCTGAAAAATGATTTTGAATCGTGCGATTATAACGCAATAGCCGTCTGAAACCTATGGGCATAATGTTTCAGACGGCCATTTGAATGTTGGTGTGCTATACCGGTAATGTCCATTCAAAACCATATAGTGAAATGAATAAAAAAAGTGTTACGGTGTTGCGGCGCCTTGTTGTATCGGCTGTAGTGCCTGCGGCTTGCTGCCTTGTATCACTTCTCATTCATCTATAACCTGGCTGTGTTTCCGGGCTTTGCAGCTTTAATTGTTTGCTGGTTCGAATAGGGATAAAGCCGGATGATGGCGGCTTTGACCAGGATTGCTGAAAACGAAAGCTGCCCGCCAGAGCATGAACGGGCAGTTTTTGCCGGCAGTTTGCTTATTTGCCGTTTTTAGATTCCGCTTTGGCTTCTTTTTTCAACGCGGCGTAAAGCTCAGGTTCGCGTTGCTTGAGCAGCGCGGCGATGGCTAAGTCATCGCGGTTGACTTTCGCCAGATCGATTTTTTCGATGTGCACCAAGCGCAGCAGTTCACGTACGGGTTTGGGCATGTTGCGCCCTGATTCGTAGCGTGAGCCGCCTGATTGGGTAACACCGATACGGCTCCAAAAATCCATTTGGTTCATGCCGAGCTTTTTGCGGATATCACGTATGTTTTCGATTTGCTCAAATGATTTCATGAAACTTCCTTCTTCTCTTATTGTTTAATATTAGCTTTAAGGCTGGTATACTAATCCGCGTAATAATATCATATTTCAGCAAATATTAAACGCGGCCGTTTAAGTATAAGCGTTTGGACAATAGATGCAATAGAAGTTTGACAAGATTATCCTAACAAGAATATTTATATTGACTATCGGCGTTAAGTTTTCAACATGTTATTTTAAATCAACAACTTTACCTATGCGCTGTAGGTTTTGTACTCTAAAATTGTTAATGTATGTTGCCTGCGGTTAAGGTTGGCCGCCGGCAGGGCTTACAGTCAAGATTTCATGCCCGTTTTCAGTAACCAGCACTTCATGCTCCCATTGTGCGGAGAGTGAGCGGTCTTTCGTTACCACAGTCCAGCCGTCTGCTAAAATACGCAAATGGCGTTTACCTTGATTAACCATGGGTTCGATTGTGAAAATCATTCCGGGCTTTAACACCAAACCTTTTCCTTTGTGTCCATAATGCAACACTTGCGGCTCTTCGTGAAAGCCGCGGCCGATGCCGTGGCCGCAAAATTCCTGCACAACCGAATAGCCGGCGTTTTCGGCAACCTGTTGGCAGGCATAGCCGATATCGCCCAATGTGGCGCCGGGTTTGACGGCGGCAATGCCTGCCATCATGCTCTCGTGGGTCACATCAATCAGGCGCCGGGCCTGCGGGCTGATGGTGCCGACGGCAAACATGCGGCTGGAATCACCGTGGAAGCCGTCTTTTTTGATGGTAACGTCGATATTCACAATGTCGCCGTTTTTCAGCGGCTTGTCGTCGGGAATGCCATGACAGATGACGTGGTTTACCGAGGTGCAGCATGATTTTGGGTAGGGCGGGTTGCCGTAGTTGAGCGGCGCGGGATAGCCGCCCTGCACGTTGACATGGTAATCGTAGATGAGTTTGTCTAATTCGTTGGTGGTCACGCCGGGTTTGACGAATTGTCCGATATAGTCGAGCGCTTCGGCGGCCAGGCGACCAAGTTCGCGCATTTTTTCGATTTCTTCGGGGGTTTTGATGATAACGGCCATGTGTGTGTGTCCTTTGTTTCAGACGGCCTGATGAGGCCGTCTGAATAAAATATAAAGATATGCAGCGCATACGCAGTTCGGGCAGATTATAACGTGAATATTACAGTTGCGCAGCCATCCCATGGGTTAATAAGGCCGTCTGAACCGGTTGTGCCCGTTTATAAAATAAGCTAACCGAGCCGTGTTGTTCCGCCTTGCCATCTAGGATGCCCCGGGCAGTTGATTTTTGCGGATGAGAATAGCAAGCTTTCAGACGGCCTTTTATTTGCGGGTATCCGGCTGGGGTGTTCTAGGTTGTCCTAGCAATTACTTGTCATAAAGCAGGCAAAAGAAAGGCAGATAAGTTAAAATTTTTGTTGTGAAACAAAATACACTTAATCTGCCATGCCCCGAACCCTACTCAAAGATGAATGCTGGTCAAAGCTGCTGAACATTTTGCTTGATTTAGGCTAGGCGTCTATCACAAGAAAATCTGCGCCTGACGGTAGAAGGCATCCTCTACCGCATAAGAACAGGCATACTGTGGGAGGACATCCCTCCCTCTTTAGGCAAAGGAAACTCTCTGTTACGCACCTTTCACCGATGGTCGAGTAAGGGAATTTTTCAAAGCATTATCAAAGCATTATCGGAATTTCCCGATATGGAGTGGGTGTTTATCGACGGCAGTCATATCAAAGTTCATCAACATGCAAAAGCAACCGTTGGTGAAGCAGCGGCTGTCGGTCACAGCCGGGGCGGCAATACCACTAAAATTCATTTGGCTGTTGATGCCTGCGGCAATCCTGTCGGTTTTAAGGTAACCGCCGGAACGGTAAACGATATTACTGCAGCACCGGAGTTGTTGGATGAAGTCAACTTGTCGTCAACCGAAGTGCTGACTGCTGACAAAGGCTATGACTCTGATGCGTTCAGACAACTGTTGGCGGATATGGGTGTTAAACCGAATATTCCTTATAAAAAAGACAGGGAACGGTTAAATGTATCCATGGACTGGTACTGATACAAAACCAGGCATTTGGTGGAGAATGCCTTTGAAAAGTTAAAGCATTTCCGCTCGGTTGCTACCCGTTACGACCGCTTAAAACAGCACTACGAAAGCACGGTTGCCTTGGCATGTATCATGCTGTGGCTGCCGCTATGACAAGTAATTGTCAGGACACGCTAGCTGCCGTGTTATACAAGCGCTTGCTCGAAATAAGCCAGCAGCGTTTGCGGCAGCCAGTTCAGATGGCCTCGGCCTTTGCCGCTCACAAAGCCGACATGGCCGCCGTTGGCCGGTTGCAGCAGGGTAACGTGGCGCGATACTTCTTGCTGCGACGGCAATGCCTCGGGCGGCAGAAACGGATCGTTGACGGCATTGAGCAGCAGCAGCGGTTTTTCTACGCCGGGTAGAAACGGTTTGCAGGAAGCGCGGCGGTAGTAGTCGGCAGCGTCTTTGAAACCGTGCAGCGGTGCGGTAAAAACATTGTCGAAATCACTGAGGGTTTTGCAGTGCGCCAGTGCCTCGGTGTGGAAATTGAATGTGCGTGCTTTGGGCAGCAGCGTGTTGAAAAAATAGCGGGTGTAAAGCAGACGGGTGCGGCCTTTGTCGAAGCGGGTGCCGGCAGCGGTCAGGTCGATGGGCGCCGACACTGCGGCGGCGGCGAGGGGAATGGCATGGCGGCCTTGTTCGCCTAAATATTTCGCCAAGGCATTGCCGCCGAGCGATACGCCGGCTGCGTAGATAGTGGGGTAGCGTGCGGCCAGCGTGCGCAGCATAAAATCGATTTCACGGCTGTCGCCGGAGTGATAATACACCGGCGCGGTGTTGGGCACTCCGCCGCAGCCGCGGAAATGCGCCACCACGCCGTGCCAACCGCGTGCAGCCACCGCATTCATCAGCGCTACGGCGTAATGGCTGTGGCTGCTGCCTTCCAAACCGTGAAACAATACCACCAGCGGGGCTTCGGGGTTGGTGCTGTCGAGAAAATCATAAGCTACCAAGGTTTGGCCGGTGCTGTCGGGCAGCAGTTCGCGCCGGTAAGGCGGCGGCGGGGCTTGCAAACTTTTGGCGTAGAGGGTTTGCAGATTGCCGCCCACCAGCCAGCGCGGGCTGTTGAGCGGGGGCAGTCGGTAGGGTGGTGGGGATGCGGTGCTCATGGTGGTCGGGGCTTTTAAAATCGGTAGTTTGGCTTTGTATTATAAAGTATTTAATAGAGAATATGAATATAGAATCAAATATCGGATGTGGCACTGTCAAGTGGTTTGATGCTGCGTATCATCAATAACAAGAGGCCGTCTGAAACGTTTCAGACGGCCTCTTGTTATGATGCTTTATGATTGGCGCGGCAGACGGCGGTACATAACAATATGCAGGCCGAGTACGGTGCTGGTGCCGGTAATCCAGCCGACCAGCACATCGGTGGGGTAGTGCACGCCCAACACGATGCGGGAAAAACCCATAAAAAAAGCAAATAAAACAGCGGCGGCAATCAGCAGGCCGCGGTGCGGCGTGTGCCAATAAACCAACACCCATACAGTAGCCAATGCGGCAGCAAAGGTGCTGTGGCCGCTGGGAAAAGAAGCATTGGTTTCTTCGATGATGCGCGGCCACAATTCCGGGCGGGCGCGATTGAAAAACAGTTTGGCCACAAACATGATGGCGGTGGGCAAGGCGGCGCCGAGCAGAATAAACACCGCCCAGCTGCGGTGGTTGCGGAAATAATGATAAACGGCAAACAACACTGCCAATGTGGCGGCTACGCTGGTTTTGCCGACATGGTGCAGCACAACCGCAACAGGCATCATCGCCTGCCCCATGTGCTCGTGCACCCACATCATCAACGGTTGTTCGAAAGCAAAGCGTTCGCGTTCCAGAATTTCTTCGGCAATTTCGCCGGCGAGTAATAAGGGCAGCACGATGCCGAAAAACAATACGGCAAGGCGCTTGAAAGAAGGCAGGTAGCGGGTAAGGGCGGCGGGCATGGCGGCAAAAAAATCCATATGCTAACAGATGTGGCGGCGCAGGCAAAATCCGGCGGCGGCCGGGTGCGCAAAATCAAGAAAGAAGATGATTGTTTTTAGCATTAGTTGTTGATAATTATTGCATTTTTCACAGTGGAAAATCAGGTAAACCATGATGCCGCATCGTTGGCTTGTTGTTATAGTCAACACACAAACCGACCTGTTGCATCTATAAAGCCGGGCGGTTTGGGCGCTGTTGCAGGCGCAGCATGAAAATATAACCAAACCACAACCGCTGATACACGGCGGCGTAACAACACGGAGGATGTTATGTCTGTATTTTTCTTGAATCTGATTGTTTGGATCGGCATCGCATCGCTGCTCACTTTGGGCGCGCTGTGGTTGATGGAACAATACCATTGAGCCGTTTTTCCCAACTTGCTGAAAAAGCAAAGGCCGTCTGTTTGTTCAGACGGCCTTATATATAGGTGGCGGCAGAATCAATTTTCATCGGCATCATAATCATTGGCTTGCACCGCTTCACTGTCGCCGGCCATCACCAATTTGATTTCCTGAAACAGCGCCCGAAAATTTTTCGGCGGTTTGTTCAGCTCCTGCTCTTTGCGGGTGTTGCGCACCAGCGTACGCAGTTTGGCTACATCGGCATTGGGGTAGTCGGCGATAAAAGCAGTGAGTGCATCATCACCGGCCAGCAGCCGTTCGCGGGTTTGCTCGATGCGTTGCAGCATGGCGTTGTGTGCCGCGTTGTCGCCCCGCAGTTTGGCCAGATAAGCCTCAATCGGCGCCGGATCCACATCGCGCATCAGGCGGCCGATATATTGGGTTTGGCGTTTGAGGGCGCTGTTGGAGGTGATTTTTTTGTGCATCAGCAAGGCATCGAGCAAGTCTTCCGGCAGGCCGATTTTTTTCAGCGTGTCGGCAGAAAGACGGGTCAGCTGCACGCCCAAGCTTTGCAAATCATTCATCTGCTTTTTGATTTGGGTTTTGCTTACCCACTCTGGTTGCTTGTCGCTCATATCAATATCTCATTCAATAATGGTATTTATTTTAGCACAACCGCCCGCCGCGCAATCTTGCCGATAGCCACATTTTTACCGATGCCGTCTGAAAACAGTTAAAATAAGCAGCAAATTCTAACCGGAAAACCCATGTTTAATCATAATGAAAACGAACTGATTGATTTATGCGGGCAGGCGCTCGCCTTGGCCAAACAACACGGTGCCACCGCTGCCGAAGCCGATTTGAGCGAATCGCTGGGGCAAAGCGTGAATGTGCGCTTGGGCGACATCGAGCAAATCGAATACCAGCAAGACAAATCACTCGACATCACCGTGTATGTCGGGCAGCGTAAAGGCCGAGCCAGCACCGCTGATTTTTCTGCCAAAGCGCTGCAAGACACCGTGCGCGCCGCCATCGATATCGCCCGATATACCGCCGAAGATGATTGCGCCGGGTTGGCCGATGCGGCTCTGATGGCGGCCGAATTCGGCGATACCGACAGCTATCACGAATGGAGTCTGCCTACCGAAGCCGCCGTAGCGCTGGCACAGCAATGCGAACAGGCCGCACTGGATTTTGACCGGCGCATTGAAAATTCAGAAGGTGCCGGCGTGCAAACCGGGCACTATCAATACGTATATGGTAACAGCCACGGCTTTATGCACCACGCACAAGGCAGCCGCCACAGCATATCATGCAGCGTGGTGGCCGCCGACAAGCAAGGCATGCAGCGCGATTATTGGTATGACCTCGCCCGCAGCCGCGATGATTTGGACAGCCCCGAAACCATCGGCCGCACCGCCGCAGAACGCACCGTCAGCCGCCTCGGCGGCCGCAGTCTGCCCACCGGCAATTACCCGGTATTGTTTGATGCCACCGTGGCCGGCGGGTTAATCGGCCATTTGGTCGGCGGCCTCAGTGGCGGCGCCCTTTACCGCCAAAGCAGCTTTCTGACCGACAGCATCGGCACACAAATCTTGCCCGATTTTCTGCATCTGCGTGAAGAACCGCATATTCCCCGCGCACTCGGCAGCACTTGGTTTGATGCCGAAGGTGTAGCCACCCGCCCGCGTTTCGTGATTGAAAACGGTGTTGTACAAGGCTATTTTCTCAGCAGCTATAGTGCCCGCAAGCTCGGTATGCAAACCACCGCCAATGCAGGCGGCGCGCACAACCTGCACCTCAACCATACCTGCGCCGACCGGGCAGACTTATTGAAACAAATGGGTAGCGGCCTGTTGATTACCGAATTAATGGGGCAGGGGGTCAATATGCTGACCGGCGACTACTCACGCGGTGCCGCCGGCTTTTGGGTGGAAAACGGCACCATTGCCTACCCCGTGCAAGAAATCACCATTGCCGGCCGTTTGCAAGACATGTATCGCAACATCACCGGCGTGGCCGACGATGCGCTGAAACGGTCTGCGCACAAAGTCGGCTCAGTGTTGGTTGGCGAAATGACCGTAGCTGGAGTATAAGTATAAGCAGTTGAGATGGCCGTCAAGCTCGAAGCATTTTACTTCAGCGCCCCACCTTGATCTGCGGGTGTATGGTTTCTAGGGTGCCATGGCAATTCATATATCATCATCTTTATTTGCGCTAAAAGCACATCTGCTGCGTTAAAAAGCCTCGCAAGATGCCCAGTCTTGCTGCGTTTTTTGCCTGGCATCTGTACTTTTCTCATAAAAAATCTGAGTCATTTTGAATGGTCAGGACACCCTAGGGTGTCCTAGATCACTAGATCGCCGCTTCGTTGATGATTCGGTTTGACGGCTATTTAAGGTTTTATATCACAGATAATGTTCAAATCTGCGGAGCTATCTATACTGATGTGGGTATGGATGTAAGCCTGCTTGATACGAGCTTCACAATCCCGATCTCAAAAAAAACGGCGCAACATGACCACGCCTGTCAGTATTCTCCAATTTTCATCATGCCTTTTCATCACATCGGTAGCAAAAGAAACTTGCCCGCAAGCCCGCCAAGCCGCCTCGGGCAGGCTTTTTGTGTGCCAAAAAGCAACAAAAGTCTCAATGTGTTGTAAACCTGCAAATAAGAGAATTTGTTTTTTTATCATTATGATTTTAAAATGATTTAAATTTTTGTGTGGGCTAAATCACACACTTTTCAACGTAAATGCCCACATCAAAAGCCGATAAAGTTTGTTTTTTTACAACGAAGCAATTATATTAGCAGACATGAAATCGCTAACGCTGCGATGAATGCAAAAGCTTGGATGGATTTCATATACCCCCATTTAAGTTTGTTTTCTTAAACATAGAAAAGGAATACAGCAATGAAAAAAACTCTGATTGCTTTGACCCTGGCGGCTCTGCCGGTTGCAGCTTCTGCTGACGTAATCCTGTACGGCCAAATCAAAGCCGGTGTAGAGGTTTCTCAAGTTAAAATTGGTGATGATAAATCTAAAACTGCTACCGAGATCGCTGACTTCGGTTCACGCATCGGTTTCAAAGGCCACGAGCATCTGGGTAATAACCTGAACGCTATTTGGCAAGTTGAAAACAATGTAAATGTTGCTGGCGGCGGTTCTTGGGCCGGTCGTGAGTCATTCATCGGTTTGGAAGGCGGTTTCGGTAAAATCCGTGCCGGTAAACTGGAAACCCAACTGAAAAACATGGATGCGATTGATCCGTGGGAATACAGCAACAACGCGCTGGGCTTGGGCGTATTTACCCGTACCGGTGAGCGTGTAACTTCAGTTCGTTACGACACCCCGGTTTGGGCTGGCTTCAGCGGTAACGTTCAATACACCCCGCGTGACAACGCTAATCCTACTGATAAATACACTCACGAAGATCCGTCACGTGATGCTTACTACGCTGGTTTGAACTATGAAAATGCCGGCTGGTTTGCTCAATACGGTTTCGGTTTCAAAAACAACAACTATGTATCTGGTACCAACGGCGAAACCAAAGATGGTTACGCTCACCAATTGCAAGCCGGTTATGATGCCAACAACTTGTTTGTAGCCTTGGGTGCTCAATACACTAGCGGTTGGGATACTTTAGGTTCTTACGCCGATGCATTGTCTAACGGTGCTTATGGCTACGTACCTGCAGGTACTGTTGTAGATGGTGACGTCACTCCTTGGAGTGCTGATGATAACGGTATCAAAACCATTGAAGCTGCTGCTACTGCCGCTTACCGTTTTGGTAACATCACTCCGCGTATCTCTTACGCTCACGGCTTCAAACCGAAAATGGCTGGCGAAAAACTTGACCTTGAATACAACCAAGTTGTCATCGGTGCTGACTACGACTTCTCTAAACGTACCAGCGCTCTGGTTTCAGCCGGTTGGTTGAAAGCCGGTAAAGGCGACAGCAAAGTGCAAAACACTGCCGGTATGGTTGGTCTGCGTCACAAATTCTAATCTCATGATTAGTCTTGAAAAAGAGCCTGCAATGCAGGCTCTTTTTTTATCTTGCTATTGTTGTCAAGCAGGGCAGTGCAGTCGGAAGGTATAGGTTGGGTTAGGTTTCTAAAGGCGGTAACCTAATAATTGACAAAAACATAGCGCCGCCATGGCATACATGGCGGCGCTATGTTTTTGTCAATTTAGCCGATTATCGGTTATTCTACTGCCTCTCTTTGTCGGTAATGAGGTGAGCGTGGGCCATACAGCATGCCATTCATACGACCTGCAGCCAGCAAACGTTGGCTGGTAATGCCTGCAATATCATGGCTTTTATCGCTTAAATTGCTGGCAATCTGCTGGATAGCTGCTTGCACCAACATCACCAATAAACCCTGATTGCCCTGATTTTCTGCGCTGGAAGCTGTTGCCGTGCCACTCCAAAGCTTCGCGCCGGTACGTGCATCCAGTAATACCGCTTCAGCCGTTACACGCGTGTCGCTCACCAATACCTGATAGCTGGTGCCGTAATGCTTTACTTTTAAATACAGCACTGCATCGGCACCAAAAATATCATGCAGCTTTTCGAGCTTCACCGCATGGATATCAGCCGGGCTATCCAAACCGTTTTGGCGGAAAGTCTGCTGCACCAACGCAACCGGGAATACATAATAGCCGGATTCCGCCAGCGGCATTGAAGTTTGCGATAACATTCCGTTAACCGCATTAACATCCGGTGATTCATTCAGCGGCGGCAACACCAAAATCGATTTCGGATTACTGGCTTTGAAAGCCGTATAATCATAAGGCGCAGGGGCTTGGGTAGCGCAACCGCCTAATAGCAATGCAACCGCCGTAAGCCCGATACAATATTTTTTCATCATCAACTCCCTTGAGCGGCGGCCACAGGTTTTTTCAATAAAAAATCCATAAAACGGGTAGATTCCGGAAATCGGGTTTTCTCTTCAATAAACGCTTTTTCCGCCAGCCCGGCCCGACCGGTTTCCACATACAGCATACCCAATTGGGCATACACCCCCGGCGCTACTGTTTTATTTTTTGCTGCCGCCTTGTTCAAATATTGTTCCAGCGTTGCAATTTGCGCATCAGCAGCTTGTTTGCCCTGCATCCCCTGATAAACTGCAGATGGGTATTGATCCCAATAATAAAGTGACGGCGCCGCTGTACCGCAAGCCGCTGTCAAGCACACCAAAGGCACTAAAAAAACAGCCTTCATATCCATTTCCCTTGTTGATTAAATATATGAAAAAGGCACACAAGGCGCCTATTTCCTCTGATATTGATTCTAAAGTAAGCTGATTAAGTAGACTGAAAAGAGCCTATATGCAGCAATAGGGAGCCAATAGTTTTCATGAGCATTACTTCACAGGCCGCCACGCCCCCTTGTCCACGCCATCCACCAATGTATTGACCGCCTCACGAACAGCCAAATCGAGAACCTTAGCGCTTAAGGTCGAATCATAGCCGGCGGTGCCGCCAAAGCCGATAATTTCACGGTTAGACAAATTAAATTCACCCGCCCCCTGTGCAGAATAAACCACCTCAGAAGTGGTTACATCTACCACATTCAGGCTGACTTTGGCATAAGCCACTTGTGTTTTACCGCGCCCCAAAATGCCAAACAATTGATGGTCGCCCACCTCTTTACGGCCAAACTCAGTCACGTCTCCGGTAATCACATAATCCGCTCCCTTCAACACCTGAGCCCTACCGCGAATCCCCGCTTCAGCCTTGATTTCCGGCATATTGGTGCGGTCAAGCACATTAAAGCGGCCGCTTTGCTGCAAATAAGTCATTAAAATCGTTTTCGCCTGATTGCCCAAACGATCTGCTCCATCAGAAAATACACCTTGCTGAAAGCCGGAACGATTATCAAACTTGCCCACCGCAATCGGGCTGCGAATACCTTGATACTGAGCCGCCGTTGCCGCACTGCGAACCTGCGCGGTTTCCAATACCCGCGACGATTCAGTAGCACATGCGGCCAACACCAAAGCCGTAACACCACTTAAAACAAAATTTTGTACCTGCATTATTTTCCCTTTCAATAAATAGAAAGCCCGGTTATTTATCTAAATAGCTTTCTTTTCCAATCTTATCAAAAATAAAAATTTATATCAATAAAATAAATTTTGGTTATAAAATGTGAAGCTACCGTACATCAAAGGCCGCCTGAAAACAAAATTTCAGACGGCCTTTGCTCTAAACTATAGAAACGGCAATTAAATAACTGAATTTTTTAAATCAATCTAATTGTTTTAAAAAGAAATTAACAAAAGATTTTTAGAATTAAAATTGCCGAATCTATAAATTACCTATGTCCCAGATGGTTTCAAGTGCATTATTTTCTACTGCCGTTTGTGCAGCATTGGCAGCAACATCAACAT
The DNA here is from genome assembly GCF_022870865.1 of Uruburuella testudinis. Taxonomy (NCBI): domain Bacteria; kingdom Pseudomonadati; phylum Pseudomonadota; class Betaproteobacteria; order Neisseriales; family Neisseriaceae; genus Uruburuella; species Uruburuella testudinis. Next base: position 679,182 of record NZ_CP091508.1, read on the forward strand.
TTCCCCCTGCTAAGCCGACGGTTGTAGCTGCTACCAGTTTTGCATAGGCAGTAATTCTGGCTTTTTCAGTGTTGATTTCTTTTAAAGGCATATTGCTGAAATCAGTATTTTTAGTCAGATACTCGCCAACAATTTCGCCCACAGCGGCGCCAATCGCGCCATCTTGGCATTTGCCCTTATTCGCTGCCGCTGCTGCACAGCCGGCCATGGCATGGGCGACTTTGTGGGCGATGTAGTGGTTGTCCAAAGCTTTAATCTTGCTCGCCGCTGCACCATGCCCGGTTTGCACCAAAGCACTCAATATGGCATTTTCCAAACTGTCTTGCAGACTGCCGCCGTTGATGGCGGTGTGGGTAGCGGCGGCGGCACTTGAATTAATCAGGTTGGTGGTAAACGTACCCGCCCAACCGTAGCCGGTGTTGGCCGCTACTTGGTTGCCGGCATTGGCGGCAATATCGCCCAAACCGTTTAATACGCCGGCGGTAACGGCTGCGGTAACGACTTGCTTGGCTGTGCTGCTGCGACCAAGGTCTTTCAGGGCTTTGCCGATATCGCCTTTGTTGTTGATAACGGCGATGGCGGTTTGGCTGTAAAGGCTGGTCAGTGCTGCGGCTTTCATTGCGGCTGCGGTACTGATGGTTGTGGTTGCCGCGGTGGCACCGGCTGCGGCGCCGGTGCCGGCACCGTATGTGAGTATGGTAACAATAATAACGATAATCGCAGCACCGGCACCGGTAAGGCCTTCGTGTTTGTAGTCCCATTTTTGGTATTCGAGCTGTACCTGGTTCCAGTTGACGTCTTTGGCCATCTGTAATTCTTTCAGGTAGGCGTATTCGGGCTGTTTGGCGAGTTTCTCGATTTTGTTTTTTAATTTTAGGCCGTCTGAAATAATTAATTTTCAGACGGCCTTGGCTTTAATATTTTTCAATATTGATGAATGTTTGGAAAGTCCGTGTGTGTTCCTTGAGGAACACAGCTAATCATGCAGGCTACGCTTGCTAATCGTACCTAAATCTGCTAAATAATATTTACACTTACTCAAAACAATCTACTTTAAACATTTTTCTAGAAAATGTTATAAATCTAGGATCCTTCCTTTCTTCAAGTATACAGTTTGAATTTTTGGGCAAAATGATTAACCCTGATCTTAAACTTATCCATTTATCATTGGGAAATGTGTTTTTTTTACTAAATTGTGGATCTCTCTCTATAACATTAAAACCTTGCTCTTTATCATCTATATAAACTTGAGATCTTATATCTCTTTTATATGAACAAGAGGATAGTAGTAAAAATATAAATAAACTTAAAAAAATTTTCATAGTTAGTTTCCTGTAATTTTATGGAATAAATTCAAATAATTGATTTTCTGTTTCGATAATATACATTCCATTTGAATTAGGTTTGATAATTGTTTGTTTAGGATCGAAATTGTGCATTAACCCTGTTGGTGTTGTCATAAATGTTCCTATATTTACACCTAGCATTTGCTTTTTGCTGTGATTGTAGTAAATTCTAGAATATTCGACTCCATTAATTTTTGCATTATCTGCAATTGAAGTAATATCTTTCATCATATTAATTTCTTTTTTTACAGCTAGCTCATGAGCAAAATTATAGTATTTATCTTCTTTTCCCTGTAGAGGGATAAGATGAAATTTATCTTTAACTATTTGCTCATTAAATTCATGAGCAATGAGAGCATTACCCGTCAATACAATTTTGTTAGCATCCAATTTTTCCATGTCGCCTACGTCGAATCTCCCCGTGATCCAAGAGCCGCCAGCTGTTGAGCCATCGTTGTAGACTAGGGTAATTTGAGCAGTACCCGTTTTGTCTTGAATAATGTTGTTTAACATATTATAGAAGGCTAATTGTTTAGCATTTAAGTTTGCTGTTGTGGCATTGCCAATCGGCACAAGAGTTATGATTTCATAACCTTGGTTGTTAAATTTTCCGGTACCTTTAAGCTCAAATTTTCCATCCAGTTCATTTTTCACCTTATCATTAAATCTTTTTTTGGCTTTAGGATTACTTTTAGGATTGAAAGCCAAAAGATTATTTTCTAAGGCAGTTTTAGCCGTGTTAGCAGCCACATTCACATCCCCGCCGGCCAAGCCCGCTGCCGTACCTGCCACCAGGCGTGAGTAGGCTAGGATTTGTTTGTATTCTTCAGGGTTGAGGTTTTTAACATTTCGGCCGTTCAGTAACTTTTCGCCAACAATTTCACCCACAGCGGCGCCAATCGCGCCATCTTGGCATTTGCCCTTATTCGCTGCCGCTGCCGCACAGCCGGCCATGGCATGGGCGACTTTGTGGGCGATGTAGTGGTTGTCCAGGCCTTTGATTTTGCTGGCGGCTGCACCATGGGCCGTCTGAACCAGTGCGGCTATGATGGCGCTTTCCAAACTGTCGCCCAGGCTGCCGCCGTTGATGGCGGTGCTGATAACGGCGCTGCTGCCGGCGTTGGCCAGGTTGACAGTGAGGTTGTTGAGGGTGGCGCTGTCGCTCCATTGCAGTGCTGAAGAGGCGCCGATTTTATCGGCTACGCCGGCGGTGATAACGGCGGTAGCGAGTTTTTTGACGGTGCTGCTTCTGCCCAGATCTTTGAAGGTTTTACCTAGGTTGCCTTTGTTGTTGACCAGGCTGACTGAGGCTTGGGTGGCCAGCGACAGGAAGGCGGCATTGGCCATGGTGGCCGATATGCCGGTTACGGCGGTGCCGCTCAGTGCGGAGGCGATACCTGCGCCCGCCCCGCCGGTAACGGCGGCCAGCGCCAGCGCAATAATTGCCGCTCCGGCGCCGGTGAGGCCTTCGTGTTTGTAGTCCCATTTTTGGTATTCGAGCTGTACCTGGTTCCAGTTGACGTCTTTGGCCATCTGTAATTGTTTCAGGTAGGCATACTCGGGCTGTTTGGCGAGTTTCTCGATTTCGGTTTTTAATTTTAGGCCGTCTGAAATAATTAATTTTCAGACGGCCTTTGAGTTAATATTTTTATATTGATGAATGTTTGGAAAGTCCGTGTGTGTTCCTTTCGAAATACACCCTATTTATGCAGAGTAGGCCTGCTGAATAAGCCTGTGCTATGTTTGTTTGCCGAATTTAAGTTTATTAGTTTTAAATGTATAGTAATCTATCCAATTGTGCAAAAATTCATAAGGCCAGCTTAAATTGTATTGCTTCATAAAATCAAAAATATCCCGATAGTCTCCTTCTGCGAGAGGAGCATAGTTAATTAATTCTTTCGGTGCAATTTCATGGTCTATTCCCAAATCAAAGCCGTGCATAGATGCCAGTTTTGCATAAACTACGATTTGAGGTTGCAGATAAAAATCAAAATACGTTAAAGTTTCTTTCGCTGCCGCTCGTGCATTTTTTGGAGTAAATAATGGTTGTAATGCTGCTTGCATGGCAGGAATATCTTGCTCTGCAAAGGCCAGATAAAAATGGTAGTCGTTCATCCTTTTTAGCATCCATTTAGTTGGCTTTGGATACTCCAATACATTCAGACTCCGTTGCTTCAACCTAGCCAATTGTTTACCCCCCAACATCAGCAAAGTGTTGTAAATCATATGGCGGTTTAAATCATAGCGATCGAGAAAAGCTTCTGTATCACTGGATATCAAATCAATATTCCGTATCAAAAAATCTTTAATTTCTAGGCTGTCACTTAATATCATTGGAAACATAGGTTCTCCAATATTAATCATATCAGCCGGGAAAAAAAACGGTTCTGGATCAAAGTAACTTACACTCTTTAGAATGGCTAATTTGGAAAGAATATGGGCATGTTGCTTAAATTTTTTAACATTTTTTTCAAATAAATAGCTATAGGATGTTTTCGCATACACATCACTATATATATTTCTCATTGCACCAAAAGGGGAGCCTTTTTTTTCATCAATATACGACAGATTATCTAAACATTCTTTATTAAATGCTAGATTTATATCAGTAAGAGTTTGGGTTAGATGTTGAAATGATTCTTTATCAGTACACATTATGTTCATAGTAGTCATATTCTTTACCATTTATTTATCGTTGGAGTTTATTTTTAGCAGGAACCTGAATCGGCAAAATAACGGCTTTCCCTGTTTGGCGGTCAACACCGGTAATTGCCAATTTCAGCTTGCCATTTCGGCGGGCTTCTCGAACGGCTGCCCTTGCGGGATCGTTCATTGGAAGCTTGTCCACCACCATATCAACCCAAGCATCACTCATTTGTGTATGTCCGCCAGCGGCTTTTGCGTTCAATTGAATCGTACCATTTTTGATTTGTTTACTTTCACTGAGAATTACCACGCTACCATCTTTGGCTACCCAAACATGGTCAAAGCCATTGTTATTACCATATTTCCCACCACGAATAACTGCAAAATTATTCTGCTTTGCTAAAGAATCAAATAATTGTTCAGTTACTTTTCCGGTTTTATCTTGACCTTTTTGAACTTGATTTAAAAGCTGCAAATCTTTTTGGGATCTTACAGATAATTCCGTTTTTGCCATATTATATTTGGTTTGATTGATGTAGCCATGTTGAGTTGCTGAGGCCATAACACCATCTAAGATTTTTTTCATGCCACTTAAATCATTGGCAACTTTTGCCGTTTGATATGCCTGTTTCCCTGTTTTTAGGCCGGGAATGAAATCAGACAATGCAAAAAGATAATCAGCAACAGTATCTGCTTGTCTTATGCTATCGATTGCTCCTACTATAGGCAAAACGACGCCTGTCGCTGTTATTACATATTCTGCATATTCCTTTGGATTTTTATTAATCCAATCTTGTTGGTCTTTTTGGATTTCATCACAACGACTGCCTATGCATTTAGGATACAGAGCATTATTCTCCACCGCCACCTTAGCCGCATCCGCAGCCGCATTCACATCTCCGCCGGCCAAGCCCGCTGCCGTACCTGCCACCAGGCGTGAGTAGGCTAGGATTTGTTTGTATTCTTCAGGGTTGAGGTTTTTAACATTTCGGCCGTTCAGTAATTTTTCGCCAACAATTTCGCCCACAGCGGCGCCAATCGCGCCATCTTGGCATTTGCCTTTATTTGCTGCCGCCGCTGCACAGCCGGCCATGGCATGGGCGACTTTGTGGGCGATGTAATTGTTGTCCAGCCCTTTGATTTTACTGGCGGCTGCACCATGGGCCGTCTGAACCAGTGTGGCTATGATGATGTTAGAGTAGGAAAAATGTTTAAACAGCGTGGACAACGATTTTCCACACTGCTCAATTTATTCATTATTCAACAGTGGCCAGGGAAAATCGTTCGTTTTATAATCTGCTCTCAATAATGTTGATATATCGGTTTTTATAGCGTCAAAATTAAGAGATAGATTGCCTGCATAAATCATAGCCATGCATAGTGCATCACTAGCGATTTTAAAATTGTTTTCATTTATTGCAATTTGATACTCATCCATATAGTGCAAGAAATTGTTTATATCTTCTTTGAATTCATTATCCCAATCCCCTTCCGATGTGTAATCTTTAAACCACCTCATTTGTCCTTGTTCATGAACGATATCTTTTGATATTTTTGGATCTGTTAAGTCAAACCCTTGATTAAATCCTAAATTAATCAAGCTTTTTTTTACGTCATTTAATGTTTTCATGGAAATTTCCTATTTTAAGTTTAATTTACGACCTATTGCTGCTTTGGTTTTAGTTTGATTTACCGAACCATTCATATCGAGAACAAATCTAAAATTACCATTTTTATCAAAAATCTCTAAATGATTTTTATGTTGTCCATCCAAATAAAACCTATCACCTGTTTTTAATAGTCCTTGGCTCTTCTGAACGGTATAAACAGACTGCCCTTGATACTGAAACTTTGTCTTTTCTGAAATTTGAGAAAGTTGTTTACCAAAAGGATTGTGTTTCATATATGTGCTCATATTCGGAACACCGCCTACATTAGGGATATAAGGTTTATTTTTTGCTAAATAATCATTAACCTTTTTAGCAGCCTCTCCTCTATTGGCTTTATTAAGCTCTGTACCCACTACTATATCAATGATTGCCCTTGCATCGTTCCAATCCAATGTTCCGTCTGACAATGTAATCAGGTTGTCTGCTAAATCATACCCCTCATCCTTTAAAGTTTGTTTTAAATCTTTGGTTGTGATTTTGCCATTTCGCAACCCTTTCTTAGCGGCTTTATAAACAATTTTTGCTCCAGTAACTACCGCTTTAATAGCATTATTTTCTACTGCTGTTTGTGCTGATTGAGCCGCTACATTCACATTCCCACCGGCTATACCTGCTGTGGTACCGGCTACAAGTTTTGCATAGGCAGTAATTTTCTTAGTCTCTTGCTCTACTTGCTCTAATGTCATGCTGCTGAAATCGGTATTTTTAGTCAGATGCTCACCAACAATTTCCCCTACTACCGCGCCAATCGCACCGTCCTGACACTTATCCTTATTCGCAGCGGCCGCCGCACAGCCCGCTACTGCATGGGCAATCTTATGCGCAACATAGTGCTGATTCAGCCCTTTAATTTTGCTGGCGGCTGCACCATGGGCCGTCTGAACCAGTGCGGCTATGATGGCGCTTTCCAAACTGTCGCCCAGGCTGCCGCCGTTGATGGTGGTGCTGATAACGGCGCTGCTGCCGGCGTTGGCCAGGTTGACAGTGAGGTTGTTGAGGGTGGCGCTGTCGCTCCATTGCAGTGCTGAAGAGGCGCCGATTTTATCGGCTACGCCGGCGGTGATAACGGCGGTAGCGAGTTTTTTGACGGTGCTGCTTCTGCCCAGATCTTTGAAGGTTTTACCGAGGTTGCCTTTGTTGTTGACCAGGCTGACTGAGGCTTGGGTGGCCAGCGACAGGAAGGCGGCATTGGCCATGGTGGCCGATATGCCGGTTACGGCGGTGCCGCTCAGTGCGGAGGCGATACCTGCGCCCGCCCCGCCGGTAACGGCGGCCAGCGCCAGCGCAATAATTGCCGCTCCGGCGCCGGTGAGGCCTTCGTGTTTGTAGTCCCATTTTTGGTATTCGAGCTGTACCTGGTTCCAGTTGACGTCTTTGGCCATCTGTAATTGTTTCAGGTAGGCGTATTCGGGCTGTTTGGCGAGTTTCTCGATTTCGGTTTTGAGTTTGCCTTTGGGGATGTCGGCAATATAGCCGCCGGGCGCGCTGAACTTGGGCGGGGTGGGGCCTTCGAATTTGGGCAGTGAAAGGGTGTCGGTAACGCTGCCGCTGCCGGCCATGCTCTGCCAAACGGTTGAGTTGGATTTGCTGGTTTCTTCGGTGTTAACGCGGGTAACGATGCCTTTGAGGATGATTTGGGCATCGGCACGGGCTTTGGGGCCTACGCCTGCTTGAATGTTTGCACCGGCCAGCCCGGTTTCGAATTCGGTGCCTTCGAGCACGGTATCCCAACCGGAGCGGGTATTGACGCCTTTGGCAATCACTTTTACCGGCAGTTTGGTTTCGGTAAGCTCTTCGCGTTTGTAGTCTTTGTTTTTGATTTTGATGCCGATCAAGCGGCTGCTTTTGGTGGTTTCGCGCTTATGCAGGTGTTTGCCCTCTATGGCGAGCAGGTTGAGCGCTTCTGCTGCGGTGAGGGTAACGCTGCCTTTGGGGGCGTTGAAACGGGTAGAGTAGGCATCAATATCGCCGCCTGATTGGATGCTGATGCCGGCACCGGCATTTAATTCGGTGGGGGCGGGCATAATCAGGTGGTTGGTGTTGCGGGTGAATTTGCTTTTGCGGATAATGCCGCCGCTTTTGCTCTTGGTTTTGAGAAAGGTGTAGGCATCGTTTTCGCCGCTTTCAAGCAATACATCGCTGTAGGCCTTGATGTCGATGCGGCCGTTGGGGGCGTTGAGCTGTGATGCGCCGATAATGATGCGTGCGTTTTCATGGGCGGCGGGTGCTTCGATGTTGATGCCTTGTTTGCCCTGCAGGCGTGAGGGTTTGTTGATAATGGCTTTGTCGTAATGGCTTTTGAAGCGCTCGAGGCCGATTTCGTAGCTGTCGGCTACGCCGTCGACAAAGATGGCGCTTTGGGTTTGCCCCTCTGTTTTGGGCAGCAATCCTGCTGCTTGCAGGGTGAGTTTTTTCTCGGCCAGTATGTCGGAGCCGCTGATGTCGATGCCTTGGGCGGAAATCAGGTTGATGTGTTGGCCGCTGAGGGTGGCCTGTTTGTATTCATGGCCTTTGGGTTTGTGACCTTTAACGGTTTTGTTGATGGCTTGAATATAGAATTCGAGACGGCCTTTTTCGTTATCCCAGGCGGCCAGGCGTTTGTCTTTGGTGTTGACTTTTTTAACCGCTTCGATTTGCTGCTCCAGCGCACGGATGTCGCGGCGCAATTCGGCTACTTTTTGGGTGGGGGTGTAGTCTTTGAAGGTGCTGCGCACGGCATCGATATTCAGTGTGCCTTTGGTGGTGCCCACGGTCAAGTCTCGCCCTGCGGCAATCTTGGCCGCCTGAATGTCGGCTTCGCCGGCAATCAGTTTCATGCTGCCTTTGGCGCTCAGTGCGGAGGTAACGGCGGTAGGGTTGCCTTTGCTGCCGGCTTTGCCTGCAAGGTTGAGCTTGCCGCCGGCTTTGAGGCTGAAGTCGCCGTCGGCGGCAAGGGTGCGGCCGGCATGGATGTTGATGTCGCTTTTGGCTTCAAGGCTGATGTCGCCGTCGAGGCTTTTGAGTTTGGCATCGTTTTTAAGCAGGTTGCCGCTTAATGCTTTTACGGTTGTGCTGCCGGTTAGCGATAGGCCGCTGCCGTTGGATTTGAGATGTACGGCACCGCCCTGCATGGTGCTGTTGTTGGCGGTATGCCACCAGCCGCTGTGGATGGAAAGTATGCCGCCTGCTTTGAGGGTGTTGGCGGTGCTTTGTTTGTCGTTTTGCAGGATTTGGTTGTTGCGGCTGCTGACGGCCATATGCCGCCCGGCGTTGGCATTGAGGCGGTTCAGGTGTATTTTGCCTTCGGCGGCGATGGTGGTGTTGTGTGAAGAAGTGCTGTTTACCTGATTCAGCGTCAAATCTTGTTTGGCGGCGATATTCAGCCCGCCGCGGTTGGCGCTCAGGCGGGCGTTGTTGATGCTGACGGCGCCGCTGCGGCTTTGGGCGTCGATGGTGTGGGCGAGCAGGGTGTTTTGCTGCTTGCCGTTGCCGATGGTCATTTCTGCGCCGGAAACCAGGCGGATATCGCCTGCGGCGGCGTTGATGTCGGTGTTGTCGGTTTTCAGACGGCCTTTGCCGACCGAACCGAGATAAACGCCGGCTTTGGCCTTAAGCTCGCTGGAAATGCTGCTTTCTTGATAGGCATACGTGGTGGTTGATTGTGTTGTTTTTGTCCCTGCGTTTGTTGTCTTCACTTGTGGTTGTGTCACTTTGACAGACGGAAGGCCGTTCTTCAACACGGAGGTTTCTTTTTTGCTTGTGCCGAGCGATTTGTGGCGGCTGGAGAACCCTTTGGAAATTTCTGTAACCTCTATAACTTCTTTCACGGTTTCCAGATGCACGGGCGGGGCATTGAGATGAACATTGCCCTCTGCCAGCATGCTGACATGCCCGGCTGTGGCCTCTGCTTTTAGTCCATCTGCGGTAATATTGCCTGCTAAAGCGCTGACTTCGATATGATTACCTGCTGCCAATTTGGTTTTGCCCAATAATTTGAAATCGGTATTGCCCGGGCTGTTTTGGAAGCCGCCTGTTAAATTTATATCGCCTTTTAATGCCGTCAGCTGAAGATTGCCCGCTGTGGCTTTCAAATTCACCTTATCCACGGCAATGCTGCCTGCCTCAATGCTCAAATTTTTAGCGGCATTGAGGTTTTTAACAGCGGTGGCTTTGATGATGGCTTTAGCGCCCGCTTTCAGGTTCACGTTTTGGGTGGCGGCGGGCAGCTCTGCGCCTACGGTAAGGTTGAGGTTTTGCCCGGCATGCAGGTAAACGGCTTCGGCGGTTTTAACGGTGGTGTTGGCGTGAATATCGTTGTCGGCCAGCGCTACCACGTTTTTGGCGGCGCTGAGGCTGCCGCTGCTGATGTGCACATGAGCCGGCGCGGGCTTGGCGGTCAGTGATGCGGGCTTGGCGGCTTCGAGATGGATGCTGCCCGCGCTGCTGGCCAAATGGGCGGCGTTGGCGGCTACCCGGTCGTTGGCTAAAACGCTGATGTCTTGTTTGGCGGTCAGTGTGCTGTTGTTTTGCAGTTGGTTGCTGCCTTTGGCGGTGGTGTAAATATGGCCGCTGCTGTTCAGTTTGGCATCGTTAACGGTGAGGTTGCCGCCTGCGGCTGCGCTGATGCTGCCGCTGCCGCTGTTGGTGAGGCTGCTTTTTTGATTGATGTGCAGATGGCGGCCGGCATCGAGAATTATGCTTGAGGCCGTCTGAACGTGGCTCTGGCTGACGGTGGTATTGCTGAGCACCAAATCGCGCCCGGCATCCAACACCATCAGGCCTTTGCTCTCGATTTTGCCGGCGGCGGCATCAATATCGCCGTTGCCGCTGTTGGCTGCGGTATCGGTGGTGCTTATGCTTAAATAAGTCGGTGCTGTTTCTGTTGAAACCGCGGTGGTGCGGATTGTGCCCGTGTTTTCCACTTTGCCTGCGGCTGTCAGCACCAGCTGGCGGCCTGCCTGCAAGGTGCCGGCATTTTTCACGCCGATGCCTTTTTCATTGGCAATCAGGGTAATACTGCCGGCATACATGCTGCCCAATGCGGCGGTATCGATGGCAACAGCAGGTTTGGCGCCGTCTGCCGTGCCGTTGGTGATTTCCCCGCCGGCATAATCAATGTTTTGCGCCCCGGTAGCAACGGTCAGTCGGTTGGCCTGAAGCTTGCCCTGTATCAGCGCCGAACGGCTGAGAATTTCGGTGTAATCGGCACCGCCGCTGCCGGCATCGGCCCAGCCGCCCGCACCGACGCTTACCGCACCCCGGCGGATGTCGAGCTTTTGCAATGCGCCATCCTTAATCAGCGGCGCGCCCGTGGTCAATACTGCCCGGTGTGCATTTTTGAAGCCGCCGCCGTTCACTTGAATGCCTGCCGGGTTGGCCACGATGATATCTGCTTTCGCGCCCTCTACGCTGATGATGCCGGCCAGCTTGCTGGGCGAAGTGCTGCGGATTTCATTCAAAATCACTTTGGCCGAGCCTTTGGCCAAATGCGGATTGCTGCCGCGGTGGTTGTTTAACACCGCCCCTTTGGCATCGACATCAAACTGGGTGTAGCGGTTATGGCTGAGGCCTTTTGCTGTCGGGGTTTGAATATTGACCATCGGTGCGCCGCTGCTGTGTTTCAACACCGTTGCCCGTTGGTTGGCCGGCGCGGTTTTATCGGCCACAATCTGCGCTTGGGCAAAGCCGATGCCGCTGCATAAAACCAAACAGCCGGCCAGCATCGGCATGCCGGCAGAAAGGGTGTTCGGCAAGCCGGCCGCGCCCGGGCTTGGCGTGCCGCTGTCTTGAGCGGATTTGCCTTCGCGGGTGGCGTTTTCGGCTACGGCCATCATGCAGCCGCGCCTTTTATTGAAGATGGTTTTATGCAGGTGTTTGTTCATTGGGTTTCCCTTGGATTGAATTGAGTAAGTGTCAGGCCGTCTGAAACTATGTTTTCAGAACGCCGCAGGTTATGGTTAGAAGTTGTAGTTAAGGTTGAAGCCGTAAGTGGTAGCGGCTGTTTTTAAATGCGCCGGTTTGCTGAGGGGCTTGCCGGCAAATACGTTGTAGCTCCACACGCCGCCCAAGCGTTGTGTGCCTTTTAAGCCGATAACGGCGCCGGCAAGTTTCTGTGTGGGCAGGCCTTGTGTGCTGAGGCCGGACACGCGGCCGTAATCCAAGCCGGTATACAGTTGGTGTTCGGGCAGGTAATGCCAGTTGAGGTTGTTTTGCCAAAACCAGCCGCGCTCGCCGCTGAGGTTTTGTTCGCCGTCAAAGCCGCGCACGGTATAACGGCCGCCGATGCTCAGGCGGTCTTGCGATACTAGCGGCGATTTATTCCATTGGGCGTAAATTTCGGTGTCGTATGAAAAAACTTGCTTACCAATACCGAACGGCATGCCGGCGCTCAGCGAGGCGGTGAGGATTTTCATGCGCGATGTGCCGGGTATGGTGTCGTTGTCGTCATTGAATTCTTCCGGTGCTTTCAGGCTGCCCTGCATGCCGGTGCCGCGTTTGTAGGCCAAGATGCCGTGAATGTCTGCCCGCCCGAGCCGGGTGCGGTGGCTGAGCTCCGCGGCCCAACCGGCGGTTTGGCGGCGTTGTACTTCTATTTCGTTGTTGTCGTAGTATTTGCGGGTTTGCCGGCGCCACAGTTTGGCGGTGGCGGTGGTTTTGTGGCGGGCGTTGCGAAACAGCACCCGGCCGGCGCTGATGCTGCTGCTGTAGCTTTTGCCGTTGTAATCGATATGGCTGTTGATGCCTTCGGTGGCCTCGTGATAGCGGTAGCCGCTGTGGTTCCAGGCCCACAGCCAGTTGGCGGCAGGCACTGAATAATGCAGGCTGTAGCCGCGGGTGCCGCTGTCGGTTTTGATGCCGTCCCGGTCGGTGTAGCTGGCTTTGTGGCGACCCAAATCATGGTTGTAGCTCAAATACAGCAAATCGCTCAGGCCTAAAGGGTTGTCGATCGAAAGTGCGGCATAGCCTTGATATTTGCCGGTGGTTTTGCTGCCCGAATCATTGATGCCGATATCGAAGCGAAACGGCCGCTCTTGCTGCCAGCGCACGATAATATCGCTGCGGCCTTCTTGTTCGCCCGGCTCGATGCGGATATCGGCGGCAACGCTTGGCAGACGGCGCAGGTTTTCCAGCCCTTGCTCCAAATCGCGCAAATTCAAAATATCGCCCTGCGCATTGGGAAATTTGTTGGCAAACGCGGAAATACGGCCGCTGTGCTCGGGGCGGCCGTTGTTTTCTTCATAACGGATATTGCCGGTGCGCCCCGGCTGCACGGTAAAGGTCAGGCGGCCGGCGTTGAGATCTTGTGGGGCAATATAGACTCGGGTGGTGATAAAGCCTTGGCTGATAGCGATATTTTGCGCCAGCGTTTGCAGCTGCTGCATGCCGTTGCTGCCGATACACATGCCCGGCTGAAAGCCGGATTGCTTCATCAGCTTGGGCACAATAAAAGAAAACGTTGTGTGCTGATCGCCGCTCAGCACGATTTCATCAACGGCCATACAGGGGTGTTCGGCTTCGCCCGGCTGCCATGCGGGCTGCGCTGCGGCCTGCCGGTCTAAACGGACATCAACCGCGGGGGTGAGTTGTGCATCCAGCTGCTGTTGCCGTTGTTGGTTGCGGATAAGCTCGGCATCGCCATCATGGGCGAAAGCTGCGCCGGCTTGGCTTGAAAGTGCAAAAATGAATACTGATTTTGTGAGGGAATGCATAGAGTTTTATTGTTTATGGAGTAAAACGTTTTTAAATGTAAAGTTTGCGCAAGATATCATAATCGCTAATCGTTATCAAATAGTTTGATTTAAATTGTATAAAGAAAATACCAAAGTGTGGTAAGCCTGCAAAATAACGGCAGCGTGAATATTTTGGGGGGATGGGATGATTAAGGCCGTCTGAAACGGTGAAAATGCAGTTTCAGACGGCCTGAGGTTTCCTGATATCGTTGGCGCGGGATTTTTGCTCTCGGCTTTGGAGCGGGCGGGGATGGGGGCATTATCACTTGATTATTGATTTGCCCGAAGCCATCTTTTCCCCTAAAAGCGCTGGCAACGGCAGCTGAAGCGTTTTATACTGCATCATCTCCCATCATTGTTATTTTATTTCAGACGGCCTTGATAGATGGATGAGGCCGTCTGAAAACATCTGATTATGAATTTATTCCGTAAAACCCTGTGGGGTATTGTTGTACTTTCTGTTTTGGCGGCCGCCGGCTCGTTTTTTTCGCAATATGTCTTGGGGCTGAACCCCTGTGTGTTGTGTATTTTGCAGCGGGTGTCGGTGTTGGCGGTGGGTTTGGCGGCGTTGTTGGCGGCGTTTTCTGCACAGCGCAGCAAAGCGGTGCGTTTGGCCGGGGCTTGTTGGGTGAGCGTGCCGGCGCTTTATGGTGCGGGGGTGGCGGTGTATCAGCTGTGGCTGCAAAGTCTGCCGCCGGGCACGGCGCCTGCCTGCGGTGCGCCGTGGACTTTCCGTTTGCGCGATTGGCCGCTGTTTGATGTGTGGGAGCCGGTGGTGCGCGGTTTCGGCGATTGCGCCGTGCCCGATTATTTTCTCGGAGTGCCGCTGCCGGTGTGGAGCGTGTTGTATTTCGGTTTTGTGTTGCTGTTGGTGTGGGGGGCGTGGTTTAAAAGCCGCCGCGTGTAGTATGGCCTGATTAAAATACCGATAACAGTAAAAGCCCGGCAGTTTATGTCGGGCTTTTGCTTTTGATGGCTTTCACGTCCTCATACTGAGGGGCGGGCCGAAGGCAGTGTCTGCATACGCAGCGGCGCTTTCGTGGGTGAAATCATCTCTTGGTGCACACGTGCGAGAAAGTGAAAGCCGGTAATGTGGAACGGTTATCGGCTCAGCGTTTGTGGCGGCGATTGTATTCCACCCAAAAATCGGCGTTGTCGATGCCGCAGCTGTGCGGGTCGAATACAGGGTCGCGACCGGCCTGCTTTTGGCGTTCGTAATCACGCAGCACTTTAGCCGCCGGTTTGGTGAGCAGCAGAATCACCACCAGATTGAGATAACACATGGCGCCGAAGCCGATATCGCCCAGCCCCCACATAATATTGGCGGTTTGGATGCTGCCGAAATAGACGATGATTAGGAAAACGATTTTCAGAAACCACGGTTTGCCCGGCAGGCCGAGCTTTTCTTGCAGGTAAACCAGCGTGGTTTCGGCGATATAGTAATAAGCCATCAGGCAGGTGAAGGCGAAGAAAAAGATGGCCACGGCCACAAACCCCGGGCCGATGGCGGGAAACACGGTGCCGATGGCCGCTTGGGTGAAGGCGGCGCCCGCAGCAACGCCGGGCAGGTGTTCGACCAGGGGCGCCGCAGCATTGGGCGGAATCACGTTATACATATTGGTGGAGAGAATCATCAGCGCCGTAGCGGTGCACACCAAAACGGTGTCGATATACACTGAAAAAGCTTGCACCAGCCCCTGTTTGGCAGGGTGGGAAACTTCGGCGGCGGCCGAGCTGTAGGTGCCTTCGCCGGCCCCGGCCACATTGGAAAACACGGCGCGGCGCACCCCCCAAGAAATGGCATAGCCCGCCATGCCGCCGAATACGGCATCGATGCCGAATGCGCTTTTCATGATCAGCGCAAACATGCCCGGCAATGCCGGCAGATGGGCCAGCAGAATAATCAGCATCATGGCGATATAGGCCAACGCCATAAAGGGCACGATAATATCGGCCACATTGGCGATGCGTTTGATGCCGCCGAAAATAATCAGCGCCAGCGGTATCAGGATAATCAGGCCGGAGACCGCCGGCTTGAGGCCGAAAGCGCTTTGAAACGAATTGGCAATGGTGTTGGCCTGTACGCCGGGCACCAGCAGGCCGTAAGAGAGGGTAACGACCAGCGCCACCACAACGGCAAATAGCTTCATTTTCAAACCGCGTTCGATATACCACGGGCCGCCGCCGCGGTATTGGTTACCCACGCGTTCTTTATAGACCTGCGCCAGCGTTGATTCGACAAAGGCACTGGCGCCGCCCAGCAGCGCCATCACATTCATCCAAAACACCGCGCCGGGCCCGCCCGCGGCAATGGCGGTGGCGACGCCGGCAATGTTGCCCACGCCGACACGCCCCGACAATGAGATGCAGAATGCCTGAAAAGAAGAAATGCCGGCTTCAGAAGCTTTATTTTCTTTCAGCAGGCGCAGCATTTCTGCCAGATAGCGGAATTGCACGCCGCGGGTAACTACGGTGAAATACAAACCGACGCCCAATGCCAAATAGACCAAGGCATCACTCCAGATTAAATTGGCCAGGCCGTTAACCCATTTTTCCATGGCTGTTTCCTTTATAGATGTGGTGTGGAAGGGAAAGTGCCGGGGTGTCCTGACCATTTGATTGACGGGTGCGTTTTGGGTGGCAAAAAGCCCCGTCAATCAAATGGTCAGAATGCCCTGGTTGTGTTGCTGTCGGATAATGTTTGTTTTCAGGCGGCATCATTTATGGATATCAAAGGCCGTCTGAAAGAAATATTGATGGTTGATGCTTCATTGATAAAAACAGCCTGACCGTTGTTTTGCCTTGCCGGCTTATGGTTACTGGTTACGGCTGGGTTTTATCCGGCAAAGCGGTTGAGCCGGAAAGGGCGCAAATCGTGTGGCGGGGGCTCGTCAAAATAAAGTGCGGCGATGGCGGCTGCCGTGGTGGCGGCTTGTGTGAGCCCCAAATGCTGGTGGCCGAAAGCCAGCAAAACATTACCGCTGCGGTCAATCACCGGCAGGCTGTCGGCCGTTGTCGGGCGGCATCCCATCCATTCGGAAGCGCCGTCGGCATCGAGCGGTTGCGCCAGCATGCCTTCGGCCAGCGGCAGCAGCTTGCGGGCTCTGGCCATATTGGGCGGCGCGCGCAGCCCTGCGTATTCCACTGTGCCGGCCAGCCGCAGCCCGTTTGTCATCGGGGTCATGATGAAGCGGCGGTCGGCGCTGGAAACCGGTATCTTCAGACGGCCTTGCTCTGCCGGCAGCATCAGGTGGTAGCCGCGTTCGGTGTCGAGCGGCACATTAATGCCGGTCAGTTGTTGGGCCAGCGTTTTGGAAAACGCACCGGCCGCCAACACCACTTTGGCCGCCTGCATCATGCCTTGGCCGGTGAGCAGGGTCAGGCCGCCGTCGGCGTTGATATGAGCCTGATACACCGTGCAATATTCCTGTAGGCGGCCGCCCATACCGGTAAAGGCTGTTTTCAATGTTTGGGTGAGCGCATCGAGGTTGACGATGTGGCCGGTGTGCGGATAAAAAAGTCCGCCCGATTGGTTGGCTGCTAATCCCGGCTCGCGTTCATGCAGCGCTTCGGCAGACAGCCATTGGTTTTCCACTCCCAGGGCATTCAGGGTGCGGCCGTGCTTTTGCAGCGCATCGGCAGTTGCGTCCTGTTCGCAGACCAGCAACGAGCCTTGTATTTGCAGCCACGGTGCGAGCCGCCATTCACGGGCAAACTGCTGCCAATCGGCCAGGCAGCGGCTGTTGAGGGCGAGCAGGGCTTGATGGTTTTTTTGAAAATGCTGCGGCCGCATATTGAGGACAGCATGCCATGCCCACGGCAGCAGCTTGGGCAGATAGCGCCAATCCAGCCGCAGCGGGCCGAGCGGGTTAAGCAGCATGGCCGGCAGTTTTTTCAACAGGCTAGGATCGGCCACCGGGTAAACTTGTTCGGTGGCAATGTGGCCGGCATTGCCCCAAGATGCGCCGCCGCACACTGCGCCGGCATCCAGCAGCAACACCGGTGCACCCCGTTTGCGCAAGGTGGCGGCAATGCTCAGGCCGATGATGCCGGCGCCGATAACGATGGTGGGTGCGTTCATATCAATTGCCTTTCAGACGGCCTGAATATCAGGAAATACCCCATTTAAAAGGGTCTTGTTCATCAATCAGCAAAGTATTTTCGGCGCAGACCCACGCTTGGCCGCGTATGTTCGGCAAAATGCTGCAAGCATCGGCAGCGTGGGTATACCAGGCTTGAAAGCGGCTGCCGATAATGCTTTCCTGCTGCCAAACCGTGTCGGGCGGCAAGCGGCCGTCGGCAGCCAGGCAGGCGAGTTTGGCGCTGGTGCCGGTGCCGCAGGGCGAACGGTCGTAAGCGCCGCCGGGGCACAGCACGAAATTGCGGCTGTCGGCATGCGCTGTTTCGGCGAAAAGCTCGATATGGTCGATGGGTGCACCGCGTTCACCGCAGATGCCTTGTGCTTGCAGCGCCTGCATAATGGCTTGTGTGACGTGGGTGAGGCGTGCGGTGTTGTCGGCGCTCAGGCGCTCTTGATGCTCGTTAACCAAAAAAAACCAGTTGCCGCCCCAGGCAATGTCGCCTTTCAGACGGCCTATGCCGGGCACGTCGACGGCAACGGCTTTTTGATAACGGTAAGCGTGCACATTTTGCAGGCTGACGCTGCCGTCTTCGTGCAATGTGGTTTGGATATCGCCGACCGGTGTTTCAATGATGTGTTTGCCTGCGCTGATGGCGCCCAGATAGGCCAGTGAGGCGAGCAGGCCGATGGTGCCGTGGCCGCACATGCCTAAATAGCCGCTGTTGTTGAAGAAAATCACACCGCAAGTGTGGGCGGGGTTTTGCGGTTTGCACAACAATGCGCCAACCAAGATATCATTGCCGCGCGGTTCCAAGATAACGGCTTTGCGCCAGGCGTCGTGTCGGGTTTTCAAAATATGCAGGCGTTCTGCCATGGTGCCGCCGCCTAGGTCGGGAAAGCCTTGGTACACCATACGGGTGGGCTCGCCGGCGGTGTGGGAGTCGATGATTTTCACGGCATGATAGCGGTTGGACATGGGCGGTTCCTGTGAGAAAGTGTGACTGTGGAAAGCAGATTAGTGCAGTTCGGTCGGCATCAGGCCCGAGCTCATTTGTTGGAGTTTGGCCAGGTTTTCGCGGCTGATGCCGATGCCGCGGCTCAATGATTGCGCCCGGGCGGCATAGCGGCGCTGCGAGGGCAGCCGGGCGCCTTGTGCCGTAAATTCGGCCAGCAGCTTCTGCGTGTGTGCGGCGGGCGAAGCGGCACCGAAGGCATCCGGCGCAAACGCAATCAGCAATTCGCCGTGCCGCGGTGCCAGCAGGCGGCCGTTGTCGAGCGCCGAGCTTTCTATGCTCAGCAAATCGCCGATCAGCACGCCGGCCAGCAACTCAATCATGGTGGCAACCGCCGAGCCTTTGTGGGCGCCGAAAGTGAGCAGTGCGCCGTCTAATGCCGCGGCCGGGTCGGTGGTGGGGCGGCCTTCGGCATCAATAGCCCAACCTTGCGGCAGCGGGGTGTTGTCGAGCCGGTGCAGCTCCACTTCGCCGCGTGCTGCCACCGATGTGGCAAAGTCGAATACATAGGGCAGGCCGCCGGTACACGGCCAGGCAAAAGCCAGCGGGTTGGTGCCGAGCAGCTTGCGGATACCGCCGGCGGGCGCAACATAAGCATTGCTCGGGCACATGGCCAGGGCGGCCACACCGGCTTCGGCCAATTGCTCGACTTCGGGCCACAGCGCAGAAAAGTGTACGCAGTCGTTAATGGCCATGGCGGCAATGCCGAAGCGCCCGGCCTTTTCGGCCAGCAACGGCGCACCGCATTCAAATGCCAAAGGCGAAAAACCGCCGCGGGCGTTGACCTTGATAATCGGTTTGTCATCGCTGTGGCTGATTTCAGGCACAGCTTCTGCTTCGGCCACGCCGCCCTGCAAGGTTTTCAATACCCCGGCAATACGGTAGAGCCCGTGCGAACGGCATTGGTCGCGTTCGGCCTTCACAATGACACGGGCAACCGCATCGGCATGACGGGCAGACAAACCGCCGCCGCTAAGCGCCGCGCTGACCAAATGGTGTAACGCATCAAAAGAGAGGTAAACCTGATCGTTCATACTGCCTCCTACTAACCCGTGCGTAAAATAATGCCCATTCAAAAAAATAATCTAACGGCGTTGGCCTGCCTGAGCTCGAAGCGGGCAGAATGACCGGGCTCGATTATGGCAAAGTCGGGCGGGTGGCGGCGCATTGCTCCACCATGGCGGTTACTTCGGCGCGCCGTGCGCCGGTCAGCGGCATACGCGGCATACGCACGGTTTCGGTGCCTCTGCCCATAATGGTTTCTGCCAGCTTAATCGATTGCACCAAATCGTGTGCCGCATCCAAATGCAGCAGCGGCATAAACCAGCGGTAGATTTTCAGTGCCGTTGCCAAATCGCCTCGTTCGAATGCGGCCACCAGACCGACCGATTCTTCGGGAAAGGCGGAGGTAAGGCCGGAAATCCAGCCTTTTGCACCGAGTATCAAACCTTCCAGCGCCACATCGTCCAGGCCGGCAAAGATTTCATAACGATCGCCGAATTCATTGATCAAATCGGTAAAGCGGCGGCTGTCGGGGGCGCTTTCTTTAATGGCAACAATATTTTCTACATCTTTCAATTGATGCAGCACGCCCGAAGTGATGCCGACACGGTAAGCCGGCGGGTTGTTATACAGCATCACCGGCAACGATGTGGCCGAAGCCACTGCTTTGAAATGGGCAACCAACTCATCTTCGGTGGGCACATAGACCATGGCCGGCAGCAGCATCAGGCCGTCTGCACCGATTTTTTCGGCATCGCGGGCATATTCGACCGCTCTGGCGGTATCCAGCTCGGAAACACCGGTTACAACCGGCACGCGCCCGCGGGCGGTTTCTACCGCACCTTGCAAAACACGCCGTTTTTCTTCGGGCAAGAGCGAATTGTTTTCTCCGCAAGTGCCTAAAATAATCAGCCCGTTAACACCGTCGTTGATTAAAGCGTCCTGCACTTTTTGGGTGGCGGCGTAATGAATCGAATAATCGGCATTGAATTGGGTGGTGGCGGCCGGGAAAACGCCGTGCCAGGTGGTGTTCATACTGTTTCTCCTGCAAGGTTGGATGAAAGCGGTTGAGTGGTGGTTTGAATTAGTGTATATTGTATACATTATACAAGTCAAGAATAAATTTCATGGCGCGGCGAGATAACGTATCATTCTGAAAAAATGATGATTAGGATTGATATGAAACCGCTTTCTTTAACCGAGCAGCTGGTCGACAGCATCCGCCAGGATATTCTCGACGGCATCTATCCGCCCGATACGCAGCTGCGTCAGGATGCGTTGGCCGACAAACACGGTGTGAGCCGGATTCCGGTGCGGGAGGCTTTGCTGCAATTGGAGGCCGAAGGGCTGGTGAGCATTGTTCCGCGTAAAGGTGCTGTAGTAACCGGTTTGTCATTGCAAGAAGTGAATGATGTTTTTGAACTGCGAATTTTGCTGGAGCCGCGGCTATACCGCGTTTCCGCACCGCAATTGAACTCGGCGGCCATCGATGTGGCGGCAGAAGTCAACCGCCGCTACCGCCATGCCATCGAACACAATGAGCGTGCGCAGCTGGGGCCGCTGAATGCCGAGCTGCACATGGCGCTGTATGCCGAAGCGGCGCTGCCTAAAACACAACAGATTGTGGCGGCGCTGCTGCAAACTTCAGAGCGTTATACCCGCCTCCAGCTCAGCACCGAGAGCGCTTTGCAGCAATCGCTGGTGGAACATGAGGCCTTAATCGACCTTACCCGTGCCGGCCGTTTCGAACAGGCGGAAGTTTTATTGACCGGCCATTTAAACCATGTCTGGCAGGGCCTGCATCAGGTTTTGACCAAAAAGTAGCTTTGTCGGACAGCAGAATTCACCCACAAGGAGTTCTTATGTCACTCGAAGCGAAAAATCTGATTGGCTACCAAGCAGTTGCCGGCAAAGGTGCCGGCATTCAGGCGGTTGATCCGGCCACGGATGAGCGTTTGGCGCCGGTGTATCACGAAGTATCGGATGCGGATTTTGATCGGGCATTGGATTTGGCTCAAACCGCTTTTCTGCAATACCGCGAGCTGTCGGATGCGGCCCGGGCACAGTTTCTCGACAGCATTGCCGCTGAAATCGAAGCCGACAGCGAAGCCATTATTCAGCGTGCGATGCAGGAAACCGCCTTGCCGCATGCGCGTTTGCAGGGCGAGTGTGCCCGCACCTGCAATCAGTTGCGCCTGTTTGCCGCCGTGGTGCGGCAGGGGGCATATCGGGACATCAGGCGAGATGAAGCCATGCCGCAACGGCAGCCACCCCGGCCTGATATCCGCTACCGCAAAATCGGGCTGGGGCCGGTGGCGGTGTTTGGCGCCAGCAACTTTCCTCTGGCGTTTTCTGTGGCCGGCGGCGATACCGCCAGTGCGCTGGCGGCAGGCTGCCCGGTGGTGGTGAAGGCGCATAACGCCCATCCGGGCACATCGGAATATGTGGGTCGGGCGGTGCAGCGCGCGGCACAACGGTGCGGCATGCCTGAGGGCGTGTTTGCTTTGCTGTATGGCGAAGGCAATCGGATTGGGGAGAAACTGGTCGGTCATCCGCATATTAAGGCGGTGGGTTTTACCGGCTCCCGCGCCGGCGGCCTGGCTTTGTTGAAGCTTGCCCAAGCCCGGCCTGAACCGATTCCGGTTTATGCGGAAATGAGCAGCATTAATCCGGTTTATCTGATGCCTGATGCCTTGGCCACGCAGGCAGAAGCGCTTGGCCGTGCTTTGGTGGCGGCTATGACGATGGGCGCCGGGCAGTTTTGCACCAGCCCGGGTGTGGTGTTTGCCGCGGCAGGAGCGGGCTTTGATGCCTTTACAGCTGCCGCCCGGGCAGCTTTGGCAGTGCAAACGGCGCAAACTATGCTGACTCCGGCTATCGCCCGGGCGTTTGAGCAAGGCATCCAAAATCTGGCAGCGCACGCACAATTGCTGGCTGCCGGGGAAGCTTCCGGCGGCATTCATTCATGCCGTGCGCGTTTGTTTGTTGTTGAGGGCGATGTGTTTGCCGGAAATGAGGCGTTAAGGCAGGAAGTATTCGGTTCCGCCGCCGTGATTGTGTGTTGCCGTGATTTTGCACAAATGCAGATGTTGACCGAGCAGCTGGAGGGGCAGCTTACCGCTGCCGTTCACGCCACCGCCGATGATGATGTCGGGCAGCTCAAATCGTTGTTGTCACAGTTGGAACGCAAAGCGGGGCGGATTGTGTTCAACGGGTTTGGCACCGGGGTTGAAGTGTGCGGTGCAATGGTGCACGGCGGCCCTTTTCCGGCCACGAGCGACAGCCGCAGCACATCGGTAGGCGCCACTGCCATCGACCGGTTTTTACGCCCAGTATGTTATCAGGATGTGCCGGCCGATATTTTGCCGGAAGCTTTTTAACGCATTAATACCCATTCACAAAAATAACCTAACAGCGTTGGCTCGCCTTGCCGTACTAACTGTACTGTCTTCGGCTTGCCGCTTTGTCAGCTTGCTTTTGTGAATGGGTGTAAGCCGTTGAAGTTGATATGATAAAGGCCGTCTGAAAACATCATGTTTTCAGACGGCCTTTGATGGTAAAAAGAAACACCCCGCACAGGCAGGGTGTTTGTATCACAGTATTGATGATTCAGACGGCCTTTGAGCAAGATCAAGGCCGTCTGAAATTATCGGATTACACGTTTACTTTGTCGGCAACTTCGTTATAGCTGTCGATTTCGTTGAAGTTCATGTAGCGGTAAACTTCATCGCCTTTTTCGTTGATGATACCGATATTGGCCTGATATTCTTCAACGGTGGGGATTTTACCCAATTTCGAGCAAATCGCCGCCAACTCTGCCGAGCCGAGGTAAACAAAAGTGTTTTTGCCCAAGCGGTTGGGGAAGTTGCGGGTGGAGGTCGACATCACGGTTGCGCCTTCGCGCACTTGTGCCTGGTTGCCCATACACAGCGAGCAGCCGGGCATTTCCATGCGCGCGCCGCTGCGGCCGAGGATGCCGTAGTAGCCCTCTTCGGTCAGCTGTTGCGCATCCATTTTGGTCGGCGGCGCCACCCACAGGCGCACGGGAATATCCGATTTGCCTTCGAGCAGCTTGCCGGCGGCTCGGAAGTGGCCGATGTTGGTCATGCATGAGCCGATAAACACTTCGTCAATCTTGGTGCCGCTCACTTCCGACATGAATTTCACATCATCGGGGTCGTTCGGGCAGGCCACGATCGGCTCTTTGATATCGTCCATGTTGATTTCGATCACGGCGGCGTATTCGGCATCGGCATCGGCTTCCAGCAGTTTTGGGTCTGCCAGCCATTTTTCCATGGCCTGAATGCGGCGTTCGAGTGTGCGCGGGTCTTTATAGCCGTCGGCAATCATGTTTTTCATCAACACGATATTGGATTTCATGTATTCGATAATCGGCGCTTCGTTGAGTTTTACGGTGCAACCTGCGGCCGAGCGTTCGGCTGAGGCATCGCTCAATTCAAATGCCTGTTCTACTTTCAGATCGGGCAAGCCTTCGATTTCGAGAATACGGCCGGAGAAGATGTTTTTCTTGCCGGCTTTGGCCACAGTGAGCAAACCTGCTTTGATGGCATACAGCGGAATGGCGTTGACCAGATCGCGCAGGGTCACACCCGGTTGCAGCTTGCCGCTGAAGCGCACCAATACTGATTCGGGCATGTCCAGCGGCATCACGCCGGTGGCGGCGGCAAAGGCAACCAGCCCCGAGCCTGCCGGGAAGGAAATGCCGATGGGGAAACGGGTGTGCGAGTCGCCGCCGGTGCCTACGGTATCGGGCAGCAGCAGGCGGTTGAGCCACGAGTGAATCACGCCGTCACCCGGGCGCAGAGCTACGCCGGCGCGGGTGGAGATGAATTCGGGCAATTCTTTGTGGGTTTTGACGTCTACCGGTTTCGGGTAGGCGGCGGTGTGGCAGAACGACTGCATCACCAAATCGGCGGAGAAACCCAAGCAGGCGAGATCTTTTAATTCATCGCGGGTCATCGGGCCGGTGGTGTCTTGCGAGCCGACGGTGGTCATTTTGGGTTCGCAGTAAGTGCCGGGGCGTACGCCTTCGCCTTCGGGCAGACCGCAGGCGCGGCCGACCATTTTTTGTGCCAGTGAAAAGCCGGCATTGCTTTCGGCAGGTGCTTGCGGCAGACGGAATTCGGTAGAGGCGGGCAAACCCAAGGCCTCGCGGGCTTTGGCGGTGAGGCCGCGGCCGATAATCAGGTTGATGCGGCCGCCGGCTTGCACTTCGTCGAGCAGCACTTGTGATTTCAGCTCGAATTCGGCCACGGTTTCGCCGTTTTTCACGATTTTGCCTTCGTAGGGCAGAATGTCGACCACATCGCCCATATTGAGTGCAGATACGTCAACTTCAATCGGCAAGGCGCCGGAATCTTCTTGGGTGTTGAAGAAAATCGGTGCGATTTTGCCACCCAGGCAGACACCGCCGAAGCGCTTGTTGGGCACATAGGGGATGTCTTGGCCGGTGTGCCAAATCACGGAGTTGGTGGCGGATTTGCGTGACGAACCGGTGCCGACCACATCGCCGACATAGGCCACGAGATTGCCTTTGGCTTTCAATTCGTCAAGAAGTTTGATGGGGCCGATTTCGCCGGGTTGGTCGGGCGTGATGCCGTCGCGCGGGTTTTTCAGCATGGCCAGCGCGTGCAGCGGGATATCGGGGCGGCTCCAGGCATCGGGAGCGGGCGATAAATCATCGGTATTGGTTTCGCCTTCGACTTTGAATACGGTAACGGTGATTTTTTCAGGCACTTTTTCACGGGCGGTAAACCATTCGGCATCGGCCCATGATTGCAGGATTTCTTTGGCGTGCGGGTTGCCTTTTTCAGCCTTTTCCTGCACATCGTGGAATGAATCGAACATCAGCAGGGTGTGTTTCAGGCCTTCGGCGGCGATGGGGGCGAGCTTGTCGTTGTCTAAAAGCTCGATCAGCGGATGGATGTTGTAACCGCCGAGCATGGTGCCCAAAAGCTTGGTGGCTTCTTCGGGCGAAATCAGAGGGCTTTGGGCGCTGCCTTCGGCCACTGCGGCCAGAAACGAGGCTTTGACTTTGGAGGCATCGTCTACGCCGGGCGGCACGCGGTGCGCCAAAAGCTCGACCAGAAATTCGGCTTCGCCGGCGGGCGGGTTTTTGAGCAGCTCCACCAAATCGGCGGTTTGTTGTGCGGTTAAGGGCAGGGCGGGAATGCCCAGGGCTTCGCGCTCTGCGGCGGCTTTACGATAGGCTTCTAACATCTCTTTGTTCCTTTTACGGTTTTTCTTCTGGTGGCTTACTGCGTATGTAGTGAGCAGTAGTGCAGTTATCATAAACTAAATTTGTGTAAATAGGAACTCCCCCGGGCATAATCTTTGTGGGCGTGTACAAGCTTGTTTGAAGAGTGATTATCGTTTAAACATCAGGCTTTCAGACGGCATGGGGGATGGGGCGGAGATTGTTTGTGTTGATGTGAACGATTGTTTTTGGTTACTGCGGGCGCGGTTTCGGTTTTAGTGATGTGGTTGGGGCGGCAGGAGTGCAAACCAAATCTGAGGCCGTCTGAAAAGGCCCGTTTGAAAAAATCGAATGAGCGGCATTCAGACGGCCTCGTTTTGGGGTGCGTTGATATTGTGAGTGTATTTCCTGTGCAGGAAATCCTAGCTGAACAGCCACACTAAAAAGGCTGCCATTGCCGGGCCGCCCTGTATCCACAGGATTTTTTTGTTGGCAGTGGCGGCCCCGAAGATGGCGGCGGTGATGACGCAGCCCAAGAAAAACGCTTGCAGCGGCCGCGCTAAATCGGCCGGCGCAAACAGGCTCCACAACAGGCCGGCGGCTAAAAAGCCGTTATACAGCCCCTGATTGACAAATAAGGTTTTGATTTCTTTTTGTTGCAGCTTGTCGGGGCTGATGTTGAAAGCGCGGGCGGCACGGGGCGAGGGCACGGTCATTTCCAGCCACATAATCAACAGGTGCTGGAGCGCAACGATAAACACGAAAAGATTGAGCAGCATGGCGGTTCCTTGAGGCGGGCAGGCGTTGATCTTGAAATGAAGAAAGAAGTGCAGCCAGTAAGCCGCAGACCGTGCAGCCGCTACGGCAAGGTGCGGCAACACCGTAGCACTTTTTGATTCATTCTACGATAGCTGTTTTTTATCAACGGCATGCTCTGACGGCAGTGGTTTTTCAGACGGCTTTCGGTAGGTGTTGTTCGCTTTCGTGGCGCTCATCGGCCGCATCGTAGGCTTCGACGATTTTCTGCACCAGCGGGTGGCGCACCACATCTTCGCTGGTGAAGGTATGGAAATACAGCCCTTCAATGCCGGCGAGTTTTTCTTTGGCGTCTTTCAGGCCGGATTTGATGTTGCGCGGTAAATCTATCTGACTGATGTCGCCGGTGATAACGGCCTTGGCGCCGAAGCCGATGCGGGTAAGAAACATTTTCATCTGCTCGGGGGTGGTGTTTTGGGCTTCATCGAGAATCACGTAAGCGCCGTTGAGTGTGCGCCCGCGCATATAGGCCAGCGGTGCGATTTCGATCAGGCCTTTTTCGAGCAGCTTGGTGACGCGGTCGAAGCCCATCAGGTCATACAGCGCATCATACAGCGGGCGCAGATAGGGGTCGACTTTTTGTGCCAAATCGCCGGGCAGAAAGCCGAGTTTTTCGCCGGCTTCTACGGCGGGGCGCACCAATACGATGCGCTCTACCTGGTGTTTTTCCACCGCATCGACGGCGGCGGCCACGGCGAGATAGGTTTTGCCGGTGCCGGCCGGGCCCAGGCCGAAGACTACATCGTGGTTGAGCAGGGCGCGGATGTAGCCGTTTTGGCGCGGTGTGCGCCCGCCGATGCTGCCGCGCTTGGTGCGGAAATAATATTGGTGTTCGTGTGTTTGCGCTTCGTATTGCGCATCGGCGGTTTTGGCTTCTACGGCGGCCAGGCGGATATCGTTATCCGACAAGTCGCCTTTTTCGGCTTGTGCGGCCAGTGCGAGCAGGGCGTTGCGGCCGGCATGTGCCAGTGCGCCCATAAAGGTAAAATTGCCGAAGCGGCGGCTGATTTGGATATCCAGCGCTTTGCTCAGCGTGTCGAGATTGCTGTCGAGCGCGCCGGTGAGGCGTTGCAGCACGGCGTTGTCGATGTCTTCAAATTGCAGGTGAACGGTGTGGCTCATGGGTGTTTTCCGGGTTAGGTTTGGCGCTGCCATGTTTGCATCTGCTTGCTCACAAGTGTGGCTCATGGGTGTTTTCCGGGTTAGGTTTGGCAGATATGGTTGCGAATGCATCAAAATCAAGGCCTCAGGCCGTCTGAAAATAGGCGGTATGCAGGATGCCTGTGCCGTTTGCGGCGTTTTTATGATACATTAACGGCTTGATTGGCGATAAGGCGCATGGGGTTTCAGACGGCCTTATCTGTATGATATAGAAAGAATGTGATGACTGCCTTATCCGATATCATCCGCGCCGATGTGCGTGCGATGACTGCTTACCAAGTGGCCGATCTGCCCGAGGGCTTTATCAAACTCGATGCCATGGAAAGCCCTTACCACCCGTTTGCCGCATCCCCCGAGTTAATGGAAGAATGGGGCAGGCAGCTGGCCGCAGCGCCGATTCATCTTTATCCCAATCCGGCCGCCAGCGGTCTGCAACAGGCGTTGCGCGAAGTGTTCGATATTCCCGCCGCTGCCGAAATCGCCTTGGGCAACGGCTCCGACGAGTTAATCCAGCTGATCACCATGCTGGTGGCCAAGCCCGGCGCTACCATGCTGGCGCTGGAGCCGAGTTTTGTGATGTATCGGCATAACGCGCTCACTTACGGCATGAATTATGTGGGCGTGCCGCTCAACGATGATTTCAGCATGAACTTGGGTGCGGTGCTGGCGGCGATTGAAACGCACAACCCGGCACTGGTGTTTGTGTCGTATCCCAACAACCCCACCGGCGTGGGTTTCAAACGCGAAGAAGTGGAAGCGGTGATTGCCGCCGCCCGCGGTATTGTGGTGGTGGATGAAGCTTACGGCGCCTTCAGCAGCGACAGTTTTCTCAATCAGGCCGGTGTGGCGGCAAATCTGGTGGTGATGCGCACCGTGAGCAAAATCGGTTTTGCCGGTATCCGCATCGGTTATGCGGCAGGCAGCGCCGAAGTGATGAACGAGCTGGCGAAAATCGTGCCGCCCTATAATATGAACCAATTGAGTCTCGCCACCGCCAAGTTTGCCATGGCGCATGCCGATGTGATTGCCGGCACCACCGCCAAACTGAAAGCCGAGCGTGAGCGTATATTGGGTGGGTTGGCAGGTATAGGCCGTCTGAAAGCCTTTGCCAGCGAAGCAAATTTCATCACCGTGCGTGTGCCGGATGCGGTAGAATTGTTTGAAACCTTGAAACAAAACAAAATATTGGTTAAAAAGCTGCACGGCACTCATCCGCTGCTCGACCAATGTGTGCGCATCACTGTGGGGGCGCCCGAGCAAAACGATGCGGTATTGGCCGTTATCCGCAAATTATATGCAAGCTGAAGAATAACCTTATCTGTTTGAAACCATTTGATTGATTATCGGGAAACCAACCATTATGAATAAAGCACAACTTCATTTACGCAACCTCCAATTGCTGATTGAAGAGGCCGGCTCCTTAAGCGAGCTGGCCCGCCGCTGCGGCTACGACAACACCTCGTCGCTGTATCAGGCCAAACGCCGTTTGCAAAAAGGCCAAGAAGAGGGCGCAGAGGGCAGCCGCGGCATGAACAATTCGTTGCTCGCCAAGCTGGAAGCCGGCATGGGCAAACGCAAAGGCTGGATGGGGCGGGTGCACCCCGATCCGAAACCGGAGCCGGAAATTGTTGCAGAAATTGAGGTGGCGGAAGAAAAACAGGCCATCGAATTCAGCGGCAGCCGTTGTGCCACCGTTATCCGCAACACCAGCGAAACCCAAATCACCGTGTCGCTCAACCTCGACGGCAGCGGCCAAAGCCGCTTTGACACCGGCGTGCCGTTTCTCGACCACATGCTCGATCAAATCAGCCGCCACGGCCTGATTGATTTGGACATCACCTGCAAAGGCGATTTGCACATCGACGACCACCACACGGTTGAAGATATCGGCATCACCCTCGGCCAAGCGCTCAAGCAGGCATTGGGCGATAAAACCGGCATCCGCCGCTACGGCATGAGCTATGTGCCGCTCGACGAAGCGCTCAGCCGCGTAGTGCTCGATTTGTCGGGCCGCCCGGGGCTGATCTACAACATCGAATTCACCCGCGCCATCATCGGCCGCTTTGATGTAGATTTGTTCAGCGAATTTTTTCACGGCCTGGTCAACCACAGCATGATGACGCTGCATATCGACAACTTGCGCGGCAAAAATGCCCACCATCAGGCCGAAACCGTGTTCAAAGCCTTCGGCCGCGCCTTGCGCATGGCGGTAGAGCCCGATGAGCGCATGGCCGGAAAAATGCCTTCTACCAAAGGCACGCTGACCGCATAAATGCAGCAGATAATATCAACAGGCCGTCTGAAACCCGCTTTCAGACGGCCTTTGCATGTGCAGGGTTTTTGTGAGCAGAATCCACATTATACCCATTCACAAAAATAAGCTAACGGCGTTGGCTCGCCCACCGCCTTGTTTGCTTGCTTTTGTGAATGGGTATAACAGACGCTAACCATAAATAACCCGAAAAAAGCTTTCAGACGGCCTGATTCTTGTTATGATTAAACCACTTGAGTTTGTTTGACCACTACGACAAGGAGAAGAAAAATGAATAACAGCAACCCCACCCCCGCCCAGTTGATGGAATCGCAAGAACATGATGCGGTAAAACAAGAGCGTTGCGACGACTATCTCGAACGCAAAGCCACCGAGGCCGAGCAGGCACAGGCCGCGCCCGCGCCGGTGGTCGGGCAGAGCGCGGCAGACATCCAGCCGAAAGTCGAGGTAAACACTGATCAGATTTCCGAATGCCACGAGCCCACCTCAGCCGATGAAATGGAGGCTGAAGAGCGCGAGCTGGTGATTGAAGGCTCGGTTGACGATACGCTCACTTATGCGCAAAAACCGCTCAGTGATGAAGAGGTGCGCGAAAAATCGCTGACCCGGCTCGACCAAATCGACCCGTATCCGAAAGACGGCAAGCAATGCTGAAGCGTTTGAATCAGCGGGAAAACATAAAATGATTCGATATAAACAAACAGGCCGTCTGAAAGTTTCAGACGGCCTGTTTGTTTATGGCGGCAGTAGGGTACAGGCTCTATAAACAAAGAAACCGCAAGGTGTGGTCGATGCTTTAATTGTTAACAATTTGGGGTGGTTTTCATCGCTTCGGGTTTTTAATTTTTATTGTTTATCAAATATTTGATTTTTTAATTGCTTGAATTTGATTGTCAAACAAAATGGGTTAAGTTAGGATAAAACACAACAGGCTCAATACAGCAGGTTTGCAATGCTTCGGGCTTGCCAATCGATAACATCTATAAAGAGGAGCAGGAAATGAAACTGAATGCATTAAAACCTTTCTCTCTTGCCTGTCTGACGGCACTGGGCTTGGCCGCTTGCGGCGGCGAATCTTCAGCACCGGCAGGCAGCGCAGCATCAGATGGTGCCACGGTGCAAAGCGGACAGGGCACGCTGGATAAAATCAAATCTTCCGGCACCATCGTGCTCGGCCACCGCGATTCATCTATCCCTTTTTCCTACATTGCCGACCGCCCCGACCAGCCGGTGGGTTATGCCCATGATTTGCAGCTGAAAGTGGTGGAAGCGGTAAAAAAAGAGCTGAACCTGCCTGATTTGAAAGTGCGCTACAACTTGGTTACTTCGCAAAACCGCATCCCGCTGGTGAGCAACGGCACCGTAGATTTGGAATGCGGCTCCACCACCAATAATGTGGAACGCCAAAAACAGGTTGATTTTTCCAACGCCTTTTTTGAAATCGGCACCCGTCTGATGACGGCTGATGATTCCGGCATTCAAGGCTTCCCCGATTTGAAAGGCAAAACCGTGGTTACCACGGCGGGCACCACGTCCGAGCGTTTGCTGAAAGAATACAACGATAAAGAAAAGCTGGGCATGAACATCATTTCTGCCAAAGACCACGGCGAAGCGGCATTGATGTTGTTTAACGGCCGTGCGCAAGCCTTTATGATGGATGATATTCTGCTGGCGGGCGAGCGCGCCAAAACCGACAACCCGGCCAAATGGGTGATTGTGGGCGAACCGATGTCGTTTGAGCGCTACGGCTGTATGGTACGTAAAGGCGATACCGCATTTAAAACCGTAGTCGACACCGCATTGGCCGATACCTTTAAAAACACCGCTGAAATCGATGCGCTGTATAAAACCTGGTTTGAAAGCCCGATTCCGCCGAAAAACGTGAATCTTGAGTTTCCGATGTCGGCTCAGGTAAAAGAAATTATCGCCAACCCGACCGATCAGGCCGCACCGTAACGGTTTCAGACGGCCTGCGGATGATGAGTCAAACAGCGGCGGGTGCGGAATACAGTGCCCGCCGCTTGATTTGGCCGATTAGAGTATCTTGGTGTCGATTGGTAGGGGCTTTCACTCCTAAAATGCATCTGCTGTTTTTGCCTGGTATCTGCATTTTCAGGGGCAAAAATTCCCTCATCAATGAATGGTCAGCAAACCCTAAGACGGTTTGAGATTGGTTTGAACCAAGGCCTGTCGGCTTGCAAACATCTTGCCAATATTAAGCCGGCTGCGGCGCACTTGGTTGTATGGGTGTCTTGCATTTCGGTCTGATGTTTTAGCGGATGAAGCGATTGCGAATGGTGTTTCAGACGGCCTTTGAGCTTGTTGAGGCCGTCTGAACAAAACGATACAGACCGCCCGGGTGTTGCCGGCCGCTATCATGCCGTGAAAGTGCAGTATCAAAAAACAAAATTAAGGATGGAACATGGGCTATTCCTGGAACTGGGGCGTACTCTTCGACAGCACCGGTATCGGCAGCGAAACCTACCTCGATTGGGTGGTGTCCGGCATCGGCTGGCTGTTTCTCATCGGCGGCATTGCCTGGGTGATTGCCATGGGGCTGGGCACGCTGTTGGGCATTATGCGCACGTTGCCCGCCAAGCCGTTGCAAGCGGCTGCTTCGGCTTATGTGAGCCTGTTTCGCAATGTGCCGCTGCTGATACAGCTGTTTATCTGGTATTACGTGGTGCCGGGCTTTTTCCCCGAAGGCCTCAAACAATGGTGGTTTTTCGGCCTCGCGCCAAATACCTCCGCCATGCTGTCGGCCAGCGTAGGTTTGGGCTTGTTTACCGCCGCGCGGATTTGCGAACAAGTGCGCACCGGTATTCAGTCGCTGCCCAAAGGCCAGAGCCATGCGGCTTATGCGTTGGGTTTCAGCACTGCACAGGTTTACCGCCAGGTGTTGCTGCCGCAGGCTTTCCGCGTGATTCTGCCGCCGTTGGGCTCAGAGCTGACCAATTGCTTCAAAAACGCTTCGGTGGCTTCATTGGTGGGTGTGGCCGAGTTAATCAGTCAAACCAAAACCATTGCCGAATACACGCAAAACAATTTTGAAATCTACACCTATGCCACGCTGATTTATCTGGTGATTAACCTGGCCCTGATTATGGGGATGACTTTTCTCGAACGCCGCTTCAGGGTGCCGGGTTTGATGGCGGAGGGCAAATAATGGCTTTCGGAATCACAGAATTGCAAACCGCCGCGCCGGGCTTGATCGGCGGCATCACTACCACGCTCGAAATTGTGGTCATCGCGGTGGTGGGCGGCATGGTTATCGGCACGCTGCTGGCTTTGGCGCGTTTGTCGCCGTTTAAGGTTTTATCGTGGCCGGCGGCGCTGTATGTAAACTTTTTCCGTTCGGTGCCGCTGCTGCTGGTGCTGATTTGGTTTTATTTTGCCGTGCCGATGATGTACAACTGGGCGACCGGGCGCTATCTCACCATCAATGTGGCGTTTGCTTCTTGCGCGGTGGCCTTTATGGTGTTTGAAGCGGCTTATTTCTCAGAAGTGGTGCGCGCCGGCATACAGTCTATCTCCAAAGGGCAGGTAAACGCCGCCAAAGCGCTGGGCATGACTTACAGCCAAACCATGCGGCTGGTGATTCTGCCGCAGGCGTTCCGCAAGATGCTGCCGCTGTTGTTGCAGCAAAGCATTATTTTGTTTCAGGATACCACGCTGGTGTTTGCCATCGGCCTGGTGGATTTCTTCCGTGCCTCGTATGTGCGCGGCGATTTGATGGGCATGCTCACGCCGTATATTTTGTTTGCCGGTGCGGTGTATTTTGTGGTGAGCGCGGTGGCGACATTGGGCGTGCGGCGTTTACAGAAAAAATTGCGGGTGTAAAAAATGATTGAAATCAACAATGTGAATAAATGGTATGGTGATTTCCAAGTGCTTTCCGAATGCAGCATCAGCATTGCCAAAGGCGATGTGGTGGTGGTGTGCGGCCCTTCGGGCAGCGGCAAATCGACATTAATCAAATGCGTCAACGGTTTGGAGCCGTTTCAGCAGGGTGAAATTGTGATTGACGGCACCTCGGTGGGCGACCCGAAAACCAATCTGCCCAAGCTGCGCAGCCGTGTGGGCATGGTGTTCCAACATTTTGAGCTGTTTCCGCATCTGAGCATCACCGATAATCTCACCGTGGCACAAATCAAGGTGCTCGGCCGCAGCAAACAGGAAGCCGTTAAAAAAGGGCTGGCCTATCTCGACCGTGTCGGCTTGAGTGCCCATGCGCACAAATACCCCGCCGAGCTTTCAGGCGGCCAGCAGCAGCGGGTGGCGATTGCCCGGGCGCTGAGCATGGATCCGGTAGCGATGTTGTTTGACGAACCCACTTCGGCGCTCGACCCGGAAATGATTCAGGAAGTGCTCGATGTGATGGTGGGTTTGGCCAAAGAAGGCATGACCATGATGGTGGTGACCCATGAGATGGGCTTTGCCCGCCAAGTGGCGAACCGGGTGGTGTTTATGGACGAAGGGCGGATTGTGGAAGACTGCGCCACCGAAGCATTTTTCGGCAGCCCCCGCAGCGAGCGGGCGCAGCAGTTTTTATCGAAAATTCTGAATCATTGAATAGCAAAACGTAAGCAGGCCGTCTGAAAACAGAGCAGGCAGCGCGCAGTTTTGACAGTCTGCCGGGTATGCCGGTTTATCAAAGTAGGCCGACACAGCGGCTTATACTCCATTCGCAAAAGTCAGCGAACAAGGCGGTGAGTCGGCGCGCTTAGGTTATTTTTGTGAATGGGTATTGCTTGTATAAATGGGCATTATACCTGCACAGGTGTAGGCATTTTATCGGGTTTGGGATATAGTGGCGGCTGGGCGGTCGACCGCTGCCTGATGACTTTGCCCGAAATAAGGAGAATGCCGTGTTTATGACCTTGCTGCTGGTTACTTTTGTGCTGGCGCTGGCGGTGTCATACCTGGCTGCACGTTTGTTTGCCGGGCCGCTGCAAAGCATTTTGCAACGCATTATCGACGACCCCATCAGCCGTGCCTGGGTGCGCTATATGAAGTTTGCCATTCTGGTGGTGGGCGTATCATCCGGGGTGCGCATCGGCGAATTGGAAAAATACATCACACCGTGGCAGTTTAGTGAAAAAAGCCA
This sequence comes from Uruburuella testudinis, assembly GCF_022870865.1. Taxonomy (NCBI): domain Bacteria; kingdom Pseudomonadati; phylum Pseudomonadota; class Betaproteobacteria; order Neisseriales; family Neisseriaceae; genus Uruburuella; species Uruburuella testudinis. Next base: position 714,222 of record NZ_CP091508.1, read on the forward strand.
GATTGTGCCCCTTACCGGCGAGCGCTGGGTGCTCGAAGTTTACCGCACCGTTATCGAATCACTGCAAGGCATTGCCTGGATGCTGCTGGTGTTTTTTGTGTTTGCGCTGATGGCGTATGTGGTGGTGCGCTTGGGCGAATTGAAGCGTAACCGCTCGGGTGATGCCGATAAAAATTAAAAATCTATAACCAAACAAACCATTATGCTGCCTAGTTTATTATTATTGATATTTGGAAAACTGCAAGATTATATCGGCCGCAACGGGCCGGTATGGCCGTGGGCGCTCTCTTACGGCCTGTTTTTAGGCTTAGTGGGCTTTGTGTTGGTGGGCGGGGAAATGTCGCCGATTGCCGCCACTGCGTTCGGTTTTTACTGCTGGGCTTATCTGATTTTGCTGCGCAGCTGGCGCGGCAAGCGCCCGAAATGGCTGGCGGTTTACTGGTTCGGCGCGTTACTGCCGCTGGCCATTGTGTGGATATCGTTTATGGTGATGCAGCGCAGTTTTTTATAAACGTGAAATATTGAGGTATGCGTGAGGCGGTTTGGGTGTTTGTCCGGGCCGTCTGAAAGCTGAAAAGCTGTGTGCGATTAAAGGGAATTGAAAATGAAAGTAGCCATTGTCGATTATGGCATGGGCAATCTGCATTCGGTATTGAAATCGGTGCAGGCAGCGCAAAAGCTGGCCGGTGTGCCTGCCGAAATCTTGTTGACCGAGCGCCCCGAAGACGTGTTTGCCGCCGATAAAGTGATTTTCCCCGGCCAAGGTGCGATGCCCGACTGCATGGGCGCGCTGCAAAAAAGCGGTTTGGGCGAAGCGGTGGCCGACGGCTTGAAAAACAAGCCGTTTTTCGGTATTTGCGTGGGCGCACAGTTGTTGTTCGACCGCAGCGAAGAGGGTGATACCCCCGGCTTGGGCTGGTTTGCCGGCGAGGTCAAACGCTTTGCCCCCAACCGGCTCGATACGCACGGCGACAAGCTCAAAGTGCCGCATATGGGCTGGAACACCGTGCACCAAACGCAGCCGCATCCGCTGTTTGCCGATATCGCACAAGACACCCGCTTTTATTTTGTACACAGCTATTATTTTGCGCCCGCCGATAAAGGCATCGTGTTGGGCAGCAGCGATTACGGGCAAGAATTTGCTTGTGTGGTGGGCAAAGATAATGTGTTTGCCACCCAGTTTCACACGGAAAAAAGCCATGACGGCGGCTTATTGCTGCTGCGTAATTTTTTGCGCTGGAACGGATAAATTGTGTAAAATACATCATTCATGCTTTCAGACGGCCTGAGCGCTCCGGCAATGGGCTTAATGAGGAAATTTTGTTTCTGAAACGCATCTGCTGCGTTTTGCCTTACATCATCAGGCCGTCTGAAACTGCCGCTGTTGCTTAACTCTGATTTACAGGCCGTCTGAAAACTGTTCGGCCTGTCTGCACACACACTGGAAATAACATGTTACTTATCCCCGCAATCGATTTGAAAGAAGGCAGCTGCGTGCGCCTGAAGCAAGGCCTGATGGATCAGGCCACTGTGTTTTCCGACCGGCCCGCCGAGATGGGCATGCACTGGTTCAAACAGGGCGCCCGCCGCTTGCATTTGGTTGATTTGGATGGCGCATTTGCGGGAAAACCGAAAAACCTCGAAGCCATCAGCGCCATTTTGGCAGCAGTGGGCAAAGAAATTCCCGTGCAATTGGGCGGCGGTATCCGCGATTTGGCTACTATTGAAAAATATCTCGATTTGGGGCTGACCGATGTGATTATCGGCACTGCCGCGGTGAAAAAACCTCAATTCGTGCGTGAAGCCTGCAAGGAATTCGCCGGCCGCATCATTGTCGGCCTTGATGCCAAAGAAGGCATGGTGGCGATTGACGGTTGGGCCACGGTAACCGAGCACCGTGTGATTGATTTGAGCAAGCAGTTTGAAGACGACGGTGTCAACAGCATCATCTACACCGATATCGGCCGCGACGGCATGATGAGCGGCGTGAATATCGAAGCCACCGTCAAGCTGGCTGAAGCGGTGGCGATTCCGGTAATTGCTTCAGGCGGCCTCACCAATCTGGATGATATCCGTGCCTTGTGTGCAGTAGAATCGAGCGGTGTGGCCGGCGCGATTACCGGCCGCGCGATTTACGAGGGCAGCATTAACTTTGCCGAAGCGCAAAAACTGGCCGACGAATTGGCCGCTGTGGTATAAGCGATTGCGCAGCAGCGCAGCGCCGCCATTCAAACAGCCAACAACAAGCGCTGTGGCGGGCATTTTAACCAAATACAGGCAAACGGGGCCTGTTGCGTCTTATACTGTTCAGCACCTGCAAACCGACCGGCCCGGCCGGAAAAAAATTAACCCATTCGGTTTGCACTACCTTGATTTAAGGGAATTTTCATGCTTGAAGCATTTGTTTTGGCCTTTTGGGCCATCTGGGCGGGCGACCGTGAAATTTATGCGCTCACCGAAAGCTTGGGCTTTATGATTTTGGTGGTGTTGCTGCGCACGGCAACAGCTTTCGAGCTGCCGCATATTGATTTGATTTGGGGCGTGGCGATGGGCATTTTATGGCTGTATGTTGCCGTCGCCTTTTGGCTGGTCAACCGCTTTTCCCGCAGCTTTGCCGGCACCATGATGATGTCGGCGCTGGCGGCGGCGGGTTATTTCTGGCTTTCGCAGCACAATGCCGCATTGGCCGCGAATTGGGTGTCTTGAGCTTTTAAATGAGACACGGCGGCTCCCGGGCAGCCCGAGCACTCGATTAGCGAATGTGCTTTTCTCAAAATTTTCTTATCAACAAATGGTTAAAAAAGTTTGGCAGGCCGCCGCTTTTTTCAGAGTACAACATTATGGCATTGGCAAAACGCATTATTCCCTGTTTGGATGTAGACAACGGCCGTGTGGTTAAAGGCGTGAATTTCGTCGGCCTGCGCGATGCCGGCAACCCCGTTGATGTGGCCAAGCGCTACAACGATGAGGGGGCGGACGAGCTGACTTTTCTCGACATCACCGCCAGCAGCGACAACCGCGACACCATTTTACACGTGATTGAAGAAGTGGCTTCGCAAGTGTTTATTCCGCTCACCGTCGGCGGCGGTGTGCGCAGCGTGGCCGATGTGCGCCGCCTGCTTAATGCGGGTGCCGACAAAGCCAGCATCAACACCGCTGCGGTTACCCATCCTGATTTGGTTAACGAAGCCAGCGGCTTTTTCGGCTCGCAGGCGATTGTGGTGGCGATTGATGCCAAAGCCGTCAATCCCGAAAATACCCGCTGGGAAGTTTTTACCCACGGCGGCCGCAAAGCCACCGGTATCGATGCGGTGGAATGGGCGCTGAATATGCAGGCGCGCGGCGCCGGTGAAATCCTGCTTACCAGCATGGATCGGGACGGCACCAAAATCGGTTTCAACCTGCCGCTTACCCGCGCCATCAGCGAAGCGGTGGATATTCCCGTGATTGCTTCCGGCGGCGTCGGCAATGTGCAGCATCTGGTTGACGGCGTGAAAGAAGGTAAGGCCGATGCCGTATTGGCGGCGAGCATTTTCCACTTCGGCGAAGTGCGCATCCACGAGGCTAAAGAGGCGATGCGCGCGGCGGGGATTGAAGTGCGTTTGTGAATGCAAACAGGGCGGGATAATCCCGCCCTGTTTGTCTGTTTTCATACCCGTTTACAACAGTAAGCTAACCTGGCGGCGAGTTGGAGGCAGTATAGGTATATGGGGCCGGTTGGCTTGTTGTTTCAGCCCCTCAGCGAACCCGTCCTCTTCGGGCTCAGACGAACCGACGCCGCCAGGGTGTCCGGACAATTTGATTTACGGGTGTATTTTGCCCCTGAAAACGCATCTGCTGCGTTAAAAAGCCTCGCAAGATGCCCAATCTTGCTATGTTTTTTGCCTGGCATCTGCACTTTTATCACAAAAAATCTAAGTCATTCTAAATTGTCAGAACCCCCTAGGTTATGGTTGTGAACGGGTATCATCGGATAAAACCGTTTTTCAGACGGCCTTTTATTTAAACAGAAGGAGCGCATCATGAAAATAGCAAAAATGGCGGCAATAGGCGTGTTTTCTTTGGTTTTGTCGGGCTGTTTTATGGCACAGAAATCTGAGCGGGTGCATAAACAGGAAGCGTATCAGCCGGCATCGGATGCGCGCTTGCGCCTTTACGGTGCTTACGGCAATCAAGAAATCCGCCTGCACCGCAACAGCCGTTGTGCCGACTGGCAGCCGCAGGCCGGGCAACGGGTGCACAGCCGTTTTGTTAACGGTCTGCCCAGGCGGATTCGCAATGAAGTGGTCGGTATGCCGGATACTGAACGCAGCGTGACGGCTGCCAAAGATAAAGGCATGGTATTGCGCGACTCTTATCGGGAATTTGTGGTTCCGGCCGGTAAGGCGCTGGTGCTGGACGCTTCCAAATCCATCACCACCGACAGCCGCCATCAAAGCTGCCGCACCGCCGTAAGTTTTGTGCCTAAGGCCGGCAAAGATTATGAAGCGGCTTTTCGTTGGTTGAACAGAAGCTGCATTGTGGAAGTGTTTGAAATCGGCGCCAAGCCTGCCGGTAACGGTGTATATCCGCGGACAATGCATCAGGTCGAACAATGCCGTGCGCCACGTACCAGTATTTAAGGCCTATTTAAAAAATATTCAGACGGCCTGAGACCTTTGCAAAATCCCTATCTTTGGCACATTTCTTCGTTATGCACTGCTCGAAATATTTCCTATATTATTGATATTTATGAGATTTTTGTGTTGACCTAGCTTCGAACTGTACTCAAATCTAGGGTTTTGCAAAGGCCGTCTGAAAGCCATTCGAATCAAAAGATAATAGCTATGCAGAACAGTAGGCCGGCGATGCGGCAAATAAACGGCTGTATCCGGCAGGCTGGTGCAGTCGGGCTGTTTTTCGCATGGGTATGAAACCGGAAAGTTTATGGATTTAAACCTTTACCAATACCTGCTGCTCGGCGTGCTGGGCATTGCCGCGGGTATCGTCAATATGATGGCAGGCGGCGGCTCCAACCTGATTTTGCCGGTGTTGATGATGTTTGGTGTGCCGGCCGATATCGCCAACGGCAGCAATCGCGTCGGCGTGTTGTTGCAGTCGGTTTCGGGGCTGTCGGGCTTTCGCAAGGCAGGCAAACTGCCGACGGAGGATTTGACGGCGATTTTGTGGCCGACACTGATCGGCGGTTTGTGCGGCGCGTTGGTGGCTTCATTCGCGCCGGTGGCGGTGTTGAAACCGATGCTGCTGATAACCATGTTGTCGGTAGCGGCATTTACCTTTTTCAAACCCTCGGCGCTGGTGCATCAGCCGGGTGTGTTGCCGGTGAAGGTGGCTGATAACCCCAAGTCGCGCATCGCTTTATGGCTGGTGGGTTTGTATGGCGGTTTTGTGCAGGCAGGGGCGGGCTTTGTGATGCTGCCGGTGTTGGCGGGGATGTTGCGCTATGATTTGGTGCGCGCCAATGCATTGAAAGTGTTTTGTACGCTCGGTTTTACGTTGGTATCGCTGGCTATTTTTATCTGGCGCGGGCAAGTGTGGTGGGACATTGGCCTGGTGCTGGCTGTCGGCAGCATCATCGGCGCCAAAATCGGCGTGAAAACCGCCATCAGCCTCAAGCCGGAAACCTTGCGCTGGATTTTGTTTGTGATGACTTTGGTGGCGGTGCTGATGGCGCTGTGGAAATAGGGCAGCGGGCAGTGCAGAGAATGCCGTCAGGTGATGGTTCAAATGGGCATCAGAGGTTTTGAGGCCGTCTGAAAATATTGGGCTGAAAGGGGAAGGCCGTGCAGTTTCATGAATACTGTCGATACGATGCCGTCGGCTTGGCGCAGTTAATCCGTTGCGGCGAGGTGGCTGCCGATGAAGTGTTGCAGGCGGCACTGGCGCGTTTGGATGAAGTCAACCCGTTGTTGAATCTGGCGGCGCAAGATTGCCGCGGGCGGGCGCAGGTATGGCGGATGCCGTCTGAAAATGCACCGCTTGCCGGGGTGCCGTTTGTGTTGAAAGATTTGCTGGCCGACTGGCAGGGTGTGCCCACTTTGTCGGGCTCACGCATGATGCGCGGCCATATCGCGCCGTGCAACAGTTATCTGGTGGATGCTTATGAGCGTGCCGGCTTGCGTATTTTTGCCAAAACCACCGTGCCGGAGTGGGGCTTGATGCCCTACACCGAATCTGAGCTGCACGGCATCAGCCGCAATCCGTGGGATGTGTCGCATACGCCCGGCGGCAGTAGCGGCGGCGCGGCGGCTGCGGTGGCGGCCGGGGTAGTGCCGGCGGCGCACGGCAGCGATGGCGGCGGTTCGATCCGCATTCCCGCCCACAACTGCGGTTTGTTCGGCCTCAAGCCCAGCCGCGGCCGCACCGACAGCGGCCCGTTGCTGAATGAGGGCTGGCAGGGCATGGTCGGCGAACATGTGCTCAGCCGTAGCGTGCGCGACAGCGCCCTGCTGCTGGATATTGCCGCGCAAACGCAGAAGCATGCGCTCTATGCCTGCCCCAAGGCTGAAATATCGTTTTCAGACGGCCTCAAGCAACCGCTTCGCCGTTTGAAAATTGCCTACTGCCGACAGCCGTGGTTGGGCGGCAGCGTGGATGAAGCTACACAGGCTGCGTTTGCGCACAGTCTGAAATTATTGGCCGATGCCGGTCATGAGCTGGAAGAAGCCGCCCCTGCTTTTGCCGATGCGGAAACATTGGGTCGGGCGATGTTGGTGCTGGTGGCGGCAGAAGCGGCCAAAATCCGCCTTCGAGTCGGCCAGGCGTTCGGGCGTAAGATAACTTATCAGGAAGCGGAACCGGCCACTTGGGCGCTGATGGCTTACGGCAGCCAGATTGGTGCGGCCGAAGCATTGTGGTCGCGTGATGTGATGCTGGCTCAGCGTCGTGCCGCCATGGTGTTCCATCAACGCTATGATGTGTTGGCCACGCCGGTATGCCCGGTTTTAACGCCGAAAGTGGGGGCTTTGGCCGTGCCGCCGGAGCAGCTGCGGATCAGCCGTTTGCTGTTGGGCAGAATGAATTGGAGCCGGCTGCTGAAACATAACGCATGGGTTGACCGCCAAAGCCTGAAAGCATTGCAGTATATCGGCTTTACCGCGCCGTTTAATATGAGCGGCCAGCCGGCCATGAGCGTGCCGCTTTATTGGCATGAAAACCGTTTGCCGGTGGGCACGCAATTTGCCGCAGCACACGGCAACGAGCAATTGCTGTTACAATTGGCGGCCGAATTGGAACAAATACAGCCGTGGGCGGATAAAATAGCGCCGCTGTAAACGGCCAAGCAAAGGATAAATCGATGGATAACAACGCTTTATTGGCAGATGTGAAATTCGACAGCCAAGGGTTGGTGTGCGCCATTGCACAAGATGCGCAAACGCTGCGGGTATTGATGGTGGCGTGGATGAACGCCGACGCGCTGCAACAAACCGCCGCCACCGGTTTTGCCCACTATTACAGCCGCTCGCGCCAAAAGCAGTGGATGAAAGGCGAAGAATCGGGGCACACCCAGAAAGTGCGCGAGCTGCGTTTGGATTGTGACGGCGATGCGGTGATTATGCTGATTGAGCAAAAAGGCGGCATCGCCTGCCATACCGGCCGTGAAAGCTGCTTTTACCGCGTGTGGCGTGACGGCGCGTGGCAGATTGTGGATGCGGTGATGAAAAACGAACAGGAAATTTACGGCAGCAGCCACCATTGAGGCCGTCTGAAAACAGGTAGGTAAAATGAGCGAAGTATTGACGCAGATTCAGAATGTTATCGACAGCCGTAAAGGTGCAGACCCCGAAAGCTCTTATGTGGCACAGTTGCTGCACAAAGGCGAAGACAAGATTCTGAAAAAAGTGATTGAAGAAGCCGGTGAAGTGCTGATGGCTTCGAAAGACGGTGGCGGCGAACATTTGGTGTATGAAACCGCTGATTTGTGGTTTCACAGCATGGTGCTGTTGGCGCACCACGGCCTGCACGTTGAAGAGGTGGTGAGCGAGCTGGCCAGAAGGCAGGGCTTATCGGGGCTGGCTGAAAAAGCGGCGCGACAAGACGGCTGAAGTGTATTAGAATCGGCCTGACAGTATGATAAAGGGCAGTCTTTTCAGACGGCCTCAAGCTTTTTCAGGCGGTTTGTAATCGATTTAAGCTGAATCGCCGCCGGCGCGGAATCGCTGCCGGTCGGCGCAAAAAAGCCTGCAAAATATGCGCCGCCGGCAGCTTCAGGCTGCGGGCGGATGGCCATAGAGAGAGAATGAAATGAGCGACTGTATTTTCTGCAAAATAGCCGACAAGCAAATTCCTGCTGCGGTGGTGTATGAAGACGGCGACATGTTGTGTTTTAAAGACATCCAGCCTGCCGCGCCCGTACATCTGCTGCTGATTCCGAAAAAGCATATTGATTCGCTGGCACATGTGCAGGCGGAAGATGGCGGTTTGATGGCGAAAATGATGCTGAAAGTGCCTGAAATCGCCGAAGCCAACGGTTTGACACACGGTTTTAAAACCCAAATCAACACCGGCAAGGGCGGCGGGCAGGAAGTGTTTCACCTGCACATCCATATTTTGGGGCGCCCGGCTTAAGGTTTTTTTAACGTTGGCCTTATGGGCGCTTTTGCCCTTGCAAATGCAGATGCGGGGTAAAAATTCAGCAGGCAGCAGGGCGGGGTTTTTGTCATCAAAAGCCGCTATGCCGGCGTGTTGGCACTGGTCTGATGCAGGCCGTCTGAAACATTTGATTGTAAATAAAAGGATTTGAAACATGGGCAGCTTTTCTATTTGGCATTGGGTGATTGTGTTGGTGATTGTGGTGCTGGTGTTCGGCACCAAGAAACTGCGCAATGTCGGCAAAGATTTGGGTGGTGCGGTGCACGATTTCAAACAGGGCCTGAATGAAGGCGAGGGCGATAAAGCCAAAAAAGATGTGATTGAGCACGAAAAAGACAAAGACGAAAACAAGCCGGTTTAAATCATGTTTGATTTTGGCTTTAGCGAGCTGATGCTGATCGGCGTGCTGGCGTTAATTGTGCTCGGCCCCGACAGATTGCCGAAAGCGGCGCGCAGCGCCGGTAATTTGATTGGGCGCGTGCAACGTATGGTCAGCAGCGTGAAGCAGGAGCTGAGTGCGCAGCTGGATATGGAAGAATTGCGCCGTGCCAAAAATGAATTTGAGGCCACGGCTGATTCGGTGCGCACGGAGCTTAAAAATCTCGGCGAGCAGACGCAGGAAGAGTTAAGCGGCATTCAGGAAGAATTAAACGAGCTTTCAGACGGCCTCGAACAACGCCCTGCGTGGGAGCGCCTGCCCCAACAGCGCACACCGGCCGATTTCGGCGTGGATCACAAAGGCGAGCCGCTGCATTCGGCGCAAGATGCTGCGTGGGCAGAATATTTAATGCCGTCTGAAGCGCCGGCACCTGCCGCGCACGGTTTTCAGACGGCCTCGTTGCGCCAGCAGGCCATGCGGCGCAAGCGTGATATGCGCCCGCGCTACCGTCCCAAACCGCAGTTGCGCGTGCGCAAGAAGTGAGTAAACGGTGTCTGAAGAATTACAACAACCCACCCAACCGCTGGTTGAACACCTGCTGGAACTGCGCCGCCGCCTGATGTGGATGGTGGGCGGTATTTTACTGTGCTTTCTGGCGCTGATTCCGTTTGCCCAGCGGCTCTATACGTTTGTTGCCCAGCCGCTGATGGCAACTTTGCCCGCGGGCACCAGCATGATTGCCATTGATGTGATTGCACCGTTTTTTGTGCCGGTGAAAGTGACGCTGATGGTGGCTTTTTTGCTGTCGCTGCCCAATACGCTGTATCAGATGTGGGCATTTGTTGCCCCGGCGCTGTATCAGAATGAAAAAAAGCTGATTACACCGCTGGTGCTTTCCAGCGTGATTTTGTTTTTTGCCGGTATGGCGTTTGCCTATTATCTGGTGTTCCCTGTTATTTTTCAGTTTTTGGCGGGGGTAACGCCCGACGGGGTCAGTATGACCACCGATATTGATAAATATCTGTCGTTTATTCTCGGCATGTTTGTGGCTTTTGGCGCCACGTTTGAGGTGCCGATTGTGGTGGTGCTGCTCAACCGCATGGGTGTGGTATCGCGCGAACAGCTTAAAGCCGCACGGCCTTATGTGATTGTGGGCGCGTTTGTGGTGGCGGCGGTTATCACGCCGCCTGATGTGATTTCGCAAGTGTTGCTGGCGGTGCCGCTGATTGTTTTATATGAAGCGGGTTTGTGGTTTTGCCGTTTTGTCACGCCGCTGGAAAAGCGTGGTGGCGCAGAAGCGGCCGAATAAGGCCGGTGCCGTTTGGTGCCTGAAGCGCTCAGGTGCTGCAAACAGCCGGAATGAATCAGCTGCGGCCGGTTTGTTCCGGCTGTTTGGCGGATAGAACTAGGGTATCCTTATGTGTCGATTTATAGGTGCTTTTTGCCCCTGAAAATGCATCTGCTGCGTTAAAAAGCCTCGTAAGATGCTCAATCTTACTGCGGTTTTGGCCTGGCATTGATATCTTCAGAGCAAAAGCAGCATGCCCTAAGCCCTTTGAAAAAGCGGAATCTGTTTTCAGACGGCCTGATATTCGTATGATGATCGGCGTGAGCGGCGTTCAAGTGATACAGCCGTTTATAGAGTGGAATGAGGAAAGAAGTGATGCAAGGCAGCCAGCCTCAAGGTGCAGTAACGCCGTAGCACTTAATCATTCATTTCACTATAACAGTAAACGGACAGCGTTGGCTGAACCATGCCTGCTGTTGTGATGCCGGTTCATTTTTTGAGTGGATATGATTTCACTTTCAATATTTCATATTTATGATGCGGCATATATATTGGAAACCAATGGGAGAACAGGCCGTCTGAAAAGGCATTGAATCGTTTCAGACGGCCTAAAATATTTGATATGACTATTCTTAAACCGAATTACCCACACTGGTCGCACACCGCGGCGGTTGTCAGCCTGGTCGGGCTGATTGCCGTCAGTTTGGCTTGGGAATTGTGGCTGGCTCCTCTGCGCCCGGGCGGGTCGTGGCTGGCCTTGAAAGCCTTGCCTTTATGCCTGCCGCTGGCGGGAATTTTGAAAGGACGGGTGTATACATTTCAGTGGACCTGCCTGCTGGTGCTGGCTTATTTTGCTGAAGCGGTGATGCGGTTGTTTGATGTTGCTTCTGCCAGCCGTTGGTGTGCGGCGGTGGCGTTGGTGTGCAGCGTGGTGTTGTTTGTATCCTGCCTGGCTTTCGTTAAGCACAGCAGAAAGGCGGTGCAGCATGTTTAGCCGTGCCCATATTTTGCCGGCGGTGCCTGATGGCCGTGATACGGTGTGGGATTGGCGCTTGTGGCCGTTGTGGTTTTGCTTTGCGCTAATCGGCGTGGTGCCGTTTTTGTCACTTTATCGGGTGGGGCCGTTGTCGAGCTTTTATCTGGAAGCAGGCTCGCTGTTGGGCGCGGTGCTGCTGTTGCTGTTGTCTGCAATCGAAGGCCGTCTGAATGTGAAATTGCCTGCGGTCAGCCTATATTTGCTGGTGTTGGCGGTGTTTTGGTGGATGCAGGCACGGGTGATGGGTTTGGTGTTCCCGGGCATGAGCGATATGGCGGTGTGGGCGTTTATTATTTTGGCGCTGGCCGCTTGGGCATGCCGGGGTTGGGTGGCTGCTTTCGGCCAAGATCGGGTGGCAGCGGTGTTTGCCTGGGCTTTGGTAATCGGCGCATCGTTGCAGGCGGTGGTGGCGCTGATGCAGTTTACCGGTTGGGCGGGCGCCGATTTTTTGCGCGGCATTATTGCCTACCGCGGCCTGCGTGAAGTGAGCGGCCAGCTCGGGCAGCGCAATCACTTGGGCCATTATCTGATGTGGGGCGTATTGGCCGCAGCCTATTTGTGGTCGCAGCGGCGCCTGCCGGGGTGGTTGGGTGTGTTGTTGGTGTCGGCATTGGCGGCGGCATTGGGTTTGGTGAATTCGCGCACAATTTTTACTTATGTGGCGGGGGTGGCGCTGTGGCTGCCTTTTTGGCGCTGGCATGCCGGCCGTGCCGGCGGCCGTGTGGTGTGGATTATGGCGTTTGCCTTGCTGGCAGTGGCGGTGGTGCAGCTTGCCATGGGTCCGGTGCTGTCTTGGTTGGCCGGTGTGGAATATGACACGGCATTGGCCAGGGTTGAGGGCAGCAGTTTTGCCATGTCTGCCCGCGATATCGAGTGGCGCAAGGCCTGGCAGGCATTTTTGGCGGCGCCGCTGTGGGGGTATGGCTGGGGCGGTTATGCGTTGCAGGGCTTTTTGCTCAACATCTCGCCGCAAGGCTACAACAGCAATCATTTGAATGTATTGTTTACCCATGCCCACAATATTGTGTTGCAATTGCTGGTGGAAGTGGGCTTAATCGGCACGCTGTTGGTAGCGGGTGGTTTTGTGGCGGCAATATGGCGTATGCTTCGGCAGCCTGCAAATGAGGCCTCGTTATTGCTGCCGGCGATGATGACTGTGTCGCTCTGCCACAGCATGCTTGAATATCCGCTTTGGTATATTTATTTTCTCACGCCGTTTGTGTTGATGATGAGCCTTTCGCCTGCACGTGAAGGCGATGCGGCCGGCAGGGTTTATGCACGCTGGCAAAACCGCAGTGGTGTGGTGCTGGCCTTATTACTGATGGCCGGTATCGCCCGCTTGGGCTGGGTGTATCATGATCTGACCGGGTTTGACCGCCAGCTTAAAAGCGATACTGCCGGTGAGGCGGCGGCAAAAGTGGCAGGTTTGCGCAAAATTGCCGCAACCGAACCAATGTTGCGCTATTATGCATTGCTCTCGCTCACCCGGCGGATTGATCCGGCAGCGGCAAGTGTGTATCCGTGGGCGGATGCGGCGGCGGAAGAAGCGCTGGTATTTAGGCCGTATGCCAATGCTTACCAAGTGGGGCTATACCGCTACCGCCGCGGCGACCGGCAAGCGGCAGAGGCATGGATGCGGCAGGTGTATGCTTATTATCCTTATATGTTGCCGTTTTACAGCGGCAAAATACGCAGCAACAGCGCATTGTCGGGGTTGCAGCCTGATTTAGATACCGCTTGCACCGCTTTCCGTAAAATCGACGGCTCGGCCAAGCCTTGCCGGTAAATGAAAAAAGTGTGCAAAATAAACCGATTGGCTTTGACTCGGGCAGGCAAAATCGGCCGGCTTGAAATGTAAAGGCCGTTGCGCCCATTGCAAAAAAGCGCAAAAGCCAAGAAACACATGCTATCAATGAAACTGATTTGCGTGTTAAGATTGCTTTTAAGTGCCGCATTGCATACGCTGCGGACGCATCACGACAAGACTACAAAAAGGATAAATCATGAGTCGCGTATTATTGGTAGATGACGACGCTTTATTAACCGAACTGTTGACCGAATACCTCTCGGCCGAAGGCCTTGATGTACACAGCGTGCCCGACGGCGAGGCAGGCGTGCAGGAAATTCTCACCGGTCAGTACGACGTTGTGGTGCTGGATTCCATGATGCCGAAGATGAACGGTTTGGATGTGTTGAAAAATGTGCGCACCCAAAGCACCGTGCCGGTGATTATGCTGACGGCCAAGGGCGATGATATCGACCGCATCATCGGTTTGGAAATGGGCGCCGATGATTATGTGCCCAAGCCGTGTACGCCGCGCGAGCTGCTTGCCCGCATCAATGCCATTTTGCGCCGCGCCCAACAGTCGGGCGAGCAGAGCAGCAGCCCCAACAGCATTGCCGTGAGCAACGTTACCCTGTATCCGGCCAAACGCCAGGCCACCATCGGCGATGCGCCGCTGGAGCTGACCAGCACCGAATTCAACCTGCTGGAAGTGCTGATGCGCCATGCCGGCCAAGTGGTCAGCAAAGAAACCCTCTCGGTAGAAGCGCTTGATCGCAAGCTGGCTAAGTTTGACCGCAGCATTGATGTGCATATTTCCAGCATCCGCCACAAGCTCGGCGATGCTTCGCTGATTCAAACCGTGCGCGGTTTGGGCTATTTGTTTGTGAAAAACTGATTTGAAAACAGATTAAATGAAACTGTTTCAACGCATCTTCGCCACGTTTTGCGCAGTGATTATCTGCGCCATATTCGTGGCGAGTTTCTCTTTTTGGCTGGTGCAGAACACCATTGCCGAAAACCATTTCCAGCAGCAGCGCACCATCGAAACCACGTTGCTGGGCAGCATTGTTTCTGCGTTTAACGTGCGCGGCGAGCAGGGCGCACGCGAAATTCTGAGCGAATGGAAAGACAATCCCGTTGCCCATAATGTTTTTGTTATTACCGGTGACGACAAACAAGACATCCTCAACCGTAAAATCGACCCGGCCACCATTGAGGCGGCGCGCAAATTTGCTGCTGAAAACAGCCGATCACCGCTGGTGCATATCGAATTTGACCGTTGGGGAGAAGAATATTTATTTTTCATCCGCGGCTGGAATGAGCAACAAATCCAGCGGCCGCCCAGCCCGCTGTTTATTCCGGGCTTGCAACTGGCGCCGATTTGGCATGAGTTTATTATCCTGACCTTTATTATTTTGGTCGGTTTGCTGCTGGCCTATATTCTGGCCAACAATATTACCAAGCCCATCCGCATTTTGGGCTCGGGTATGAACCGGCTGGCGGCGGGTGATTTGGAAACCCGGATTTCCCAGCAAATGGACGATCGTGATGATGAATTGTCGCATCTTGCTTTGCAGTTTGACAAAATGGCACAACAATTGCAAAAGCTGGTGGCCAAAGAGCGCCATCTGCTGCACCACGTATCGCACGAAATGCGCTCGCCGCTGGCACGGATGCAGGCCATTGTCGGCTTAATTCAGGCGCAGCCGGCCAAACAGGAGCAATATCTGCAACGGCTTGAAAGCGAGTTGACGCGCATGGATGCGCTGGTCGGCGAGCTGCTGACCCTGTCGCGGCTGGAAACTTCGAATATGCCGTTGGAAAAAGAAAATCTGGCGCTGGTGCCGTTTTTAACCCAGCTGGTGGAAGATTGCCAAACCATCGCCCAGCAAAACCGCCAAAGTGTGGTGATGCAGGTGGATAAAGTGCCGGAAACCGCCAAATTATTGGCCAATGAAAGCTATCTTTACCGCGCGTTTGATAATGTGATTCGCAACGCCATGAATTACAGCCCCGAGGGCAGCATGATTAAAGTGAGGCTGTATCAAGACAGCCGAAACTGGATGGTGGATGTGACCGATAACGGCCCGGGTGTCGACGAATCGCAGCTGCCGCACATCTTTACAGCGTTTTACCGCGCCGACAGCAGCGCCCACAAACCGGGCACCGGCTTGGGCTTGGCGCTGACCAAGCATATTGTCGGCCAACACAGCGGTAAAATCATCGCTGAAAACGTGCAGCCCAACGGCTTGCGGATGCGTTTTGTGTTGCCGAAAATGGCATTGCCGAAAAAGCAAAAGCAGAAAACGGAAAAAGCGGCTTCTTGACACCTGCCGGATAAGATAAGGCCGTCTGAAACTTAATTTCAGACGGCCTGATTTTTTATCGGATTGGCATATCTGTGCTGTTGCGAATATAGCTGCTGCACTGAATGATTATAGCGGGGCGGGATACCCCGTTCGCAAAAATCAGCTCACGGCGTAGCCTCGCCTGAACTCAAGGAGGGTTGGTTTTGCTAAGGCGCTGAAGCACCCAGTAATCAGCACCGTACGCGTGTATTGTCTTCGGTTCGCCGCCTTGCCGGCTTACTTTTGTGAATCAGTATAAGTTGAACGGGTGTATCAATAAACTTATTGATTAGATTCAATAATCTGTTTCAGTTGCGGCATCGGGCTGTAACCGCTTTGGGTGCGGCCGTTGGGGAAAACAATGGTGGGTGTGCCGGTAAAGCCCAATTGCTCGCCCAGCGAGGTGGTTTCGGCGACCGGATTGTCGCAGGCAGGAGCTTGCGGCGGCATTTTGCTTTCGCGCATCCATTGGGTCCAGGCACTTGTGCGGTCGGGCTGACACCAGATCAGTTCGGCTTTGCGTGCGGCATCGGGGTGCAGGCTGGCAATCGGCATCATAAAGTTGTAGATGGTGATGTCGCTCATTTTGGCGAATTCGTGCTCCAGACGCTTACAGAAAGGGCAGTCGGGGTCGGAAAATACCGCCACTTGCAGCTTGCCGTTGCCGCGCACTTCTTTGATGGCCTGCGCCAGCGGCAGGCTGGAAAAATCGATTTTATTTAATTCGGCAGCGCGCTCGTCGGTGAGGCTTTGGCGGGTGTTGATATCAATCAGGTCGCCCACCAGCATATAATCGGCTTTGGCATCGACATACACCACTTGGTTGCCGGTAACCACTACTTCATACAAACCGGCGATCGGTGTACTGCGGACACTTTGCACTTTCAGATTTTGGCCGGCATAGGTTTGCTCCAGCTTGGCGGTGAGGCTTTGAGCCAAATCGCCGCCAACTTCGCTTGCGGCTGTTGCGGCTTTGGCTGCGGGCGCTGAGGCTGGGCCGTGGTTGCTGACCGGTGTCTGGCCGCAGGCGGCAAGGGGAATCAGCGCCAGTGATAATAAGGTGTGCAAAGCTGTTTTGTTCATATGCTCTCTTTTCGATGACTGCCGCGCTGCGGATGGAATCACAACAGCCGCCGGCAATATAAATAGGAATGCCCGGGATCGGAAAACGGCCTTGATTGTATCAAAGAAAATGCTTGAGGTCGGTAAATTCGTTTGGCGCCGAGACGTTATCTGATGCTCGTTTGAAAAAAATAACCGGATTGTCTTGTTGTCTGCATGTTGTTTTCGGCCGACTGCCCCGCCGGTTCATATTTTGCCGAATGGGCGTGAAGCTTGGCGCACACGCCGGTTCGTGCCACAATGTGCCTATTCACGGAGAAATCAGCCCATGACCCCGATTTTAGCCTTTGATATCGAAACCATCCCCGATGTGGCGGGCATCCGCTTGCTGCATGATTTGCCACAGAGTGTGCCGGATGCTGATGTGGTGGCGTTTGCCCAACAAAAGCGGCGCGCGCAAACCGGCGGCGATTTTATGCAGCACCATCTGCATCAAGTGGTGGCGATATCCTGCTGCATGCGTTGGGGGCAGGATAAAATCCATGTCGGCACCATAGGCGAAATCAACGACAGCGAAGAAACCATGATTGCCAAGTTTTTCGACTTGGTTGAAACGCACACGCCGCAGCTGGTGAGCTGGAACGGCGGCGGTTTCGATTTGCCGGTGCTGCATTACCGTGCGCTGATTCACGGCGTAACCGCAGCGCGTTATTGGGACATGGGCGAAGGTGATTTCGGCGACAGCCGCGATTTCAAATGGAATAATTACATCAGCCGCTACCACAGCCGCCATTGTGATTTGATGGATTTGCTTGCCCTTTATCAGCCGCGCGCCAGCGTGCCGTTGGATGATATGGCCAAATTGTGCGGCTTTCCCGGCAAGCTCGGTATGGACGGCAGCAAGGTATGGGAGGCCTACCACGCCGGTGATGTGAAAAACATCCGCGATTATTGCGAAACCGATGCGGCCAACACTTACTTGATGTATCTGCGTTTCCGCCTGCTCGGCGGTGCGCTGGATGCAGATGAATATGAATTGGAAATCAAACGCTTGAAGCATTATCTGACCATGCAGGCCGAAGAGAAACCGCATTGGGCGGAATTTACCTCAGTCTGGCGCTGAACGGCGTTGAGGCCGTCTGAAACCTATTCACACAAGCAAGCCGGCCGGGTCAAGCCGAAAACCATGCAGATGGTATGGCAAGCACCAACACGGTCAGGTTGTTTTTGTGAATGGGTATCAAACACCGCCGGTGTTTTCAGACGGCCTCAAAACCATCATTTAGCCAATCTTGATTTGACCACCACTCATTATTTTTTTCAGACGGCCTCACTATGACACACCCACTGAAGCTCAAACAAATCACCCTGATCGGCGTCGGCCTGATCGGCGGTTCGTTTGTGCTCGATTTGAAGCGCTTGGGCTTGGTAGAAAAAGTGGTGGGCGTGGATTTGGATGCCGACAATCTGGCGCGGGCATTGGAGCGCAGAGTGATTGATGCGGCCTTTGAACAGGTATGCAGCGAGAGCATACATGGTGCTGATTTAGTGCTGATTGCCACGCCGGTTGCCACCTTGCCCGCTATTTGCCGCACGCTGGCGCCGCTGTTGGCACCGCATACGCTGGTGAGCGATGTGGGCAGCACCAAGCAGTCGGCATTGGCCGCATTTGCCGAATATCTGCCGCAACATTTGCCGCACTGCATCGCCGCGCATCCGATAGCCGGCTCCGACCGCCACGGCGCCTTAGCGGCACAATTCGGCCTTTATCAACATAAAAAGCTGATTGTTTGCCCGCATGAGCGGCAGGATTCAGACGGCCTCAAAACCCTTGAGGCCTTATGGCAGGCGGTGGGCGCACAAACCTATCGCATGAGCGCGGCCGAACACGATGCCGTTTTCGCTGCCGTTTCGCACATGCCGCATATGATTGCCTATGCCTATGTGCACCAAATCGCCGACCATCCCGACGGCCAAACCTATCTCGATTTTGCCGCTTCGGGTTTTCGGGATTTTACCCGCATCGCATCCAGCCACCCCGCGATTTGGACCGATATCTGCCTGGCCAACAAAACCAGCCTGCTTGATTTGCTGGCCGGCCAGCAGCAGCAGTTGGCTTATCTGCAAGCATTGCTGCAAAGCGGTGATGCCGATGCGCTTTACCACTATTTTGAAGAGGCGCAGCATACGCGCGATGATTGGCAGGCACGGCAGTAGATGTGTGGGTAACACCGGCAGATTCTGTCGGGCGTTATGCTGATTCATAAAATCATCTAACGGCGTTGGCCTGTCTGTGTTCGAAGAGCAAGTGTAGCTCCGCTTGGCGATGTCGATACCGCCGTAGTTTTGTGCGGTCATCATAAACCTGCCTTGCATTCGGTTGTGTTGATGGGCTGCCCGTCCGTTCCCGAAGCTGTGCTGCGGTTGTTGACCTTGAACGGATGCCGGTGGCGGCCGAGTGGGGGGCTTGCTATGATACGGCATGTTCGATATACAAGGTCGGATGCTGGTATCCGACAAATGGCTCGATATTCTTGTGGTTCCAAATGATTTTGGCCGTCTGAAAACTGTCGGACGGAAAACTGTCGGATTCAAGAATCCTGCCTACAGGGTGTATAGCGTGGGTTCTGCTCACGAAAACCTGGCGTATACAAAGGCCGTCTGAAAGAAAATGCTTTCAGACGGCCTTTTTGTTTGTATATCTATTTTGAATGGATAGACGTTCAATTTAATCATCATACGAGGCAGGCCTCAGGCGCTGCAAACAGTAGGGCAGGGCACGCTGCCGTTGTCTGTATTTTGATGAACGGGCAGCAATCAAGCGCTACAGCATCACAAATCAATGCAGACGGCTGGCCGCATTGAAGCCTTGTATGAAGGGCAGCTGAACGGCTTAGGCATGCTTAGCCCCCGGGGTTTCAGAATGTTTTACGTCAACCTCAGTTGCCTGATGTTGCGGCTTGGGCGGCATCTTGCAAGCGGGGTTCAAACGCGCTCAAATCAACGCCTGCTTTTTGGGCAGCCGCCATCACTTCAGCTACGGTTGCGCCGTTTTGCACTTGTTCGAAGCCCCACAGCAGCGAGCAGCGGGTGCCGGTGCGGCAATAGGCCAACACGGGTGCCGGTTTTTCTGTGCGCAGTTGTTTGAAGCGGGCAATATCGTCGGCATTGATTTGGGGAGCGACAACGGGTTGGTGGGCCGTATCGTTAATGCCAACTTCGGCCAGCCATTGCTGCACTTGGGCAAATGCGGGCTGTTGCGGTTCTTCGCCATCGGGGCGGTTGCAAATCACGCTTTGGATACCGAGCCCGGCGGCTTCGGCGGCGTCTTCACGGCTCAGTTGCGGGGCGATATAGAGGTTGTCGGCGAGTTTGAAAATGCTCATGGGGATTCCTTATCTGAATGGGTTTTCAGACGGCCTCAATTTGAGATACAGGCCGTCTGAAAGATAAAAAAGCATAAAGTCTGCATTATTGGCCATGCGGCAAAGCAGGGCGGTGCCGTCAGGTTATGGGTTTGAAACGGTATTATAGCCCAACCATTGTTGCAGCAAGCTGTTATCGGTAACTGACAATAAGGCGGTATCGGCTTCGGCAGCTTGCACCTGCAATTCAGTTTGCTGCAACACGCCGTGGCGGAAGTAATGCAGTGGCACGATGCTGCCTGTTTTGAGGGTGGCCCATTGTTTGTCAAAGGCGGTGCAGGCAAAACCGTTGAGCGCGATGATGCGGTCTTGCGGGCAGAGGGCGGCATTTTCGGCGCTGCCGCCGTTAAATACATGGGTGAGCGTGATGCTGTCGCCGTTTTGGGTATAGCGTGCGCCGAAATCGGCAGCGGGTTGGGTTGCGGCGGTTTTATCGAGCAAGCCGCCGCCGTGGCTGCGTGCTTCGGGCTGCCATTGCAGGGCGACGCCGACGCTTTGCAGGCAGCTGTTTAGCGGCAAGTCTTCAGTGGAATATAAGGCCGTCTGAAAAAAATCGTGCAAGTTCAGGCCGGTAATCTGTTGGCAGCGTACCTGCCATTGCTGTTCGGCAATGCCTGCGCCGGTGGCGAACCAATCGCGGTAGAGCTGCTGCATCACGCTGTCGAGACTGTGTGCGCCGCTGCTTTGCCGGCGAATCAGCAAATCGAGGCAGAGGGCGGCCAGGGCGCCTTTTTGGTAATAGCTGACGATGGCGTTGGGGCTGTTTTCGTCTTGCTTGTAGAATTTGTGCCAGGCGCTGAAGCTGGATTCGGCCAGTGTTTGTTTCAGACGGCCTTTGCCTTGTTGCACGCGGGTGATGGTTTGGGCCAGCAGTTTCAAATAGGTTTCGGGGCTGATAACGCCGCTGCGTGCCAAAAACAAATCGTCGTAATAAGATGTAATGCCTTCAAATGCCCACAGTTGTTCGGTATAGCTTTCCTGATCGAGTTGATAGGGGGTAAAGGCGGCGGGTTTGATGGATTTGACATTCCAGGCGTGGAAATATTCGTGGCTGAATAAGCCCAGCAGCTGGATATAGTCATCGTTTGGTTCGGCCATATTGGAGGCGGGCAGGCTGTTGCGGTCGGCCAGCAGGGCGGTGCTGCTGCGGTGTTCGAGGCCGCCGTAAAGCTTGTCGCCGACATGCAGCAGAAACAGGTATTCTTGAAAGGGCGCCGGCTCGGGATACATGGCCAGCTCGGCGGTGCAGATTTTTTGAATGTCGCCAACCAGCCGTTCGCGGTCGAAATCGGCATAATGACCGCTGATGGCGATGCGGTGGGGAATGCCGCCTGCTGTGAATGTCAGCGTTTCGATATTGCCGAACTCAACGGGGTGATCGATTAATTCGGCATAAGAGGCCGCCTGAAAGGTATTGGGGTCAAGCCGGGGCAGGGTAGTGGCGGTTTGCCAGTCTGCGGGCAGCTGTGCCGGAATCACTTGGTGCGGTTCGTGTTCGCGCCCGCCGACACTTAAAAACAAACAGGCGCCGTCGAAAAAAGCACGCCCGCAGGTGAGATAGGCGCCGCGTACGGATAAGTCGTAAGCGTAAACGGTGTAGCAAATTTGCCACGCTCCCGCCCGCGCTTCGGTTTGCCAATGATTTTTGCTGATTTGACGGATTTCGGCAGTTTCGTTGTTACATGTGGCGTTAATTTGGATGATATGGCGGGAAAAATCGCGGATCAGATAGCTGCCGGGCACCCAGTTGGGCAGGCTTAACTGTAAAGAAGTGTTACTGTTTTGCTCTAATTTAATGCAAATCTGCCATTGATGGCTGTGTGGCTGCGCAATGATGTGGTATTGAAGCATGAATAAGGCCTTAAATGTTAAGATTTGTATAATCTTTAAGCGCTCCTTGATTTGTGTCAAGAAACATTATGTAGTTAATCTATAATCTTACAAAAACTGACTGAAGGGAATTTTTTCAAGCCGTAAAATTTACCGTTTTGTGCCGATTTGGCTTGGTGCGGTACCGGTTTTGATTTAGAATACCCCAGTTAAGCTTCCGCTTGGTACGTTTATTTGTTATCGGCGGTGTTAAATTAAGAAAAATCGGGTATATCTTTGGTGTGGTCTGGAAAGCCGAAGCAAACCGATAGGTGTTAATTGCCATGTTTAATGGAGACCCTCATGGAAACGCAAACTTATAACTACAAGGTGGTGCGCCAATTCGCCATCATGACTGTAGTTTGGGGTATTGTGGGTATGCTGGTCGGCGTGATTATCGCCGCCCAATTGTTTGCCCCGTCCCTGGATTTGTCGAATATCGGCCCGTGGTTTCACTTCGGCCGCCTGCGTCCGCTGCATACCAATGCGGTGATTTTCGGATTTGGCGGTAGCGGTTTGTTCGCTACTTCTTACTATGTTGTGCAGCGCACCTGTAATGTACGCCTGTTTGGCGGCAATATCTTACCGGCCATCACCTTTTGGGGTTGGCAGCTGGTGATTGTGCTGGCCGCCATTACCTTGCCTTTGGGCTTTACCAGCGGTAAGGAATATGCCGAGCTGGAATGGCCGATCGATATTTTGATTACCGTTATCTGGGTTGCCTATGCAATAGTGTTTTTCGGCACCATCGCTACCCGCAAAATCAAGCATATCTATGTGGCCAACTGGTTTTACGGCGCGTTTATTCTGGCCGTAGCCCTGCTGCACATCGTTAACAGCCTGGCGATTCCTGCCGGCCCGATGAAGTCCTACTCGCTCTACAGCGGTGCGATTGATGCCATGGTGCAATGGTGGTACGGCCATAATGCCGTGGGCTTTTTCCTTACCGCCGCTTTCTTGGGCATGATGTATTACTTCGTGCCCAAGCAGGCAGGCCGCCCGGTGTATTCTTACCGCTTATCTGTGGTGCACTTCTGGGCGCTGATTTTTACCTACATGTGGGCAGGCCCCCACCATCTGCACTACACCGCGCTGCCCGACTGGACACAGTCTTTGGGCATGGTGTTGTCGCTGATTCTGTTTGCGCCTTCTTGGGGCGGTATGATTAACGGTATCATGACCCTTTCCGGCGCATGGCACAAACTGCGTACCGACCCGATTTTGAAATTCTTGGTGGTATCGCTGTCATTCTACGGTATGTCTACTTTTGAAGG